>CADCCB010000001.1 GCA_902799905.1 uncultured Prevotellaceae bacterium
TCGATGGCGACAATAAAAGGGTCGAATTCGGCCCCTATACCCCTCGAATTCGATGGGTTTAATCTCTGCTTGCCCTCCAGCAGATGCGGGTGTTGGAAGACAATAGTGGTAGGAAAATGTTGAAATAAGACTACTGACGAGATGTATCCAGAACTGCTGAAGGCCTGCCCCCAAGGAGGAACTGCAAAGGGTGTTTGAGGAGAGTAGCCGGAAGGAAGAAAAGAAGTAAACGAATTGCATTTATACCTACTGAACAGAACATTTCATCTAAAATGTAATAAATATGAACGAACAAGATACGCCACAGGGCAACAGAAGCCAGGAACTCTGCAGGAGAGTGGTTACAACGGAATCATTCATAGCAGAGGCTAAGGAGATTTATGGTGACCGCTATGACTATAGCAAGGTGGACTATAAGAATCGTGATCATCGTGTTGTTGTGACGTGTCCTGTTCATGGTGATTTTCAAGTTTATGCCCGCGAGCATCTGGATGGCAAAGGATGTCCTAAGTGTGAGAAAGGCGAGAAGTTCATAGCCAAGCTAAAAGAGAAGTTTGGTGATAAATTCGGATTGGATGAGTTCGTTTATGAGAGCTCTACAACTCCTGTAACGTTGATATGTCCCACGCATGGTGCTTTCTCAAAATTACCTAATCAGATTTTGAATTTGCAATTTGGCTGTCCCCATTGTGGTAGTGATGCCAAAGCAGAAATCCACAATGCCGCAGTTGCCAAAAAGCAAGCAGCGAAGGAAGAAAAGCAGAGGGCTATTGATGAGATGAATGCCCAAAAGTTGCAGGAATGGAAGGATGAAAGAGCTGAACGAGAGCGGAGACGTGAAAAGGCTATGCAGTCTTTTCGCGCAGGAAAAAAGCCAAGAGATTTCTATGCCCCCTTCCAAATCTATATGCAACGAGTTGATGAACATATAGATGTCATTAGGTATAATGCCAAATGGATAGAACCTTACTATCGTGATTACAAACTGAGCGACGAAGATGCTCGCAACCTTCCTTGCTATAGAGAAGGTGATGAATATTATAGGTTCGTTGGTGAGGCTCCAGATGACTTTATCAGACAATCTTTTGAAAAGGATGGATTCAATACAGGAACAATTGAGGAATGCCTATCACATCGTAGATGCATTATTTCTTTCGAGGATAAAGACCTGATTATACAGGTGGAAAGCTTCGAACATGAAATGGAACGATACGGCAATAGCGATATACAGATAAACAAGGCTTCTCAGAAAGTTGAGATTCCATCCTCGTTTGTCAGCATCGATTTCGAAACGTTATATTCTCAACGTGTCTCGGCCTGTTCGATAGGAATGGTTAAATATCGTGATGGTAAGAAGGTAGACCAGTATTATTCGTTGATACGCCCACCATTTGATTATCCAGGCAAGAGCGGACAGATATTGACGTGGGTGCACGGTATATCTGAGGATGATGTTAGAAAAGAAAAGACTTTCGCAGAGTTGTTACCAGATATTGAGGCCTTTGTGGATGGCCTTCCATTGGTGGCCCACAACGCAAGTGTAGAGAAATGCTGCATACGCGATGTGTGTGCCTACTATGAGATTGATACCAACTTGGATTACAACAACATCCTTGACACCTTGCCGCTTTCACGGGAGGCAGAAGCAAAGAGAGGTTTACAAGTTGAAGGACAAGGTACGCATTCATTGGATGCCGTTTGCCGTCGATTTGATGTTCCTGTACTCAATCACCACAATGCTTTGGAAGATGCCGAAATGTGTGGCAATCTCATGGTAAAGTTCCGTGAGATATTGGTTGAAGGGAAGTCTGTTGAAATGAAAGCCGGCAACGTAAACCAAACGGAGAAGGTTACAGAAAAGAAGGAAGAGAATCCATCAGATAATCAAGTTGAGCAAGTTCAAACCGTTGAAGAACAGAGTTCAAAAAGAGGTTGTTTGGGTATTGTTGTTATAGGGATTTTGTTTACATCACTCATTGCTTTATTGTAAGTTTTATGGCAAAACTGACCACCGAAGAATTCATAGCAAGGGCCCAAGCGGTGCATGGGGATAAGTATGACTATTCCAAGGTGGAGTATGTGAATAGTAAAGAAAAAGTCACCATCATTTGTCCTGAACATGGAGAATTTCCACAGATGCCCCAAAAGCATTTGTATGGTCAAGGATGCCCCAAATGTGGTAATAAGCCAAAAATTACCACTGAAGAATTCATCAAGAGAGCCCGAGAGGTGCATGGGAATAAGTATGACTATTCTAAGGTGGAGTACGTAAATGCCCAAACAGATGTTTGCATAATATGTAAGCAACATGGAGAATTCTGGCAAATACCTTATCACCATATCGCTGGTCGAGGGTGTAAAAAATGTGCTACTGAAGTTAATGCAGACAAATTAAGATTTTGGACTGAAACGAAATGCTACGAGGAAGCCTCTCGTTATAAAGATATGAAATCTTTCAGAACGCAAAGTGAAGATGCTTATAATGCGGCATTGAAGCATCATTGGCTGAAGAATTTTACGTGGCTATCCTATAAAATTGACGTTTCAAAACCAAAAAAGAAAAGGCAATCATATACCCAGGAAGAAATAATCAAGAAACTTCGTTCTATCTTTGGTGACCGCTATGGTTATGAAAAAGTGGAATATAAAGCTATGAAAGTTCCCATTACGCTTGTGTGTCATGAAAGGGATGCAGATGGTGTTGAACATGGGGAATTTTCTATGCGACCTGATAATATCTTTTCTAGCAATCAAGCTTGTCCCAAATGTTACGACGCTAGACGAAGTAGACTTCAGCGTAAACCTGTGGAAAAGTTTATTGAGGAAGCCAAGAAGGTTCATGGTGAATTATACGAATATCATAAAGTTGAATACATTAATACCAAAACAGATGTATGTATCGTATGTAAAATACATGGAGACTTCTGGCAGACGCCAACAGCTCATTTGGTAGGTCACGGCTGTCCTTACTGTTCTGGAAACGCTAAGAAATGGGATAAGGATACTTGTGAGGCAGAGGCACGCAAGTATGAGTATTTCTTTGATTTTAGAATAAAGAGTTCTGGGGCCTATAATGTAGCTCTACGTAATGGTTGGCTTTATGACTATGTGTGGCTACAAAAATTACCCCCCAAGCCAAACGACTACGATAAAAATACTAAGTACATCTATGCATACGAATTTGTCAAGCAAAATGCAGTTTATGTAGGATTGACGAATAGTATGATAAAAAGAAATTGGCAGCATTGTAATAGTGTAAAATCTTCAGTCAATAGGTTTGCGGTAAAGAGTGAATGTGATATTCCTTCTCCTATAGTGTTAGAAGAAAACGTGACTATTCATGAGAGTGGAAAAAGAGAGAAGTATTGGGTAAACTATTATAAAGAACAAGGATGGGTTATCCTAAATAGAGCAAAAACTGGTGAACGGGAAAGTTCTATTGGTATCTATTATCCAATTAAGTGGAATAAGAAGGCTATTAGAGAAAAGGCAAAGGAATGCAACTATAATTTGAAAAAGTTCATGGAATTGTATATTGGAGCATATGAAGCAATCCAATCACGATACAAAGGTCTTCTCAACGAATTATTCCCTCACAGAGCAATACATACACGCCATACTATAGAAGAGGCACTCCTTGTTGCAAGGAAGGGGAACTACAAAAAAAGGATGGATTTGCATCGTGACTGCTCTTGGGCATATCGTGTATTATTTAAGCACGGGATGCTGGACGATGTATTTGGGAAGCCTAAAGAGTATACAAAAGATGAAGCTTTAAAAGAATCTGATAATTATCGTTCAATAGAACAAATAAGGGTAAATAATTATCGATTATACAGCTATCTTAAGAAGAATAATCTATTTAAAGAGGCAAAGCCAACTGATGCCATGTTCCGAAGGGCTAAAACTGTAGAAGAAGCTTGGGAGGTTTCTCAATACTATAAGAGTATTACGGATCTATGTAATCATGCAAGCGTAGCGTACAGATTGTTAAAAGAAGCAGGATTGTTACAAAAGAGATATCCCTCTTCTGTTCGTAAAGCGGTACTTCAATACAGTTTAGATGGAGAGTTTATTAAAGAGTGGCCTAGTGCACATGCTGCTTCTCATGGTTTGGGAATGAGTATTAATGTGAGTATAGGTCTTGTCTGCAAAGGTAAGAAGAAATCTGCTGGCGGCTTCTTGTGGAAATACAAGGAAGAACAATAATGAATAGTCTACTGTTATTTCATATGCACGATATTAACAATACAAAGATATGATACGAATATATACAGGACAATACAAGAATGGGAGTACACTCACAGAGTTCAACTTAGTGAGATATACGACCATTTGCCTTGTGCTCGATTACTTTTGTTTGATGAACTCTCAAAAGATTGACATGGAAGTAGCACTCTCAAAACTTGTCGATTCTGTTTTAATAAAGTCGTCATTCAAAGACACCGATAATAATCGAGTTTGGATTGAGACCGCTATTGGCAATATGCAGATGATGGGACTGCTTATCGAAACTGATGCAGGCCTCTTGAAGATTACGGATTTGGGACTATCTGCCTACAGCAGCCAATTATATCATCAAACAGCTGCAAGCCTCTATGAGGCCAGAGCATCACGACAACTTGCTAAAAAAGCTATATATGTAGCACTCGCAGGAATTGGACTGACATTAATCCTTCAGTTATGTAGATGTTGTTAATTTCAAACAATAATATAGTTATAATCCAAAGGACATCAGGGACAGTGATCGTCTCGCCGTTGAAAAGAAAGAAAACCTCATACCTGAATCAGGTGTCAGGTTACAACGACAGGGGCACCATCGCGATTCGCGATACTGCTTCCAAAGGCCAAACCACCGTCGCGAATCGCGACACTGGTTCCCAATACAAGGCACTGCCCTGATTTAGGGCGGTGCTATGATGCATCTCGTTTGCGTGAATTCTGAGAAAAAGGGTGAACGAAATATCCCCCCTCTGCAACGAGGGTGGGGGTGGGGTCGCGAAACGCGACGTCATTGACCGTATGTTTCGTACGGTATTCCTCGTCAAAAACCGCGTAAAAATAGAAACAACATTTGGTTGTTTGGAAAAAAAGTTGTAAGTTTGCAGCAGAAATCAGTAATAATTATGAATAACGCAGACTTTTGGGCTTCCGTCCACACCATCATTGCAGAGGGCTTTACGTCTGAAGGCCTGCTAAAACTTGACAGTTATGCAATACAATTCATTAGCGGACAGTTGGTTTATCAACGATTTTCACCGCAGGAACAGCATGGCTGCGCAGCGGGAGGTGCAACAAATGTCATTGCATCCCTGCTCGCGGGAGCAGAAGCTGGCCCAGATAGCCAGGATTCGTCAGCACTCAGCGACTACCAAAGAGATTGCCAACTTGGAGCGCAGCAAGAAAGCGTAATTGAACAATGGGCAAAAGCTGTCGGAGTATGGACTGATGGCGTAGATGAACAATTGCCCAAGGTTCTTGGCGAACAGATTGCAGAGGGTGGCGAGGCTAAGGTCTATGATCATGGTTCTACGCTGATTAAGTCTATCGGGCTCGATTATTTTATCCAACCCATCTTTGCCCTTGACCGCATAGCACTTCATAATACCTATTTCCCTGAAACACGACTGACTGTTCTTGGCTTTGGTCGCGACAAGAACGGAGAGTTTAAAATCATAGTAGAGCAACCCTTCATTGACGGACAGCCTGTGAGCGATGAAGAGATTGCTGACTATATGCGCCAGATGGGTTTCGAATTGAAAAATCCTCGTAACTGGACCTATGCCACTCCAGATATTTACCTCAGCGACATGCACGATGAAAATGTGATTCGATCAAACAAGTCCAACACTATTTTCGTCGTGGATTGCGATATTCGTATCAATACGCCTGAGTTAAGGCAAGGAGGAACAAGGGCTATTATGAATAAGATTGTTTGGAAATAAGAAAAAGCCCGTAAACCTTTGAGTATATCAAATCAAAGTTTTTCAATCTCGCAAGTCCTTTTTCCAACTTTTATTACTACCTTTGCACCAATGAAACAGTTTTTGACCATATCAATTACTCTCCTCGTGCTGACAATAGCACAGGAATCTTGGGGCCAGAAGGCCAGTGTATATCATGTCGAGAAGATTGTCGGTGGGACAGAAGGGGACAGGTGATCGTCTCGCTGTTGATGGGGGGCCTCATACCTGAATCAAGTTTTTCAGTGAAAATGCATTAGGTCTCGCAAAAATTTTGTACCTTTGCATACACAAACAAACTACTATGTCAATAATGAAACAAATACTTGCGATTCTTGTCTTTCTGCTGGGACTCACCACTACGGTGCTGGCACAGCAGCCCTGGGAACATGGTAGGCTGCGGGTGTCGGACAACCAGCGTTTCCTGCAACATGAGGACGGCACACCCTTCTTCTGGCTCGGAGAGACGGCATGGCTGATGCCCCAGCGACTGAACCGCGACGAGGTGCAGTACTATCTGCAGATGTGCCACGATGCGGAATATAGTATGGTACAGGTGCAGGTGATGAACGAGGTGCCTTCGTATAATGTCTATGGGCAGAAGTCGCTCAAGGTAGAGGTCGATGGTTCATGGTCAATGGTCGATGAATACTGGGAACACATGGACCATATCGTGCATCAGGCCGAACGTCAGGGCATCTATATCGGCATGGTATGCATCTGGGGCGGTCTTGTCAAGTCAGGGAAGATGGACGTCAGTCAGGCGAAGGCCTACGGAGCGTTCCTGGCTAACCGCTATAAGAACCGCAAGAACATCATCTGGATTATAGGTGGCGACATACAGGGCGACGTCAAGCCTGAGGTGTGGGAGGCGCTCGCTACCAGCATCAAGTTGATAGACAAGAACCATCTGATGACCTTCCATCCCCGTGGTCGTACCACGTCGGCTCATTGGTGGAGCAAGGCCTCGTGGATTGACCTGCATGCCTTCCAGAGTGGGCATCGAAAGTACGGTCAGCGCATGGGTACCGTGAACTATCCCATACCCGACAATACGGAGGAGGACAACTGGATGTATGTGGACTCCGTATGGTCGTACCAGCCGCAGAAGCCTGTCATAGACGATGAACCCGTCTATGAGGGGATTCCCAAGGGACTGCATACCACCGATGAGGGCTACTGGCATGCCCAGGATGTGCGTCGCTATGCCTATTGGAGCGTCTTTGCAGGCAGTTGCGGACATACCTACGGCAATAACGCCATCATGCAGTTCTATCGCAGGGGACTCCCGCCTGCCTATTTCTGTGAAAAGGAGTGGACGGAGGCTCTCCATGACCCAGGCTTCAATCAGATGAAGTACCTGAAGCGGCTGATGCTCTCGTTGCCCTATTTCGAACGGGTGCCCGACCAGAGCATCATCATAGGAAACGGTTCCCAGTATGATCGACTTATAGCCACTCGCGGCAATGACTATTTGCTGGTCTATAACTACACCAGCCGCGACATGACCATCGACCTGCGCAAGATATCTGGCGAGAAGAAGCGCGTGTGGTGGATGGATGCTGCCACAGGACGCTTTACTTTCCTGGGTGAATTCGACAGTAAGGTATGCACCTTCCGTCCCCAGAAGACCAAAGATGGCGTTGAGGATGGTGTGCTCATTGCTGTGGATGCCTCAAAAGAATACATAAACTAACTACGATATCAAAAGAAATGAAACAACTGCTTACGATTCTGATCTGTCTGCTGGGACTTAACAGCCTGAACGCGGAGAATTATCCTTACAAGAGTGACTACCTGTGGGTGACCGTGCCCGACCATGCCGACTGGCTCTACAAGACGGGCGAGCAGGCCACGGTTGAGGTACAGTTCTATAAATACGGCATACCGCGTGACGGGGTGGTGGAGTATGCCATTGGCAACGACCTGATGGAGGCCGACACGAAGGGCACCGTCACGCTGAAGAACGGGCGCGCCATCATTAAGGCGGGGACTGCGAAGAAACCCTGTTTCCGCGACATCCGCCTGACCATGAGGCTCGACGGCACCACCTATCAGCACCACGTGAAGATTGGCTTTTCACCTGAGAAGATAGTGCCCTATACCCAGGAGCCGAAGGACTTCTGGCAGTTTTGGCAGGACAACCTGAAGGAGGCAGCCAAGTATCCGCTGAAGTTCACGAAGACACCCTGTCCTGAGTTTACTACCGATAAGACCGACTGCTACTTGGTGCGCCTGGAACTGAACCCTCAGCATCAGATACTCTACGGCCTGCTGATGATGCCGAAAGAATGTTCAATGAAAAAATATCCCGTCGTGCTCTGTCCCCCAGGGGCTGGCGTGAAGACCATTAAGGAGCCAAACTCGCGCGACTACTATCCTGAGAACGGCGTCATCCGCTTCATCACCGAGATTCATGGCATGAACCCGCTGATGCCTGAGAAGTATTTCGAGGACGTGCGCTCGGCTTTTGATGGCAGGGAGAAGGGCTACCTGTATCAGGGCATTGACAGCCGCGACCATTATTACATGAAGCACGTCTATCTGGGACTGGTGCGCAGTATCGACTTTCTCTGCTCGTTGCCTGAATGGGACGGAAAGAACGTCATCACTCAGGGAGGCAGCCAGGGTGGGGCATTGTCGCTCATCGCCGCAGCCCTCGACCCCAGGGTGACGCTCTGCGTAGCCAACCATCCCGCTCTCAGCGATATGGCCGCTGCTGCTGAGGAAGGGCGCACTCACGGCTATCCCCACTTCTCGAAGCAAGAGGGTTTCCTCACCCCACAGCATCTGCAGACATTGCCTTATTTCGACGTCTGCTGTTTCGCTCCTTATATCAAGGCCAAGACCTACATGACGTGGGGTTACAACGACAATACCTGTCCGCCCACCACGAGTTATGCCGTCTGGAACCTGCTGAAGTGTGAGAAAGAGAGTCTGGTCACGCCCGTCAACGAGCATTGGACCAGCAATACGACCAACCGTCAGCAACTGGACTGGATACTCAAGAATATCAAATAAGTGGACAGATATAGTCGAATAATCAGATATTTTTCGTACTTTTGCACCTCGTAAACAGACCCATAAAGTAGTATGAAGAAATCTTTTATTCTGATAGCGCTGACAGCAGGCGTTCTGAATGCTGGGGCGCAGGTAAAGACAACGGTGACGGAATTTAACTTGGCAGGGCCCTTTGCCGTACAGGCTCCTGTAGGTATGGATTCCGTGGATGTGAACGGAAAGAAGTTTGACGAGAATAGCCTGATGGACAACTTGTCGCTCTCTGTCGAGCCAACGACGGTGTTCAGTGGACAGGTGCTTCCCTCGCTGAAGAACAGCAAGAGCGTGGGCATCCTTTCCTTCTTTGTAAACAATAAGGATTACGTGAAGGGCTCTGTCGAGGTAAAAGGGCCGAAGAACTATAAACTCTTCATCGATGGGCAAGAGTATGCTGGCGAACTGAAACTGGCACCAGAGCATCACACTTTCGCCATCCGCTATCTGGCTGAGCCCAGCGATACGGACTCTATTCAGGTGTCTTTTGATACTCAAACCTCCAACCTCCAACCTCAAACCTCAAAGTCCCATCCCTACATGGTGCACGATCTGACGGACGGTAAGCGCGTGCGTGGAATCTCGCTTTCGGCTGATGGTAAATACGTGGTGGTGACTTATCAGACCACGGAACGTGGCGGTAATAGCCGTTGGGATTATGAACTGCGTGAGGTGAAGACGCAGCAATTGTTGCGCTATCTGAATAAGAACGTGACATGGATGCCGCGCTCCGTTGCCTATATTGATGAGGAATGGCAGGGGGATAAACGCGTGCTCTTCAAGGTAGATCCGCTGACGGGACAGCGCTCGCAATGGGCCTACGATATTCCGCATGACAGTTATGATATCAGTCCTACAGAGGACTATCTCGTTTTCTCTGCTGAGGAGGAAGGCCCAAAAGAGGATGATGATGTCTACCAGGTGCTGGAGATGGACGACCGTCAGCCAGACTGGCGCAGCCGCAATTACCTGAAGCGTTATGACCTGAAGACGGGCCTCTGTCAGCGCATTACTTTCGGCAATAAGGGCGAATATCTCTACGACATCTCTCAGGACGGCAAGAAACTCTTGATTGTGTCGTCTTATTCCAGATTGGCCAAGCGTCCTACAGAGGTGCAGGACGTCTATATCATGGATGCCCAGACGCTGAAGATGGATACTGTGCTCCAGTGTGAGGGCTTCCTTGGCGGGTGCTCTTTCTCGCCCGATGCCACCCAACTTCTCTTCACGGGTACGCCTGAGGCTTTCAACCGCATAGGCTGTCAGTTGCCAGAGAACGTGACGCCAAGTATGACGGAGAACGAACTCTTCCTCTTCGACATTGCCAGTAAGAAGGTGACACCGCTGACGAAGGACTTCGATCCCAGTATCGAGCGTGTTGACTGGTCACTGGCCGATGGCAATATCTATTTCACGGCTGAGGATCGCGACTACGTGAATATGTTTGTGCTCAACCCCAAGACTGGCAAGATTGTCAAACTGCCTATCCAGGGCGACTATGCCTATCGCTACGATATGGCCTCCAATGCAACCGTTATCGGTTACCTCTCCTATAAGACGATGGAGCCCGCCTCGGCCTATGTGGCCCAGATTGACTCGAAGAAACAAATGTTCAATGGTCCACGTTCAATGGTCAATGGTCAATGGTCAATGTTCAATGGCAAAGAGGCCCTTGGCGATGCTGAGATTGGTACCTGCGAGGATTGGAACTTTACTAATTCGAAGGGCGATACGGTCTATGGCCGTCTCTACCTGCCCAAGGACTTCGATGCTACGAAGAAATATCCTATGATTGTTTATTACTATGGTGGCTGCTCGCCTGTGAGCCGTTATTTCGAGTCGCCCTACGCCCCTCAGTACTGGAACTCGCTGGGCTATGTGGCCTATATCATCGAACCCAGTGGCGCTACGGGCTTTGGTCAGGAGTGGGCCTCACGCCATGTGAACACGGCCGGTCGTGGTCCTGCCGAGGATATCATCGAGGGTACGAAGAAGATTTGCGAGGAGCATCCCTATATCAACAAGGAGAAAATTGGTTGTATGGGTGCCTCGTATGGTGGTTTCATGACGCAGTACTTGCAGACACAGACCGACATCTTTGCTGCTGCCGTTTCTCATGCGGGTATTGCCAACCACACCAGTTACTGGGGCGAGGGCTATTGGGGCTATAACTACAGCGAGGTGTCGATGGCCAACAGTTATCCTTGGAGTCATCGTGACCTCTACGTCAACCAGAGTCCGCTGTTCAATGCCGATAAGATTCACACGCCGCTGCTGCTCCTTCATGGCGATGCCGACACCAACGTGCCTCTCATCGAGAGCCTTCAGATGTTCACCGCCCTGAAACTGCTGGGCCGCGAGGTGGCCTTGGTGCAGGTGAAGGACGAGAACCACCATATCCTCGACTACGCGAAGAAGGAGAAATGGCTCGCCACGCAGATGGCTTGGTTCGCTCGCTGGCTCAAGGACGACCCCACATGGTGGGATGGCCTCTATCCGAAGAAGAACCTGTAGAGGGAGGGTTATCCCTTGGATGGCCGTCTGCGTTTCTGCTTTTGGGCCGTTGTCTGTCCACTGGTTCCTCCCAGCGTGCTGGCATCTATGGCATCGAGCAGCGAGTGCTGTTTCTGGCGCAGATAGTCGGCTGTGGTGAAGGTGCGCTCTGACATCTGTTTCAGCAGATAACGGCGCGAGAGCCAGGCCTGCTGCAGGTCTGCATGGTTTTCCGTGAGACGTTTCATGGCCACCTTATTCTGCGACTTGATGTCAGACACTAACGATAGCGGCTTGGACATGGTCTTGTCGAGTGTCTGCTCAAAATAGGCAGCACTTCGTTTTACGCGCTCCAGGAATTCCGTCTCGTGCAACTCCGCTATCGTCATCCGCTGAATCATGGCACACCATTTGGTGGCAATGTCAATGACCTGTTGTTTATAGTCTTCCAGGGCCCGCTTGTGCAACTCGGCAATGTCAGTATGACTATGATAGAAGAACTCGATGATGAGTCGCGCCAGATATTCTTCACGATAGAGGATGTCCTTGAAGTCGAACAGTTCCATCAGCAGGTAGCGGTAGTATTCGTCCTTGAGCGTGGACAGTTGCCCGATGCTTCGCTGTGCCTCTTCTTCCTGATGCGATATATAGTCGTCCACACGTTCATCATTGATGATGGCCTGGGGCGTGATACGTGAAGCCAGCACCATGCCTTCGAGCGACCTGCAGCGGCTCAGGGCGACATACACCTGACCAGGTGCAAACGACAGGCTGGCATCGATGATGGCGCGATCGAAGGTCAGGCCCTGACTCTTGTGGATCGTGATGGCCCATGCCAGTCGCAGGGGCAGTTGTGCGAACTTACCCAGCACCTCGGTCTCTATTTCTTGTGTCTCATTGTTCAGTGTGTAGCGTGCGTTTTCCCATTCCAGCGGCTCCACCTCAATAGCCTCGCTGTCGCCAGGACAGACAACTTCCAGCCGGTTGCTTTCTGCCAGCGTCACATGACCTATGCGTCCGTTATAATAGCGGTGTCTGCCTGATGGGTCGTTCTTCACGAACATGACCTGTGCGCCCTCCTTCAGTATCAGCGTCTCTGCCGTAGGGTACGAGTATTCTGGGAATACTCCCTCTATCCGTGCTTGATAGGTAAATGACTGGCCACGCAGTTTTTTCAGTTCCGACTCGTTGTAGTTGTTGGCCATCTGGTTGTGGGTAGTCAGACGGATGTAGCCATCTTCCGGTTTGGGGATGAATGTCGGCTGGAAGCGACTGTTCAGAAGTGTGAGGTCATTGGCCGTGGGGCATCCCTCGCGGATATGGTTCAGCAGTGAGAGAAATGTTTCGTCCTGTTGGCGATACACAGTTTCCAGTTGGATGGTGACATACTCTATCTGTGCCAGTGCCTTTGAGCCGAAGAAATAGGGCGTGTCGTAATAGGGTGCGAGCATCCGCTCGTCATCGGGTGTCACCACAGGCGTCAGTTGTTGCAGGTCGCCAATCATCAGCAACTGCACACCGCCAAAAGGCTTATAACGGTCGCGGAAACGACGGAGCACGCTGTCGATAGCGTCGAGCAGATCGCTGCGTACCATCGATATCTCGTCGATAATCAGCAGGTCGAGCGAGGCGATAATCTTACGCTTGTCCTTGCTGAAGTCGAACTTGCTCTTGATTTTCGCGTTAGGGACGAAAGGGGAGAACGGCAGTTGGAAGAACGAGTGGATGGTCATGCCACCCGCATTAATGGCTGCCACACCTGTTGGTGCCACCACAATGCTGCGTTTGCTACTGTGCTCAACCACCGTTTTCAGGAATGTTGTCTTTCCAGTTCCTGCCTTGCCTGTCAGGAAGATGCTGCGCCCTGTGTGTTCCACAAAGTCCCACGCGTAGCGCAATTCCTTGTTGTTTTCTGTGTTCTCCGTGTTCAGATAAGACTCCATGCTGTTTCCTTTCTGTTATAGAGGTCAAAGGTACAAAAAACATTGAATATAGAATCATGGACAACGACACTTTATGCGATAATTTAAAAATTATTATGAATTACCTGTTATGAATTGTGGATGAAAGTCTGTAACTTTGCAGCCGTGAATACAAGTGAACTGGATAATAAGCGCATTGCCGTACTGCTGTCGGGAGGTGTCGATAGCAGCGTGGTGGTCTATGAGTTTGCCCGTCTGGGCTTGCATCCTGACTGTTTCTACATTAAGATAGGACCAGAGCAGAACGCCGAATGGGACTGTAGCAGCGAGGAGGACCTGGAAATGGCTACGGCCGTAGCACATAAGTACGGCTGTAAGTTGGAAGTGGTGGACTGCCATCAGGAATACTGGGATCAGGTGACGAAATACACGATGGATAAGGTGAAGGTGGGTCTTACTCCTAATCCTGATGTGATGTGTAACCGTCTGATAAAGTTCGGTGCCTTCCACGAGAAGTGTGGACACGACTACGACCTCATTGCCACAGGCCATTATGCCACAACGGAAGAGGAAATCGTAAATAGTAAATCGTCAAATAGTAAATTAAAATGGCTCTGCACAAGCCCTGACCCCGTGAAGGACCAGACGGACTTCCTGGCGCAGATATACGACTGGCAGTTGCAGAGGGCGATTTTCCCCATTGGCCATTATGTGAAAGATGAGGTGCGACAGATAGCAGAGCAGGAACACTTGGTGAACGCCCGCCGCAAGGACTCACAGGGCATCTGCTTTTTGGGTAAGATCGACTATACGGAATATATCAAGAGGTACTTGGGAGAGATGCCTGGTAGGGTGGTGGAACTGGAGACGGGGCGTATCATTGGTCAGCATCGTGGACACTGGTTCTATACGATTGGTCAGCGCAAGGGCCTGGGCTTTGGCGGCGGTCCTTGGTTCATCGTTAGGAAGAATGTGGAAGAGAATGTCCTCTACGTCTCTCATGGCTACGATCCTGAGACGGCCTATAAGCAGGATTTCCCCATTCACGGCTTCCACAGCATCAATGGCGTGATGCCTGGCGAGCATATCACTTTCAAGATTCGCCATACGCCCGAGTTTCATCCTGCCACACTTGAGCCTGCTGGCAATGGCCGATTCGTCGTTCACTCTGCTGAGCGCATCCATGGCGTGGCACCAGGCCAGTTCTGTGTCATTTATGACAATCGCCACCACCGTTGTTACGGCAGTGGCGAGATAACGGTTTGATTTTTTTTTCGAGATATCGATATATCGTTCTATCGATTATTCGTTCAATCGTTTAATCGAATAATCGTTTAATCGTTCAATCGAATAATCGAATCGATTAATAATCAAAGATCTTAAACTCATACCCCTGTTCCTTGAGCCAGTGAATGCTCTCGGGCAGGGCAGTCTTTAGTTTATCAATAGACTTCAGGGAGTCGTGGAAGGTGATAATGGAACCGTTGCGGGCGTAACGCTTCACGTTGTTCACCACATCATCGGCTGTGAGCCACTTGGAGTAATCGCGTGTCACGAGGTCCCACATCACCACTTTGTATTTTCGCGAGAGCCACACATACTGGGCCAGTCGCATCCATCCGTGTGGTGGGCGCATCAGCCGGCTGTGTATATAGGCGTTGGCCTTTTCTACGTTGTAACTGTACTCCTTGATGGTGTGCCGCAGTCCGCCTATATGGTTATGAGTGTGGTTGCCCACCTGATGGCCCTCGTCTTTGATACGCTGGAACAGTTCGGGATATTTGCGCACATTGTCGCCCACCATGAAAAAGGTAGCCTTGATGCCCTCCTGCTTGAGGGTATCAAGGATGAAAGGGGTAGCCTCAGGGATGGGGCCGTCGTCGAACGTCAGGTAGACTGCGTGTTCGCGACGGTCCATTCTCCACAGGGCTTTCGGGTAGAGCCAGCGAAGATAGATGGCTGGTTGCTCGATAAACATTTTATCTTTTTTACTGAGGTAACGGTCCTCCCTTGCTTAAATAGGTGTCGATGTGTTCACCCAGTTTCTGGTCGTACTGTTCTGCCAGGTTCATGTCGCATGACGAGGCGATGTCGATGAGGTGGCGCATGACATAGAACATGTGGAACTGACTGCTGCTGGTACAACTGGGGAAGAGATAGGGGGGCAGCGAGTTGTAGAAGGTCATCGACTGGTCAGAGTTCTTCCACAGGGCTTCCAGCACCTCCTTGGCCTTCTTCGTGTTCCCCAGTTTAGCATAGCAGCGGGCCATGTCGATGCTGCCGCTCTGGAAGTCGTGCGGTACGTTGTAGGAGGGAATCTCCTTGTCGCATTTCTCCAGCACCTTGGCAGCCTTGTCGTTGTCGCCCTCGTCTATGAGGTTGGTGGCCAACTTGACCATCAGGCGACGGTGGGTGTAGCACATGCGCATGACTGTCTCGTCGAGATAGATGCCAGGCTTGTCGATGCCACCGAACTTATAGCGGTTCATCACGTTGTCGTAGGTCTTCTCGGTGTCGAAGTTAGTCATGTGTGGCAGCGGCTGATCGTCGATGTTCGTGGTGAAGGGCGTGATGCGGTTGGCCAGTCCTTCCTGCACGAAGTTGTCGCCCAGGTTCATGTAGTTCTCCTGTCCCACGGTGTAGGCCACGTAGATGGGGCGCGTCCAGTTGGCATTAGCCAGCAGTTCGAGCATCATCAGTTTGCTCTTGTCGAGGCCTCCCAGACCCTTCAGCGAGATGACCATGCGATCGGGGATGGAGTCACCCTGTATCTTCATGCCGCTCTTTCTGACGGCCTCTTTGTCGATGGTCAGATAGACGGTATCGGTAGGTATGACGTGCAGATCGCTCTCCAATTCATAGTAGTAGTCGTTCTTTATCTCCTCTATCTGGTTGTATGCCAGTTCGATGGCGGCCTTCTGACGCTGTTTCAACTCATCGCTACGGTGGTCACGCACCCAGTATTTGAGCACGTTTTTCAGTTCGTATGGGTCTTCACCGAAGAGTTCCTTCACCTCAGCAGGATACTGCTTCCGTAGCAGTTCGATGGCCGAACGGATGTGACGGTCCACCTTCACATACTCGTTGGTGCCAGAACAGTATTCCAAGCGGCTCCAGTTGATGGGCAGCGAAGGCGAGTCGTAGGCCGGACGTATCATCTGGTCGATGTACCAGTCGGTGTTGAGGTACGACAGGTTGCACACGCGGGCATCTGTACGCACACCCTCAGTATCCTGATTGTACCAGAGCGGGAAGGTGTCGTTGTCGCCATTGGTGAAGATGATGGGGGCGCCCTCTTGCTGCAGCGTCATCAGATAGTTCTGTCCGAAGTCTGTGCAAGTGTAGCGGCCAGAGCGATCGTGGTCATCCCATGTCTGCGAGCCCATCTGGATGGGTACAAGCAGACAGATGATGCTAACGACGGCGGCCAGAGCGGTGACTGCTGTTCCATTTTTCATTTTGCCCATGACCCTTGACAGCATGTCGATGATGGCAGCAACACCCATGCCACACCAAATAGCGAAGGCATAGAACGAGCCGGCATAGGCGTAGTCACGCTCACGGGGCTGCTCTGGTGTCTGGTTTAGGTAGACTACGATGGCCAGACCTGTCATGAAGAACAGGAAGAAGACCACCCAGAACTGTTGTATGCCCTTGCGGCGGCAGAGGAATACCTGCCACAGAATGCCAATCAGTCCAAGGATGAGCGGCAGACAATAGAACACGTTGTGTCCCTTGTTGTTCTTCAACTCGTCAGGCAGCAGCGACTGGTCGCCCAGACGGGCATTGTCTATGAAGGGGATGCCAGTGAGCCAGTTGCCGTGCTCCACGTCGCCATGACCCTGGATGTCGTTCTGTCGGCCAGCGAAGTTCCAAAGGAAGTAACGCCAGTACATCCAATTGCACTGATATGAGAAGAAGAACCGCAGGTTCTCGAACTGCGTGGGCATGGTCACTGTGTTGCCCTTACGATAGTTAGAGGGCACCTTCTGACCTTCTATCTGTCCGTTCTTACCGCCCCAACTGTTATATTGGGAGATGTGTCGCGAACTGTTTGAGTACATGCGTGGGAAAAACATGTTCTGTGCATAGACAGGCTTATCCTTGGTAATCTCTTCACCTTTGGCATCGAGGCACGAGTAGCGGTCGGGCTCGTCGGCCGACTTCTTTTCCACACGGTGCCAAATGGGGGCACCCTCGTCCATTTCTACAGAGCCCTCGTTATTAATCTTGTATTCAGAACTATAGGCCTGTCCGTAGAGCAGCGGGCGGTAGCCATACTGGTCGCGGCTCAGGTAGTTGCCCAGCGTGAAGATGTCCTCAGGCGAGTTCTGGTCCATCGGCGGGTTGGCTGACGAACGGATGACAATGACGGCATACGTCGAGTAGCCAATCATCAGCATCAGCATGCAGAGCAGGGTGGTGTTCTTGAAACGGGTGGTGATCAGCGGCTTCTTTCTGCCTGGTAGGAAGAGCAGTGCTGCCAGCACGAGGAGTACCAACAGGCCGATGCCGAAGGCTGCCCAGCCGTAGCCGTAGAAGGGGATGCCTAGCATGCCGAAAGCCAGCAGGAAGGCAATGTTCTGGCGTATCCAGCCAAAGGAGTAGTTGTCATCGCTGGCAGTCTGTGTCTCATAGATGGCCCAGATGACTATTGCCACAAGCAGGGCCAGATAGACATACTCACCGAAGTTGAACGGCATGCCCAGCATGTTGACGAAGAAGAGTTCGAACCAGCCGCCCACGGTGATGATGCCTGGCACCACGCCGTAGAGCACGGCGGCCAGCACTACTAACGATGCCATCAGGGCCATGATGGCCCCCAGGAAGTTGGCCTTGGGATAGCGCTTGAAATAGTAGACCAGCACGATGGCGGGCAGGCACAGCAGGTTCAGCAGGTGCACGCCGATGGAAAGTCCCGTCATATACATGATGAGCACCAGCCAGCGGTCACTGTGAGGCTCGTCTGCATGATCTTCCCATTTCAGAATGAGCCAGAATACCACGGCAGTAAAAGCCGACGAGTAGGCATAGACCTCACCCTCCACAGCCGAGAACCAGAAGGTGTCGCTGAAGGTATAGATAAGTGCACCCACAAGGCCAGAGGCCTCAATGGCTATCAGTTTCCATGTGGACAATTCCTCCCATTTGTTGATGAGCAGGCGGCGCGTCAGGTGCGTAATGCTCCAGAACAGGAACAGAATACACGTGGCCGAGAGCAGCGCACTCATCGTGTTCACCATGCGTGCCACCTGTGTGGGGTCGCTGGTTAACTGCGAGAAAAGGTTTGCCGTCAGCATGAAGAACGGGGCACCGGGTGGGTGACCGATTTCCAGTTTATAGCCGGTGGTGATAAACTCTGGACAGTCCCAGAATGAGGCTGTCGGCTCAATGGTCAAACAGTAGACAATAGCGGCAACAAGGAAGGTGAGCCATCCTGCGATATTGTCCACGAGACGAAATTGTTTCATAACTTTACGCTAAAAATTCGAATTTGCCTGCAAAGGTACTAATAAGTGAGAACAATACAAAACAAAAAGCACATTTTTTGTTTTTATTTGACTTTTGCAAGAAGATGTTAGAACAGCCATTCCACACCATAGACCAGCAACAGGTAGCGCAGGAACTTACCGACGGCGATGCTTAGGATGGATACGACGGGGTTGGCCCGCATATAGCCTAGTGTCACGGTGATGGCACTGCCCAAAATAGGCAGGAACGCGAAAAAGCCCATCCAAGCACCACGACCAGCCATGAAGCGCTCGGCACGGTCCATCTTCTCTTTCTTGATGCGCAGGTATTTCTCTATCCACTCCAACTTGCCCAGGCGGCCTACATAGTAATTAAACATCGACCCTAGCACATTGCCGATAGTACCATATACCACTAGCGGCCAAGCATCGAGTTTGGTGAGCAGGCTCAGCATGACGGCCTCGCTAGAGAAGGGAAAGACACTGCCAGCCAGGAAGGCGGCAACGAACATGCCCCAGTAGCCATAGGCTTCTAGAAACTCAATGAAGGCATCCATAAGTTCAGCATGGTGATAAGGAATACCAGCACGGTGATGACGATGAAGGCGATATTGGTGGCCCGCGTGTTGGTGTGTGCCACAAAATGGCCTACCAGCGGACTGACGCATATGAAGGTCAGACGGATGAACAGGTCGTAGTATTGAGGCAAAACGATAATGATTAGCATGGCGAACAGGCCCAGATAGGAGAAGAATCCATAGAGCAGTCGGATGCGAATCTTGTCTTCGTAACTGCGAAGCCAGAAATGGATGATGCCCGTCAGCATCAGAGTCAGAGTGATGACCAGGGTGACCAGTTGCGCAATGGTTATACCTCTATAGTCGAAGGGCATACCAATCGACCATAGGCCAGAAAGGTGCTCGGCAAGGGGCGAGAAATCCTGGGTGTAGATGAACCAAAGCGACAGGAACCAGTAAGGTGCCAGAAGGCCGATAACAGAGGCCAGCCATGTGTGCCAGTTGAATGACAGCAACTGGGTAATCATGAGCAACCAGATGAGGGGCACCAGCCATAGGGTCTCCACGTGCATGATGCTGGCTCCGCCCAGAAAGGCGAAGGCATAGAATACACGCCCCGCTGCCAGATTGTTCTGATAGGTACTGAATAGGAGGAGGAAGGCGACGATAAAGAACAGTTGCGTCAGGCAGCCTGTGAGCGAACAGAAGAGCATGCTGTTCATACATGACAGGGCGATGAATGAACTGGAGATGATGCGGCTGCGAATGCGCAGCAAGGCGTTGCCATTGCTCAGTTCCGCCAACAGATAGACGGAGGCTGCATAGCATGCCAGTTGTGGCCACAACCCCTCTGTCAGCAGTCCGCTTGAGAGCCAGATGGCTATGGCGTAGAGGCCCATTACGGGGAGCAATAGGCCGCTCTCAGCAATTCTGTTCTGAAGTCTCTTCATTTACAGGTCGGCACCAATGTCGCGACGGAAATATTTGTCGGTAAACTCTATCTTCTGGGCCTCAGTGAACGATTTCTGAAGGGCCTCGGCCTTATCCTTACCATAGGAAGAAACTGCAATGACGCGACCACCATTGGTCACCACCTCGCCGTCCTTCATCGTGGTGCCGGCATGGAAGACGATGGAGTCAGAATTGAAAGGGATGCCTGTGATAGGATAGCCCTTCTTATAGGCCTGGGGATAACCGCCGCTGACCAGCATCACGCAGACGGCAGCACGCTCGTCGAACGCTATCTCCCGCTGGTCTAGGTTGCCCTCGGCCACACCTTCAAAGAGATTGACAATGTCGCTCTTCAGACGCAGCATGATGCTCTCCGTTTCAGGGTCGCCCATGCGGCAGTTGTACTCGATGACATATGGCTCAGGTTCGCCACTAGGCGTGTTAGAGCGATTGATGAGGCCAAAGAAGATAAATCCCTTGTAATCAATACCTTCTGACTTTAAACCTTCTACTGTTGGACGGATGATTCTGTCTTCCACTTTCTGCATCCACTCCTTGGTTGCAAAGGGGACAGGCGAGACACTGCCCATGCCTCCTGTGTTTAAACCTGTATCGTGTTCGCCGATGCGTTTATAGTCCTTGGCCTCGGGCAGAATCTTGTAGTGATCGCCATCGGTGAGCACAAAGACGGAGCATTCGATGCCACTCATAAACTCCTCGATTACCACTCGACTGGAGGCGTTGCCGAACATGCCGCCCAGCATATCTTTCAGTTCCCGCTTGGCCTCGTCGAGAGTGGGGAGTATCAGCACGCCCTTGCCAGCACACAGACCGTCGGCCTTCAGTACGTAGGGAGGGTTCAATGTCTCCAAAAAGGCCAAACCTTCTTGCACATGCTCGCCGTCGAATGTCTGATAGCGGGCAGTGGGGATGTTGTGACGCATCATAAACGCCTTGGCAAAGTCCTTCGAGCCTTCCAGCACGGCACCAGCCTTCGACGGGCCTATGACGGGCACGTTCTTGGTGCGCTCGTCGTCCTTCATGTCATCGTAGATACCCTTCACCAGCGGGTCTTCTGGGCCGACAACCACCATGTTGATGCCTTTCTCCACAACAAACTGCTTGATGGCCTCGAAATCGTCGGCCTTAATAGCGACGTTTTCACCGCAGTCGGAGGTTCCGGCATTGCCTGGTGCAATAAACAGTTTCTCACACTTGCTGCTCTGAGCAATTTTCCAAGCCAGGGCGTGCTCGCGGCCGCCACTTCCTAACAGTAATATCTTCATAATCGTCTTGCTGATTTCGAAATTTGCCTGCAAAGGTAGTGATATTTTTCGTGAATGCAAAGGAAAAAGCAGAAAAAGCCTGATTTGTTTGGCGGTTACAGGAAAAATGCTTAACTTTGCCGAATCACCAAATCATTTATCATTCAAAATGAAGAAAATCTTGACACTGTTTGTCCTGACGATGCTTGGACTGCAAGCGTCGTGGGCAGGTGGTCTGATGACCAACACAAACTATCACATCGCTTTTGACCGTATGTTTGCACGTGGAGCCACTACGGAGATTGATGCGGCATTCAGTAATCCGGCCGGTTTGGCTTGGGGATACGAGGGATGGCAACTTTCCCTCAACTTCCAGAAGCCTTGGCAGAACCGTGACATCCAATTGGGTGACACCAAGTACGAAGGCGTGGCTTCGGCACCCATTGTGCCGGCATTGTTTGCTTCGTATAAGAAAGACCGCTGGGCCCTGTCGTCGATGATTGGTATCGTGGGCAGTGGTGGTTTTGTGAAATATGATAATGGCGTGCCCATGTTCAATTTGCTGATGCAGAACATGCTGGCAGGCAACGGTATCGCCCCTAACCAATATGCCTTGGACTCGGAGATGAAGGGCAAACAGTACATCTATGGCGGACAGGTGAACTTCACCTATAAGATTCTTGACTGCCTCTCTGCGGCAGTCGGCGTCCGCGCAAACTACTACGACGGCTATTATCGCGGTCATGTGGTGGCCAAAGACCATCCTATGTTTGGCGAGGTGGCCAAGTTATTGCTCGATGTGGACCAGAAAGGGTGGGGATTCACGCCGATAATCAGCCTGGATTATCATCAGGGTCCCCTCACGCTGGCCGCACGCTACGAGTTCCGTACCAAGTTGAACCCGAAGAACGATACCAATGTGCTTGATGCAGGACTGGGTACCAACCTGATGGCCTATATGATAGCCAACGACCCAAATGCGCAGGCTAAACTGGTAGGCCTCCAGCAGAATCTGGGCACCTATACCGAACCCTATCAGGATGGTGTGCGTACACGCTATGATATGCCTGCACTGCTCACTCTGGCTGCCGGTTACGAGTTCACACCTCAGTTGCGTGCTTCCATAGAGTACCACTTCTTCGACGACAAGAGTGCCAAGATGGCTAACGACCGTCAGAACGAACTTACTCATGGCACTCACGAGTTTTTGGCAGGCGTAGAGTATGATATCAATGAGAAGTTTACCGTCAGTTGTGGCGGTCAGCGTACAGATTATGGACTTTCCGACGGCTATCAGCAGGATACCTCTTTTGCTTGCGACAGTTGGAGTATCGGTCTGGGTGGTGCGTGGAATATCACTGAGAAATTCCGTCTGAATGCCAGTTATTTCGTCAGTCTCTACAGTGACTACAACAAGCAGGTGTCGTATGGCTTGGAGACATTTTCACAGACATATTCACGCACCAATAATGTCATAGGTGTTGGTATAGACTATAAATTTTGATATCTTAACTCCTTATCGGAAGGGTGATGACGAAGCGTGCGCCAGGGCCTTTATAGGCAGTGTCGAGTTTTACGGAACCTTCCATTCTGGTTGCGATGATGCGACAAAGCGGCAGGCCAAGTCCAAGACCTTCCTTGAAAGTGTCCAGTTTGACAAAGCGCTCGAAGATGTGATGAGCCTCTTCGGGTGCTATTCCGCAACCCGTATCTTCAACGGCTATCGTCAATGCTGTGGTGCTGGCTGATGCTTTGAGTACGATGCAGCCCTCAATGGTGTTCTTGGCGGCATTGTCCAGCAGGATATAGACCATCCTGCGAAGCAGACTCCTATTGGTGGTCATGGCAAAACCGTCAGACAGCGAATTGTTGAGTGACAAGTTAACGCCATCTTTCACTTGGTCACTGAATTCCTTGATTAATTCAGAAAGTAGTGGGGTGATCTTGACGTCATCTTCCTTCTCCACAGCCCCAGAGGTCTCGTTAATGCTGAGTTCCAGCATTTCGTCAATTTGATTGGTAATGCTGCGCGTACTCTTGAGCATCATCTGTGCGATGTGCTTGCGCTCTTCGCGTGGAGGTGTGTTGTCAGGATCGGAAATCACTTGCGCAAAGCCCGCAATGATGTTCAGCGGCGTGCGCACCTCATGACTCATGTTCTGAATGAAGATAGTCTTCATGTTGTCCGACTGGAGGGCATGCTTGTAGGCGTCTTTCAACTGGAGCATGTGGCGACGGCGGCTGAGCACGATATAGACGAGGGCGAGGATGAGCAGGATGAGCAGCAGGATGGTGGCTGCCAACGCTATGGTCCGTGTTTTGGCCGACTTGCGTTCTACCTCGTAAAGGGCCAGTTCATGTTCAATGCCTTGCATGCTGTTGCTCAGGATGACGCTATTGATGGAGTCGTTGGCAATCATGTTCAGTCGTTGGATGTCATAGGCCTCTTGCCATCTGCCGGCATTCTTGTAGAGGTTAGCGATGATCTCGCCACTTTCGTCGCCCATGGTCTCTTTGGCCATCTCCACGGCTTTGTCCACATCTCCACGATAGGCCGTGTAATAGATTTCGAGACTGCGTCCGCTGATTGATGACAATCCTTTTGCCTTTCCTTCCAGATAGTATTGGTAGGCTTTGACAAAGTTGTCCATGTCCCCCAGGTTATAGTAACTCAACGCCCGTCGACACTCAATGTCGAAGACGCGGTCGGGAGAGTATTGGCGCGCTATGTCGGCTGCCTTGTTCAGCATCTCGATGGCCTCCTCCGGATCGTCGTCCATCTCCACATTGACGATGTTCATGTAAATGGGGGGCATGCTCTCGTAGTAGCCATACTTCTCCATCTGTCTGATGACTTCCGTGAAACTCTTCTTTGCCGAGTCCTTGTTGCCGCAGTAGCGCTGTATGTGGCCCATCATATTGATGGCCATATACATCTCGCTGTCGAGTTGTTTCTCGCGCAGTTCTTTCGATAGTAACTGGGCTGCCTTGTAGGCCTCAAAAATTTTCTCTGTGTTCATCAGGAAAACAATCTCGTTGCAGCGTTGCGTGTAGTAAGTGTGGAGGTCGCCCTGCTGGAGCACGTAGTCTTCTAGGGTCTTGACGGCAGGGAAGAACCGGGCACTGTCTGCGCTGTTGAACGCATGACGCATGGAGTCGTGCAGTTCTATGTACTTTGGGTCTTGCTTGATGTCAATGTCTGCAAAGGTGTTGACGGTTCCCATCGTCACGGCAAGTATAACAATCCAGCGTTTAGTGTTCATAGGTTAGGGTAGGTTAGTGTTAGGTTTTTATTTACTTGAGGTAATCTTCAAAATACTGGGTGATGCGCTCATGCAAGTGCACGCTGTTGTGCCCCCTCATGTTGTGCCCCTCACCGGGATAGACGAAGAAGTCGGGCTGGGTGCCAGCCTCAGCACAGGCCTTGAGGAACGATAGTGCGTGTTGAGGCACCACCGTAGGGTCGTTGTAGCCGATGATGATCTGCAGTTTGCCTTTCAGGTTCTTGGCCTGTGGAATCAGGCTCGTCTTGGCATAGCCGTCGGGGTTGCTCTGCGGAGTGTCCATATAACGCTCGCCATACATCACCTCGTACCACTTCCAATCGATGACGGGGCCTCCTGCGACACCAACCTTGAAGACATCGGGATAGTTTGTCATCAAGGAGATGGTCATAAAGCCTCCGAACGACCAGCCGTGTACGCCCAGTCGGTTGGCATCAACATAGGGCAGCCCTCTCAGGAACTCCACACCGCACATTTGGTCTTGCATCTCAATCTGGCCAAGTTGGCGGAAGGTGGCCTGCTCAAAATCGCGTCCGCGGTTCTCGCTGCCTCTGTTGTCGAGGATGAAGACGATATAGCCTTTCTGTGCCATATAGGTCTCCCAAGAGCGGCTATACCAATGCCAAGAGGCTTCGACGTTGTGGGCGTGCGGGCCACCATAGACATAGACTACCGTGGGATACTTCTTCGTCGGGTCAAAGTCATGGGGCTTTACCATGCGCCAATATAGGTCAGTCACGCCGTCGGCAGCCTTGATGCTTCCTGATTCAAATCGTGGCACGATGTAGCCTTTCCAAGGATCCTCACCTTTCAGTAAGGTGGTGATGGCGGGTTTGGCTTTAATAGCCGTCATGGTGATGGAGTTTGGCACTTCCGGTGTGCTCCACTTGTCGTACAGGTATTCACCTGAAGCAGACAGGGAGGCACGATGCACACCCTCTCCGTTGTCGAGCAGGGTACGGCGGCAGGTCTTGATATTGACGGCGTAAAGGTTACGCTGCAAAGGGTGCTTCTCGTTTGAGGCGATGATGACAGCCTTCTGTTTCTCGTTGAACCCCAGCACGTCCATGACCACCCAAGGGCCACTGGTTAACTGCTTGACCAACTCACCTTTGGTGTTGTATAGGTAAAGGTGATTAAAGCCGTCCTTTTGGCTTTGGAGGATGAAGAGGCTGCTGTCCCAAGGAAGAAACTGTATAGGGTGCATGGGCTCTACGTATTTCTCGCTTGTTTCGTGATATAGTACGCCATGAGGCTTGCCCGTTTCAGCATCGTAACTGACGAGTCGGCAGTCGTTCTGGTCACGGTTCAGTTCGAACATGTAAATCGTCTTACAATCCGGGCTCCAGGCGATGTTGGTGAAGTAGCAGGGGGACTTGGGCTTCGATGGTGTTGCATCATACTCGACGGCAGGAGTCTGGAGGTATACGGTCTTGTTAGTCTTCAGATTGTAAATGCCAACGGAAACCACGTGGCTGTTCATCCCTGCCATCGGGTATTTATCAGCCTCCAACTGAGCAGAGCGCGGGTCGATGTCCACCTGTGGATAGTCGGTGACCATCGACTGATCCATGCGATAGAAGGCCAGACGCTGGCCGTCAGGACTCCAGAATGTGCCCTTGTTGATGCCGAATTCGTTGCGATGAACGGATTCGCCATAGACTATGTCACGTGAACCGTCGGTGGTAAGTTGCTCCTTGTTGCCCTGAGCATCCACCACATATAACTGGTTGTCGACTTTATATACCGTTGCTCTTGATGCTGCGTTCCATTCGTTGCAGTTTTGGCCGGAGATACTGTCCTGCCAGACAATCTGCTTCTTCTGGAAGTCGAGTAGGATGACAGACCGCTTGAAGCCCAGAAGCACGAGTGGCTCACCAGGGTAGGGGAAGGTGGCATTCGTCAGAAGACGCACATAGTGGTCGTCGTCGCTACCAGCCCATTTGTTTACATCATCGAGAGTGAACAGCAATGTTTCCTTTCCTGTTTTAGCATCGATGAGATAGCACTCCTCCACGTCGGTCTTAACCAGTTTGTCGCCCCACCACGTGAGAAACATGTTCTTGGGACGCAGGTTGTGGAAGTTCTTTCCGCCGAAGTTGAGGTCTTCCAGTGTGAAGAGTTTCTGGGCTGACATAGGGAGTGATACTATGGTGAGCAGGACGATAATGAGATGCTTAGTCTTCATGTTCCGAGTTATATCGTTTGTTGTTCTTTCTGTTGCCACCGCTACGGTCGAAATGTTCGTGGCCGCCATGGTTCTCGCTGAATTTCCTAGGGGATTTGGGCTTCCTAGAGCCTCTAGAATCCCTAGAATCTCTAGAATTCTTGGGCTCCTTTGGTTCCCTGGGCTTTCTAGGTTCACGGGCCTTCCTTGGCTCGAGTTCATGACGGTGGAAGGTGAACGAGCGGATGTCGCTGTCTTCGTTCTCTTCCTGTTCGTCCAGACGCTGTTTGAACTCACGGTTCTTCTTGAAGCGGTGCTTCTCAGCCATCTGGCGTTTCTCGTCTTCGGTCTTCACGATGCCGCCCTCCATGCGGAATGACTTCATCTTGCCATCGAACATTTGGTATTTGCGGAACTCGCATTCCAGCGACCCGTTGAAGACGGGTATCTTGATGCTGGGCTTCAGGCCAATCTGCTCGAAACACTCTTCACGGTAGGACAGAATCCATGCCTCTCCGCCCACGAACTGGTGCTTCAGGCGCTCACCAATCATACGATAGGTGCCCAGCAGGTCGGGGGTGGAGATGCGCTCGCCGTAGGGTGGGTTGCTCACCAATATGGACTTTTCCTTGGGCTGTGTGAAGTCCTTGAAGTCTTGCTGCTCGATGGTGATGTCGGCTGTCAGACCTGCGGCTTTGACATTCAGTCGGGCCGTATTGACAGCTTTTATATCAATATCGTATCCGTATATATGATGCTGGAAATCACGCTCTTGTGATTCATCGTTATATATTTTATCAAAGAGTTCTGCATCAAAGTCTGGCCACTTCTCAAAGGCATATTCCTTGCGGAACAGGCCGGGTGCCATGTTGCGTGCAATGAGGGCAGCCTCAATCAGCAGAGTGCCAGATCCGCACATCGGGTCGATGAAGTCGGTATCGCCCTGCCAGCCTGTCATCAGGATCATGCCGGCAGCCAGCACCTCGTTCAGCGGTGCATCGACCGACTCCTGGCGATAGCCGCGACGATGAAGTGACTCACCACTGGAATCGAGGCACAACGTGCAGTCGTCCTCGGCGATATGGATGTGCAGACGAATGTCGGGGTTGGCCACGGAGATGTTGGGGCGTTTGCCTGTCTTCTCACGGAACTGGTCGACAATGGCATCCTTCACTTTGTAAGCGACGAACTTAGAGTGACGGAAATCTTCAGAGAACACAACGGCATCGACCGTGAACGTGCGTTCATTGTCAAGATACTTGCTCCAGTCCATTTCCATGATTTTCTCGTAGACGTCATCAGCGCTCCTTGCCTTGAAATGATTGATAGGCTTCAGAATCTTAATGGCTGTATGTAGCGAGAAGTTGGCACGATACATCATCTCTTTGTCACCAGTAAACGACACCATGCGTCTACCTATTTCCACATTATTGGCCCCCAGTCGGGTCAGTTCTTTCGCCAGCACAGGTTCCAGTCCCATGAACGTCTTGGCGATGAGTTTAAATTCTTGCTCCATTATGATTTCAATTTCAAGGTGCAAATATACTGTAAGTTTGTCAAAGTACAAAATAAATAGCGAAAAACTTTTCTGTTTGAAAAAATATTCGTACTTTTGCAGGTGAATGCTTCAACAACTGTATTATACCATAAGCCGAGAACAGATCCTTGACATCTTAGTCTGGGTATTTCTCATTGTCAGCCTGATAGTGCTGGCAGTCATGCTCTATTGGCAATATCGGCAAGGCCGGAAACTCAAGTCGGAACTGGAGCAACTGGGAAAACTCCAGAAGCACAATATTGAATATGAGTTCGTGCTTGAGGCGATGAGATTGTCTATCTGGCATCTTGACGTTAAAACGATGAGTGTCTCCTTTGAGCAGGACTTCCGGCAGAAAGACGATCAGTATTTTATGAATGTCGACGGTTTTTCGCTAAACGAAACAGTGACGTCCATAGACCCTCGCGATGCTGAACGGGTGGGCAAGTCATTGAATGACCTTTGTCAGGGGATTATCAACAATTATCATGAGATTTACCGTGTGCCCATTGCCTATTCCAATAAGTTCTATTGGGAAGAAAGTTATGCCACGGTGGCTGAGCGCGATGTTGATGGTAAGCCTATTCGTCTGGTGGGAACCACCATGCGTATTGATGACCGTAAGGCTATGGAGGAAGCCCTTGTCGAAGCCCGTAACCGTGCCGAGGAGAGCGACCGGCTGAAGTCTGCCTTCCTGGCTAATATGAGTCATGAGATACGCACACCTTTGAATGCTATCATCGGTTTCACCAGTGTGTTGCCTGATGTGGATAATGAGGAAGAACGGCGTATGCTGCTTAATCTTGTCCATGAGAACTCGCAGAAACTGTTGCATATCGTCGACGATGTGGTGAATATCTCTAAGGTGGAGTCGGGTAAACTGGAATTGGTGATGTCGTCCTTTGATCTGAATAACGAACTGACCATGCTGGCTGACTCTGTGGCAACTGATGTCAGCGAGGACGTTAAGGTCAGTACCTCTTTTGCCAATGAATCGCAGATGGTCATTACCGATCATAACTGTCTGGTGGAAATCTTGCGCCATTACCTTTCCAATGCAGTCAAGTTCACGAAAGCAGGCAGCATCGTTCTGGGATATGATCAGCCGAAAGACGACAGACATATCCGTATATGGATAAAGGATACGGGCAAGGGTATCCCCGAGAATTTGCAGCAGCGTATCTTCGAGCGGTTCTATAAGGTTGATGACTTCGTGCCCGGCGCTGGTTTGGGACTGAGCATCTGCCAGACACTTGCTTTTAGTCTTGGTGGTAAGGTCGGTGTGAACTCAGTGTTGGGTGAAGGTTCTACATTCTGGGTAGAGATTCCAGTCCAGTAAGACGGAAGTATGAGATATGCTATCATAGCAGCCGGTGAAGGCTCGAGGCTCCTTCAAGAAGGCATCGGGGTGCCGAAGCCGTTGGTCAGAATCGGTGAGGAGCGTCTGATAGACAGGCTCGTCAGGATATTCGTTGCCAACAATGCTACTCAGATTGCCGTCATCTGCCGTCCAGCAACTGCTTATTCCCAGACAGGTGAAGAGAAATCCCCTTCGGTCTGTGATTATCTATACAGTTTGCAACAGCAAATAAATATCCCATTACATGTCATTTCCAAGGTCACGCCCAGTTCGATGCATTCGATGTTCGAACTGAGTGGCTTACTCAACGATGAGCCTTTTGTCCTGACAACGGTAGACACCGTGTTCCGTGAGCGTGAGTTTGCTGACTATGTGAATGCGTTCAGTCACTTGTTGGAAATGGATGAAGCCGACGGGTTAATGGGCGTTACAGATTATATAGATGATGAGAAACCTCTCTATGTGGAGACTGCCGATGATATGCGCATTACGGCATTTCTTGACTCCTGTCAGAATCCACGCTTTATCAGTGGCGGCATCTATGGTTTGACACCTCGCTCACTGCAGACCCTGCAGCATTGCATGGAACGTGGCGAGAGCCGTATGAGAAATTTCCAGAGGGCCTTGATTACCGATGGGCTGCGGCTGAAGGCTTATGCCTTTTCCAAGGTGCTCGACATAGATCATGTAAGTGACATCCTAAAAGCCGAACAGTTTCTCCGATGAAGACCGTTATTGCCATCTACCGTGATCCGCGTTTCTCGCCCAATTCGGTCGAGAAAGACCGTGCCATACTGGATGCCGTTCTGAAGTCACTGGCCAGTTTCTGGGAAGAGGGACTGCAAACCCTGACATTGGATGAAGCAAACCTCGAGTTTGAAGGCTACAAACTGGAGGCATGGACGGAGCAACCCCCCACCTGCATCCTGTCTATGGGGCGACTGCCCTCTACGCTTCAATGGCTGAGCCGTCAGTCGGGCCTGATTGTCAACCGTCCGGAGGCGGTGGCACGCTGCGGACGAACATCACTAGTGGGCCTAATAGCCGATTGTCAGATACCTGTTCCGCCTGTGGAAGGTCCCGATGGCTATTGGCTGAAGCGTGGCGATGCTTGTGCGCAGCAGGTGGATGATGTGGTCTTTTGCCGCGACAAGGCTGAACTGACACAACAGACGGAAGTGTTTCGCCAGCGAGGCATCAGCGACTATGTGGTGTCGGCTCATGTGGCTGGTGACCTTGTGAAGTTCTATGGTGTCAGGGGTACTGGCTTCTTTCGCTATTTCTATCCCACCGATGACGGTGAGTCGAAGTTCGGCGATGAACAGCGCAACGGCATCGCCCGTCACTACGGCTTCGATAATCGTCGGCTTCAGGCTGACATAGCCCGTCTGGCCGATGCCGTGGGACTGGATGTCTATGGTGGTGACTGCATCGTGAGACCTGACGGCAGTTACTGTGTCATCGACTTCAACGATTGGCCCAGTTTCTCTCGTTGCCGTGATGAGGCAGCAGCGGCCATCGGGCAGTTAATAGTTAGTTCATATCATAGTTCGTAATTCATTATTAATAATACAATATGTCCTTCAGACAATTACTTCACGAGTCGTTTAAGTCGAATGATACAGAGGAGTGGCTTGACATCTACTTCACCCGTCCTATCGGACTGGTGTTTGCACTGATGTGGATCAAAATAGGGGTGACGCCCAACTTCGTTACAGTCCTGTCGATGTTTTTGGGAGCAGGGGCAGGCTTCTGCTTCTATCACACAGACCTATGGTGGAACGTGTGTGGCGTGGTGCTGATGATGCTCGCAAACTTTTGCGACTCTACCGATGGTCAGATGGCACGTCTGACCAATCATAAGACACTCGTTGGCCGGATGCTTGACGGACTTGCCAGCGATGTATGGTTCTTATGTTGTTATGTGGCCATCTCGTTGCGTCTATGGTCGGAGAACATTCCGTTCACGGAGATGCAATGGTACTTTGGCGGCTTCCTGCTTTGCAGTTATGCTGGTTTCTACTGGCATGCCAAACAGTGTCAGTTGGCCGACTACTACCGTCAGATACATCTTTATTTTATCTTGGGTGAGGCTGGCAGCGAACTGAATAGTTATGCTGCCGAGAAGGCTGTTTATGAGAGCCTGCCGAAAAAAGGGGCCTACTTGTCGCGTTTGTTTCATTACGGCTATATGGGCTGGTGCAAGAATCAGGAGCGCAACACCCCTGCATTTCAGGCTTTCTTCCAAAAAGTGAAGGCGAAGTATCCTAGTGCTGCGGAGATGCCTCAGTCGTTGCGCGACGATTTCCGTCAAAGGAGTTTGCCACTCATGTGGATGACTAATGTGCTGACCCACAACACCCGTGCCACAGTCCTTTACATTGCTTGTCTCATCAATTTGCCGTGGGTCTATCCGCTGTTCGAGATTACCGTGCTGGCGGCTTTATACGCTTATATGAAATACCGTCACGAGAAGTTCTGTAAGGAAATGAATGCTGTCGTAGATGAACTGTAAAGGCTATATTTTCGACTATGGTGGTACGCTCGATACTGGGGGCAACCACTGGGGAAAGGTCATCTGGCATGCATACGAACAGATGGACGTGCCCGTCACTGAGGAGCAGTTTCGTGAGGCTTATGTCTTTGCGGAGCGCACTCTAGGGCGCCAGCCAATCATCCAACCAGACTTCACGTTCCGTCAGACACTTGAGGCGAAGTTACAACTACAGTTGGAATTCCTTGCTTCTCATGCTTACCTTTCATCTCTCTGTTCTCTACTTTATGCCCAGACTCATGCACAGACCGCCCATAGCCGTGATGTGCTCCTTCGGCTGAAGGAACGCTATCCCTTGGTGCTAGTCAGCAATTTCTATGGCAATATCGGTGTCGTGCTTCAGGAGTTTGGCCTTGACGGCATTTTCCAGGCCGTCATCGAATCTGCTGTGGTGGGGGTGCGCAAACCCGATCCACGCATCTTTACGCTCGGAGTGGAGGCACTGGGCCTAAAGGCCGAAGAAGTGGTGGTCGTGGGTGACTCTATCGATAAGGATATAGTGCCGGCTCGCCAAGCGGGCTGCCATACCGTTTGGTTCAAAGGGGAACCATGGACAGATGAGCCTGTTGACGCTAGTGTGGCTGAAAGAGTGATAGGTGACTTAGGGGATTTGGTATAATCTACCTGAAGGAGTCGGTGAGTAGTTTGATCTCTATCTGGGGGGCGATGCGCTCGTAGAGAATGTTATAGACAGCATCGAGAATGGGCATGTTGACATGCCAGTGGCGGTTGATCTCCTTCATACACTTAGTGCCAAAATAGCCCTCGGCAATCATCTCCATCTCCATCTGTGCAGACTTGACACTATAGCCCTTGCCGATCATGGTGCCGAAGACACGGTTGCGAGAGAAGTTGGAGTAGCCGGTCACGAGCAGGTCGCCCAGATATACCGAGTCATAGACATTGCGCTCGATGGGGTGGACGCTCTGCAGGAAGCGTGACATCTCCTGTACGGCATTCGACATCAGTACAGCCTGGAAATTGTCACCGAACTTGAGACCAGAGCAAATGCCAGCAGCAATGGCATAGACATTCTTCAGAACCGATGAATATTCAATACCGATGACGTCGGTCGATGTCTTGGTCTTGATGAACTGGCTGTTGAGCACCTCGGCAAATGACTGCGCCTTCTCCATGTCGGAGCATCCTACGGTAAGATAGGACAGACGCTCCAGTGCCACCTCTTCCGCGTGACTGGGACCGCCGATGCAGGCCAGGTTGTCGTGGGGCACGTCAAACACCTGATGGAAGAACTCCGTGCAGATGAGGTTCTCATCAGGAACAATACCCTTGATGGCTGTGATGATGAACTTATCCTTGAGGCGTGTCTTCAGTTTGCGGAGGTGGTTCTTCAGATAGGGTGACGGAACGACGAACACCAGCGTGTCGTAGGCCTCGATAATCTTATTGAGGTCGCTGCTGAAATGAATCTCGTTGATGTTGAAATGTACGCTGGTAAGATAACTGGGGTTATGGCTCAGACGGCGGAAATCCTCTATCTGGTCGTCACGGCGCATATACCACCCGATGTGATGCGTGTGTTGCACCACTATCTTGGCTATGGCCGTTGCCCAACTGCCGCCACCAATTATTGCTATCTTGCCACAATCGTACATCTAAGCCCCTTAATTAGCCTTATCAATCCAGCCCTGGACTTCGTCCAGTGACGGCTTCTCGTAACCGAGTTTGAACTTCTTGTTGATTTCGCCAATCTTCTGCTGCAAGCCCTGAGCCTTCTCTTCCTTGATGTCCTGGATGAGGTGGAAGCCGGCCTTACGAAGCACGTAGACCCAATCTTCTGCAACACCAATGGCAGCCCATTCCTGAATGCTACTCTGAGGTGCTTTCTTCTCGGGCTTCATCTGGGGGAACAACATTACTTCGCCGATGGCGAACTTGCCTGTGAGTACCATGACAAGTCGGTCGATACCGATGCCAATGCCGAAGGTAGGAGGCATGCCATACTGCAGGGCACGCAGGAAGTCCTGGTCGATAATCATTGCCTCGTCGTCGCCCTTGGCAGCCAAGCGCATCTGTTCCTTGAAACGCTCCTCCTGATCGATGGGGTCGTTGAGTTCGGAGTAGGCGTTGGCCAGTTCCTTTCCATTGACCATCAACTCAAAACGCTCGGTCAGTCCGGGCTTTGAGCGGTGCATCTTGGTGAGGGGCGACATCTCCACGGGATAGTCGGTGATGAAGGTGGGTTGGATGAAAGTGCCCTCACAGAACTCACCGAAGAGTTCGTCGATGAGTTTGCCCTTACCCATGGTCTCGTCGACCTCCATGCCCTTCTCCTTACAGAAAGCACGAATCTCGTCTTCTGTCTTGCCGTCACAGTCGAATCCTGTCTTCTCCTTGATGGCGTCCAGGATAGGCAGACGGCGGAAGGGAGCCTTGAATGAGATGACCTTGCCGTCAATCTCCACCTCGGGCTTGCCGTTCACTGTCGTACAGATCTGCTCCAGCATGTTCTCGGTGAAGGTCATTCCCCACAGCAAGTCCTTGAAACTCACGTAGAGTTCCATACAGGTGAACTCTGGGTTGTGGGTCTTGTCCATACCCTCGTTGCGGAAGTTCTTGCCCATCTCATACACTCCCTCGAAACCACCCACTATAAGGCGCTTCAGGTAGAGTTCTGTGGCAATACGCATATACATGTCTTGGTTGAGGGCATTGAAATGGGTGATGAACGGACGGGCCGACGCACCACCAGCAATGTTCTGCAGGATAGGGGTGTCTACTTCTGTGTAACCAGCGTCATCGAGGATGCGGCGCAGGGTGCGGATGATGGTTGCGCGTTTTTGGAAAGTCTCCTTGACACCGGCATTCACTATCAGATCGACATAACGCTGGCGATAGCGCAACTCAGGGTCGTCAAAGGCATCGTACACCTTACCGTCGGCATCCGTCTTCACCACGGGGAGTGGCTTCAGACTCTTGCTTAGTATGGAGAGTTCCATCACGTGAACGCTAATCTCGCCCGTCTTTGTACGGAATACATAGCCTTTTACGCCAATGAAGTCGCCTAAATCAAGGAGTTTCTTGAATACGACATTATATAAATCCTTGTTCTCGCCAGGACAGATGGCATCTCGCTGGACATAGACCTGAATACGGCCCTTGGAGTCTTGTAGTTTTGCAAAGGCGGCCTTGCCCATGATACTCTTGCTCATGATACGTCCGGCAATGCTCACCATACGACTATTCTCGGGTGTGGCTGTCTCGCGAACATCATTTCCCTCCTCGTCCTTACCAATGACGGGCAGATCAACAAAGTCGTTAATAATATCTGTGCTCCATGCTGTTACAGGAAATTCTGCGGCAGGGTAGGGATTGATGCCCATCTTGCGCAGTTCGTCAAGCGACTGGCGACGCAAGATCTCCTGTTCACTCAGTTCAAGTATATTCATAATCCTTCTTTTGTTTGCTATTTAGGCTGCAAAGTTACGAATAATTTTTGAATTCGTTCGCAATTTAATATTATTTATGTAACTTTGCGATGTTCTGCACCCTTTTTTTTGTACCTTTGCAACTTGAAAGCGCAAAGTATGGATAAGGACAAGCGTAAACATCGGTATGTAGAGGGGCTGGGCATCTTGATTATCATGCTCGCCTTGGTGCGATGTGCCTTCCCGGGTATCAGTACGCAACCCGTGGCACAAGTATCTGAGGCGGTTGACAGTCTGAAGGCTGATACTGTGATAACTGCACAGACGGAAGTTCCTACAGAAGAGCCGGCGCCTAAGCCAGACAATCAGGTGCCAGAGACCAAGCCGGTGCCTGAGGCCAAACCAGTGCCAGAGACCACCAAGCCGGTGGCGACACGCTATCTGGCTGATGGTCAGCGTCCTCATCGCATTAAGAGCGTGCCTAGTTATCTGCGTGCCTTCCCTGATAGCCAGACCGTGCAGTTGCAGGCAGCCCAGTATTGGGGCGTGAAGCCTGTGAAAGATCGTTTGGATGCTGAAAACCGCAAGAGCGAACTGGTCTATGTGGATTGTTCACCTTATTATTATATAGACCCGCTCCATTCCAGTATTCCCTATCTGGTACCCCGTGCAGCCATCTTGTTGCAGGACATCGGTCAGGCATTCTTCGACAGTTTACAGGTGAAAGGTGTGCCTTTGCATCGCTTCATAGTCACCAGCGTGCTCCGTTCGCAGGTCGATGTAGCCAAGTTGCGCCAGTACAATCCCAATGCAACCGAGCAGTCTTGTCATCTCTATGGCACCACGTTCGATATCTGCTACAATCGCTATAAGACCGTTGAGGATCCAGAAGGTCCCCGTCGTCGTGAGGTCCGTAACGACACATTGAAGTTTGTTCTCAGCGAGGTGCTTAACGATATGCGTCAGAATGGTCGTTGCTATATCAAATATGAGGTCAAGCAAGGTTGCTTCCACATGACTGTTCGTTAATATTCTTTAAATTGTGGCTCGGAATTGTCACATTTGTTACTCCGTTGTGTATTATTGATAGAAACGAACATCAATAATAACCCTTTAATATGTTTAGTGATTATGAAACAGACCTTTCGAATCGTAGTAGCACTTCTGCTCCTGATGGGGCTTCACTCGGCCAGTATGCTGGCTCGTACAAACGGTGAACGCCAGACCTCTTCCTACAGTTTCCACAACTTTACTACCTTAAGTGTCAGTGGCGTAGCCCATGTCTTCTTCACTCAGGCTGACAATTACAGCATCACGGTTGAGGAAAGTGATAACCCCGATCTGGAGACCATCGTCGAGGAGAGCGGACATACGCTTGTTGTTAAAACGAAGAACAAGAAGGACAGGATGGGCAATGCCAGTTCGCCCGTCATCCGCATCACAGCACCCAAGTTGACAGGTATCAAGACTTCGGGGGCTACCAAATTGAGCGTTGAACGTCTGGAGACCAGTGACCTCAGCCTTGACTTCAGTGGAGTAGCCAAGGCCCGATTCATGGACGTCATTTGCCAGGCATTGTCCATTGGGGCTAGCGGGTCTGCACATGTCAGCACGGGCAAGGTCAACTGTACTTCCCTGAAGGTCGGTGCATCTGGTGCATGTAAGATGAAGATGCAGGTGGAGGCCAAAGGTAACGGACGCATGACATTCAGTGGCGCTTCGCAGAGTGATATAGACTTCAAGGGCGACCGTCTTGAACTGGCTAGCAGCGGTGCTGGCAAACACAACCTGCATGTGGACTGCAAGAGTCTGGTTGCCACCAATAGCGGTGCAGGTAAAGTGAATATCAGCGGCACGGCTGATGAAACGAAGATTGATGCCAGCGGTGTAGCCAAGATCAATACTTCAGGCTTGAACCAATACTAAATCATCTTTCCACAATGACGCAAGAGGAATTGCAACGGGAGGTGGAACGCGTTAGACCCATGCTGGTCTCGCAGGCCCATCGCTACCTCGGGCAGAACGTCGAGGCGGAGGACATCGTGCAGGACGCGATGCTCAAACTCTGCCTGTTGCGTGAACACTTGCGGACTCCCATCGACTCGTTTGCCTCAGTACTTGTGCGCAATTTGTCGCTCAATTACTTGCGGCGTACTCGTAAAATGGATGCTCTCTCGGATATAGATACGGTGGTGGACGAACTGGCCGAAAGCACTGAGGATGAGTCGACTGAGCAACTGATGCACATCGTGGATACACTGCCGCCACGTCAGCAGACAATCATCCGGCTGCATGACATGGAGGGGATGGACTATCGTGAGATTTCTCTGTTGACAGGTATGCCGGAGACGGCATTGCGCAAGTCGGCCAGTCGCATCCGTTGGCAGATACGTCTCCGTTACCTTGCTGCCATCTCTGCCGCCGTTGCATTATTAATAATAGGGGTGACGGGCTATCGCTCCTACCACTGGCAGCAGTTCGCCAGTCGGTATGAAGGTTCCTATATGATTGTTGATGGGCAGCGAATAGATGACCTGCATGAGATTCGGCCACAGATAGAACAGACGTTGGCTGCTGCCGATCATATAGAGAACACCCTGACCGCCCAGAACCTGGTGCGTGAAGCCGAGGCCGACGTACTGCAGGGTATTGGTGACCCTGATGAACGCCGCCGTATGGAGGAACTTCTTAAAGAATGAGAAATGAAAAGTGAGAAATGAAAGATATGATTACATTTGCGAAATATCTTATACTTCTGTTGTTGCTTAGTTTTGGGGGTACGATGTCTGCCGGTGCTCAGAACAGTATCGACAAGATGGTGGAGAACTATTCCACCGTTGGTTCCTCTAAGTTCACCTCTGTCGTAGAGCGTGATCCGGAAACCCGTCAGGTGCAGAAGGTGGTTAAGGTGCTGCAGGTGCCTGGTCATCAGGCCGCACAGTTCCGTAATGCTTTTATTAGCGAGAAGGAAACAGGCACTTTTACCCAACAGCAGCAAGGCGATGAGCAGACGCTGACCCTCACCTGTGAGACACCACAGCAGGCACGCATCTATATGCTTCGTCTCTCTGGCCGACACACCCACTACCATAGTGGCAAGGTGACTATTATTGTCAAGATGAAGCGTCGCTAAAAATCTCTAGGACTAGCATAAAAAAGAGACTACACGTTCCCGTGCAGCCTCTTTTTGTATATCGGAGTCCTAATTACTCAGCGTAAGTGATAGTGACAGCACTAAAGCGCAATTGTGTTCCAGACTTAATTTCGGTATAGTCGTTTGTCACTTTGACAGAATTGGCATTGATACCGCTGACGGTGAGTTTTGCCTCTTCCTTGCTCACGGTGCCAACAGAGGCGTTGAGTTGTTCATTGCCTGTGTAGGTTGCCACACAGTCAAATTCCACCTTGCTGATTTTCTTGGAAGCAGTGATGGTTACAGAGTTCTTTGCATACAGACGGGCGGCAGCGCCTGCGTCGTAGTACTTAGGACCATTGTTACCATCTTCCTGGCTGAAAATCAACTTGGTACCATCGGTGAGGGTCAGCGTGGTCAGTTCGGCAGCGTTGGCTAATCCGAAACTGCTCATCGTAGCAGTAATATTATTGCTTCCACTTGTGTCGCCACTGCCATTGTTGCCAGTTGTACCATTGAGCGACACCAGATAACTCTTCTTGCTGGCGAATTCAGGTGTGTTGCCATTGTAGTTAATGACCTTTCCACAAACAATCACTTCGTCGTTTACTTGAATTTGTGTGTCGCCTTCCTTCCATGGCTCGTTGTTAAAGTAGTAGCAACTATAGACTGTGAAATCCTTGTTACTTGCGTTGCCATCGTCAGAGATCTTGAAGGTGGCAGTGCCATATTGTGCGCTGAAAGTATATGTAATGCTGCACACTTTACCTTTCACATAGTAGTCGGCTTCAGAAGTAACACCAGATTCCATGGCGGCAACCAGGTCGAATGCCTGAGAAGCAGTCAGGGGATTTTCTAATGTGCCAGTTGAGGGATTGTTGTTATTCCCCCCCGCTTTCTTAAGTGATACCACGTAGTTGCCTTGAGCAATCTCGGGGACAATCTTGCTATTCTTTGTGTCGTTATATTTCATCAACTGACCATAGACAACAACCTCGTCACCTACTTCGAGTTGATCAGCAGAGGTGAAATCACTGTTGTCAATGTTCTTTCCACGGAATACTTTGATTTCATTGTTGCCATCATCAGTAATGAGATAATCGATATTCTTATATTGAGAAATCTTGTCTGCTGCGGTGATAACCTGCTTCACCTTACCCTTAACATACCAGTATTGCTCTGTTGTTGCATCATTCTCCAAAGCGTCAATAGCAGCTAAAGCTTCTGCAACAGTTTTGGGAGCATCTTTTGAACCAACGGTGTTCGTAGGTTCATTACCACCTTTGTTAAGTGCAACCAGATAGTTGCCCTTAGCAATCTCAGGTGTCATATTGCCATTTTTGACGTATTTCTGTATTTGACCATATACAATCACTTCATCACCTGCTCCAAGTGCGTCAATGCCCGTGAACTTATCTCCATTGAGTCCATCGCCGGAATAGACCGTAATCGTGTTCGTTTCTGTTCCGTCCTCAGAAATGAGGTAGTTCAGATTTTTATATGTCTCGAAATTAGTCTGGGTAGTTGTTACTTTAACCACCTTGCCTTTTACAAACCAGAATTCCTGAGAAACGGCATTGTCTTCCATTGCGTTGATGGCAGCCAGGGCTTCTGATACACTCTTAGGAGCATCCTTTGAACCAACAGTCTTAACATCGGGCTTATCGCCACCTGCAGTCTTTCCATTGAGATATACGAGGTAGTTGCCCTGATCGAATTCGAGAACAGCATCACCGCTGGCGGGTTTGTAGTTCTTAACCTTACCGCAAACAATCACCTCGTCGCCTACCTTCAGGTCGTTAGCATCAGTCACGGATGCACCGTCAAGCAGTTTGCCACGGAAAACATAGAAACGTACTTTACCATTCTTGGCAACATCAGAAATATAATAGGTGGCATTGCCATACTGGGCAGAAACCTCTGTTGTCTCTACAACGAAACCTTTTACATAAACTTCTGCTCCATCTTTCAGGAAAGCGCCTTCAGCAAGCCCCTCACAGGCGTTGGCTAATGCTGTGACGTTCCATGGGTCGTCTTTAGTACCACTTCCTACAGGGTCAACTTCTACAACTTCCTCGCCTTTTGCATTGGCATACGGATTGTTGTAAGGCTCGGGCACATCTTCACAGGCGGTGAAGGTGAATGCTGCGATGGCCATGGCCATCATGCTATATAATATCTTTTTCATAATACTTAATTTTCAATTATCAATTATCAATTTTCAACTCTTATTTCACTTCCTCGATGTCGTCGAGCGAGCGGATGATGAATTCCCACTGGTCACGGTAGCGCTTGACCACGCCAGTGATGTTGACCTTGCCGGTAGGCAATTTCATGGCAGCAAAGTCGGCATAGTTGCTGGTGTAGATCTGCACACCGCCAGACTGTCCGTCGGGCTGCTCTTTGAAATACCATGAGGTAGAGTAGTCGGGGTGGGAGAATGTGGACTCACCAGGTATGAAGGGCACATTGCTGACATATTGCTTGGTGTCAGAGTTGTAGTAGCCGCCATTCTTGATGCTGACATTCTTCAGGATGGCCAGTTTTCCTGCATCCTTGCTAATGTTCCAAGTGGTCTTGGTGTTGCCGTCGGCAAAGACCTCTGGCTCTATGCGCATGCGATAGCCTGTATAGGTGAAGTGATCCTGCCAGAGAAAACGATTCATACGGCTGACACTGACATCGCCATCTTTGTTGGTGTAAGGTACTCCGATGGTGGGGCTTTTGCGATAGTTGCCGATATAGAGATCCTTCAGATCAATGAGAATTTCGGTACCTTCAGGCAGATAACCGAAAACGCCACCCTGTTCAATGCCGATGAAGATGGCACCCGTAGCATCCTGTACGGCAATCTCGCTGTACATGTTGCCTTGAATGTCATTGGCGGTTACCACGGCCTTAATCTGCAGATCCTCAGTAATTTGCTTGTATTTGCCTTCTGTCGACACTTCCGTGCTGAACTTGTTTTTCAGATCCTGGATGGAGATGACATTGGCCTCCTTGATGTTGGGGTTGCCATAGAGGCTGCTGTCAGTACCGGGTTCATCCCAATCTTTGTCCATACAGCCGACAAAGAGTCCGCATACAAGTGCTAATAATAAATAATGTATCTTTTTCATAATCGTCAGTTTTTAAATTAGAACTTGTAAGCAATGTTGAGCATACCATTGATGCCGTAAGCATAGTATCTGAAGGGGTTCTTCGAGAATTTGTAGGCACGCTCGTTGCCGCTGGAAGTATAGTCGGCACGGCTCTGCTCGTAGCCGCCAGTGACGATGCTCTGGTTGTTCAGCAAGTTGGTGATCATCAGGTTGATGCTCATCGAACGGCCATGCTTCAGTCTGAGGCTGCGACCGATGGAGAGGTCAAGCATAAATCCGCCCTTGCCTTTGGCTTGCTCCAGTGCACTGTCTAAAGGTTTCGTGGTGACTACACCATTCTCTATTTCATAGACTTCCTCGCCCAGGTTCTTATAGCGTTTCTCTATAGTAGACTGGTAACGGTAAGATGGTGAATAGGAGAGGTAGATACGATCATAATAGTTACCGCTGAGGTCGATAAACCAGCCGCTCTTGTGGTAACTCAGGATGAGGCTGAGTGCCGTGAGCGGGGTGCTGGCCTCGCGCATGTTCTTATTATATACTATTTCGGGCTGGTTGTTGTTGGCATCGTTGAAGGTTCCCTTGGTGGAACTCATGTACCATACCTGAGCGTTGTTGGTGTTGCGGGCCTCACTGACGGTACCGATGGTCTTCACGTTGAAGGCATCGCTCACCTTGAAATTCAGACCCCATTCCACACCGTAGTACTCCTTGTTGATGCCTGTCATAGAGACATAAGAGAAGGAGTTGATATCGTCGAAATAGAAGTTCTGCCACTCGGTAGCGTCCTTGACGATAGCACCATAGGCCATGATGTTGGCCTTCAGCCATGAGTTCTGCATCTGGTAGCCGATTTCTGCGGAGTAGTTCTTTTCGTTCTTCAGGTCAACAACGAAGTCGTTGTTCATCTCAGGCGATACGAAGGCTGCCTGAGCCTGTGGAGCACGGACATCGATGCCGAAACCGCCGGAGAGGGTATGTCCATGCCCCAGATTGATCACGGCTCCCATCTTGCCACCACCTTCCAGGAAGTGGGCGGTACCGCTCTTGCCGTATGAGTTGTTAAGGAACATACCGTTGCGCATCTTACCATCGCGCTGCATCTCCACACCACCGATGCGTCCGCTAATGAAGGCGTGGGTGTTGCCGGTGTTGACGCTGTAGGTGGTCCAGAAACTGGCTTTGTCTACAAGGATGTTGTAGTCATAGCCGAAACGGTCGCCTTCGCGCACCACAGCGTTGGGGTTGTTGGCATCATACTGTACCTCCGGGTCGAGGGCAGAGTATGTGCCCAGGGCGTAAGTGTTGATGTTGTGGTACATGTTTGCTCCCAGCATGTCTTCCATGGTCTGGTAGTGCATACCTTTGTTGCTGGCTAACTGGAATCCGAGTGCCAGATGCTGGTCTTTGGTCAGGTCGACATTCAGGTTGGACGACAGCGAGATGTTCAGGTTGTTGTTGTTCTTTGCCTGGATGTAGTACATGGCATCGGCTCCCTGCAGGTTGGCCTGCTTGTTGGCATAATAGAGTTTGTCGAAGTTGATCTGGCGGTCAGCCTGATAACCTGACAGGAGGTTCTTGGCGCGCAACCAACCACTCAGACCATATTCTGTCTGGTTGATGTTGTTCTCATCGTATTCACTCCACACGTCGTAATAGTTCGACGGGAGGTTCTTGTAATAGTTGGGATGAGGGTTGTCTGAGTTGTTGTAGTTCAGACGTGTACTCTTATAAATAGAATAGCGTCCGGTCAGCGTAGTGACCAACTTCATCTGGTTGTTGATCTTCCAGTCCCAGGTCATCATCACCGTGGGAGCGAAGTCGTTAATCACACGCGAGTTGCGGATGTGCCCATTCTGGTAGCCCCAATAGGGGTTGTAGTAGCGGTCGTTGGCCAGCCAGTACATCTCGTCAGTGGCAGCACCCTGTGAGGCACGCTCTGTGGGGTTACCCCATGTGACAAGCGACAGACGATGCTGGTCGTTGATGATCTTCTCTGCGCCGAAGAAATAACTCAGCGAGTTGTAGAACGTACCGTCGACATAGGCCGTCTTGGGACTGGCCCAGCGGTAAGTCAGGTTGGCAGAGAAGGCCCATCCGTTCTCCATGACACCACTATTATAAGTGTACATGCCTCGCAACGTATAGTTGCGGTTGGCACCGCTCAAGGTGATGCGGTGTCCAGTGGCGAATGACGATGGACGGAAATTGTAGTTGTTGGAGCCGCCCAAAGCCGACATGGAGTAGTTGTTGTCTTCGAAAGGAAGAGAATTCTCCATGCCACGTGTCTGCTGGTTAAGGCCGCCCACCAAAGAATAACGGAACTGGCCTGTCTCCATGTCGTTCATCTGGACACCATTGATGTAGATGTCGTTGTACTTTTGGTTAAAAGCACGGTAACGGAAGCGCATGGTACTGAAGAGATAACCCACCTGCGAGGCGTAGACATTGGAGTTTGAGCCTGTAATGGTGACATTAGCCGACATGTCGTCGTCTTCGCCCAGCTGTGTTTCCGTGAAGGTGAAGGCCTGCTCGTCCTGCATAGCCTGATAACTCAGCGAGTCAATGTCCTGAGCCATGGCAGCGGGGGAAACGCAAAGCGCCAACACCAAGAGTTTCAGCTTTTTGTTCATAAATATAGATTTGAGTTACAGTTATTTGCTGCAAAATTAAGAAAAAAATACGAAAATCCAAAAATATTTCAAATAATTTTCTTATCTTTGCACCATTATTACTGATCTGATATGAAAAAGACAATTGCATTATGTGCACTTTTGTTCCTCATTGGAACCAGTGCAGCCTGGGCTGGCGAAAAGAAATTTGCACTCTACGGGGTGGGGTTTTATAATTTGGAGAACCTGTTCGACACCTGTCACGACTATGGTAAGAACGACTATGACTTCTTGCCCGATGGCAGTTACCGTTGGAACGGTTTGAAGTATTCGCATAAGTTGCAGAACCTGGCTCGCGTGCTGTCGGAGATGGGTACTGACAAGATTCCTGTGGGATGTGCCGTCATCGGCGTGAGTGAGGTGGAGAATGCCAAGTGCCTGGAAGATCTTTGTAATCAAGAACCTCTGAAGGCCCGTAATTTCCAGTTCGTACATATTGAAGGTCCTGACCGCCGTGGTGTCGATTGTGGATTGCTCTATAATCCGCGGTTCTTCCTGGTGCGTGACGTCAAATTGGTGCCTTTTGTTCAGGAACGTGTTCAGGACAGCAGTTATTATACGCGTGGCTTCCTGACGGTCAGCGGTACTCTGGCCGATGAGCATGTCACCATCATCGTCAATCACCTGCCTTCACGCTTCTCGGGCCCTTTCTACCGTGAGTTGGGCGGGCGTCAGATTCGTGCCGTCAAAGACTCGTTGCTCAAGGACGATCCCAATGTGAAGATCTTCGTCATGGGTGATATGAACGACGACCCACAGGATCCGTCGATGGCTGTCGCACTTGGAGCCAAGCGTAAGGCCGCCGATGTGAAGCCGGACGGGCTATGGAATCCTTGGTGGGACACCCTGGTCAACGGCAACGGTACCCTTTGCTATGATGGCAAGTGGAATTTGTTTGACCAGATCATCCTGTCGTATTCTCTGCTTGATCCTCAGAAGAAGAAGGACTATAGTACGCTGAAATATTTTGCCCATCAGGTGTTCCGTCGTGACTATCTTATTCAGAAAGAGGGCAAGTATAAGGGCAATTCTCTCCGTACTCATGCCGGTGGTGTGTGGCTCGACGGCTATAGTGACCACTTCCCCACGGTTGTATATATTATCAAAGAGGTGAAATAAGGAGAATTTGTCAAAATTGTAAATTGTCTAATCGTAAATACAGATGACTATTATTGGTATAGCCGGCGGTACAGGGTCTGGCAAGACTACCGTCGTCAAGAAGATAGCCCAGGCATTACCGCCACATTGTGTAGCGGTAGTTCCTATCGACTCGTATTATAACGATACAACAGGAATGACGCCCGAGGAACGGAAGGCCATCAATTTCGACCATCCTGATGCCTTTGACTGGAAACTGCTGACGGAACAGGTGCGGAAACTGAAGAACGGCGAGGCCATCGAGCAGCCTACCTATTCTTATATAGAGAGCAACCGTCAAAAAGAGACCGTCCATGTGGAGCCCAAGCCTGTCATCATCATCGAAGGCATCATGGCGCTTCATAATAAGAAACTCCGCGACATCATGGACCTGAAGATCTTTGTGGATACTGACAATGATGTGAGGCTGATCAGGAATATCCGGCGTGACGTGGTGGAGCGAGGCCGTACGGTGGAGATGGTGCTTGACCGCTATGAGAAGGTGCTCAAGCCGATGCACGAGCAGTTCATCGAGCCTACCAAGAAGTTCGCTGACCTGATCATCCCCTGGGGCGGCGACAACCACACGGGTATCCATATCGTGAAGACGTATATCGAGGGTATCGTGACGGGCGTATGACAACACTTTATTTGGTTCGCCATGGTGAGACTTTCGACAATGTGCGACAGGTGTTGCAGGGTCAGATGCCAGGCGAACTGAACGAGACGGGAATCAAACAGGCAGAAAAGGTGCGCGACGAGATGAAGGACGTGCACCTTGATGCTATTATCGCCAGCGACCTGCGGCGCTCTGTCCAGACGGCCTGCATTATTGCCGAACCGCATGGCTTGAAGGTGGTGACCACACCCTTGCTGCGTGAACGTGACTGGGGCGACTTCACGGGGATGTTTATTCCTGATATCAGAGATAAGGTGTGGCCGGAGAATGTGGAGTCGTTGCCACAGATGAAAGAACGTGCCCGACAGTTCCTGCAGTTCATCCGAAACACATATCCTGACCAGCAGGTGTTGGCCGTTGGCCATGGCATCATCAACAAAGCCGTGCAGGCTGTGTTTTACAACAAACAGATGAATGAGGTTGATAAAATGTCAAATGCCGAGGTACGAGTCCTCGGCATTTAATGCTCACTTTATCCTTTAACAATCAATTTACCTTCTGCTTCCGCCAGAGCGACCGCCTCCGCTGTGACCGCCTCCATGATGGCCGCCTCCGTGGCTACCTGAACTCATGGAACCTCCGCCTCGGGTGCCTTGGAATGAACCTGAACCGTGGCTGCCTCCGCTGTTGCCGCGGCTGCCTTGGAATGAGCCGCTGCCATGATATCCGTTGCTGCTATGGCTACGGCTGCCCTCAAACGTGTTGGTGCTTCTGTTGTTGTTGAAACTGCGGTTGCCCTCAAATGTGTTGGTGCTTCTGTTGTTGTTGAAACTGCGGTTGCCCTCAAACGAGCCGTTGTTGCGTCCCGTCCCTCTATAACTACCGCTACCATGGTTGTTGTCAAAACGACCGTTGGTGCTGCGATCGCCAGAGAAACCTCCTCTGTCATGGCTGCCGTGGCCAATGGTGCCACGATGGTGGTCGGCAGTCACGCGGGTTGAACTGTGCCCGTAGTTGCTGCGATAGTCACCGCGATCCCATCCGTTGCGCATTCCGAAGTGCTGGTCGCGAGGCCTGCTGGGACGGAAGTAGTCATGGCGTCCCTCGTAGAAACTGCGACCATTGACACGCCAACTGTGTCCGCCGCGATAAGTGGCATAGAAGTGCGGGCGGCCGAAGTAGAAGTAGTCACGGTGCGGATAGCGTGCATAGATGCCGAAGTGCCAGTAGCCTCCCTCCCAGTAGAGGGGACGATAGAAATAGGTGGCTGCACGGAAGAGATCCCACTGCCAGGAATAGAGGATGTAACTCAGGTCGAGGTTGCGGCGCTCCCAATAGGTGCCGAACACGTCGTTATAACTGGTCACTCCCATCAGGTAGTCGAGGTTGATCTCATAGGCTGCCTCGTACTGGGCATCGCTGAGATTCAACTCGTAGGCCATCTTATCGGTCAGGAAGAGAGCCTCGTTGCGTGCCTGCTCGTAAGACATGGCGTTAGCCGATACTGCTATCGTCAGCATGGTAACAAGGGTAAATATCATCTTCTTCATAATCGTATTATTTTAGTTGTTATACATTCTGTTTCTTGTTTCTGCTGCAAAGTAACTGCTTTTTTGTGGAGTATACAAAGGATTTTCCCTAATTAGTAGGGGGAAAATCCCTATATCTCGTTTTTATTTCTTATCTTTGCATCGAAATTGCTAAGAATGATGATGCGGAAATGCTTTTTTATGGTCATGGCACTTCTTGTTTGCGGCTTGACGCAGGCACAGATAGAGGTGCTGACAGAGGCGCAGGTGACGGCTGCCAGTGGCGACCACAACCCATTGTGGCTCAATGCCAACAAATATGGTCTGAGTTCGTTGGATAAGACCAATGGCTACGTGCGCGCAGGTGCCTTCCGTTCTATAGACAACGATTCCAGCCGTCGATGGGCATGGGGGGCTGGTCTTGATTTGGCGGTTGCCGGTGGCTTTACCAGTACGTTTGTCGTCCATCAGGCTTACGGCGAACTGCGCTGGCTGAAAGGGCTTCTTACCGTTGGCAGCAAGGAGCAGCCAATGGAATTGAAAAACCAGGAACTGAGCAGCGGTTCGCAGACTTTCGGCATCAATGCCCGCCCAGTGCCCACCGTCCGACTGTCGCTGCCAGACTATTGGGTAGTACCCTATACCCGTCAGTGGCTGGCTGTCAAGGGACATGTGGCATACGGCATGACGACGGACGATGGATGGCAGAAGGACTTTACCCATCAGCAGAGTCGCTATACAGAGCATGCCCTCTATCACTCTAAGGCAGGCTATCTGCGCATCGGCCCTAAGAATATCACGGTAGAGTTCGGCCTGGAGATGGCTTGCCAGTTTGGAGGCACTCTGCATGTTTTTGACGGTCCGCAAGAGACGGTTATCAACGCCGATAAGGGCTTGGGGGCTTTCTTCCATGCCCTTGTCCCTGGAGGCAACGATGCTACCGATGGTGACTGGCATAATGCAGAAGGTAACCATCTGGGCAGTTGGGTGGCCCGTGTGAACTTTGACTATCCGAAATGGAACCTGGGTGTCTATGCCGACCATTTCTTCGAGGACAATTCTTCGATGCTTCATGTCAGTTATGCAGGGTGGGGTAAAGGTGATGAAGCCTGGGTGAGAAAGGACAACCGCTATTTCCTGCACGACTTCAAGGACTGGATGCTGGGTGCGGAACTGAAACTGAAAGAGAACCCATGGCTGAATGATATTGTGGTGGAATATCTTTACACCAAGTACCAGGGTGGTCCCATTTATCATGATCATACCGCTGCCATCAGTGAGCATCTCTGTGGGCGCGACCATTTCTATAATCATGGGCTGTACACAGGATGGCAGCATTGGGGCATGGTCATGGGCAACCCGTTGTATCTGTCGCCTCTGTACAACGAGGATCATACCATCTATGTGCTCAACAACCGTTTCGTGGCCTGGCATTTCGGATTCTCCGGCGACCCTCTTGCCCGCTTGCATTACCGTCTGCTGGCTACCTGGCAGCGTGGCTATGGCACCTATGATAATCTCTATCCTGATCCGAGGGAGAATTTCAGTCTGCTGGCCGAGGCTTCTTATCAGTTTCCCCGTCAGTGGGCCGTGAAGGCTGCCTTCGGTCTGGATACAGGCGAGATATACGGGAAGAATGTCGGTCTGCAACTGACGGTGACAAAAACAGGTTTCTTACAACTAAAGAAGAAATAATGACTATGAGAAGGATTTTTGTTTATATACTGGTGACCCTCTGTTCCGTGCTGGCTTCATGCGATATTGTGACCTCTGATAATGGCGACTTGGACGGGCTATGGCAGATGACCACCTTTGAGAATTTGAAGACGGGCGAGGTCTGTGACGGTCGTCAGATTGGCGGTGGCCTGAATTGGGCCTTTCAGGGACATCTGCTGGTGATGCGAGGTGCCGACGAACTGATATTCAGTTTCGAGCATGGCGACAGGGTCTTGAAATTGTATAATCCCTATCTCTCGGGTCGCTTCACAGAGACTAGTGATGACACTCCTATAACGGATGCCACACAACTCAATGTCTATGGTGTGTATCAGTTGGAGGAATTCTTCAGGATATTGGAACTCAACTCAAGCAATATGCGGCTGGAGTCGGCCAATGTCCGGCTGACATTCCGGAAATATTAGAAGATTTTGCCTGAGACGATTCTGATGAATGTGCTCATCAGAATTTTGACATCCATCCTGAACGACTGATGCTCCAGATAATAGAGGTCTAAGTCCAGTCGTCGCAACATCTTCTCCATCGTGTCAGTATACCCATTGTGCAGCGTGGCATAACTGGTGACACCCGGTCGTGTCTTGTACAGCAGCGTGTAGCGAGGGTCGTGCTCCATAATCTGGTCGATATAGTATTGGCGCTCAGGACGGTAGCCCACAAAGGCCATGTCGCCAATGAATACGTTCCACAACTGTGGCAGTTCGTCCAGATGGTGCGTACGGAGTATTCTTCCTATCTTTGTCAATCTTGGGTCATCGTCCTGCTGCACCAGTTCGGCACCTTCCTTCTCTGCGTCAACAACCATGCTGCGGAATTTGTAGATATAGAAGGGACGGCCACCTTTTCCTATACGCTCTTGTTTGTAGATGGCTGGTCCGCCGCCAATCTTAATGGACAGGTAGCATATCAGGAACAATGGCGAGAAGATAATCAGGCAGCATGCCGCCAGAAAGCAGTCTATGGCGCGTTTCATGAGGCAGGTTTCATTCTAAGGTTAATAACCATGTTGACGAGCAGGAAGATCAGAATGTCTATTCCGATGATGAGGGTCGACGACAGGGTGGGGAAGAGCAGGGAATTCATCACGTAGATCACTATTGTCAGCAACAGGATGACGACCAACGCCTGATGCTGGTTCAGTCCGGTCCTCATCAACTTGTGATGGATGTGGTTCTTGTCGGCCTTGAACAGCGGCTGCCTTTTAAACAGACGATACAGCGTGACCCTTACCACGTCGGCTATTGGAATGAAGATCAAGGTGACGGGCACCAAGAAAGCCTCTGGCCTGTAGTCCCAGATGTTCTGGTTGTTCATGGCTGTCTTTACGGCAAAGAAGCCCAGCGTAAAGCCCAACGACAACGAACCGCTGTCGCCCATGAAGATCTTGGTGTTCTTCTCCGCTTTCCCAAAGACATTGAAATAGAAGAAGACGACCAAAGCACCCATCATGCCTGCTATGAGCAGCGAGTAGGTGTTCATATATACCTCGTAGTGAACAAAGTACGTCAGAAATCCGGCAAAGGCTAACAGGGAGAGACTGCTGGCCAGTCCGTCTATACCGTCTATGAGGTTAATGGCATTGCTGATGAACACGATGACGAAGATGGTCAGCGGTATGCCTACAAATCCAGGTATCTCATAGATTCCCAGAAAGCCGTAGAGGTTGTTCACGTACAGTCCTGTCATCGGTAGCAGACTGCCTGCAATGATCTGGGCGGTGAATTTCGTGCTGGCATTCAGTCCAACCAGGTCGTCGATGATGCCCACCACATAGATAAGGGCCAGACCGACGATGAAACTTGCACTCCAAATATTGACGGGTATAACTTCTGGGTTGCTTTTCCAGAGGTATATCAATATGGCAACGAATGCCAGCATCATGCTGGGGAAGAAGGAAATGCCGCCCAGTCGTGGCGTGGCGTTGGCGTGAATCTTACGTTCACTGGGAATGTCGTAGAGTTTCTTCCGCTTGCAATATCCTAGGATGGCAGGCGTGAAGAAAGCCCCACAAATCATACTTAATATAAATGCACAAAGAAAATATATCGTCATTTGCAATTGCTCATTGTTACTATATTAACTGACAATGCCTCTTTTTATTGTATGCTACGCATAAAATATCTTCTCTCCCCGTTTTTTTACGCAATACAACATGCCTTATCGCACGCCATTTCTGTTACCAATATAATGCCGTGCCAGTGTGTGACCTCTTGAAACCAGGTGGCTGTTACCTGTCTTTTACTGTTATCTTTTTACCTAATAATTATCCGACCATCACCTATACCAAAGATATAATCTCCTATCACTTTCACCGTGGAAGGAATTGAGAGTATAAGAGGCTTCTCACTAATGGAGAAAGCATAGTCACAAATGGTCTCAACGCCATCAGGAACTTCATAGTAATCTTTGTCGAACCCTACTACGGCAGACAAGAGACGTTTTCCGCTCTTTGAGTATCTTACAAAGTCCTTTACCACAATATCATCTTCTTTATCCCTTGTGCATAATGCATCAGTTTCGCAGTCTTGATCAGCATAAGGCACATGCCATTGCACTACGCATCCACTGATCCTGTCATTGCCAAAGATAGGATATTCTGAGGCATCAACCCTGTCAAGGTCACAAGTGTAAGGAACGTGTACTGTTTCAAATCTGCATCCCAAGAATGCTGTCCTCTCTATCTTTTCACACCCCTCAAGGATAAAGTATTCACGCTTCCTTCTTGAAGCCCTCAGAAGCGTTTTACGGTCATGACTGTAGATATAGCCGTACTCGTCAGTCCAGCCGTCTGTTATCTCTTTTGTTGCGTCTTCCAAGGCATTGTAAGGCCAGTTCCATATTTTGCACTCGACATTGGGATCTAAGTGTTCTGTTGCCTGCTCTATGTTATTATCATCAATGGTATATGGAATATCAAGTTGCTTCAACTCTGTACAACCTTCGAAACCGTTTGATGCTAGACTGTGGACATCCTCACCTATACGGAAATAAGGCATATTGGGACATTTTATAAGTTTCTTGAAGCCATTGACAACAGCAAACACGGCACCGTCCTCTTCGATGAGGTCACTCACCGTTTTCTTAATCTCAACATGTGCTTCTACCCATTTTCCATCAACAATCCCTTCTTGGCAATAAGTCTCTACCAAGAAGCCATCATCATTACCCTCAGAGTGTAGAGTAATCGGAAGGACCTTATTCAATGCCTGATTGTATTCCATAGTTCAAAATGCTTTTTGTGTCTCAGCAGACAATTCCCAATACGTGTCTAATGGGTCTTTGGTTATGTCATCAACTTGCTCCAAGTGCTGCCTCAATGCCATGACTGCTGCATCATTGATTTTGCAGTACAAGGCATCATGGCCATCCCATTCGGTAACCCAACTGTTTAACTCACAATTGCCACTACACCAGACATTATATAGTTCCTCATACTCACCATCGGATAACTTGATGCCAAACTGATAACGCCCACTCAGGGATTCATTCTCACCAGCCTCGAAACAGTAGTCAACGTAAAATTTTGTCTCTTTCATAATCCTTATATATAATATTGGAGCCTATGTACTCCATTTGCTCCATGAGGTGGCCAAAGGTTTCCATATCCATGTTGCCCTTTATATAAACTTCATACTCATTGCCCTCGTTGTCCGACCATCTTGTAGGTGCAAGTTTCATGCCAACGCCCTCATATTTGTTTCTCAGCGATGTTTCTTTCAACTGTACTGTCAACAGCATAGGCTCTGTCAATTGACTGAGGTAGGCTTGCACTCTATCTCTGTTTGCAACATCATCATTCAGAACGAATACAACATGACCATCGTAAGGGAATTGTCTATCATCGCTATGTAGATGCAATGGCACGGCAAACGGCACTAAGATATCGTCTCTCTTGCCAAGCCAAGTTATGGGAAATTCAAAGCCTTGCTCCTTGCAATACGCTTTCAATTCTGCTAGCATCTTGTTAATTCCAAATGGGTCTCTCATTATAATTTTGCAAAATGAGGTATTTGACAAATATAACTAACGCAATCCATCTCAAGACCGCCATCCTCCTCATCCTCGTCATCAACGAAACCGTTCTTTCGCTCGTCCTCTATGATGACGTTATGAAGAGGTTGTTCTATAGCAGCCCATAACCTGTTATATAGTTCTGGTGCATTTTTCTCCAATATCGGCATCAAGCCATATCGCTTACAACGACTTTCTGTCACCAGTCTTTTAATCTGTATAACATCTTGGTCAGTCAGTTCTACCTCGTCGCTTTCTATTACTACATCCTTATAGGTCAGCGGTACCATCAACTTAAATCTGTGTTTCATATTCCAATCACTTTATTCGAACAACTAAAAAAAAGAAAAATATAGCAACAAAAGTCGTAATTACCTTCAGTATCTAGCGATGGACTTGGGTTTCGACAGCCTCATTTTCGAGAAATATTGCGACCCCGACATGTTTGATTTAATAAATATCAGATACCACATTCTCTATAATCTATTCTTTATCTTTTCTTATAGCCGCCACTTGAACGTACATAGTAAAGACGAACACCGCCATGACTATCCCAACTATACGATCCTGATACATTGGCACAGCAGTTATAACAACATTGTACGAAACCACCCTCAATAGGCGGTGTCAAGGTAAACACTACTGGATTGCCACAATTAGGGCAAGTTACTGATACTGTTACACTACTCATATTTAGATAATTATTGACTTACTACAAATTGTTTCAAATCAAATCCATATTCGGCAAACAATGCATCTATTTCTGCAAATTCTATTTCCTCACGAAGCACCCCTGCGATGTAGTTGATAACTACATAAGTCTGCATTATCTCACGTGGGAACAAATCTTTCACATGTCGCATATCATCCTCGCTTGTGTAAGGATGAGCTGGAGAGCAAGCCAATTCAAAATCCAATAGCTCTAATGCCCATGTATAATTCTGTTCGCTGATAGCATTGTGTAGGATATCGTGGTCATGCAGTACTCGCAGATTACGAATCAATACATTGGCAGCAATCATGTGAGCCTTTTTGTAACCACGCTCATTCAATTTTTCCCACTTAGCTACTTCTTTCTGTATCTGCTCTTGAGTCATAAAAGCAGCATCACAAATTCTGTAAGGGCATTCTACATCATATTGCAACAAGCAGGGCTTTAACTTATGTCCATTAGGCAACGTTATCTCAGCATCAAGTTCCAACACATATTCCATGTGGTTGGTTTTTATGCCAAGAGCCTCAATCTCTTGCCCCATGATAAAATCACGTTCTGCATCCTGACGAAGCAGCAAGCCCCAAGTACCATCAAAGAACTCACCAGTATGCAAGAATGTGTGTTGTGTATAGCATAGTCCGTTGCCTTTACTTACAATGTAGCGTCCGCTCTCTGTTCTACCAACAACAAAACTGCGCCCATGTAGAGGGCTTGGGCAATACATTTCCTTATCTCCGCTATCAAAACGGAGATAAGGTAACACAACTGTATACGCATTTGTCTGTTTACTTATACAAGAAAATACATATTCATGCGTCCTGTAAATCTGCATCTAATTCTTTTTTAATATTTTGGGCAACTACCTCAGATAATTGGTTGTGAATTATTTCATATTGGCGGGTTGAAAAATTGTATCTTTCCACACGAAAAGTACCATTTCTGTTTTCAATGACACAATGAATTTGAATACGATTTTCACACATAATTTAGTTATTTAAGAATTTATCCTAAAAGATAAGTGGGGGAAGGATGAAATACATCCATCCCCCATAATTGAACTAAGAACTACGGTAATTAATGCCGCAATTTGATTCGAACTGCCTTGGGCAATTAGACATCTTACGAACATCAGAAGATGCGCTAACATTCAATTCTATTTTCATAGTTATAAATGTTTAAGGTTATAGTGATATTTCTTGGGGAACCACATTTACCCACCTACCTTTAATTTCGTATCGCTATAGTTTTGCGAAATTTCTCTCTTTAGTTGTAAGGGAGCATAGTCTGGCATTTCTGCCAATCGTTCCCTTACTGTTTTTCCATTCAAAGGGTCATAACCTTGCATCATTTTCTGAGCAAGTTCATATCGAGTCTTTGCCATATAACAATTCACCTCAGAGGCTTTCAATGGGGTTCCGTGTTCAACGAAATTGTTTCCTGGACAAAGATTGCAATATGCACAATAGTCATAGCGTCCGCACTCTTCATAATCATTTAGGGTTAAACATCTCCAATAAGATAGTTCTTTGCTATTATTGAGAATGCTACTGAATGAGTTATATTTCAAATTACCGAACAAAGTATGGAAAGCACAACAAGGAATCAAATTACCTTCTGGAGTGATGCAGAAAGAATTGTCGCCTGCACCACAAGGATTTTGATCCATTAATTTCGTTTGTCCGCCATAGTTTGGAGCCTCCTTACCCACGTACAAAGGTACATTTTCATCTCTTAGAACAATCTCCAATTGCTCTTTTGTCATTCTGAGATACTTGCTTACACATTTATCTCCCTCTATAGAGTCCGTCAGACTAATTTCAAATTGCGGAACAGCACCATATTGTTTAGCAATATCGGCCACAAGATAGTATGTCTTAACATTCGGGCGCATTACACAGCACTTGATATTCATTGGAACGCCCATAGCAGATAGTTGGCGAACAACAGCCATTGACTTTTCCCATGAACCTTTGATACGAGTGATATAGTCGTGTACCTCAGCAATACCACTATAAATAGAAACACCTACTAAACGTGGATAATAGTTAGCCAAACGCTCCACATCATTCACAGTCTTCTGACCGTTGGTGAAAATGTCGAATGCTATACCTTTATTATATAGGTATTCTATCAAATCCCATGCAAAGGACTTTGAAAATGGATCTCCACCTGTCAAACATACTTTGACAAGACCTTGTTCATACAGTTCATCAATAATCCGTTTATAGTCATCAAACGTTAATTCTTCTCTATCGCCACGAGTGCTGACTTCATCATCATTACGTGTTGCGCCCTCATTATAGCAATGGATACACTTCTCACTACAACGATAGGTCAACTCAAACATTACACTTGTGATGCCACCAACCTTTTCAGTATACATCTGTTCTGCATTAGAAATAGCGTATGGTAACTTTTCTTGCGTAGTACGTTCTACTTTCTGCTCTTGCTGGCAGTTGTATTCACTCACTCGTTTGCGATAGTCTGCAATGATTTCTTCCGTTGGAAATACCGAGGAAACTATTCCCATCTGTTCCAACTGCTGAAAGAAAGGAACTAAGCTTTCCATTGCAATGTTTAGCTTCTTGCCAATAGTTTCAATATTCATTGTTCCATTTCGTGGAACAGACAGTATCTCGCCTATCACCATTGCAGAATAGCTTTCGAAGAAATAGCTCATACCAGCAATCAGGTTGTAATAGATTGCAGCCTGTGCCTTCTCATAGTATCTTCCACAAGTCCATATAGGACGGTAGTAATTATTTGTTTGCGTCATAGGTTTTACCTTTTATTATCACAATAGAAGTGTGAGCCTTTCAGTCTATCCTACCGAAGGCTCTGGTAAAACCTGTACAAAGATAAAAGAAACAGCCCACACCCTTGGAGGATATATAGGATGTGAGCCAAGAATGGCTGCACAGGGAATATTCCAACCAAGGAGGGAACGTGTCATCAATCATCTGTTGTACGTTGAAGTTTACCAGACTTTTCGGTACAGATGAAAGCTAAACGCTTCCTTCAATGTTTATCGCCCATTACTGAACGATAATGCAAAGATAAGAAATATTTAGCAAACAACGTTCATTGTGGGCTGTATTTTCACATTTTTTATCGCAATATCTGGATTTGGACGCTTCCACCTGTGGAGGTGACGTGCAATTGCGAGGTCCAATCTGCCATTGCGGTTGTCAGTAGGCCGCAGAAGGCCAATAATAACATCATTCGTTTCATATTCACTTTTCTTTTTAGAGGGTTTAATCATCTATTGATTTGCAAAGGTACGAAACAAAGACGAAAAATGGAAGAAACGGCGTGACCATTTCTTCCATTTTACATTTATTATTGCTTTATTGCTGGGCGTTGGTGCGCATCTGGTTGAAGACGGAGGATACGAGGGACTGGAAACGAGATTCGCAGTCTTGGCGGATGGTGGACTCTGGGATATTTGGGTACTTCTTAACCAAACGATCACCAATCCCGATAGCCTGGTTGTGGAACTCCGTGGAGGCATCAGACCACGCTTTGCCTGTAGAAGGCGTTGGGGAAGGGAATACAGAATCGCAGAAAGTAGAGATGGTGGAGCGATAAGCCTGATCTATCATGCGCTCCATATCCTCTTTTAGCAGCGTTTGCTCATCTTTCGCTGGGGGCTGATGATTTGACTTACTAACAGGAGGTTGGGTCATCTGTTGGAGTGTGTCTTGCTGTTCTGATGCGACAGAATCGGCTACTATTTCTTCAATGACGGCAGACTCGTTCTTTTGATGCGTGAGTAATGCCAAACCTGCAGCAAACAAGGCAGCCAATAAGACAATAACTGTCACCCAAAGGAAATAACGACGCTTATGGAGAATATCGTGCAGGATTTCACCCACAGACTGGTAGCGATCTTCTGGCCGATCTGCTGTGCAGCGGGCTATTACCTTATTATAAAGGGAGTGATCGGGCAACAGTTCCAGAATCTTGCCAAAGGCATAGATGTCTGAACGTACATCCACTTCCCCACCCGCCTTTTGCTCTGGGGCAGCAAAGGCATTGGTATGGCCCTGCGTATCAACAAACGCGTCTGTATAACAGAAACCAAGATCAATAAGTTTTACATCATCGTTGATATGGGTAAGCAGGATGTTATCTGGCTTCAGATCAAGATGAAGCACCTGATGACTATGCAGATATTGCAAGGCGGACAGCAACTGACGGACAAACTTCTCCGTATGCTTCTGCTCATTGAAATAGTCTGTATTCCTGGCCAATCGTTGCGAAAGTGTCTCACCATCAACGTATTCCATCAGAATACTGTCTTTATCGAGTGAGAGATAACGCACTAAGTTAGGATGTTCCAGACGATAGCCAGTCTCAAACTCCTTACGAAGAGCCTCTTGATAGCGGATGTCACCTGCATATTCTACCTTCAAGCGTTTAAGGAAATGCAGCTTGCCATATAACTTTACACGGAAGGTGTCACAAGTGGCTCCCTGTGATTCCACCTGTTCGATGGCTTCAAAACGTGGCTGGTTATCTGAGAACTGCGAAGAATCCATGATGATAATTGAAAATTCTTGGACTAGCCAAGCGGCAAAGTCGAGCGGATGATTGAAGATTGAAAGACTATAGGACTTTGATGGAAGAAAGGCCAGAGATGCGGCCTGCCGTGAATTGTCCCAACGACTCGCCACCACGCCACACATTGAGCACCAACAAAGGATGATGCAGCACGAAATTCAGGATCTCAACCTCATCACCGATTTGAAGTTTACTGTTCAGGCTCTCCGTGATACGATAATGCTGGTTACCCAGATACTGCATCCTTACCATTCTGTCTGGCAGATAGGTAATTTCGACACAGGCACCAGGCTGCAAGTCAGCAGAGCGAATCTCCTCTTCTGGAGCATCAAAGTCGGAGTTTCCTTTGTCCTCAATCTGAGACAACTCTTCCCAATGGGCATAGCCGAGATAGCGGGCGATGGCATTAAGGGTGCTGGCATGGGGTGTTCGCTCATCCTGTGCAAAGCCCAAAAGTCGTTTCAGCGTTGTTGCACCAATACGGACTCCTGTCTTACTCTCAATGTCGAGTGATAGGAATTCACAATCTGAAGGAAGTCTTAGTTCGTTCCCAGACTTCTCTTTCAGCAGTTGTATAATATGAAATGGCAGGTTCATTGCAAGCTATTTTTATCTTTCTCGAACTTGAGGTCTTTGTAGAGTTCGGGGGAATCCTACACTCCGCCTTGTAACTGCGCCTTGATGTATTCTTGAATCTCTGTAGGAGTTACATCATAAATGGGAGATAGTTTCTCAAATTGGCTATCTCTACTGAAGAAATCTCCATTAGTGATCATGGCAAGCAGGTTTTTCAGTTTTAGCTTATGGTCTGAGTGTTCCAATGCAAGTGGTATCAACTCCTGAATGTCAATGCCACTTTTTAAGATTGAATACAAGTCATAAAAATCTCTGAACTTTGCACGACGGAGCATCACTTCCATCTTCAAAGCGCCAATAGTACGGACATCAGCAATTCGAAGATTATTTTTGAAAATAATAGGCTGCATGGTACTGAGTTGCTTTCGAGGGGCAGCATAGAAAGACAATTTTACCCCATTTACAACAAACACCACATGATCAAAACCCAAGATATCCTCAGACTCTATAGTACCAATAGTACTGAGTTCTTTCTTTATGTTAGGCCATCCAACCTCCAGTTTATCCTTAGGCCCTTGCTTCCAACGCATGAAATCAAGGTCCTCACTTTGTCGAGCATTCAGTTGTAACGACAAAGCAGTTCCACCTACAAGAACAAATGGCTTGATGCAATCCAAGCGAGTTACTGCATCAAATAGTTCTGATGTCTGTGGGGCTAATCCTTTCGTCATGCTATCAGTTTTTTGTTCAGTTCGCGAGTAGCCATCGATCTTACGTAGGCTCCTGGCTTTTTCATCTTGAAATAATACCATGCGAAGAACTTGTTCAGCACATAATACATTTCTCCTTGAGCCACCACATTCTCAATCCATGCTTTCTTGACTAACTTGTAGGGATAAATCTCGAATAGTTTGTTGATGTCATCCAAATCAAGATGGAGCATAACCAATTCTACCAGCATGTCATCAGGCACATCCTTAATGGCATCCACTTGATAAGACCAAAAAGCATTCGCTTTCTTCAGGTGGTTTATCAATACTCGTTTTACTCCAGCTTTACTCATCGTGACACACATTTACGCTGCAAAGATACGAATCTTTTATTAATCTTCCAAATTTTGACGAGTTTTCTTATTCCTTTAATCTTTCAGGTCAGGTTTTGTCTTTCTCGAACTTGAGGTCTTTGTAGAGTTCGGGGGAGCCGTTTTGGCTTTCGGGGAGGAAGTGGAGGCGTACACCACGAATATGTTTATTGGCACGGAAATCTTTGAGATTATCCACCTTCTCGCTCTCAATCTCGAGTTTCATCGTGCCCCAGCCTTCAAGCTTCACCTTGTCACCATTACGAAGATGACGATTAATCACAGTGGAAAGGCTTAACATAATGCCATATACATCACCTGCATGACAGCCCATCTCACGCGCCACCTCCTCTGTGATCTTATCAGTATCACAAATCTGATTATGAACTGCAACAGCCTTGTATTTGCCATAAGTAGGCAACTTCGGCTTAGTCTCTTTCTTGATTCTGTATTTCATCTTTTCCAAATTTTTGTGCAAAGAACCTAGAAGAAGAGGGTGTGCCTATTTTGACACACCCTCTATTCGTATCAGATACGTCGCTCGCCTTTTGGACAAGAATAAAAGAAAAACTTATTTTTTAAGTTAATTATTTGGCAGTTTCTTGGAGTTGTTGTATCTTTGCCGCAGATAACTTAAAAGTTAAGATTCGGCATGAAGCAAGAATACAGTATAGAATTACTGGAAGAGTATGAAAACGTCAAGGTATGAGGAGGAGTGAAATTTTAGAGGAGAGGCGCAAACGGGTAAGACCTGAGACCCGTGAATCTGTTGCCTTGTCTTTTCGTATTGTTGATAGAATACATGATATTCTGCTGGAAAAAGGTCTTAAGCAGAAAGATTTGGCTATGAAATTGGGTAAGAGCGAAGCCGAAATCAGTAAATGGATGCGTGGCACCCACAATTTCACGATTGATACTCTCGTGTCTATTGAGGATGCACTTGATGCTCCAATTGTTGAGGTCTACCATTCTCCTACCTATGAATTTGAACCTATGGTGGCAGCAGAGCCATAAAAGTGGACTCAAATGCCTTCCATCCCTCGTTCCGATGCTTTGCAGCCTCTGTCCGGATGCTTCCTTTCCCCTATAAGGAAGCATTCCCACGACTGTTGCAAAGCATCGGAACGGGTCATAGATGACGTTCGGATTGAGCCCGTCCGAGGCATTGCTTTCTTTGGCGGATGGTGGATGGTTAATGGCCTTAACTTCAGAAAGTTCGACTGTTCTCTCTATAAAAATTTTTTGCCACCAAAAGTTACACAAGTTACACTTTTGCCATAACTATTTAGAGTACAGTCTGTTGCGGCGGTGTACCTTTTTTCAAAAGTTACACCTTTCTTGCGTTTTTAGACAGTTTTCCTGCAAAAGTCATGAATTTGGGGGATATGAAGATGGGAGCGAAGGGTTGCCAGGATGGGCTATGACAGCACGCGGCAGGAGGAGGGAGCAGCCTTTAGGATGAAAGAGAAGCCTTCTTTACCAACAAAACAACTTGTTTTGTTCCGAAAGGAATGCTTCCTTACTATCGAAGAGACCATTCCAACGAGTACAAAACAACTTGTTTTGTAGTAGTGAAGGGTAGCGTAACTTATATAATATGGTACACGCGCATACTATTTCCTATTCAAGCAGGAATTGTTGGAAGCCTCATCGTCTATGACGGTGAGGTAGTGGACTTGGACAAGTTATAGGTGAAGGTCTTCGTATCCCCTTAGTTTCTCATCCCATGAGTAGTGGTCGATTACCATTTTGCGGCCTTGTTCTCTCATGGTAGTGCGAAGTTGCTGATTGTCAATGAGTTCGATGCAGATGTCGGCAAACGACTGGTTGTCGTCGCGAATGAAACAGTTCTCGCCATCATGCAACTCAGGGATGGCCTTGGCAATGAGCGAGGTGAGGACTACGGGGATGGCGTTGGCCATGGCCACCAGGACCTTGTTCTGAATGCCTGCTGCGATCTGTACGGGTGCAACGGCAATGCAGGAGTCGGACACGAACTTGTTGAGGTCGTCAACAAACCCTGTGACAAAGATGTTTTTGCCATTGTCGAGTTTCAGGATGTTCTTGGGAGGATGCGCTCCAACGACATAGAACTTCATATCAGTTTTCTTGGCCAGGATGAGCGGGAAGATGTCGTTGACGAAATGAATCACGGCGTCCTGATTCTGAAGAGACTGCATGTGGCCGATGAAGCATATCTTCTTCGTGTCAATCTGGTTGGTGATTTCTGACAGATATTCCACACCATTGGTGTGAAGTTCCAACGCTTCTGTGCGTTCTCCCTTCATATTGCTGCTGAGGAAGTCGATGTCCGACTGAGAAACCAGCACGACCTTGGGATAACGCCTGATGACGAATTTCTCGTATTTTGCAATAAGGTGCTTCTCTATCTTATAGATATTCTGAAGCAGAGTGTTGCCTTTCGCCCCTGTGGCCAACGCATAGGTCTTTGACAAGGCATCGGTCATCTCAATGATAGACGTTCCTTGTAACTTCGCATTCTCCAGAAAAGGCACCATGCGCAGCAGGTGAGAGATATAGAGGTCGGGCTTCTCGGTCTTGATGACCTGCTTGAAGAGCCTGTTGAATGCCCATGAGTAATAGTAGCCACACTGTATGGGACGTCCCGTCAGCATGAACAGGGCAGAAAACATCGTGGAAGCCATCTTGCTGCGCTTGACGGTATAGACCTTGTCATACAGTTGCTGGGCTGCTGCAATGTCGGGCGCCTCTTCTGTGTATGACACCAATACCAACTGATGGCCTTGCGACTTCAGGTATCTGGCAATATAATTGATTCTTAATAAGTCGCCTCCGCATTCAGGCATTGGAAAGCGAGGAGTGAGTATGCATATTTTCATGAAAAGGACCTTTTCTTAATAAAACGAAAACAATAGGTTTTTATTGTAATATTTTAAGAAATCTTACTTCTATTTCTCTATTTTTGATTACCTTTGCAACATGATTAGTGTTTGTATGGCCACCTATAATGGTGAAAGATATATAAAAGAGCAAGTTTCTTCCATTTTGCAGCAGTTGGGCGAGGATGATGAACTCATCGTTTCTGATGATGGTTCAACGGATTCCACCCTCCAGGTACTGGATGCGTTTCATGACTCTCGAATCAAGGTGTTCTGCGGTCCTCGCACAGGACTGACCTATAATTTTGAGAATGCCATAAAAAATGCCTCTGGCGACTATCTGTTCCTGTCAGATCAGGATGATGTATGGGAGCCCAACAAGGTGGAACGCATGGTGGCAGCATTGCAGGATGCGGACTTGGTGATAAGTGATGCCTGGATTTGTGATGAGAAGGCTGATAGTACAGGAAGATCTCTTTACGATATATGCAAACCCCATAAGGGCTTCTGGCCGACGCTATATCATACAACTTATATTGGTTGCTGTACTGCCTTCCGAAAGACGATATTGAAGAAGTTGCTACCTTTCCCTCCTCATATCGTGATGCACGACTATTGGATAGGCCAGATAGCCGATCTCTATTATAAGACAACCTTTATTCCCGATAAGTTGCTGCGTTATCGTAGGCATGGCGATAACACGTCGGCATTGACAACAGGCAAGAGTCCGTTGTCATTGTACCAGAAACTTGCCTATAGATATTGGATTTTCTACTACGTCCTAAAAAGATGGGTACAATAAAGGTGACTTAATATGTATTCAACAATACGGATAGTTTGAAAAGAACCCACGTCTTCTGATCTCCGCATTTGTAGCGTGAGTCCATGAGTAAACGTAGCCTGTGCTTGAAACTCTTTTTTGATTGTATAAAAAGATCTATCAGGTCTTTGCTTTCTTGTGGGAATAGGGTGTAATAGCCCTTATAAAGTTCTAGGGCACTATGGTAGCGTATTTGCTGCTTGTTCAGTAATCGTTGTATTCTTTGTTTCCACTCCTTGAACTTCGTATCGTTAAGTCCTTTGACATTTCTTGAATGCTGGCGATATAGGATATGTGCATGGTGGTCGAAAACGATATGTGCTTTCATGGCTGTAGCGATACTGATGATCCACCAGTCATGCATGTCAATAAAGGATGGTTGATAAGAAGTAATGATAGTTCTTAGAGCATTGTTGAACACCATCGTGCATCCACTTGCATAAGCGTAAACAAGTGATTCGCCAAAGGTACAACAAGGGTGAAGTAGGGGAGTAGGTATTTTCTCCAAAGATTGATTGGTCATCTGGGTCTGACATGCATAGATGGCTGGCTGACTGTCATGCGAGCAGATGGCCTCAATCCCTGAAGACAACTTGTCTTCTAACCATACGTCATCTTGGTCGGCAAAGGCATAATATTTGCATTCAGGAGCATGGCGCAGTAAATGTAAAAAACTTAATTGGGGTTTTAGGTTTTCACCTGCATAATATGATAGCAATCCTTTTTGTTGATAATCTTTCAGGATATCAATAGTCTTATCCGTAGAGCCATCGTCTCTGACAAGCAATTCCACGTCAACATTTTTTTGTGTGATGATGCTGTCTATTTGTTGTTGAAGATATTGCTCGCCATTGTATGTGGACATTAATACTAATACTTTTTCTTTCATCGGCTCCATATCCCCTTTGCTTGATTATTGATTATTTTATAGAACTGAATACGATTAACGATCATACCAGGAATGTTTACAAAACACATGACAGTAACAAACCATGTGATGTCATGTTTCCAACTTACGACAAGGTAGGCTAACGGAAAGAAAACAATGGCAGCCCCAATAGTAAATATGAGTTGTAGGCGGAGCATTCCAAATCCGTTTATGATGTAACTGTATCGCTCACTATAGATGAGGATGAAGACGTATATTGCCATGGCAATACTCAATCTTATGTCGATACTGATGTCGTTTCCAATCCAAATGGAGTAAATGAAATCAGAACAGACGACCATGATTATCATGATAATAAAGATTCCCAGCGTCATAAGATCCAATCTTCGGGTTGTCATACGAATCCATTCCATGTCGTGCCTCTCATATGCGTCAGTTGTCGCAGTCCAGTAGGGCATGCAGATAACGGTAAATATAGCCAATAACAAACTAAAATACCGAAAACAGATTTGATAGGGTGTTACCATGGATGGTGTAAACAAGTTTGAGATTAGGATATTGGAAGACATAAAAAGGATAACACCAGAAATCTGGATGATGAAAAACTTGATCCCAATTCCCATGACTTCTTTTGCTTGCCTGAGATGAACAAATTTTATGCTTGGCCGAAGATGCGGATATTTGTAATAAAAAGAATAAATGTATGCTGATAAATATATAATAAGGGGCGACAGGGTATTAGCAAGTGCAATGTGCATCATAGAATGGCTACCTGACAGGTACACAAGATAAGTAAAGAAAAGAGTCAGGGTTTGACCACATACTATGAGAAGATTACTGATAGCGGGTAGTTGTAAACCCATATAGAAGTTGCCTATTAGTTTGAAAATAAAGGAAGTGCAAACTAATAGGGACGTAACGATGAGTATTGAATCAAGATCTGCGATAATATCTGTGGAGACATTAAATAATAAATGTGTGTCATACATTTTGATAATAATGAACAATACGATGGCAATAGGTATCATAATCAATGTCAGCATGGCGTATGCTGATGATATGACAGATCTTGCTTTCGGAATGTCGTTGTGTGCCAGATGTATGGCAAGCGTGTTTCTCAAACCATTTCCTAACCCGATGTCCATGTTTTCAATCCACAAAAGGAGACTGCTTATCGTCAACCATACTCCGTTTTTATAATCCCCTAAACAATTAAGTGTTACAGGAACTGTCAGAAGCAGTACGATAGCCGACCATCCTTTGGTAAAGAATGAAAGAATGATATTATTACGTATTAGCCTGGACCTTTTGTTATTTATATCTTCCATTATTTTAAATAGTTCAGAACCGGAATTTGATATGTTGCTGAGTAATCAAATAAACAAGAAATACAAATTCAATAACTGTAGCAAGGCTCAGAAATATGTTCTCTTGATAAAACTGAAGTACTAAAACGTATATAATAAATGTATAGAGACAGCATCCGACAGCGTTATTGTTTTTATACAGACGATACAGAAAACCACATATTATACCATATAATGCGGAAAAGAATGCTATCCCTTTATACCCAAAATCGATATAAAAGGGTTGGAAAATAGTATATACATTGGTTGGGATGGGTACCATGACAAACTCCTGAGTCTTTAATTTCTCGACTATGCCATCTACACCGAATCGAATCAGAAAATGGTAGATTGTCCCAAATGTATTCGTTCCAAATTGAGGGGTCGCTTCTGGCATAAGTTGGCAGAACGCCACAGGAGGTGACAAGACATACATTGCAATAAAGTCGATAATGGTCTCGTTCTTAGAATAATCGCTTTCTGCTCCTGCGCGTTGTAGATTGAAGATATAGAAGAAGCCGATAAGTAATAATCCTGCTATGATAATAGTTCTTAGTTTGATTACTTGTTTATGGTGCAAAACGAAAATGATACAAATAAAAACGAAGAACAATGTACCTTTCTCCATAATCGCTATTGCATTCAAAAAGCATGCTAGAATAGGAATGATAACCTGCCATAATGGAATTCGCGGATATGCCCATAATGCGGTAATTAGCAAAGCCTGATTCAGAATGATGGACTGGCCAAGAAATCCTTGCCCTTCGCCAAAAATAGCAAGTATTCGGACGTTCTCCATAAGGTCGTCGGCGCTAAACATGGAGACGATTTGATAAATACGATATACGTAGAGTGGTGTAATAATCATTGAAATTATTAAGAAGAATGTAAATACATTCTTGTTAAATTCAATGTTATCATTGTATTTAAAAGAATCTGTTAATTCATAAGTAAGATATGATAAGACGCAAAATATGGGAACCCATATGATAAGGCAGTAATAAAACTGTTCAGTAATCGGATATAATAATGTGTCTAATAAATAATATAATCCTATGATCAGTGTCCAAATAATGATGGTGATACTCCATGGTGATTTATAGTCACTTAATAATGTTGAGTCAAATACAATTTTCCCCTGTTTATAGCAGATAAGACCATGTGTTAGAAGAAGTGCAATGAAAATAAAACTAAGAAGGTATCCAATAAAATGACTATTGGGCTTTAGGGGCGTCGTATTATTTTGTATAACAGCAAACGACATGTAAGAGCGTTGTTTGAGTGCTTTCTGTCGAGCATACTCTTCCGTCGCTTTCTGATATAAGTTCTTAGTTATTGAAACTGTTTGACCAAGAGCCTTTTCTTGTTGTATGTATTGTTGAGTTTTAATGTTGGTATGGGAATCTGCAAAAGTAGCATAATCCCTTTGAGCCTGTTCGTAATCGAGCCTTATGGTAGATAATTTTTGTTCTGCGTTTTGTAATGATGCATTGGCTATAGATTGTCGATGCTGCGTGATGATTAATTGTAGTTGAGCCGTAATGCTATCTAGCATTTGGGCTGCTATGACAGGGTCTTTATCTGTAAAAGTTATGGTTAGTGTTTCCTGTTTACTGCTATAGTTGTAGTTAATGCGATCCAGAATGTTCTCAATGGTGTCTTTCTCTGTAAGATACTCCCCATAAGTCATATTCATATTGGGAAGTTGCTTGTGAGACAATTCACGAGCAAAATCTTCAGTTTTTAGGAATTTGCAATAGACGTCCATGTCGTTCATTCCAGAATTGCCTTCGCCCATCAAATTCTTGATACGGGCTTTCATATTATCGAGGCCAATGGCTAAGTCTGCCTCTTTATACTCGTCAGAGAGTTTGGTGATGGCAGTATATTCATTGGGCACGCATATCCACACAACTATTGCTAACAGGGTAGCAATAATAGTTGCAAAAAAGTATGGATGCTTTTTGAGTATACCTACCATTACTGAAGAATAAGAATATCTTATAGACGGACGAACTGCGTGCGATTACGCCAGAACAATATGCCACATCTCAGCAGAAAACCCAAAAACATCCAGATGGCAAGTGTAATAACCTTAGGGCGGCTGCTATGCTTGATGGGTACTGTTGCTCGCTGGACAATAGTAAAGGCGGGCGTGCGTTCCTGCAATTTTGCCTGGGCCAATTGACGCTGTTCTACAACCTGCTGATAGATGTTATACTTCAGTTGCACGTCGTTCTCCAAGTCCTCTTCTTTCATTTTATAAGCCTGCAGAAATACATCTTGGTTGGCATCAGCATAATCAGCGTATGCCCTGCGAGCGTCGTCATACTGTTTGCGGGCTTCTGCAAACAATTGTTCCATGTATTCTAAGTCGACGCGGGCCTTCTTCGTACGATATTCTGTGATGGAACGTTGAAGATGCATCTGTACACTATCGGCAACGGTGGCAGCAATAAGTGGGTCCTGGTCTGTAACTGTAATGGTAATGACATTGGTTTTTTTATCTACCGCACAGTCAAGATTTCCTGTGATGACTTTAGCAACCTCATCTTCTTTCTTGGTGAGTCGGAATGGGTCAACTACGTGTCCTGCTCCTAGACTATCTTCATCCGTCAATTTCTCTATCAAATTAACAAACAGTGCTTTTGGATAATCGCTAATGGCTAACTTTTGATGGTGTTGTATGTAGTCTTGATAAGTATAAGTTTCGCCAGTTTTGTCCTTGGTCACTTCGACGGGGAAAAGTCCGACGATAAAGTCAGTAGAACTCATCAAGTCTGGATAGATTTCTGGATAGAGCGCGTCACCAGTCTGACCTATCTTCATGTTCATGCCAACCATGGAAGCCAGTGATGAAATGCTTCCTGAAAAGCCTGCACCCGATTCTTCCGGCGCAAGGATAACAGTAGACTTATAGATTTTAGGAGTACCGAAAGCCAAAACAATACCAATGATTCCCGCTACAAGAGAGTATATGCATACTTTCTTGCGGTCGGCTTTGAGTAACTTGATAATTTCTGCTATATTGAAATTAATAATTTTCTCTTTCTTCTCTTCCATATTTCCCTTGACGTCCATTACTTCATGAGACTTGCAATAGTGGCTATCATAGTAGCGATAGAGGCGATACCGGTTCCGAGGGCGACAGTCTCTGTTGTTGTCATCTTGTTGCTGGACTTCGATGGAACCACGATCTCACAACCGGGGCGTACCTTGGCACCTTTCGACACACGGGCCACGTCGCCATTCATGTAGATGATGTAGGCCTTGCTCTTCTTGGCTTTATTGCCATAGCCACCGGCCATGTCGATGTAGTAACTGGCTTTTTTACCGGCTTCATAGCCCACGGTGTTAGGATACATCACCTCGCCATTGATTTTCACGGTTCCATTATAGACAGGCACAAAGAGGCGGTCGCCTTCACGAAGCACTAGGTCCTCGTCAGAGCCAGGGTTTGCTATGGCTTTGTCGAGTTCGATGCCTACGAAATAGGTATAGGGGACGTTGGTGAGTTCTTCTCGCTTGGTCTGCCTGATATTGTCAAGATCACCAATGGACCGCCCACTTTTCAATGCCATCTCAATCAGGGCATCCTCGTCTTGCTTCTTCTGCATCTTGGAAGACTCCAAATAGCGGAGCCTCTCTGCCTCGTTCATGCGGCGCTCCAGACGGGCACCTTCTACGTATGCAAGATTGGTGAAACCACCGCACTTCTTGACAAGGTCGCTCAGACGCTCGTTCTCTTTAGTCAGCGGATAGTTGCCGCCAAAAAGCACTTCACCATCTACGGTCACATTACGTTGTATGCCGTAGCCAGGGCTCTGGCGTACATAGACCTCATCGTAAGGCTGCAATTTGAAGCCCTCCTCACCGTCAATGACAAAACCGTCTTTCAGTGTGAAACTGAACGATTGTGCCATAATGCTGTCTTTAGTAGTGGCTTTGGGGTTGAAGACACGTCTCGATACCAGCACATTGACTGCCGAGGCTGTCTCTGTCAGTCCGCCGGCCTGCATGATAAAGTCCTCGACGGTCTCGTTTTCCGCATATTTGTAGATGCCGGGATTCTGCACCTCACCATGGATGGTCAGTGTCTGTTTCATACGGACCTCTTCCTGACTTGGAATGAATAGCACGTCTTCGTTCTGCAAGGGGATATCGGCTATACGGCCTTCCATGATGCCCGCCAGATCGACGGCTTTCATTTCCAACGAACGGTCTGCTTTCATACGGTGCATGATGGCATGGGCAGTGAAGGCATCTTCTGTGACACCCTCAGCAGCCTCGACGAGTGATTTGACGGTTGTGATGTTCGTGCCTAATTCGAACATTCCAGGACGAAATACTGCTCCCTTCACCTCAACCATGTTAGAATAGCGTTTCACGATACTGTCAACAGCCACGGAATCGCCATCGGCTACATGGAAAGAACCCATGTCAAACTCGTTGACGGTATGCACAGAGTATTGGGCTCCTGCCTTTCGTATCACTCGTATGGACTTTTTATAGGCATCGCTGGTAAAACCGCCGGCATATTTCAGAAGCGAGTTGAGGCTCTCATCGGTCTTCATCTCGTAGAACATGGGGCGCTTGATCTTACCTGTGATGTTGACCAGACAGTCATAGGCACCTACGATGATGACGTCATTGTCGGTTAGACGGACATTACCAGTGGCCTTTCCGTTGAGGATATAGTCATAGACATCGATTGTAGATATTAGTCGGTTGTTGCGATAGACCTTGATGTTTCGCAGTGTACCGATGTCGGTGATGCCGCCGGCCATGTAGAGAGCATTGAACGCGGTGGAGAAGGCGGATAGTGTATAGGTGCCTGGGGTCTTTACCTCGCCCATCACATTGACCAAGATGGTTTTCGTCTGGCCTACTGTCAGTCTGATCTGGCTGCTGCTATAGCGTTGACCCAACTGTGAGCGAAGGTGTGCATTGGCCTGTGCCACCGTCAGCCCGCTCACTTGTACGGGTCCGAACCCCTCAATGGTGATGTCGCCATCGGGCGAGACGGTAGTGTTAAAGGTTTCTTGTGAGGCACCATATACATCGACGATGACAGCATCACCAGGCCCTAGACGGTAGTCTTGAGGGGTGGCAATGTTCACATTGGGCTCGAAACTCAGGTCCTCGTTGTTGAAGATGTCGTGTCCGAAGATACGGTTCTTTTTCTCTCGCTCAGTCTCAAGCATCTGCTCTAATAAGGCGATGGAGTCTAAAGGCACGATGTCTTCCATCTCGGCCTGCATCAGAAGGAAGTCTTCATCATTGTCGTCGTAGGTATGATGGATGTCCTGCGAGCCTTGGATGCGCTGCGAAGAGTTGGCGTTTTTCTGAGTCTTATTGGTTGTACGTTGTGTCCGTTGTCCGCGTTGTGTCCGTTGCTGAGCGTTGTTAGTGCGCAGACGGTTGTCACCTTTGTCGGAGTCAGTGCCGCCCAGGTTGGATTGTTTCTTCTGTTGCTCATATTTGCGCTTGACGCGTTGCAATTGCTGGACAGTTACTCCGCGCTGCATCAGACGGGTAACAATCTCTGTCTGACTCGTTCCTTTCTCATTCTCTTCCAAGATGTAGGTTATTACTTGCTGGTCTGTCATGCCAGACTGAGCCATAGCCAGCCCGCCTGTCAGTATGACCAACAGTAACAGCAAAACGTATCTTCTCATATTCATATTATATATTATATTCCTATATTGTTAACTCTTTTTTTGCAAAATTATTGCAAAGGTAAGCATTTTCTTTCGAAAAACCATTGTTGTTTGGAAAAAACTTTATATCTTTGCACTCGCAATGCCATATTTCGCATAGAATATGAAGGTATAGCCAAGTAAAAATGGGGTTGACTGGATTTGACGGCGAGATGAAATGGTACGTAAGCACGCGGAGCGGCGACTGTAGGCTCCATAATCTCTGCGGTCGGAAAATTAATTGGCAACAACGAGTATGCTCTCGCTGCCTAATCGAAGAATAGTAGATTATTGGCTTAATTCTCTTACAAGGTGGGAGAACGGGACGTCGCTCCAAGGATCTGGTTCCGAATCTGAGGATTCAGCGGCGCAGTGAAAATCGGAAATAGTTCTTCAAGGCTCCGATTGGGGAATGAAATTTTAGGAGATAAGGCTACGGTTGGTTGTCCAGGTCTTGCCGTTGCACGAAAATGAAGTCTGGAATAAGCGTGTAGAAAGCGTATGGTTTCCTTGTGCGGACGAGGGTTCGACTCCCTCCAGCTCCACCGAATGCCTCTCCAGGACAGTATTGTTAGGGGAGGCTTTTTGTTTGATAATAACCGAAAAACTATAGAATATGAAACATGGATTTTGGACTCTAACGGTATCGGCGATGGTGATGCTGTCATTATTGTTGTCATGTGAGAAAATGGTTGTTGACGAAGAGGAGCAGAATCAGCAGCCTTCGATAGAAATTGATGCCAACTTGATTTTGAAGGTGGTGGCATCAGGAACAAGAGCGGATTCTGCCCCATGGACAACGCTCAATTTTGTGGTTTATCAGGGCGGCAGCAAAGTGAAAGGCATTACCCAGAAAGAGGGGGATGAGGATTTTGGTGAGGTTGGAATGAAACTAACACCAGGTACTTATCAGGTAATGGTCTTAGCGCATAGTAGCAGTTCAAATCCCACGTTATCAGACCCTTCGAATATAAAGTTTTCCAATTCCGATGGCTTTTCAGATACATTCATAGCCTATCAGGATGTGACTGTTGAGGCAATGGCAAAGACATATGAGGTTAATGTGCTTCGTGCTTCGGCTATGGTTCGTTTTACTACAAAGGATGCCAAACCGGCAGAGGCAAAGCGGGTAAGGTTCTGGTATGAAGGTGGTAGTGGAGCCATCAATGTGCTGACCGGCTATGGCGTGGATAAGTCGAAGCAGAGCGTTTTTGTAGATATTCCAGATTCTTTGACAGGTAAGCCGTTACAGTTTGATCTATATACATTCCCTCGCGATGATGAGTCAACGCTAAAATTGCTGGTCAGCATGTTTGACGAAAATGAAGATCTGATTTCGTATCCTGGGACAGATGAGGGCGTCCGAACATTCACCAATATCCCTATCAAAAAGAACCAGATTACGGAGTGCTCTGGTTACTTCTTTACGGATGGCTCGGGTGACGATACGGGCGGTGATGATCCTGGTAATGATGAAAATACTGCTCAGTTTATGATTGTCGTCAATCCAGAATGGGGAAATGTTGTGCATTATGATTATTGATGACGATGATTCATGTAGATATTAAAGAGCGGGTGTTTCATTTTAGGCAACCAGCGGGAACATCACGTGGGGTGTACACCGAACGCCAGAGTTGGCTGCTAACATTTTCCGATGGTGAACGATGTGGGGTGGGAGAGTGCGCACCGCTGCCCGACCTGAGTTGTGATGCCCTGCCTCCCTCGGTGTATATGAAGGTCCTGCGTGGATTCTGTGATCAGGTGGAAAAGACGGGCGAAATAGACTATGAGGCGATGCGCGACTATCCGTCGATGCTCTTCGGTATCGAGACGGCCCTTCTTAGTCTACGGAATTCTCCGCTCTCGGTTCCCTGTTCTCATCTTCTTTTCAATACACCTTTCTCTCATGGCGAGGTGGGCATCCCCATCAACGGCTTAGTATGGATGGGTTCCTATGAGGAGATGTTGCAGCGCATGGAGGAGAAACTGAAGCAGGGATTTCGCTGCGTCAAACTAAAGGTGGGAGCCATCGATTTCGACCATGAATTGGATTTGGTGAAGCGCATCCGTGAACGGTTCAGTTATCATGATGTGGAGTTGCGACTAGATGCCAATGGCGGCTTCCGCCCTGATGAGGCGCTCTATAAACTGGAACTATTGTCACAATATGCTATCCACAGCATCGAACAACCCATTAAACAGAAACAATGGGCAATGATGGCGGAACTCTGTCGCGAAGCCCCGCTGCCTATCGCTCTTGATGAAGAACTTATCGGTGTGAACGACCCTGAGACGAAGAGGCTGATGCTTCGTATCATCAAACCTCGTTATATTGTCCTTAAACCATCGCTTCATGGTGGTATGATGGGATGCAGGGAATGGATAGAGATTGCCAAGGATGAGGGCATCGGTTCGTGGATTACCTCTGCCTTAGAGAGTAACATCGGTCTGAATGCTATCGCCCAGTTTTGTAGCGATGTCTATGGCGAAGACATCACTTTCCCGCAAGGACTGGGTACGGGACAACTCTTCATGGACAACATCCCCATGTCGTTGGAAATACGTGGCGACAAATTATGGATCTTGAAGAATTCTTAGCAGAGTGGCATAACGATAGCCCAACAGTCTTGGTGCATACCAGTGGGTCAACAGGGCAACCGAAACCGATGCTCGTGGAAAAACGACGTATGGAGGCCTCGGCACGCATTACCTGTCGGTTCTTGAAATTGAAGGAAGGCAACACGGCACTGCTTTGTATGTCGCTCGACTATATTGCAGGCAAGATGATGGTGGTACGTGCGCTCACTTGCGGGCTCCGGCTCATCGCGGTGGAGCCCTGTGGCTGCCCATCGTGGGAGGGCGATGTGGATTTCGCGGCAATGGTGCCTTTGCAGGTGTTCAATCTCTTACAGACTGCAGAAGGGCGAGAACGGCTGATACATATTCGTCATCTGATTATCGGCGGCGGGGCCATCGATGATGCTCTTTCCCGTGTATTGATCGGCTTTCCCAATCAGATTTGGAGTACCTATGGCATGACGGAGACGCTCTCGCATATCGCTCTTCGTCGGCTCAACGGCCCAGAGGCCAGTGAGTGGTACACACCCTTCGAGGGTGTCACTTTGTCGCAAGATGAAAATGGCTGTTTGGTTATTGATGCTCCTGCCGTACACGACGGCATGCTGATCACTAACGATATTGTGGATATTCGGGCAGATGGGTGTTTTAAGGTGCTTGGACGACGTGATAATGTAATCTGTTCTGGTGGTATCAAGATTCAGATAGAAGAGGTGGAGCGACTATTGAAACCTCAACTTCCCTTTCCTTTTTGCATTACAAAACGAAAAGATGCTAAGTTCGGTGATGCCGTTGTTTTGCTAACTGAGGGCGATGTGGATGTTGCCCGTCAGGTATGCCATCAGGCGTTGCCAAAACATTGGGTTCCCCGCCACTTTCTCTTAGTTGCTCAGATACCACTTACCCCTACTGGAAAGGTTGCCCGCAAGGTAGCCGAACAGATGGCGCTCATTGCTTAGCCCTCGCGGTAGAAATCCAAAGATTCCTCTATCTCTTTCTTTGTGGCGGTCTGGTTGATACGGATGTCGCCGATGCCGCCTAGGAGGGTGAAGTTAATGTCGTTGCCAATGTTCTTCTTGTCGTGGGCCATCAGTTCTAGCAGGGTGGGGTAGTCATCGCATGTGATGGGCATACGTCCGTAGTGGTCGAAGATGAAATGTGTCATCTGGCGCATCTTGTCAACAGGAAATCCTGTCTTAATGACGCTCAAGTAGAGTTCGCATACCAGTCCCCATGCCACGGCATAGCCGTGAAGGACGGGGTTGCGCTGTAGGGCCAGCGACTCGAAGGCATGGCCAACGGTATGCCCCAGGTTCAGTGCCTTACGGATGCCTTTTTCCGTAGGATCTTCTGTGACGATGCGTTCCTTTACCTGTACACTTTTGGCAACGAGCATTCCTAATTCCTTGAGGTCAGGTCTTTCGATGCTGAAGTTCATCAGTTCTGCCCAATGCTCTTCGGACGAGATGAGTCCGTGCTTGAGCATCTCGGCATAGCCGGAAAGGATGTTTTCTTCATCGAGCGTGTTGAGGAACGTAGTGTCGAGAATGACGCAGTCGGCATTGCGGAAGACACCTATCTCATTTTTCAGTCCACCGAAGTTGAAGCCTGTCTTGCCTCCTACGGAAGCGTCGACCATGGAAAGTAGTGTGGTGGGGATGTTTATGATGGATATGCCGCGCTTAAACGTGGAAGCGGCAAAAGCACCAAGGTCGGTCACCATGCCGCCGCCAAGATTGATAAGGAGCGAGTGACGGGTAGCCCCTAGTCGCTGCAGTTCGCTCCATACATGACAGACGGATTCCAGTGTCTTATTGGTGTCGCCTGAAGAAATCGTTATTTCTTGGGCTCCTTCAATACTTTTGAAACCCTTGACTACAGGCAGGCAGAGACAATGGGTGGTGTCGTCGGTGAGTACAAACAGACGGTCAGCCTGACATGCGGCGATTTCTTGGTGGAGCACTTGTTCAAGTCGCTCGCTGATAATGACTTTTTGCTTCTCCATGAGCGTGGTGTCGTTTTTGCGTGTGCAAAGGTACATTTATTTTTTATGAAATCGAAAAAATAAGTAAAAAAGTTTTGCTAATTCGTTGAATTTGTGTACCTTTGCAGCCGATTTGCTTAAAATGGCTTAATGAAGACAGACAAAAAACAGAACCAATACCGCGTAAACGAACAGATTCGTGTACGAGAGGTCCGCATAGTAGGCGAAAGCGGATCGACGGTGATGCCTACGAAAGAAGCATTGGATATGGCTCGCCAGCAGGGTGTTGACCTTGTGGAGATTTCTCCAAATGCAAATCCTCCTGTGTGTCGTCTCATTGACTATTCTAAGTTCCTCTACCAGCAGAAGAAGCGTGCTAAGGAGATGAAAGCCAAGCAGGTGAAGGTGGAGGTGAAGGAAATCCGTTTCGGACCTCAGACCGATGAGCACGACTATCAGTTCAAACTAAAGCATGCCAAGGAGTTCCTCGAAGAAGGCAACAAAGTGCGTGCTTATGTGTTCTTCCGTGGTCGAAGCATCCTTTTCAAGGAACAGGGCGAGGTACTACTTTTGCGTTTTGCCAATGACTTGGAAGAGTGGGGCAAAGTGGAGTCGATGCCAAGCCTTGAGGGTAAGAAGATGTTCCTCTATCTGGCTCCTAAGAAGGCTGGCGTAGCCAAAAAGAGTCAGCAGGCTCGTGATCGTGAGGCCGAGGCTTTGGAGGCAAAGGAAAGTGCTCGTCAGGCAAAATCTGTCGTAGAGGATGTCGATGTAGAAACACCTGCTAATGGTGGTCTGCTGGCAAATGCGAAGATTAGTGCCGATGCGCTGAAGAAATTGACCGAGACAGAGGATGAGTAAATCTCAAACCTCAAACCTTAAAAGAAAAAATGGTGGCGCGCCCGGTATATGCGTAGTCGCCGATTATTAATAACAATTTTAAATTTTAAAAACAATGCCAAAAGTAAAGACAAACTCCGGTGCCAAGAAGAGATTCTCATTCACCGGTACAGGTAAGGTTAAGAGACATCACGCTTACCACAGTCACATCCTGACTAAGAAGACCAAGAAGCAGAAGCGTAACTTGGTAGGTTCTACCATCGTTGACAACAGCAACCTGAAGCAGGTTCGCGACCTGTTGTGTCTCCGTTAATTAACCTATTGTCTAACATTTAAAGTACAGAAAACTATGCCAAGATCAGTAAATCACGTTGCATCAAGAGCAAAACGTAAGAGAATCCTGAAACTTACTCGCGGTTACTTCGGAGCCCGCAAGAATGTTTGGACAGTAGCAAAGAACACCTGGGAGAAGGGTTTGACCTATGCTTATCGCGATCGTCGTAACAAGAAGCGCAACTTCCGCGCTCTGTGGATTCAGCGTATCAATGCTGCCGCCCGTCTTGAGGGTATGAGTTACAGCAAGTTGATGGGTGCCCTGACAAAGGCTGGTATTGAGATTAACCGTAAGGTGCTCGCAGACCTGGCCTTGAACAATCCTGAGGCTTTCAAGGCTATCGTCGAGAAAGTTAAGTAAGGAGAAGTTAACTGGTAAAAAAGAAAGAGGTGGTCAACTGACCACCTCTTCTTGTTTGTCTTATTTTGCGTATGCTACGCTTCGTGTCTCTCTGATTACCGTAATCTTCACTTGACCTGGATAGGTCATCTCGTTCTGAATCTTCGTGGCAATCTCACCGCTCAGTGCCTCGGTCTCAGCATCGTCCATCTTGTCGGCACCTACAATGACGCGGAGTTCGCGACCAGCCTGGATGGCGTAAGTCTTGGTGACACCGGGATAACTCATGGCGATGGCTTCGAGGTCGTTCAGACGTTTGATGTATGCCTCGACAATCTCGCGGCGAGCACCGGGACGGGCACCGCTGATAGCATCACATACCTGTACGATGGGAGCCAGCAGAGTCTGCATCTCCATTTCGTCGTGATGGGCACCGATAGCGTTGCAGATGTCGGGCTTCTCCTTGTATTTCTCAGCAATCTTGGCGCCATAAAGAGCGTGTGGCATCTCACTTTCCTCGTCGGGCACCTTGCCGATGTCGTGCAACAGGCCGGCACGCTTGGCTTTCTTCGGGTTTAGGCCTAACTCCGATGCCATTACGGCACAGAGGTTGGCTGTCTCGCGTGCATGCTGTAAGAGGTTCTGTCCGTAACTGCTGCGGTATTTCATCTTACCGATGATGCGCACCAATTCAGGATGCAGCCCATGAATGCCCAGGTCGATGGCGGTACGCTTGCCAGTCTCAATGATCTCGTTCTCCAATTGTTTCTTAACCTTTGCCACCACTTCCTCAATACGGGCGGGGTGGATGCGGCCGTCACTGACCAACTGGTGCAGGGCCAGACGGCAGATTTCGCGGCGCACAGGGTCGAAACCACTGATGACGATAGCCTCTGGCGTGTCGTCGACCACGATTTCAACACCACAGGCAGCCTCCAGTGCACGGATGTTACGTCCCTCACGTCCAATGACGCGACCTTTCACGTCGTCATTGTCGATGTGGAATACGGATACACTGTTCTCGATGGCCGTCTCGGTTGCCACGCGCTGGATGGTCTGGATGACAATCTTCTTGGCTTGGGCGTTGGCATTGAGTTTGGCCTCATCCATAATCTCGTTGATGTAACTGGCGGCTTGGGTCTTTGCTTCATCCTTGAGCGACTCCACCAGGCGGTTGCGTGCTTCCTCGGCACTCAGTCCTGACAGTTCCTCCAGTTTTTCACGCTCTTTCTGTTGCATCTTGCCCAATTCGTCCTGTTTCAGGGCCAGAGCTTTCTTCTCGTTGTCGATGCGCTGCTGCTGGTTGTCCAATTCATTCTTGCGACGGCCTAGTTCGTCCTGGCGCTGGTTCAGAGATATCTCGCGCTGCTTCAGGCGGTTCTCGCTCTGCTGGATGTGCTGGTTGCGCTGCTGCACCTCCTTCTCCAGTTCGCTTTTCTTGTTCAGAAATTTCTCCTTGACCTCAAGCAGTTTCTTCTCTTTGATGACCTCCGCTTCTTTTGCGGCAGCATCTACTATCGCATTGTATTTCCCCTTGATGACCTTGAGGAAAATGAAATATCCGCACAACCCGCCGATAACGAAGGTTGCCACGGCTATTAATACCACAATTAATGGATCTAGCATAATACTTAAATTTTATATATATTGGGTTTATAACATTCTCCCTTAAGCGGAAACGGCTTTCCCACCATCCACTATTTCAATACCTCTTCAATTTCGGAAGTAAGTTGTGAGAGAACATTATCATAAGGAGAAGTGTCGTTCTTGATCATCTCTTTCTCATACCTTAACGCAATCTCAATAAGCGTCATCAGCGCGATGGTATGGTCACTCTTGCGACCCTTGTAAGCCTGTGCATAGGCTCCATAGCGGTCAGAGATGAGTTTGGCGGCTGCACGATAGTACTCCTCATCAGCACGATTGTGGAGCACCATTGCAATCTCTTCGTCGTAGACGTGCAACCTTATATTGAGTTTCTCCTTATTTTCCTCTGCCATTGCTTTCTTCCGTTACTTCTCGTCACTCAGGACGGCAATGCATTTATTCACTTCGCGTATCAGATGGGCCAGACGCTCTTTGGAGTCTTTGAGGTCGCCGTCGGTTATCTCCATCATCTTTGCCATCTTCAACGACTGGTAGTCACGCTCGCTCTGAGCCAGTTTCGCCTCGAGCCTTTCTATTTTCTGCTCGTCTTCTTTCACAATCGCATATAAGTCCTCATTCTCCTTTTTCATTTCCTGAAAACGGAGGATCAGTTGCCTTACACGCGTCTGAAATGTGGCTAAAACCTTCTCGTTCTGAGTCATGGCTAAACTTTTACTTTACAAAGGTAGACAAAATTTGCTGAAAATGCTACCCTTGCACCACATATTTAATATTTATTAATCATTTATCGTCTGTTTGAGGCCTTTTTTCCTTCTTTGCAAGCATCACAACACGATACGTGAAGTCTGTAACCCACTTCTCGCTAAAGCCCAGTCGCTTGTTGTATTCACGTATTGCGACGACAGTTTTCAGCACGCCGGCATCCTTGTAGTCGTTCTTTGTGAAGATGTCGTGGATGGTCTTCTCCGTCATGGAGTAGAGGGCCTTCTTGAAGAACCCCGGCAGGCGTAGTTTGAACTTCATGAGGTTGCCGGTCAGCATCATGACATCCTGTACAAAGGCCTGGAACTGAAGGAGGTATGTCTGCACATCTTGGATTTTCTTGCAGCGGCGGTGGATGCTTTGATCAATCTCCTTGAAGAACATATCGTCCATGTCGTATACTTCCTTCAGCATCTTCTTGCAGCGTGCTTTTTCGCCTATGCCCAGTTTCCCGCCTTGCGTAGGCACTCGGAGCGTGGTCTTGAAGACGCGCAGGTCGGGCAGTGCGTTCAGGTTAGTGATGCCAAGGTCGGCTGCCATGACAGCCTGAAAATATACTCGGATGAGAGTCATGAAGTCTTCCATACCCCCAACTTTCGTTTCTGTTTCGGTCGATTGACGGCCGAAGATTTTTTGAATGAATCCCATAGTTTTTACCTGTTTGGGCTGCAAAGTTACACTTTTTTATTGACATTCTATTAATTTCCATAGGAAAAAAGTCAATATAAGAAAAAAAATGTGTACCTTTGCAGGCTGAAACAACGCTATAGCATTTATGAAAGGAATTGTATTGGCCGGAGGAAGCGGTACACGTCTCTATCCTATCACCAAAGGCATCAGCAAGCAGTTGATACCTATTTTCGACAAGCCGATGATCTATTACCCAATCTCGGCTCTCATGCTGGCTGGTATCAGAGACATACTGATTATCTCTACGCCATACGACCTGCCTGGATTCCGCAGGTTGTTAGGTGACGGCAGCGAATTGGGTGTTCGGTTTGAATATGCCGAACAGCCTTCGCCGGACGGACTGGCACAGGCTTTCATCATCGGTGAGGAGTTTGTTGGAGACGATTGTGCCTGTCTTGTTTTGGGTGACAATATCTTTTATGGCTCTGGCTTTAGTGGCCTGTTGAAGCAGTGCGTGGAAAATGCAGAAAAGAACGGATTGGCAACGGTGTTTGGATACTATGTCAATGATCCAGAACGCTATGGGGTGGCTGAATTTGATAATGACGGCAACTGTCTGAGCATAGAGGAGAAGCCTGAACATCCGAAATCGAACTATGCCGTCGTAGGCCTCTATTTCTATCCGAACAGCGTGGTAGATATCGCCAAACATATCAAACCCAGTGCTCGCGGTGAGTTGGAAATCACGACAGTCAATCAGGAGTACTTGGCCCAGAAGAAACTGAAGGTGCAAACTCTTCAGCGTGGCTTTGCCTGGCTAGATACTGGCACTCATGATTCGCTGGCAGAGGCCTCTACATTCATCGAGGTCATTGAGAAGCGCCAGGGCCTGAAGGTGGCTTGCCTGGAAGAGATAGCCTATAAGCGCGGATGGATAAGCCGTGAGCAGTTGAAGGAACTGGCCAAACCGATGCTGAAGAACGGATATGGCCAGTATCTGGAGCAGTTGGCAGAGAGTCAGCGGTAATTTGTGATAATTTTAAGGAAATATACACATTATTATATATAATATATAGTAACATGGAAGAAAACAAGAAGAATGAACCTGCTTTAGAGAATGTAGACGTAAAGGAAGAAGAATTCTCTTTTGACATCAGGACAATCTTTACATTGGTAGTTCTTAATTGGCAGTGGTTCCTGCTGTCGATGTTTATTTTCGTCTGCGGCTCGCTGATTTATTTGCGCTATGCATCGCCTGTTTATCAGGTGTCCGCAAAGATGCTTATCAAGGATGAGGTGAACAATCGCCGTAGCAATGGTCAGATGCTTGCCAACATGCAGGATTTGGGTATTATCTCCAATTCTGCTGGTATCGACAACGAGATTGAGATCCTGAAGTCGCGTATCCTTGCCCTTGAAGTGGTCAAAGACTTGAAACTGTACACGGAATATAGGGCTGAGGGACGCCTTAAGAAGGTGCTTATCTATAAGTACCAGCCGATTTCCGTCGACATGGATGATGAGCATTTGGCTGACCTGGACAAAATGCATTCTGCGGTTACATTCAAACTGACAGGTGAAGATGGTGTCTATACTGTCAAAGGTATCAAGGGCGATTTCGAGGGCACTTTCAGCAGCCTTCCTGCGTCGGTAGAGACACCTTATGGCACCCTGACATTCACCAAGAACCTTTTGGCAGAACAGGAGGAACTGGCTAGGGCGAGGAGGAATAGAGCCTTCAACAACGAAGAGGAGGTAGAGACTAGCGAACCTCAGAAGCAGACGGTGAAGATGGAAATCACTATCTCGTCGCCAGTGGCAGTGGCTGCTAGTTACGCCAATGCCCTTCAGGTGGCTCCTACTTCCAAGTTGACATCAATAGCCCAACTCACGCTGAATGATCAGAACGCCGAGCGTGGCTATGACTACTTGAAGCATCTGGCCGTCTGCTACAACCGTCAGGCCAATGCTGACAAGAACGAGATTGCCTTCAAGACCGAGTCGTTCATCAACGACCGTTTGGAGAAGATTAACTCAGAACTGGGCATGACGGAGAGTGAACTGGAGGAATACAAGCGTCGCAACAACTTGACCCAGTTGCGTCTCGATGCTACCCAGACTATGACTCAGGCCAACATGTATTATGGCCAGTTGGTGGAGGCTACCACACAGATTCAGATTCTCGACGACCTCCGCCAGTGGATTGGTAAACCAGAGAACAAATACCAGATTATCCCCTCTAACGTGGGCTTGAGCGATGTGGCTTCGTCAGGACTTATCGCCCAGTACAACAAGACTGTGCTCGACCGCAACCGACTGATGGCTTCGGCTTCAGAGAACTCACCCATTGTGCTGACCCAGACTGAACTGCTCGACCAGTTGGAGGTGAGTATCCGTGAAGCCCTGCGTCAGGCACGTCGCACGGCCGACATCAATCGTCAGGGCATTGAGAAACAGTACCGTGAGTTCCAGACCAAGGTGGAAAATACACCAGAACAGGAACGCGTGTTGACCCAGATAGGCCGACAGCAGGAAGTGAAGTCTGGCCTTTATCTGATGCTGTTGCAGAAGCGTGAGGAGAATTCCATCTCGCTGGCTGCCACAGCCGACAAGGGCCGTCTGATTGATGAGCCAGCCTATGGCGGCAAGGTGAGCCCTAAGGGTGCCATTATCATGCTGGCTGCCATCGTGCTTGGCTTCGCCCTGCCTCTGCTGATATCCTATCTGCTGCAATTGCTCAGATATAAGATAGAAGGTCATGATGACGTGGCTCGCCTGACCAATCTCCCCATTGTGGCCGATGTGGCTGTGGCCAGCGATTCGGTGAAGTCGTCAGCAGGCATCGTGGTCCATGAGAACAAGAACAATCAGATTGACGAGATATTCCGCTCGATGCGTACCAACCTCCAGTTTATGATGAAGGAGAACGACAAGGTCATTCTCTTCACGTCGTCGACTTCAGGTGAGGGTAAGACCTTCAATGCAGCCAACTTGGCTGTCAGCTTTGCCCTGCTTGGCAAGAAGGTAATCCTGCTGGGTCTCGACATCCGTAAGCCTGCCTTGGGGCGCCTTTTCAGCATTACCGACCGTCAAGCCGGTATTACCATGCTGTTGGCAAAAGAGACTGTTAGCGAGAGTGACTTGAACTCACAGATCCGTCCCTCGGGCGTTAACCAGAACCTGGATCTCCTTTTGGCAGGTCCTACGCCTCCAAACCCCACCGAGTTGCTGGCTCGTGAGAACCTTGGTGTTATTATCCGCATGCTTCGAGAGCAGTACGATTATGTGATTCTTGATACGGCTCCTGTTGGCTTGGTCACTGATACGCTTCAGATTGGTAGACATGCTGATGTGACGGCTTTCGTCTGTCGTGCCGACTATACGCCGAAGTCCACCTTCGGATATGTCAACATGCTGCATGCTGAGAATAAACTGCCCAATATGAGTATCGTCATCAACGGTATTGATATGTCGAAGAAGAAGTACGGCTATTACTATGGCTACGGCAAGTATGGCAAGTACGGACGCTACGGCTATGGACGCTACGGACGTTATGGTTCCTATGGCAAATATGGCTACTATGGTAACTATGGTTCCTATGGTAATTATGCCGAGAGCCACTATGGCAATAAGGAGGATAACTCAATCAAGAAATAGTAGAGAGTTGAGAGACTTTTGATATAGGAGAGAACAATGACTATAGCAGTTGATTTCGACGGCACCATCGTCGAACACCGATATCCAGAGATAGGGGAGGAGATACCCTTCGCTATTGATACGCTGAAAATGCTCATCAAGGACCACCATAGATTGATTCTATGGTCGGTCCGTGAGGGCAAACTACTGGAGGATGCGGTGAACTGGTGCAAGGAGCGTGGCGTAGAATTCTATGCTGTCAACCGCGATTATCCTGAAGAGACTCTTGACAACAATCAGCACTTCAGCCGCAAACTGAAAGTTGATTTATGGATTGACGACCGCAACATTGGCGGTCTGCCCGACTGGGGCACCATCTATCGGATGGTGAGGCACCATAAGACTTGGGAAGACATCATAAATGAAGAGGTGCGCAATGCACACCTCTCACCTTATGAGGAGTCTCATCCCAAAAAGAAGCACTGGTGGCAGTTCTAAGGTGTTTGCCTTATTGTTTTGCTGCCTCCATGTCGCCTTCAATGTAGATCTTGACTTTTTCAGGGTTACCGTTTGTCATGAAGGTGACGAATTTCCTGAAGTGACCGAAGGACTTACCCACACCATTGTAGGTTACCTTCACTTGTCCCTTTTCGCCTGGCTGGATAGGGGTCTTGGGGTATTCAGGATCCGTGCAGCCACAGGAGGCCATGGCCTGATTGATAATCAGCGGACTCTCTCCCACATTCTGGAACGTGAAGGTGTAACTCTGTATCGCTTCATTCTCCGTAAACGTACCGAAATCGTGCGATGCCTTTTCGAACTTCATCTCTGCTGGCTTCTGTGCAATGGCAGATGTCATTCCGCAGAGCAGCATCATAGTTAAAACAATTAGTTTCTTCATTTTTTCAATATCATTTATTGGTTTTTCTATTTGACGTTTGATTCCTTCAAAAGTTTAAAATACTCCGTTGCTCCGAGAAGGAAGCAGCCAGTGCCATAGTCCTCAAAGTCGGGTATGCGGGTGTAACTCAGTGGCTGTCCTGCCGATGGATCCTTACCGGTTCCTTGCATCCAGCCAAGGAAACCGTCGGGATGTACGGCATCACGCACCATTGCCTCCCAAGCCTTGTCGGCAATGGGACGATAGATGGAGGGCTTCAGGTAGCCCTGTCTTATACCCCAGCAGATGCCGTAGAGGAAGAGAGCCGTTCCGCTGGTCTCAGGCATGGCGTAGTTAGTGGATACAAGACTTGGATTCCAGAATCCGTCCTCGCGCTGACATCTTATCAGACCCTTACTCATCATCATGAAGTCCTTTTTCAGTTCCTTATAGGCCTTTTCCTTCTTTGGCAGTTCGTTCATACAGCGCACCAAGGCGGCATACACCCATCCGTTGCCTCTCGACCAGTAGCAGTCCTTGCCGTCAGGCTCCTTGTAGGGCGGCACGTAGTCGGCATCGCGCCACCACAGTCCATCCTTCGTATTGAACAATCCTCCACCACACTCGTTGCGGCTCCAGCGGTACATGGCCATGCCGTGGTCACGGTATTTGGCTTCGCCCGTAATCTTGTACATCTGCATGTAGATGGGCATAGCCATCTGTATGGCATCAATCCATGTCCACCAGCCGTAGAGTGAGGGCTGAGTGCTTTGGGTCTTCTCCGTTGCATTCTTTTTCTCATTGGGTGTTACCATCTGGTGTTCAAGGTTCTCGCGCACCTTAACCATCATTCGCTCATCGCCCGTCTGCTGATAACGTATCAGGTAGGTTTGGGCACAGCATTGATCATCAGCATCGCAGGTGCCAATTCCGTTTCGTGGTGTCCACTGGTGGAAATCGGCCCACTGGTCGGTATAGTCGAGGTATCGCTGCTGGGGGTCAATTTCATAGAGTGCCATCAATCCTTCGTAGTACACGCCGCGTGTCCAAAGGCTCGACGGGCGTATCTTTTTCCAGTTGGTCGGTATGGTGGGGTCGGCATATTTGTTCATGAAGTAGTCGTTGGCCTTGCGCGTCACTTCGAGTACCTCGTCGGCCGTAGTTTGTGCTGTCATAGGCAGAGCTGCAGCGCATGCAATAATCAGGGAGAAAATCTTTTTCATCATTGTCTTAGTTTCTAATTTAGATACAAAGGTAATGGTTTTTGCCGACTTAACGGGAAAATGTGTTTCCCTTTAACTCCCTTTAACGCCTTTTACGCATTGTCTTCACAATTTTTCTGTACCTTTGTGGTCAATTCAAACGATAAACAGATAATTTGAGAGTAATATGAGTATGGTACTTATTGCTGATAGTGGCGGCACCAAGACCGATTGGACGCTGCTTGTTTCTCCTTATCCCACCCGCTGGGATGTAGTTTCCACCTTCCAAACTCAGGGTATTAACCCCATTCATCAGACGCCAGACACTATTCGCCTAATCCTTAGTCAAGAGATGATGGGCCACCTGTCCTCTTTTTCCCGTGCTGCCATTGTCAACACTGGTGTTCTCGAGAAACCGCTGCTCTCGCAGGTTGAGGTATTCTTTTATGGTAGCGGCTGCACCCCTGTCCATGTGCCGATGATGAAGCAGTTGCTGTCGCAGTTGTTCCAGCCAGAGAAGGTCGAGGTGCATAGCGACCTACAGGCTGCCGCACGTGCCCTCTGTCAGCATGAGCCGGGCATTGCCTGCATCTTGGGGACGGGTGCAAACAGTTGTCTCTACGATGGTAATGACATTGTGCAGAACACACCAGCCCTGGGCTATATTCTTGGCGACGAGGGAAGTGGGTCGGTGTTGGGACGGATGTTCCTGAATGCTATTTTCAAGAATCCTGCTCTTGCCGATGTTCGCGACCACTATCTGGCAGAAGCCAAACTGACGCAGGCCGATATCATCAACAAGGTCTATCGTGAGCCACTAGCCAATCGCTTCTTGGCCTCCACCTCTCTATATATCAGCCAGCATTTGGACAACCCATTGCTCAAAGACTTGGTCGTCCAGAATTTCCGCCAGTTCTTCCGTGTCAACATTACGCCCTATGGACGCGCGGACTTGCCAGTGCATTTCGTGGGAAGCATGGCCCATCAGTATCACGACCTGCTTGCGCTCGCAGCCGAGGCAGAGGGCTTCATTCTGGGTCATGTCTTTAAGAGCCCGATGGAGGGCTTGATTCAATACCATAGCGTGTGAGTTCGTGAGGTACCTTCACTTTTTTGCTGAAAAGTTGATGCTTTTTGGCGAAAAGTGTGTACCTTTGCACCTCGTAAGAATAAAAAACACTCAATAGAAAGATGTATAGAACGAAAACTTGCGGTGAGTTACGGCTCGCCGATGCCGGTCAGCAGGTGACGCTAGCCGGATGGGTACAGCGCACTAGGAAAATGGGCGGAATGACTTTCGTCGACCTGCGCGACCGTTATGGATTGACACAGTTGGTGTTCGATGAGTCGGAGGATGCCGCTCTCTGTGAGCGTGCCAACAAACTGGGTCGTGAATACTGCATCCAGATTGTGGGAAAGGTCAGTGAGCGCCAGTCGAAGAACCCCAAGATGCCTACGGGCGACATCGAGATATTCGTATCTCAACTCAATATTCTGAGCGAGAGCCTCACACCGCCTTTTACCATCGAGGATCAGACAGACGGTGGCGATGACATCCGCATGAAGTACCGCTATCTCGACCTACGCCGCTCGGCTGTCCGCAAGAACCTGGAACTGCGCCATAAGATGACCATTCTCATCCGCAACTTCTTGGATGCTCAGAACTTCATCGAGGTGGAAACACCTATTCTTATAGGTTCTACCCCCGAGGGAGCACGCGATTTCGTGGTTCCTTCGCGCATGAATCCCGGTCAATTTTACGCTCTGCCCCAGTCGCCCCAGACGCTGAAGCAGTTGCTGATGGTCTCTGGCTTCGACCGCTATTTCCAGATTGCCAAGTGCTTCCGTGACGAAGACCTACGTGCCGACCGTCAGCCGGAGTTCACCCAGATTGACTGCGAGATGTCGTTCGTCGAGCAGGAGGATGTGCTGCAGATCTTCGAGGATTTGGCCCGTCATCTGTTCCGTGAGATCCGTGGCGTCGAATTGCCCCCGCTGCAGCGTATGACGTGGCATGAGGCCATGCGTCGTTTCGGTTCCGACAAGCCCGATCTGCGCTTTGGCATGGAGTTTGTCGAACTGATGGATGTGCTCAAGGGTACTGGCACTTTCCCTGTCTTCAACGAGGCCAACTATATCGGCGGTATCTGCGTGCCAGGTGCAGCCGACTATACCCGCAAGCAACTCGACCAGTTGACCGATTTCGTCAAGCGTCCACAGGTAGGTGCCAAGGGACTGGTCTATGTGAAGTTCAATGCCGACGGCACAGTGAAGTCATCCATCGACAAATTCTACGAGCCGGAGGTGTGGCAGCGGGTGAAAGAGGCCTGTGGTGCCAAGGATGGTGACCTAGTGCTCATCCTTTCTGGTGACAATGCTAACAAGACCCGCGTGCAACTCTGCACCCTGCGTTTGGAGATGGGCGACCGTCTTGGTCTGCGCGACAAGAATCAGTTCGTCTGTCTCTGGATTATCGACTTCCCCCTCTTCGAGTGGAGCGATGAGGAGCAGCGTCTCATGGCAACCCACCATCCTTTTACGATGCCCAATCCCGATGACATCCCCTTGCTCGACACGGCTCCAGAGAAGGTGCGTGCCGTGGCCTATGACTTCGTGTGTAACGGTGTTGAGGTTGGTGGCGGCTCTCTGCGTATCCACGACGGCAAGTTGCAGGAGAAGATGTTCCAGATCCTCGGCTTCACCCCCGAGCGTGCTATGGCTCAGTTCGGATTCCTCATCAATGCTTTCAAGTATGGTGCGCCCCCTCATGCTGGTCTCGCCTTCGGTCTTGACCGCTTCGTCTCGTTGATGGCCGGTCTCGACAGCATTCGTGATTGCATCGCCTTCCCCAAGAACAACTCGGGCCGCGATGTCATGCTCGATGCTCCTGGCGAACTCGATCCCAAGCAGTTGGAGGAACTTCAGTTGCGGCTCGACCTCGAAGAGCAGGATGCATAATCTCCGCGATAAGCATAACTAATCCTATAACAACCCTGCCATCGTCCTTTCCGGCATGGCGGGGTTGCTTTGTTCGGAAAACTACCAAAGATATGGTAGTGAACTTGATTTGTGTCAAGAATTGTTAAAGAAATATCAAATTATTATTGTAAGTCAAGAATTTATAGCAAAGAATGTCGTAATTTTGCACGCGAATTAAAGAATTCAACTTCAATAGTATTAATATTTTAAGTATCATGGCAGAAAAGAAAACTACGACCAAGAAGGCTGCTGAGGTAAAAGAGACCGCAGCCAAGAAGACTACCGCAACCAAGAAGACCGCTGCTGCAAAGGCAGTTCTGGTAGTAAATGCTGAGAATATCGGTTTCAAGGCTGGAGATGTTTATCAGGCACTGGCAGCAGCAGAGAAGGCTCTCAACGTGAAGGAGATTGCCAAGGCTGCTAAGATTTCTGAGGAAGAGACTCTGCTCGGTCTCGGCTGGCTGTTCAAGGAGGGTAAACTCCAGGGCACAGAGGACAACAAGATTGTTCTGGCCTAAGACGACGCAGAAGAAACATAAAAAGGGGTCGGTAAGCATTGTTTACCGACCTTTTTTTATCTCAATGGTAAACGAAGCATGTACGAACAGCAGATATTACGGATTCTGACGGATGTAGGGGAGCGCGGCATCAGTGTAGCACTATTGGCAAAGCACATCTACAACCTGAATTGTACGCTGTTCGTTCAACCAGACCTGCAGGAGGTGCGCCAGCAGGTGCAGCAGTATCTGCTGAAAAACTCGAAGTCGGCACAGTCGCTCATTGAGAGCACAGGTCGTCGTGGCTATTATCGTCTGAACACTCAGGGGTCGGCAGATGCCCGTCAGTTGATGCTGGAGTTTAAGGAGGAACAAGAGCAACTTATCGCTGAAGGGCCTGAAGAAGAGAAACCACAGCAAGACCTCTCGCTTAGTCTGTTTGACGATTTCTAACGGCGAATATCACCTAATCTTATTTTCTTTCGCCATACACCTCCTGATACAGTTGCAGGAGTTGTTCGGCTGTTTTGCGCCATGAGAACAACTGTGCGCGCTGTAGTCCCCATTCTCTTTGTTGCTGATAGAAAGCCTCGTCGGTCTCCAGCCGGATGAGGGCATTGGCTATTTCGTCTGCATGTTCTGGTGAGACCAAAATAGCCTTGTCGCCTGCAATCTCTGGCATTGACGAGGTGTTCGAGGTCACTACGGGTGTGCCGCAGGCCATTGCTTCGAGCAGGGGGATGCCGAAACTCTCGCGTAGCGAGGTGTAGAGGAAGGCAAAAGCACTATTATAAATGAACGGCAGGTCGCTGTTGGGGATGTAGCCGGGCATGTGTATCTTCTCGCGGATATGTTCGATGTGGTTGCGACTGATGATGTCGTCAAGGTAGTTGCGGTCGAGGTCGGCCATCAGCAGCGGCCGCTTTATCTCCGACCGTTGCAGGTACTTGGCGTAGGCCACCAGCGTGCGCTCTGTATTTTTCTTTGGGTCGGTATTGCCCAAGAAGAAAAGGAACCCCTTCTGTGACATATATTTGAGTGCTATGTCGCGGTCATCATTGACAGGGTGGAACCACTCGTTGTAGCCGTTGTAGATCATAGCCATGCGCTGACGGGGGATGTGCAGGCGGTTGACGATATTGTTCAACTCGAAGTGACTGACGGTGATGATGCGACGGCACTTGCTGAGAATGCGGGGTACCACCAGCCGACGATAGAGCCAGCCCATGTTCTGATAGAGCGAGCGGTTCTGCTTGTCGCGTGGTTCCAGGAAAATGATGTCGTGGAGTGTCAGCACCAGGGGGATGTCGCAGAAGATGGGGGCGGTGTTGCTGGTGCAGTGGAGAAGGTCGACGTGGGCCTTCTTGGCAGCGCACGGCAGGGCATATTGTTCCCAAAGGGGATACGACGGGGTGTCGATTTCCACCACGTGCACATTAGCGGAGTCGCTGACGCAACGGTCAGGTCCTGGCTTGACGAAGACGAAATACTCGTTGTCGTGGTCCATCTGCTGCAGTTGTAGTATCTCCTGCAGCACCACATAATCCATACCGTGCTTGTTCTTGCGGAATATACGTTGTGCCTCGATGCCGATCTTCATGTTAAACGCGAAATGAGGAATGAAAGGAATGGGAAATGTAAATGATAAATGAGTGAATTAGGATGTCAGCGACTTGATGATTTTCGCTGGTACACCACCTACCAATGTGTTTGCCGGCACATCCTTCGTCACAACGGCACCGGCTGCCACAACGGCATGACGGCCTATGGTGACGCCTGGCAGGATGACGGCATGGGCACCAATCCATACATCGTCCTCGATGGTGACAGCCTTGGTGCTGACCCCCTGCTCGTCGATGCGTCGCGTGGCATCCTGAATGTTGTGGTTCAAGGCCGTGACGGTGATGCCCTGTGCCAGATTCACGTGGCTACCTATGGTGACAGGGCCAATAATGGTGTTATGGAGTCCTATGCGTGTGTGGTCGCCTATGATGATATCGCCCACGGCATTGTTGATACAGGAGAACGACTCTATCACGCTGTAACGGCCCAGCGAGAAACGGCGATAGGGTGGTGTGTCCATCCTGACGGATCCGTAGATCTTAGAGTGGCTGCCACGATGCTGGTAGAGTGGGGCCATAAGGCGGACATACCATCTGGGGCGTGCATCGCGCTGGTTCATGATGAGCCAGTCGAGCAGTCGCTTCGTCTTGGGGCTCCCCTTCATTTGTTGTCTCAGTCTTTCCTTATCCATAGATGATGTCATTTTTGTTTCAGCCAGAAGACCAATGCCGGTTTCAGTCCGATATACTTCAGATAGCCTGACTTGACAGCACGCCAGAAGACGCCAAACTTCTCGCCAAACGGGATGAGGTGGCCTGTGTAGAACACGCGGCTGAGGGTGTAGCGGGCGAACTTGCGGATGGTGGGCGAATCCTGGAAGCGGAACAGTTGGTCGAAGACGGTCAGGTAGCAGCGTATGTTGCGGCTGGAGTAGCCCTTGCCGACGATGGACGACTGCCTGACGCGATGGCGTATGAACTTGCGGTTGATGTAGAAGACGCGGTCGGTCTGCAGGAGCAGTTGCGGTGTGAAGAGTTCGTCTTCGTGGATGATGCTGGGCATGAAGTTCAGGCTTAGCCGCTGCAGGTGTTCACGACGGATGAACTGCAGCCACACCACTGCATTGTGCTTCTCGCGATCGAGAAGGAGATTGAACAGGGCCTCGCCCTCGTAGCACTTGTTCTCCTCCAGCACCATCGAGCGGTCGTAGTCCCAAGTCATTGGCTTGGCCCCTTCCTCGTAGAATGTATCTGCATCAAAGATGCAGACATCGGCGTGACACTTCTGAGCCTGGTCGTAGCAGGTCTGTAGGGCATCGGGCACGATGATGTCGTCAGAGTCCATGAAGTAGATGTACTCGCCCTGACAATACCGCATGCCAGTATTTCTGGCTCCAGACAGCCCTTGGTTTTCCTGACGATAGCAGCAGATGCGGCAGTCCTGTGCCATGAATCGGTCAATATGCTCCTGACTGTCGTCTGTTGCTCCATCGTTGACGACAATGATTTCTATGTCGGCCAGCGACTGGCACAACAGCGACTGGAAGGCCTCGTCGAGATAAGGCCCCACGTTGTAGACAGGCATTATGATACTGACTTTTGGCATCGATGCAATCAGATTTTCCGCAAAATTAATATTTTTCTGTCGAATCTCAAAGGAGTTTGCGTTTTATTTTGTAATTTTGCAACAGTAAACCCGACAATGATGGATGAAAAGCGGTATAAGATAGTCTATCTGACACCTGCCCTCTACATGGCAGGCGGCGTAGAACGGGTGCTCACTTTGAAGGCCAACTATTTTGCCGAGCACTTCGGCTACGACATCACCATCATTCTGACCGACGGCAAGGGGAAACCGCTGTTCTATCCCCTTTCCGGGAAAGTGAAGGTCATTAATCTCGACATCAACTTTGAGGAACTCTGGACGTGCTCGTTCGTCAAAAAGGTTTTCGTCTATCTGAAGAAACAACGCCTGTACAAGCGGCGTGTTCGCGAGGAACTGATGCGCATTCGTCCTGACATCACTATCAGCCTGTTGCGTCGTGAAATCAATTTTATCTGCGATATCAACGACGGGAGCAAGAAAATAGGCGAACTGCATGTGAACCGCGCTAACTATCGCAACTTCGAGGCTAACGAATCCAATGCCCTCAAGAACCTCTTTGCCAGATTCTGGATGCGCAGTCTGGTGTCGAAACTGAAGCGACTGGATCGCTTTGTAGTGCTGACGTCAGAGGACAGAAAGGCATGGCCCGAACTGGGGAATGCCTGTGTCGTGCCCGATCCGTTGTCGTTCAAAGCCACTCGTCAGAGTGCGCTTACGGAGAAGCGTGTCATCGCCGTTGGCCGCTATGCCTATCAGAAAGGTTTCGACCTGCTGCTACAGGCATGGAGCAGGGTGGAGAAGGCCTGTCCTGACTGGCAACTGGTCATCTGCGGTATGGGTGACCGTACACCTTACGAGCAGTTGGCAAGGGAACTGGGGCTGGACGGGGAACGCTGTCATCTGGAGGGTCCTGTGCCTGACATTCAGGATGCCTATTGCGCGAGTTCGCTGTTCGTCTTCAGTTCGCGTTTCGAGGGCTTTGGCATGGTGCTTGTTGAGGCGATGTCGTGCGGTCTGCCCGTCGTTTCCTTCGCCTGCCCCTGCGGTCCGCGGGACATAGTGGCTGATGGTGAGGATGGCTTGTTGGTGGAGAACGGCAACGTGGAGAAACTGGCAGAGGCTATGATCCGGCTGATGCAGGACGATGAACTGCGGCGTCGTATGTCGGCCAGTGCGCAGGTTCATGTACAGCGGTTCCAGATGGAGACGCTGGCAGAGACGTGGAAACGGGTGTTTGACTCATTATATAGGTGACGGATATGGCTTGGTATACGAAATATCTCTCAGTCTATGGCAAACCTTTCGCAGAGGTGCCTCAGCAGGTTGTCGATTCTACAAGGCAGCGTCTGGCGGCTCTGCAGAGTGACGATCCGCTGGTGTCGGTGGTGGTGATTGCGTATAACGAGGAGCAGCGACTGGCGGCCTGCCTGTGGTCGCTGAGCGAGTTGCGAACGAAATATCCCATCGAGATACTGGGGGTCAACAATAACTCAAAGGATCGGACGGAAGAAGTCTATCAGGCACTTGGCCTGCCTTATTACAACGAGCCGAAGCAGAGCCCTGGCTTTGCCCGTCAATGCGGTTTGGAGCATGCACGCGGCAAGTACCATTTCTTTATCGATGCCGACACATTCTATCCTTCGTGCTATGTGGACCAGATGATGCGCAAACTCGAACAGCCAGGTGTCTCGTGCGTGGGTACCTTCTGGAGTTACTATCCTGACGAAAAGCACTCCGCTTTCGGACTCTTCGTCTTCGAACTCATCCGCGATACCTTCCTTTGGATACAGCATTTCAAGCGTCCTGAACTGAACATCCGCGGCATGACTTTTGCCTTCCGTGCCGACTATGCCCGTCAGGTGAAGATACGTACCGATATCCGCAGGGGCGAGGATGGCTCGCTGGCTTTGGAATTGAAGAAGTTCGGTAGGATAGCCTTCCTCTATCATCGCCCTTCCCGTCCTGTCACTGGCTACGGCACCCTCAATGAGGGCTCGCTCCTGCAGAGCCTGTGGAACCGCGTCAAGATTCAGGGGCGCGGCATCACCCGCATCTTCCACAAAACCGACCACTATGAGGATTCGGAGGAGAACCTGGTGAAGCATAAAAACGCGTGATTTATTTGGTGGTGTCAGCGAAAAGGCGTATCTTTGCATCCATCTAGCAGATGAGAACATTATCCATAGTCATACCAGTCTACAAGGTTGAGACTTTCATTGGCCGATGCCTGCAGTCGATTATCGCCCAGGAGTCAGCCGACCTGGGCATCCAGTGTATTCTTGTGGATGACTGTTCGCCTGACAATAGCGTTGGGGCTGCCCGTTCTGTCATCGATGGCTATCATGGCAGCATCGATTTCCAGATCATCTCACAGGAAACGAATCAAGGGCCGTCGGCTGCCCGTAATGTGGGTATCCGTGCGGCTACGGGTGAGTATCTGCTGTTCGTCGATTCTGACGACAGGCTTCCTGAAGGTGCATTGAAGAAAATGTTCGAGGCTTGGGATACCTGTCCAGAGGCAGATATGGTCGTCGGCAACTACTTTAGCGTGAGAGACAACGCCCCCTTCCCCTTGGGCTTGAATACTGTGATAGTGGCATTTGACTATACCATCCGCCAGTTTGTGCTCAACTATCGCATCAACAGCACGCCCTGGAACAAACTGATGCGTCGCAGTTTCCTCCTGGACAACGACCTGCTGTTTGTGGAAGGCATGATCTTCGAGGATACCAACTGGACCTATGGCTTGCTGAAGAAGACCCGTAGGGTAGTGGTGGTGCCCGATGTGACCTATGTCTATGAGAACGAGAACCCCCAGTCGATCATGAACACGACAAGGGAGAAGGCTACATTGTCCATCAATAGCATTGCTATCATTGGCGACACCGTCATTGGCGGCACCTATGCCGATCTCTTTGCCGACAGCATGCTCTATCTCCTTACCTTCGTCATCAAGGCAATGGAGTTGCGTCGCATGGTCGGAGCAGAGCCTCAGGCAAGTCGTCGGCTCGACAGTTTGCGCAGGCGCATCGTGGTGCATTGCCTGAAGCATGGACGCCTGTTCCTGGCTCTCTATTTCGTGTGTCTGCTCTTTCCGCCTTTCTCCTATGCCCTGCGTATCGGATGGGTAAGGCGTCATTATGACAAGATGGAACAAGGTGTCAGGGCCATCGTAGGCGTATTGGAAAAACTACATTGAAAATGATAGAGTTATCGATTATCATCCCTGTATATAAGGTGGAGAAATACATCGGCCACTGTATTGAGTCTGTCATCGCCCAGGAGTCGAGCGGCGTCAGCATGGAGTGTATCGTCATCGACGACTGCGGACCCGATCGTAGCATGGATATCGTGCGTAGTATGGTGGACGCCTATCATGGGACGATAGACTTCAGGATCATCCGCCACGAGCACAACCGTGGTGTGGCAGCGGGCCGAAATACGGGCTTCGAGGCTGCCCGAGGGGAGTTTGTGATGCTGATCGACTCGGATGACTATCTGCAGGAGGGCTGTGTGGCGAACCTCATGAAGGCCTCAAGAGAGCACCCCTCTGCCGACCTGATTGTCGGTAATTTCTATAGTGCCGAGCAGAAGGAGTTGTGCTGGAAGAATCTGAAGGACACCATGGTGCTGGACAGCCAGAAGGATATCCGTCGCAAGTTCCTGACTGTCGAACTGAATTGCTTCCCCTGGAACCGACTGCTGCGCCGCCAGTTCGTTCTCGACCATAAGTTGTTCTTCCAGGAAGGTACCATCTTCGAGGATGTTATCTGGGGCTACCATCTCTTCCATGAGGTGAGGGAGGTGGTGCTGATACCTGAATCTACCTATGTCTACGAGTACAACCCCGCCTCGGTCATGCATTCCACGCGAGAAAAGTCTATTGCTACGATACGCAGTTTCGTGTCGTTCTGCAATGAGATGCTGGATCAGCCCTATGACGATGACTTGTACGTAGCGCACCGCCTCTATGTCTTCAACATCATGATGAAAGCTATCGATACGCGCATGCAGGCTTCTGTCACCCCAGAGGTCAGTCGGTCTTTGGATGCCTTGCGCAGCCGTCTGTGGAACGACACGCTCCACCACCGTCAGGTGCTGCTGGTGCTGTTCTTCTCAACAGCCTATCCTCCCTTCAACTTGCTGTTGCGCACATCCTTGTTCCGAAGGCATTTCGACGGTATCTGTCATTTCATTTTGAGACAGTCAGGTACTTGATGGTCTTCAGCAAGCACCTCATGTAGCGGCTGAACGATATGCCGTGCTTCCCCCTGTTGCAGAACCAGAACCAACTGCGGCTCCAGAAGTTCTTGCGGATGTCAAACTCCACCATATCGTCGATGTCCTGATGACCCTTTTTCTCTGCATCGCGTAGGATAAGTGAGGCCAGCCGCTGGTCGTCGGCATTATCGGGATGATGGTCTCCGACGAACTTCAACTGCCATTTGATGGCGTGGCGCACGGCTTCAATCTTTTCTTCAATGCTGTTCATGTCATGACTGATAGACAGTCCGTTACCTCTGTATTGAAACCCTACTTCCTTGGTGTTGGCTACACCGTGGCTGGCTGCTGCAATGAAGGCGCTGATGTCATCGCTCTGCCAGCCGAAGGGCAACTTGTAGAAGCCACCGTTGGCTCGTAGCGTCTCTGTCTTGAATAGCCAGTCGCCCAGGTGGGTGTTGCGAGGATTGTAGATGAGCGAATAGACAGACTCCCACTCGGGGCGCTCTTCCAGCACGCAGACCAGACGGGAGTCGTCGTCGATAATTTCGCTCCTGGCGTGGAAGAGGTCCAGTTCAGGATATTTCGCTATCAGGTCGGCAAAATCCTGCAGACAGCGTGGCGTCAGGTTGTCGTCATCGCCCATGCAGATGAGGTAGTCTCCTGTGGCATGACTGAGGCAGATGTTCCAGTTGTCCACCACATTCCTTGCTCCGCAGTTCTTCTCGTTCTTGAAATAGCGGATGCGTGGGTCTGTGTACTGGCTGACGATGCTGTCGAGGTCGTAGGGTGAGGCATCGTTGACGATGACCACCTCGAAATGCGTGTAGGTCTGTGCCAGCACGCTGTCGATGGTCTCCTTCAAGTACTTGTCCTTGTAGGCAGGTATGGTGACGCTGAATGTGATGTCTTGGGCCATAATCGGAGTATTTGGATGCAAAAGTACAAAAAAAAATGCTCTTTATTCTGAATTATGAAAAAAAAAGCGTAATTTTGCTTTGTCAATTCAACGAAATGAAGATTGCCTATATCTATCCGGCCTTTATCAATATTGGTGGTGCAGACAAAATCATCATCAGTAAGGCTAACTATATGGCAGAACGATGGGGCTACGAGGTCTATCTGATTACCGACTCCCAGAACGGGCTTGAGCCCTTCTTTCCTCTTTCGGAGAAAGTGCATCTTGTCGATCTTGACATCAACTTCTTTCAGCAGTACCAGTATGGTCCGTTAAAGCGTCTGATGGTCTATCTGAGGCTGATGAGAAAATACAAAAGGGCTTTGACGCAAACCTTGGCTCAAATACGGCCTGACATCGTCATCTCCACTTTCAGCCGCGATGCCAAGTTTGTCAATCTCTATAAGCGCTATGCCAAAGCGGCCATTGCAGAAGTTCATACCACCAAGAAGAATATCCGTGCGTTGCCTAACCTCAGACTGAAGGGTGGGGTGTATAAACTGTTAGCGGCTTATATTGAGCATCAGTTGAATGCCTCGGCGAAGAAGTTCGACGAGGTGGTGGTGCTCAACACGCTGGAGGAGGAACTCTGGCGTCCTGTCCGTCCCGTGAGGGTCATCAACAATGCCGTGCAGTATTATCCAGAGGAGGAGAACCCCTTATTGGCAAAGAGCGTCATCTACGTGGGACGGGCGGAATACGAGAAGGCACCCGACCGCCTGATAGAAGTGTGGCGACTGGTGGCCCAGCGTCATCCTGACTGGACCTTGCGCATGTTCTGCACAGGGGCGATGCTGGATGAGTTGAAAGCGAAGGTGCAGGAATATGGTATTGAACAGCAGGTGCTCTTCATGCCGCCCACCAAGGATATGGAACATGAGTATATGACCAGTTCACTATGTGTGCTGACTTCCCGTTACGAGGGCTTCCCTGTTGTCCTACAAGAGGCGATGGGCTGCGGTTTGCCTTGCATCTCCTTTAACTGTCCCAGTGGTCCACGCTATATCATCAAAGATGGAGAAGATGGATATCTGGTAGAAAATGGTAATATCGAGGCTTTTGCTGAAAAGGTTTGTCTATTGATGGAGAATGTGTCTTTGCGTCGACAGTTGGGGCAGAGTGCCAAGCAGCACATGGCATACTATTCGAAAGAACGCATTATGGGGCAATGGCGCGAGTTATTTGATTCTTTAGTTAAATCGATATAACATGAAGCTTATGAGAAAATATTTTTCACAACTCAGCCAATTCAGAAATGGCATAATGGGAATAGCGATGCTGTCCATAATGCTATTTCATCAAGAATTCTCAAGTATTCCTCCTCTAAATATATTTCATAATTTTGGTTATTGGGGTGTGGAGATTTTTCTTTTTTTGTCAGGGATGGGGATGGTTAATTCTCTTTCAAAAAATAATATTTGTGTCTTTTATCGTCATAGACTACTCCGTTTATTTCCTGCTTGTTTTCTTTTTGGGGTATTTAAATGGTCAATATTTCAAGTAGATAGTTCTTCTCTATCAGATCTTCACATAGATCTTTGGTCATGTTTTAGTCTTGATTTGTGGTTTATTCATTCTATAATTATTTATTATGCAATTAGTCCTCTATTATATAGATTCCTGATGAAGTATCCTGAATTAGGGGTTTTAACTGTTCTTACAGCATATGTGCTGTCCCATTTCTTTTTAACGCCTATAATAGGCTATGATTGGAAAAGTCCAATTGGAGTTGTTACTTGGACTTTGGGACGACTCCCTGTTTTTACTTATGGGATGTTATTGGCACTTTTCCCCAAAATAATCAATAGACAGAACTTTTATTTATGCTGGGGGGCATTCATTGCAGCTGTTCTTCTTGTTGTAACGGCGAAAATGATAGAATTGCCTATATGGGTTAGTTGTTTCCTTCCTCTTTTTACTGCATTAGGGACTCCAGCTATGATTATAGGTTGTATAGTTGTACTATCTATTATTCCTGGAATGTTAAAAAATATTTGTTTTTTTACAGGTAGTATTTCTCTTGAATTGTATCTTATCCATGAATTTATAATATGGTCGATATATTTGAAAGCATATAACGTATATAATACTTTGCTGCTTCTTTTAGTTGCTATTGTATTGTCTTTTGTTTTAGCATATGCTGGTAAGACTATTTTGAATTATATTATTGGTAACATAACGCATTGTAAGATAAATTTTTTATGACAGATAGAATCTTTAGAAAAGAAGGTGCTTTTGCTGTTGCTGTCTTCGCAAATGACAGGCTGACGCTCGATCAACTCGACGAGCAGCACTTGGTCTATATGCTTGATATCAAGGGACTATGGAAGCCAAAGCCCGTGCTCTATCAGGCCGACTCGTTTCTTTTCGTGAAGGATGATACGCTCTATCTTTTCTATGAGTTGCAGCATTGGGACGATCCAGGAGTCATCGCGATGGTGAAGACCAAAGACTTGAAGAATTGGACAGAGCCCGTTGTGGTTCTGAAGCAGCCATTCCATCTCTCGTTCCCCTACGTATTTGAGGATGATGGTGTGGTCTATATGGTGCCCGAATCACAGGAGAGTGATGCCATCCATCTGTTTCGTGCCGACAATGATGAGCTAACCTCCTTCTCGAAGGTGCGCACGCTGCTGCGTCAGGAGCGCAAGGACGGCATCCATTTTAATTTTAACGATAGCCATATCTTTAAAGGGAATAGTGAAAAGGGAAAAGTGAATGATTCGCACTCCTGCTATTATCTCTTTACCTCCTATCAGAAGGACTGGATGTACTATCAGGAACTCTACGTGACTGACGACCTGCTTCATGGTGAGTTCACGAAGCATCCCTGTTCGCCTATCTGCGTGAGCAACGAGTATGGGCGCAATGGCGGGTCGCTGATCGATTACGATGGTCATCTGTTGCGTGTCACCCAGGACTGTCATGCCGACTACGGCGACAATGTGTCGCTGATGGAGATCACCCGCCTCAGCGCGACGGAATATGAGGAGCGGCTCTTCCGTCGCAATGTGCTGCCCAAGAATGCTATCTTCCGCGATGGTGGTCACCAGTTGAACATCGCCCGTTTCAAGGGGAAGTACATTTATGCCACCGACTATAAGCAGAACCGCTGGGCGTGGTATCGTCTCTGGGTGGCTCTAAGGAATAAAATTGTGTAATTCGCGGTTCGAAATAAAATGAAGATACTCTTTCTGGTCTATCACGGCTTCTCTGATGTCAGCGGCATCTCGAAGAAGATTTTTGCTCAGGTCAAGGGCCTCCAGCAGAATGGCCACGAGGTGCACCTCTGCTACTATGATCGTGGCTCCAACGGCCACTGGCAGCGCCTCGTAGCAGTCTATCCTCCATCGACCAGTCGCTATCCTCCATCCACCATCAACCATCAACCATCAACCATACAGGACTTCGGCTCCGGCAAACTGGCAGGTCTTCGCCAGCGCATCAGTTATGGTGCCATCTACCGCTATTGTGTCAGTCAGCAGATAGGGATGGTCTATGCCCGCTGCTTCATGAATGCCAACCCCTTCCTCGTCCGTTTCTTCGGTCGGCTGAAGAAGGCTGGCATCAAGGCTGTGATGGAGATTCCCACCTATCCCTACGATCAGGAGTTTGAGGGCTTTTCGCGCACGGAACGGCTCCAACTGCGTCTCGACCAGATGTTCCGCTGTCGTCTGGCCCGCCAATTGGAGGCCATCGTCACCTTCACCAACCAGCAGCAGATATTCGGGCAGCGCACCATCCGTATCAGTAATGGCGTCGATCTGGACGCGATGCCGCTGCATCAGAAAGTTGATACCACTAAAGAACTGCACCTCATCGGTGTGGCCGAGGTACACTACTGGCACGGCTTTGACCGTCTCATCGCCGGACTGGGGGAGTATTATACTGGTGAAAGGTTAATGGTTAATGGTGAAGGGAGGATAGATAATGGTCAATGTTCAATGGTCCGCTCGAGCCTTGCTCGCTTGCTACCGAAGGGACGCAAGAATGTTCAATGGTCAATGCCCGAAGTTTACTTCCACATCGTTGGCGGCGTGTGGCACTCGGAGATGCATGACGACGAGCATGCCCCAGGCTTCCACGAACTGATAGAGAAATATGGCATCCAGGACAAGGTCATCTTCCACGGACAACTTTTCGGTGATGAACTCAACGAGGTGTTCGCCCGCTGCTCGTTTGCCGTAGGCAGCCTGGCCCGGCATCGTAGCGGCATCAGCGACATCAAGACGCTGAAGAACCGCGAGTATGCCAGTCGTGGCCTGCCCTTCGTCTATTCTGAGAACGACAGCGACTTCGACCACCAGCCCTATGTGCTGAAGGTGCCTGCTGACGAGTCGCCCGTTGATGTGGCGCGTATCGTGGAGTTCGAGCGGCAGTTGACGATGACTCCCCAGCAGATTCGCCAGACGGTGGAGCACCTGTCGTGGAGAGAGCAAATGAGGAAAATATTTGAGATTTGAGATTTCTATGTTCAAAGGTATAATTAGCGCAATTCTTTTGTTTCCCTTCGTCTGTCAGGCGCAGGAACTGAGTGCCGACAGCATCATGGCGACAACGGAGCGGGTGGCGGCCTATTTCATCGGGAGCAACCCCGATGTGGGGGCCGACAGCCATGTGGGCGGTAAGACCCGCAACAGCAGGATATGGACGCGAGGCGTGTTCTACGAAGGCCTGCTCAACGCCTATCGTGAGAATCCGCAGGAGGAGTGGCTGCGTTACGCCCTCGACTGGGGCGAGTACCACCAGTGGTACAGTTGTACCGATTCGCAGAAGCGTCACGCCGACTTCCAGTGCTGCGGACAGGCCTACCTGCAGATGTACATGATGGACCCCACGCAGACGCAGCGCATGGAGCATATCAAGATGCGCATAGACGATATGATGGCTACCGACAAGATTGACGACTGGTACTGGATAGACGCCATACAGATGGCGATGCCTATCTTTGCCCAACTGGGCACCATCACCGGCAACGAGGCCTACTGGGAGCGGATGTACGAGATGTACCAGTACACGCGCAACAAGCACGGAGGCAGCAAGAAGGGTGGGGGGAAGCCCCTGTTCAACACCACCACCGGACTGTGGTATCGCGACTACCAGTTCGATCCTCCCTACCGCGACCTGACGGAGGGCGACAAGGACTGCTACTGGTCGAGAGGCAACGGGTGGGTGTATATGGCATTGGCACGTGTGATGCAGTTCACGCCCGACGATGAGGCTCACCGCGCCTCTTATGTCAGCGACTTCCGCAAGATGAGCAGCGCCCTGCTGGCCTGTCAGCGCGACGACGGCTCGTGGAATGTCAGTCTTGCCGCCCCCTCCAACTACGGACAGCCTGGCAGCGAGGGACCTGAGATGACGGGCACGTCGCTCTTCGTCGGAGGTATGGCCTATGGCGTGAGGGCCGGGCTGCTCGACGGCGACACCTATCTGCCTGCCATCATCAGCGGTTGGCAGGCCATGCGTCGTGCCGTTCACGATGATACGGGCTTCGTGGGCTATCTGCAAGGCTCCGGCTCCAAGCCCGAAGACGGTGGCGTCATCACCTTCAACTCCATTCCCGATTTCGAGGACTTCGGCATCGGTTGCTGGCTTTGGGGTGCCGCCGAGGTGCATGCCCTCGCCCTCCAGCATTCGGAAGAGACCAGTGGCATCCTCCCGTCTTGCGTCACCCTTCACCCGTCACCATCTACCTTCTACACCCTCTCCGGCCAGCGTGTGTCGCATCCCGTGAAGGGTCGTCTCTATATCAGCAGCCAGGGTCGTGTAGTAAAGTATTGATTACCTCTGCCATCCATCCTACAAAATAGTTAAAGCAAGAGAAAGTAGGAAAGTAGGAAAGTAGGAAAGTAGACATTAAGGTGTTTTGGGGGTAAAAAGAAGGCATTAATAGTAATAATATAATAATGGTGATATATATATATATTAATATTATAATATATAATATATATATAAATAATAATAATATTAAATAATGTTTAAAATGGAACCGCTATATATAATGTTTCCTTTCCTCTTTGAATGTCTCTTTCCGCACCCTGAAAAGGCTTAATGTCTACTTTCCTACTTTCCTACTTTCCTACTATCTCTACGGAACAAACGTCATCTACGCCCCGTTCCGATGCTTTGCAACGGTCGTTGGAATGCTTCCTTACAGGGGAAAGGAAGCATCGGAACGGAGTGTAGGAAGCATCGGGACGGAGTGTGGGAAGCATCGGAACGAGTGATGGGAGGCATTCGGACGGAGCGAAGCATGATATTAATACCCTTCTTGGGCTCGGGCAGGCGAACACCATTCAAGTCGTATATAGTGGTATTATTGCCTTTGGTATTTTCAACTGCATTGATTCCAGCAGGAATACCGTGAGGCTTCTTTTCTGACAGAATGTTTTGTGGTTTGGAAAAATAATCGTAACTTTGCAACAAAATGAGAGTTTCATGTTTCAAGTTTCACGTTTCATGTTTGAGGAAAGAATGACGAGACATCTGCTTAGTGTGCTCTGCCTGCTGTGCTGTGGCATGGCTACGGCAGCGGGAGTGTATAACGTGCGTGACTTCGGAGCCAAGGGTGATGGACGGACACTGGACTCGCCTGCCATCAACGCGGCTATCGAGGCAGCGGTGAAGGATGGCGGAGGACAGGTGCTGCTGCCGGCTGGCACCTACCTGAGTGGCAGCATCAGGTTGAAGTCGAACATCGACCTGCACCTATCGGCGGGCTGCACCATCCTGGCTGCTCCGGCATCGATGAAGGCCTATGACGCGAGTGAGTCGTTCGGTGGCTTTCCTGAATATCAGGACGGTGGACATACCTATTTCCACAACTCGCTGATATGGGCCGAGGGTCAGACGAACGTCTCGATAACGGGGCACGGCATGATCGACGGCAAGGGGCTGACTAAGAAGGACACGGAGAAGGCTGGCATCGTGCAGGGTGGCTCGATAGGTACTGGCGACAAGGCTATAGCCCTGAAACTGTGCCGGCAGGTGACGATACGCGACATCACCATCTATCGCGGGGGACATTTCGGCATCATCATGACGGGCTGCGACCTGTCCACGATAGACAACGTGACAATCGACACGAATCGCGACGGCTTTGATATCGACTGCTGCAAATACATGACCATCACCAACTGCAAGATCAACACACCGAGCGATGATGCCCTGGTGCTGAAATCGAGTTATGCGCTGAAGAAACCTGTGCTCTGTGAGCATATCGCCATCTCAAACTGCAATATCACGGGCTATAAGTGCGGCACGCTGCTGGACGGCACCTACGAGCCGGAGCCTGTAGGGTGGGTGTGCGGACGCTTCAAGTTGGGCACGGAGTCGAACGGCGGCTATCGCAACATCTCGCTGACGAACTGCACCTTTATGTATAGTAGCGGTCTGGCTTTCGAGGAGGTGGATCAGGGAAGGATGGAGAACATCGTGGTGTCGAACATCACCATGAGCCACGTGCACCACTATCCCATCTACATCACCACGGGATGCCGTAACCGCGGCCCGAAGGAGGTGACGCAGCCCTCAACGGCACGCGACATCCAGATATCGAACGTCATTGCCGACGACTGCGACTCGCTCTGCTCCATCATCGTGACGGGTATGCCTGGCGTCCCCATCGAGAACGTGTGGCTCTCGAATATCCGCCTCTACTTCAAGGGTGGGGGCACGAAGGACTTGGTTGACAAGGACTATCGTGAGCAGGGCACCAACTACCCTGAGCCTAAGTTCGCCGGTTGGACACCCGCCTACGGACTCTATGCCCGCCACGTGAAGGGACTGTACGTCAATGATGTCACCTTCCGCTATGAGCGCCCCGACTATCGTCCTGCCGTAGTGCTCGACGATGTGACGGATGAGCGCATCGAGGGGCTGGATGCACCGACGGAAGAAGGGGTCGCGAAGATGGTGAAACGATAATTCGATTAATCGATTAAACGATTAAACGATTAAACGAATAACCGATTAAACGAATAACCGAATAACCGATTAACCGAAAAGACGATGAGAATAGCCATATTGACACTGCCGCTACACACCAACTATGGGGGAATACTGCAGGCATTCGCCCTGCAGACGGTATTGGAGCGCATGGGACATGAGGTGGTGGTGGTGGACCTGGACCAGACGCTGCGACGGGGGGCATGGGTGCAGACGAAGGAATGGGCCAAGTATGCCGTGAAGCGGTACCTGCTACGGAGGGAGGCGTTCTTCATGAGCGACAGGCAGCGCAACCTGGAACGGGAGGAGCGCGAACAGCACACAAGGGCCTTCATCCGACGTCATATCCATACCTGCATGGTGCGCAATCTGACACGCGACTTCCCGCTGGATGTGGATGCCATCGTGGTGGGCAGCGACCAGGTGTGGCGCAAGCCTTACTTCTGCGACATGTATGGCTGTGGCATAGAAAACGCCTTCCTGGCTTTCACCGAGGGGCGCGACATGAAGCGCATCGCCTATGCTGCCTCTTTCGGAACGGATGACTGGGAATATGATGAGGAGGAGACGGCCCGCTGCCGAAAGGCTCTGGCATGTTTCGATGCCGTGGGCGTGAGGGAGGCTTCGGCTGTGGATCTGTGTGCCCGGCAACTGGGACGGAACGATGCCTGTCACGTGCTCGATCCCACAATGCTGCTGACGAAGGAGGACTATGTGGGGCTGGTGAAAGGTGAGAGGTTAGAGGTTATAGGTGAGAGAGGCAACATGATGTGCTACATCCTCGACAACAGTAGCGACAAGCAGCAACTGGTGGAGCGCCTGGCCCGTGAGCGCGGACTGACCCCATTTTATGCCAACTCGAAGACCGAGGACTTCAAGGCATCGCGTCAGGAGCGCATTCAGCCACCTGTGGAGCAATGGCTCAGGGGCTTCATGGATGCCGAACTGGTGGTCACCGACTCTTTCCATGCCTGTGTGTTCGCCATCATCTTCGGCAAACCGTATATCGCCGTTGGCAACAAGGAGCGCGGTATGGCCCGCTTCGCCTCGCTGGAAGAGGCAAAACGGAATCTGGAGGCCTGGAGGCAGTCGTCGCTGGAGTTTCTTAGATTAAAGATTGACCATTGACCATTCTTGCGTCCCTTCGGTAGCAAGCGAGCAAGGCTCGAGCGGACCATTGACCATTCTTGCGTCCTTTCGGTAGCAAGCGAGCAAGGCTCGAGCGGACCATTGACCATTCTTGCGTCCAGCGGAAGATTATTGAAGATTGAAAAGGTCGGAGAGGACTCGTTGTGTGAACATCTTCCTGCCCCTTTGGTTGAGGAAGATGCTGTTGAAATACAGATCTTTGTCCTGTAGTTCGGCTACCTTGCTGTAGTCGAGAAGGGGAATGTCCCTTTGCACTTCTTTCAGGAAACTGTAAATATAGGTCTCTTGGAAACGGGGCGTGAAGTGACTGGCGAGGCAGGCTGTCACAGGGGGTATCAGCCAGACGGGCTGATAGTCGCGCTCCAGACAGAAATCGATGATGGTCTGCATAAGTCCTACACGGAAATGGCGTGCCTCAGCATTGGGCGCTGTCAGGTCATCGTCGAAACTGCCGATGCCGAACTGTGACTTCCACCCGTTGACGAAGTGGAGGGCGTCACGCTTCAGTTGGCCTTCGTCCATCGGATTGGTGTCAGCCCAGACCTCAGGAGTGTCGGTAGGCCACTCGCGCCTGAGGAGGTAGCGGATGCCGGCACTGATGGCAGGGCGTCCGAAGAGCAGCGGGTTGCGGAAGTAGCGGCAGGCCTCTTCGTAGAGGTGCGGCTCGATAGGCTCCTGGGAGTTGATTTTCAAGTATTTGAAGGCATCGTAGATGCCCGTCTGCTTGTTCAGACTGGTGAAGGGCATGACGGTGATGACCACATAGCCGCCAGAGCGGAGAATGGAATGGAAGTTGCGCAGCAGGCGATAGTCCTCGACAAGTGTCTGGGGGGCCTGCGCCCAGTTCATGCATTTCAGGCCGCAGTCACGGAAGTCGAAGGCCCACTTGGCACTGGCGCTGCCCAGCACAACCACGTCGAAATTGCGCTCCTCGTGACGGCGGTACCAGTCGTTGCTGGGATAGGTCTCACCATCGGCATCGACAAAGAGGCTATTGAACCACTTTGACTTTCTGATAGGCATCAGAGCGAGGTTTGAGATTTTAGATTGGAGGTTTGAGATTTGAGTTGTCATGGGAGAGCAATAGGGTTTAGTAACCAGGGCAACTGGCTGATTCCAGGTGATATTTGTAGTCTTGGTCCAGACTGTGTATCAGCGTCATGTCTTCTGATGTGAGTTCGAAGTCCCAGATGTTGAAGTTCTCCTCCAGGCGCTTGGCATTGGTAGAGAGGAAGCAGGGAATGCTGCCGTGTTGCAGATGCCAGCGGAGAATGACCTGTGCCACACTCTTGCCTGTCCGTTCGGCGATGGACTTGAGAATGGGGGAGTCCTTGACGGGAGAGATCATGCGGCACAAGGGGGAGTAGGCCTGCACGGCGATATGGTGTTCGCGACAGAACGCCAGGATGTCGTCGGCGGTGCGCAGGGGGTGGTGCTCGAACTGGACATAGTGCGGGGTGATGTCGATGCCCGATTGCCAGAGGTGCTTGAAATGACGGAGGCGGAAGTTGGCCATACCGATGGCGCGTGCCTTGCCTGAGCGGTACACCTTTTCCATCTTGCGATAGGTCTGAGGGTAGTAGTCGGGGTAGGGCCAGTGCATCATCCAGCAGTCCACATAGTCGGTCTGGAGGTTGCGCAGCGAGATGTCGATCTGTTCCTCGATGTTGCCTTCTGCCTGCTGACTGTTGCCTATCTTCGTGGTGATGAATATCTCTTCACGGCTGATACCCGTTTCTGCCAGACACTCCTTCAGCACCTGTCCGACGACGGGCTCGTTCTGATAGTCCCTCGCCGTGTCGAATGCGCGGTAGCCTATTCGCAGTCCGGCAGTGACTACCTCCTTCATCTTCTCATAGTCCATGTGGTTGGTAGACATGATGAGCGACGGAATCCTGATTTCTGGTTTCATGTTTCAGGTTTCAAGTTTCAAGTGGGTGCTATGGTCTCCAGGTGATGTTCTCGGCAACGACTTGTGCTGGGTTGCCGCTGACCATGCAGTGGGGAGGCACATTACTCGTCACCACGCTGTTGGCGGCGATGATGGCCCCGTCGCCGATGGTGACACCTTTCATAATCTGCACGTTGGAGCATATCCACACATAGTTGCCGATGACGATAGGCGCTGTGTTGGTATATCCCTTTTGTATGACCACGTGCCCGCCATTGTTGTCGCGAATCCATACATCACGGCCTATGTGGGTGTGGTCGCCTATCCAGATGCTCTCTGCGCAGACAATCTTCAGACCCATGTTGGTGGCACCGCTGCCGAAGCGGAGCCTACCGCCGGAGAACACTTGGATGTCTGAGTGTGGTAACAGCCTGTTGGGACCGTCGAAGACGAGGGTGCCTCCGCTTTCCACGAAGATGGCAGTCTCAGCCTTCGACTTGACGTTCCTGTTGTAGCCGACGGTCAGATGGTGGTTGACGATGATTCTGGAACCAGGTTCGGTGCTCAGAGCCACATGAGGAGCCAGTTCCATGAAGGTCAGTTCTGCGAAGCGGGCTTCCACCTGGGGGTTCATCACGTTTTCTCTGATGTTCCTGATGTACCATGAGAAATTGCTGCGATGCCTGCGCAACAGGTAGATGATGTTCTTAATTTTCTGTTTTGTCGTGACAGGCCGTTGGTGGTCGGAATGTGGGAAATGCTTTGCTGCCACCTCGTTGAAAGGCATTGTGTGCAGGTCTTGGAACAGGCTCTGGCGATCGATATGGGCTGGATAGTCGATGCCCTCTGTGATGGCTGGCCTGTTGCCAGGAAGAATCTGCTCCAGTCGGACTGCTTTCCAAGTCAGTTTGTCCTTGATGCCCTCGAAGAACCGCTCTCCCTTCTCATTGTTGAGAAAGACCATTGATGTGCCAAGATCTCTGTCGAGCGACTCGTCGACAGCCTCGATGCCCCAGAAGTCGCCCAGGGTTATGTCGGCCAGACGGGGGATGCCCTTGAACTTGCAGTTGTAACATGAAGGTCGGCAGAAGGCATTCTGGTGGTATCCACGGCGGTAGTCATCCTCATGGCCCTCGCCATAATAGACCTTCCCGTTGTCGAAGGTCACCTTCCTGGCCAGCGAACGCCAGCCGTGATCTTTATTCTTGTCTTTGATGGCAACGATCTTCCCCTCATAGGCGGTTTCCAACGACTTCAGGTACTGATGGAAAGCCAAAGGAGAGTTGCAGGCACGGCACAGGAAATCGACGATGAGGAGGTTGTCGTAGTCCTTGCCAAGGAAGGTGCGCAGGGCAGCCATCTGACAGGGCGAACCGCAGGCAAGCACACGCTCGCCTTTTGTCAGCAGGCTCCTGATGGTCTTGTATAGCCCTACGGCAGAACTCTGCACATATTTGGAACTGCGCAGTCGCTTGAGGTCGCGCTTGTTGTTGGAGATGAGATTGACGACATCGAACTGTTCGGTATAGACGGCACCGCTCACGTAGCCACCTTGTTTGTACATGGCTGAGGCCAAAGCGGAAAACAGACCGCCGGAGGTGCTGTCGAAGCGGATGACGATGTCCTTGTGAATGGCTCCGACACATACAGGTTTCTCATATTGTCGGGCAGGCACCAGGTGGTCGCTCAGCATGGGGCAGGCTTTCTCGCACAAACCGCAGTTGGTGCAGAGCGAACTGTCGACCTTTGGATACCAAAAGCCTTCCTCGTCAGTCTCGAAACTGATAGCCCCATGACTGCATACATCGCCGCAGGCATTGCATCCGCAACACTGGCTCTTGTCGTTAATCTGTATCATGCTTCAAAAGATTACGTTGTATTTTTCCGTTGGCCGTTCTGGGAATGGCATCTGTCCACTCGTACAGGACAGGGAGTTTGTAGCCCTCTAATTGCGTGGAGAGCATTTGGCCGATGGCTTCGAAGGTGATGTCGGCATCAGCATCCTTGACGATGAAGGCTTTGACGACTTCTCCCAGAATGCCGTTGGAGTCGGGCACACCGATGCAGGCACAGTCCCTGATGCCAGGAATGTGGAGTAAGGGTTCTTCGATTTCGGTTGGAGCCACCTTCTTACCGCCAACATTAATGAGTTCCTTGATGCGGGACTTCAGGTGGATATAGCCCTCGGCATCGATATGCCCAAGGTCGCCAGTGCGGAAATAGTTGCTGTCGAAGAAGGTGTCTTCTAAAGGCCGGAGATAGTGATGGGCCACATGGGCACCCCTGATGCAGATTTCGCCGTCGGCATTCAGGGGGAGCCTCTGCCCGTTTTCGTCATACACCTGAATATCGGTGTTTGGGGCTGCCTTTCCCACCGTGTGCAGGTGGGCGGTATCGTGGAATTCCAGAAAGGCACTCCTGGAGGCTTCGGTCAGACCGTAGTGCATGACCAGCCTTGTGTGAGGAAGGAGGTTGGCCAGTTCTTGTTTCTCTTCTGCGCTGAGATAGGCACTGCCCATCTCTATATACCGCAGTTGGCTGACATAGTCGGCCAGTCTGTTGCCCGTCATCTTCTGCAGGAATCTCCAACTGGCAGGAACCATAGTGAAGCCTGTCACCCCTTCCTCTTCGATGGTGCGGAACAGTTTCTTCGTGTTGACAAAACTGTTCAGGAAGATGAGTGTCTGACCATTGGCCAGGCAACAGCGGATGCGTCCAAGGCCGAAAGAGTGGCTTACGGGAAGGGCCAGCAGTTCGATATCGTCAGGTGTGTTTTGTATATAGGCATTGATGTTACTGACGGCAGCGGCTTCGTTGCCGAAGGTCAGTGGCACGCCTTTGGGAATGCCTGTGGTGCCTGTCGTGAACAGAATGTCGGCAATGGCATCCTCAGAGGGGAATGTCGGTGCTGCCTGCTGTTGCGAGAGGTGAGTGGTGAGGGGCGAGAGGTGAGGGGTCGTCCCTGTCATCCCTGCATGGGAAAAGCCAATGACGGACAACGGCTCCACATCCTTCTGGATCTGCTGGAATCGGGTAGGGTTGGTCTCAGAATCAATAGGGACTACGGCCAGTCCTGCCATGTGGGCACCGAAGTAGAGATAGAGAAACTCTAAATTCTTGTTGGCTGCCATAATAACGGCACGGCCTGGAGAATAGTCAGGAATGGATTCAAAGAATGCTTTTGCACATAGGATGTTTTCCTGCAACTGGCTGTAAGAGATGCATTCCTTGCCACTCTTGACTGCCGTCTTGTCAGGATGTGTCGAAGCGTGACGGAAGATATGTTGTTCAACGGTCAGCATTCAAGTCTTTTATCAAAGCCACTAAGTCTGATATGTCTTCACAGTCGGCAAGGTCTCCTTGCTCAAATTTGATGTCGAACAGATTCTCCAGTTCCTTGATAATGGTGAGATGGTGCATGGAGTCCCACTCGGGCAGGTCGCCGATCTCTGTGTCCAAATCCAGTTCGCTGGTATCAACACCGAGGATGCGTGCAATGAGATTAATAACTTTTTCTTCCATATATTTTGATAGGTGATTACAATACGCTCTCTTTTCCTCTGCAAAGTTAGGAAAAATTACTGAATTATCAATCCATTTTTGGAGAATTAACGCAAATCAGTGGAAATAGGGGTGTTTATTCCGGAAAAAAGCATTACCTTTGCAGCGAGTGTGGAAAAAAGAAGTATGATGATGATGACACCGAAGAAGGATATGACCGTGATGCAGGGCCTGTTGCTGGGTCTGCTGCTGGCGGTGATGGGGATTGTGAACTATCTGTTGACGGCAGACAACCCGCTGCGGTTCGATGATCTGATATACCAGTATTTCTGTCAGGACATTGACGGCGTGATGGATGCCAGTGAACTGTATGATACCAATAACAGGATTGACTCGTTTGCCGAGGCTTTCCAGTCGCAGTGCAATCATTACATGCACCATAACGGACGCTTCCTGCTCCATTTCCTGGTACAGTCGTTCTGTGGTTTCCTAGGGAAACCTTTGTTCAATGTGTGCAATGCCCTGGTCTATATGCTGTTTCTCTATGGCTGCTTGCGGTTGACACGCGTCAAAGATCTGACGGGGGCAGCATTGGTCGTGGGAGTTTTATGGTTCCTGCTGCCAGTTCAGTGCATCTTCACCATGTCGGTGGCCCACGCCGTCAACTATCTGTGGGTCTCAACTCTCGTGGTCTGGTTCCTGATTCTGTTGCGGTGGGTCATCAGTCATCAGGAAATGTCATGGGGAGTAGGCGTGCTGCTCTTCTTGGCAGGCTTGGTGACAGGTGCAACCCATGAGGGCTTCACGATGCCGTTGTCTGTCGGACTATTCGTCTGGCTACTGCTGAATTACAAGGTGAAGTGGCCTGTGTGGCTGCTGGTTGCTGGCTTATGGCTGGGGACGGCCTCTGTTGTGCTGGCTCCTGCTACGCTTAACAGGGCAACGTCGGTGATGCCGGCTGTAGAGGGCGTAGGCGACAATGGCCTGGACTTGAAGTTGCAGGCATTGTTATACTCCAAGCGGTTGATGTTGCTGTTAGTGGTGATAGGTATAGGGCTGTGGTTCATCGGGAAGAAGCGAGTCATCGCATTCTTGAAGGAATATATTGTATGGTTGATGGCCATCGTCGTGAATCTCCTGCTGGTGTTGTCGCTGGCTCAATACAGCCAACGCATGGTGTTCCCTCTGGAGTTGCTGTCTGTCCTGCTCGTGATATTATTGTTCAGGGAGTTTGACCTGAACAGGCTGGTCAGGCGTGTGGCTGCTGTCCTTGTCATCGTCTTGATGTGCGTGCATGTGCCAGTCCTGCTGTCTTATTCCGGCAAGGTGTCGAAGGAGTACGGTAAGATGGTACAGAGTTGCAGGGAGACAGGTGTGGCCAGATACGACAGTACTCTTGTACTACCCAAATATGTCTCGACATACATCAACAGACTTCGCATGCCCTTTGAGGAAAAGATGCTCTCCATAGAGTTGGGCAGGGAAGTCAAAATTGAGGAGTGAGTAGTTTCAAGTTTCAGGTTTCAAGTTTCACGGGGCAGGTGCCATCAGTCCTTCATGGTCTTCAGTTCGTTGACGATATAGACGGGACGGCGCTTCACTTCGTTGAAGATGCGTCCGATATACTCCCCGAGGATACCGATGGCAATGAGTTGGATGGAGCCTAGGAGTAGCATGACAGTCATGATGGTAGGATAACCTGCCACAGGGTCGCCCCACATGAGTACCTTGAAAATAATCCAAGCCATGTAGCACAGGGCCCAGATGGCAATGAGGGCACCGACGAGCGACGCGATGCGCAAGGGGGCGGTAGTGAAACTGGTGATGCCCTCGATGGCCAGGTTGAACAAGGCGGCATAGTTCCAGTTCGACTGTCCTGCTATCCTGTTACCACGATCGAACAGTATCTCTTTCTTTCTGTAGCCAATCCAGCAGAACAGGCCCTTGGTGTAGCGCTCGCTCTCGCGGAGTTCGCAGAGGGCGTTGATGCACTTACGGTCCAGCAGACGGAAGTCGCCTACATCTTGGAGCATCTCGTAGCGTGACGAACGGTCAAGGATATAGTAGAATGCCTTCGACAGTCGGCGACGCAGCCAACTCTCACGTCCCCTTGTGTTGCGGCGGGCATAGATGTCCTGATAGCCTTCTTCCCAATATTGTAGCATCTGCGGGATGAGCGAGGGTGGGTCCTGAAGGTCGGCATCCATGATGATCATACAGTCGCCAGCCACATGGTCGAAGCCTGCCAGCATCGCATTCTCCTTACCGAAGTTGCGCGACAGGCTGGCAAACGAGATGCGGGGGTCGGCATCAGCCAACTGGCGAATGATGTCGAGGGTCTTGTCACGACTACCGTCGTTGATGAAAAACAGTTCCCAGTCGTAGCCGGATTCTGCATCCATCAGTTCTTTGACGGCTTCGTAGAGTCGGGGCAGCGATGCTTCTTCGTTATAGCAGGGCACGAGTATTGAGACAAGTTTCTTCATAGGGCTAATTGGATTTCTTTCGGATGAATGGTACACGACTAATCAGATCACGGGAACCAGGACAGAACAGGTAGACCATGACTGAGTAGAGCAGGAGTATGGGGAGCAGGATGCAGAGCGCATAGCCGAACATGGAGGGCAGGGTGGTACCGATTTCCCAGTGCAGATAGTGGATAGTGGCATAGTTGGCTGCAATGATGCCGGCCAGGATGACAAGATGTGTGAGGGTATGCCGCCAATAGGTGAATACGGACTCCTGGAATCCCCGCTTGTAGAGATAGTAGGGCTTCCAGATGACCACCATCAGTATCATGCTGACAATCTTGCCCAGGAGAATGCCGACCAGACCGTAGAAATAGCCTACCACCAGTGTGACGGTCAGGTTGATGATGCCTTCCGCATAAGCCGCCCAAACATCGTCGTAGAGTCCATAGGCATTGATGAACAGATCGACAGACGGTCTGGTGAGCATGATATACATGTTGAGCAGTATGAGGATGACGATATAGTCCTGCAGGATATACTGTGGTCCCAGCCACCATCCGATGAGCGGGTTGACGAGGAAGGCGAGGGCGATGATGAAGATGCCTGTAGTCCAGTAGCGGAAGGTGAGATACTCCCAGAATACCTTGCGTATATTCCACTTGTTTCCTTCGGCTACCAGGTTGCCGATACTGGCATTCATGCCGGTAAGCACGCTGTTGAAGAGGGCCGTCAGTTTACCTACAATCATCATGTAGTTGCCGTAGTAGGCCACCATTTGCAGAGATTCGAAGGCGAACACCAGTATCTCGTCGCTCTTTGACAGGAAGAAGTTCTTCAGACGGTGGATGACAATCTGCTTGGCTTTGACGAGAATCTCAGGATATTTCTTCAATACCTCCTTGCCACGACGGCGGTCAGTAACCAGCCAGGGGTATTCACGGTTGACGATGCGGTTAATCAGCCAACAGGTGAAGAGGTTGAAGCCCAACTCGATGGCCAGCCAGATATAGGGGCTGTGAAAGTGGTAGGCAAGGGCCATCTGGGCGAGGATCTTGCAGATGTTGAATGACTGTGTCCAGATGGCGAGTTTGTAGGTCTTCTGGTCGCTGTCAATCAGGATGCGCCGATAATTGAGGAAATAGCCGATGAGTTGGGAACCCAGGAATGCGAAAAACGTGGAGTAGACCAGATATAGCGACACCCCTTTGTCGGCAAAGACAAACGGCAGGAAAATGCTGATGATGAGGGCTCCACTGAGAATGACGGTACCGACGATGCTGTAGAGATAGCCGAAGAGGGAGACGATCTCCTTGATCTTCTCTTGGTCGCGGCTCTCGATAGGCTTATAAAGGAAATAGCCGATACAGGTACCGATACCTATCTCGCTGATGTTCAGAAACTCGAGGATGCTGCCGATGGTGCCCGACAGTCCGATGAAGGTGTCGCCAAGACATTCCAGGAAGATACGCCGCGAGAAGAATGCCAGCACGATGGATGTGAAGTAGAACACGAGTCCTACCTTGGCATTCATCATTGTCTTATGTACTCTATCGGCCATCTTTCCTGTATCAGTTTTCTATTGCTTGATAAAACGTCTTGGCAAAAGTCTCCTTATAGAATAAGGGAGGCAGGTCGTTGCCGGCATAAGTGTCAGGATGCTCCTTGATACGGAGTAGCGCGTCGGCAATCTGGTCAGGGAGGGGCTTTCCTCTGTCAATAAGGATGTGCTTCTGTCCTACGAGGGTCTCGGGTATGCCACCGTCGTTGGTGGCAATCACGGGCAGTCCCATGGCACAGGCCTCTATGCATGTCATGCCGAAGGCTTCCTTGATGCGGGAGGGGACAACCGACACATTGGCCATGCTGAGATAGTTGGGAATGTCGGCATAGGGGACATATCCCGTGAACACAACCCGTTGGCCGAGGGCACTCACCATTTCATGCAGTTCCCGGATATAGTCGTTCTGATTGGTACCATTGGCAAAGTCGCTGCTGCCGATGACCAGCAGTTTTATGTCAGGGTGGTTTTGCAGCATGAGGAGGGCCTGAAGTAGTTCCTTGATGCCTTTCCCTGGTACCAGACGTCCGCAGAAGACAGCCAGGAAATCGTCTTCCCCGAAGCCAAGGGCAGACCGTCTGACGGGGTGGGGGGCCTGGCTGAAGTCTGGGTCGAGACCATTGTAGACAATACGAACATCAGCAGGACGGCCCAGACTCAGTATCTCATCTCTAATATATTGTGAGACCGCCAGGAAGCGGTGTGTCGACTTGATAATGTCGAATGTTTGAGGGATGGGCTCATGGACTTGGTTCGTGTGGATATGCGACACGATAGGCGTAGAAAGGCGTTGGGCCAATTTGATGGCGAAGCCAGGACGGTTCTCAAGGATGATGAGGTCGTAATGCTGTCTGCTAAGCCGCTTGTAAGCCTGTTCGAAGAAAAACTCCAGCGCATAGTAGTAGCATTCGTTCCGATGCAGGCATCCGTAGAGTTTAGCCCTCAACCGATACCAGAGACTGCTGGTGTGGATGAAGATATAGTGGTTAACCTTGGATTGCAGGGCTTGGTGCCCCTCGATGTCTGGATGATAAACGCTGAACACCGTGATGTCATGAAGATGGTGCTGGTCGTTGTATGCCAGGAGGATGTCGGTGAGGTTCTCAACGGCTCCACCTTGCACGGCTGGCACGGGCAGGATTCCTGATGTCAGAATGGCTATCTTCATTGTTGGTGTGTGGTATGTAGGAATTCTTTGTTACTGGGCTTGATATGCAGGAGGTTCGTCAGCATCCGCCAGACGAGTCGGGGAAGTGTAATTGCCTTGGTGAAGATGGCCCTGGTGCGAAGTTGTGACGGAATGGCGATGACGATAGCGATGATGAGGCAGGCAAGCAGGAACCACCAGAGATATGAGGTGAAGGGTGATGGGTGAAGGGTGAAGGGTGAGAGGTGAGAGATGAGGGTGGAGAGCAGGGTGAAGAGGGGGACGAGGACTAAGAGGATGGAGCGGGGGATGAGGGCCTGCTGGATGGTCTTGTCGATATAGTTGATATTGCCAGTGATGACGGCCTTTGGGATATATGGGAGCATACGGAACAGGGCCTGCACCTGACCGGTCATCCAACGGAGACGCTGACGCTGGAAGTTGTCGCTACTGTTGACTTTCTCGTCCATCACAAAGATGTCCTCGGCATAGCGGATGAAGATGCGCTGACGGAGCAGTAGAGCCTCGAGTTCGCGATCCTCGACAGCGGAGTCCAGATGACTGACATTCGCCTTGAACCACTCGTAGTCGAAGCACATGCCAGAACCGATGAGGGCTGACGATAGGCCGATGCGGTTGTGCCCACGACGGAAGATGCTGTTATTAATCTCCTCGCTGATACCATCAAGCGCGGCGATGTCATTGTCGGCATTCTTGGCGGTACGGTGGCACTGGATGGCCTCCTGCTTGCAGGCAATCTGGGAGAGACGTGTCAGGAAGTCCGGGGCTACTATGTTGTCGGCATCGAGGATGACTACGTAATCGAATATCGGCTGGTGAATGGCAGATGGTGAATGGATGGCGTACTGCAGGGCTTTGGCCTTGCTACTCTTCTCGAAGGCAGGCTGTAAGAGGGTGATGGGGAGGGCAGAGAGACGCGTGTTGGTCTCTTCACGCATGTGGTCGGAGATGACGACGACCTGGTATTGGTCCTGGGGATAGTTTTGTCGGAGGAAGGCTTCCACCGAGTTGACAATGACAGTATCCTCGTGGTAGGCGGGAAAGAGGACGAGGAAGGTGGCTGTTGGCTGTTGGCTTTTGGCTTTTGGCTGTTGGCTTTTGGGCAGGAGACTGGCAAGGGCGAAGAAGAGAACATAGAGCGTTGAGGCTGCCATGATGATCCATAGCAGGATGTCGACAACGCTTATGATGGTAGGTACGCTCACTTCTTATGCTTCTTTTTGGGTTTCAGTCTTCTGATGATATGGCTGAAGGCATCGAGCCGGTTGCCTGCCTCGTCACGACCAGCACGGAAAATGTTGAGCAGGCCGCCAATGGTGACCAGCGGAGCATGAAGAAAATCCTTGTCCCAGTTCTTGTCGACGAGGTAGTCAGGTGTGGCAATGGAAAATGCCAGTAGGATAACGGCTGCGACGACCCACCACTTGATGGCCAGTGTCAGATAGATGAAAGGTAGAATGATACCCATGACCATAATCACTCCCATGGCGATGGTTCTGGGAACCAGCATCCACTGGATAATCTTGTCTACATGGTCGTAGCGGCTGTTCATCAGGGCACTGGGCAGATAATGGATGTTGTTCACCAGGAAATGGAGTTGGCTGTAGGTCCAACGGCCACGCTGTTTGTTGAAGTCTTTCACCTTGTCTGTCTTGATGTCGTAGACGTGGATCGTGTCGAAATAGTCAATGAAGATACCTTCATGTACGAGCATGCTCTCCAGTTCCTTGTCTAATCCGATGTTGACACGCACCCTCATAATGTTGTGTTTGAACCACTGGAAGTCGAACACCATTCCTGAACCGTTCAATGACGAGGAAAGACCGACAGCCAGATGGCCGAAGCGGAAGACGCTATTGTTGATTTCTTCGAAGATGGCATCCAGACGTGAGATGGCAGTTTCGTTGTTACGTGCCAAACGGTGGCACTGCATGACTTTGGTGCCTGACGATTCAAAGGCATCATTGACCTGCTCCAGGAATTCCGGCTCTACCATGTTGCCGGCATCAAGAATGACCACAGCATCATAGATCTTGAACTGTGGGAGGTTCAGAATGGCATATTGCAATGACTTGGCTTTGGAACTCTGTACGAAGTTGGGGGTGAGCAGGGTGATAGGCATCTGTGCCAGTTGCATGTTGGTCATCTCTTTCTGGTGGTCAGAGACAACGACAATGTCGAAATTGCGCTGTGCATAGGTTTGTCCCAGGGCCGAGTTGACGGTGTCCATGATGACATCGTCACTATGATAGGCAGGGATGATGATGATAAAGCGCTTGTTCTGTTTGGCATTGTTGGGCGAGTCACGGTGCCATAACAGAGCGGCGATCGCAAAGACCAGAATGTAGAGTGCTGTCAGCGCCACGGGGATGAACAACATCCAATCGATGATATATAGAATCCACCAGAAATTCATGATAATGGAGTGTTAAGCATTGAGAACTGAGAATGATGAAAATCGCGAAGTCCTGCAAGTGAAGCGCGTAATAGGCTCTTAGGACCTTTCAGAGAGTACTTGACGATATCTCTCATGGCAACAAGTCCCATGAGATAGCCATAGGATATGTATTTCTTGAAACCATGGAAGTTTCTTTTGACGAGTAACAGTCGGTTGCGGGTCAGGTAATAGGTTTTCAGCGGACTGTTCTGGCCGGTGGCCTGACTCTCTTTATGATAGATGGTACAGGCAGGCTCGTACCAGATAGTATAGCCAGCCCGGGTCAGCATCATCGACCAGTCGAGTTCTTCATAATAGAGGAAATAGCATTCGGGCATCAGTCCGGCCTTGTCGATGGCTTCGCGCTTCACCATCATCGCCGCACCATGGGCATAGGGCGTAGGGTGTGCCGTGTCGTATTGTCCATGGTCTTCTTCGCCATATCCGATGCTCCGGTTACGCAGGGTGATATTGGAGAGGGGTGTGTAGCCGGCAAACTGGATGGGGGTGTTGTCCCATGCAAACCGTATCTTCGGACAGGCGGCCCCAATCTTGTCAGATGATTCCAGCCTGTCAATCAACGGTTGGAAAGGAGTTTTTCCTTGTTCCCTGTGAAATACCGTGTCGTTGTTGATGAAGAAAAGGTATTTGCCCCGTGCTGCCTTGATGCCAAGATTGTTGCCGCCGGCAAAGCCCAGGTTCTGGCTGCTGCGTATCACCCTGACAGTAGGGTAGCGTCGCTCTATCTCTCCGGCCTCGTCTTCTCTGGAGGCATTATCCACCACAATCACCTCCATATTGTCGTTGAAGGTGATGGTGTCAATCAATGCACAGGTGTCGGCCAGGCCATTGAAGTTGATGGTGATTATAGATACTTGTATATCCAACTATACCAGGGTTTTACTCTCATATTTTCCAGTTTCTCCAGTCGCAGACGCCTCTTCTCCTCCTGTATGGCGATTTTCTCTTCTTCAAACTTGATGAAGTCCTCTTCAATGGCAGGCATGAGATAGACGATGGCCATACCGCCATAGAATAGAATGATGTTGGGGTATTGCAGTAAGATATGGTTCGCATATCCGCCCACCTGTATTGCTATAAAGGCACAACAAAAGCCTGCCGCTATGCCTTTGCAGTTCTTGCTCTTGAGCCGGAGCAGGGTTATCAGGCATCCACCAACCAAGATGATGATGTTCATAATGGAAAACACATAGACACCAACGATGCCAGTGCGCTGCCAGAAGAATACATAGGTGGAGTCATTGGGCGTTTGGTAGACAACCTTGAACTTGTTGAATGCGGGAATGGTGTTCTCGTCAATGTTGATACCCATGCCGAACGGGGCATCACGCAGGTATTTCTTCAGGGCCTCCTTGTTGATGTCTCGAACATTCTTCGAAGCGTCTTTTGTGTCGAATGCGGAGCGCATGCGGCGAATCTGCATGTTGCCGTTGCCGATATTCGTCCCTGCCAGGAAAAAGACAAAGAGTCCACCGGCGATGGTGACAAAGAGAGCCAGTTTTAATGATTTCGACAGGAAGATATAGAGGAAGATGCCCATAATGAAACAGACCAGTGCCGTACGCGTTCCTGATACGAAGAAGCCGTATGAACAGAAAAGGCCTGAAATGCCGAAGAGTATCTTGTCCTTTTTCAGTTTAGTGGTGAGTGCAATGATAAAGAAGATGACAGCCGATGCTGCGATGGTGCATCCGAATGTGGCAGCGTCAGAGAAGAACGAGAAGTAGCGGATGGAGCCGCCGATGATGTGTGTACGCATGGCTCCGCTCATCAGCCAGATCCATTCGGTATTGTCCCATCCGAAGGTCTTCTGTCGCCATGCCCAGAAGGCAGCAGCAATAGAGAAACAGGCCCAGATGCGCATGAACCGCATGATATTCTTGGGCGTGTTCACTATCTTGTTGATCAGGATATACGAAATGATGAAATAGAAGGAATAGAAATTCATGTTCGTCAACCAGTTACCTACGCTGATGGGCAGGCCACAGGTCTCGTTGAACAGTTGGAGTACCAGATAGGCCGTCCATAGCAGGATGGCCAGCAGCATGGGCGTTCCCATCTTGTTCTTTCCTGGGCGTGGATTGATGAGGATGGCCATCAGTAGCAGCAGTTGCGGAAGCACGGTGACGGCGGTGATGGGGACGGAAGGCGGGATGTAGCCATAGCGCTGCAGACCCATCACGAAGTAGTTGGCTGTAAAGATGTACCAGAACAGGGCGTTCTGGTGCTTGACGGCCAGGAATACAAAGATGATGACAGCCGGTATCAGGCATACAGCGGCAAAGCCGGTGAATCCGGTAGATGAAAACTGGTACAGCGCCAATAGAAACAAGAGAAAGAGTATGAGTACTCTTCCTCCATGATTCATTGTATTTGACGCTAGTGCCTTTATCATCCTCCGTTATCTGGCATGGTTGTTTTCTACAGCCGTCAGACCGAGTTGCGAGATGCGATAGACCATGTTGTTGAACTTGGTGTATGGTGGCAACTGGCCCACAAACTCCTCTACGGCATAGCGGTTGGCTTCAGTCAGGTACATGAAGAGTGTGTCCTTGTTCTCCAAGCGCGACTCCAGTTCATTAAGCGCTTTCTGGTCAACATCCTTCCATGTGCGGTTGGCACGGGTGACCATCAGGTTGACTGTTCCCAGATTGAGGAGCGAGGTGGGGATGCTGTTGTCGTCCAGGTTCGGATATTCGATGATGGCAATCTCGTTAGGCATCAGGTCGGGACAGATGTCCTTGATATCCTTGGCCATCAGATAGTGGCTGTCTTCTGCCAGGAAGTCTTCGTCGTAGGTGAAACGGCGTACCTGCAGGCCGATGCTGAGCCAGTAGTTCTCCAGTTCCTGTGCCAGGTAACTCTTGCCGTTGGCGGCATCGGTAGAGAGCAGGTTGAGCACGTTCTGCTGTCCTTCCTTGAAGTGGGGTAGGAGCGATTTGCTTAAATGCTTCAGGGCCATGTCGTTGATGGTCTTGTTGAAACGGCGATAGCGCAGGGTGCTCTCCTTGGGGTAGCAGCCCAGAACGGGCACCTTGGTAATCTTCTCTGAACGCATGCGGTCGCGCAGGGTGCGGTCGAGCATCTCGATGATGAAGAAGTAGAGGGCCGTCAGGAGGAATGTCAGCATGAATGCTCCCAGCATGATCATCATGCGGTTGGTGGGCTGTGCATTCATCGGGAACATCGGTGGATTCAGTATGCGGAGCACGGCAGTAGACATCTGCAGGTTGCGCTGACGCAGGCGGGCTGCGTTCAGGGCTTTCAGCATCTCCATGTAGTTGCCTTCGATGAAGCCGATATGGCGGTCCTTACGGTCCAGTGTGGCACCGATGGGCGAATAGAAGATGAACTGGCGGTCGATGCTGGAGCGCATGATGTCCTGTGCACCGAGTTCTGCCTTGGTCTTCTCCAGCAGGATGACCTGTTCCAGCCAACGGTCAACGAGGTCCTTGGCTTTGACACCAGTGTCGGTATTATAGTTGGCTGCCTCGATGGTCTGGGTCAGTTCCTTCACTTTCTTGGTCTTCTCGTTCAACTCGCGCTCTGCCTTGGCCAACTCCATCTGGGCCTCATTGTCGTTGCCGCCATTCTCGCTGCTCATCAGTTTCAGGTTGGCGATACGTGATTGCAGACGCGTGATGTCGCGTACCAGCGACGTGAATTCCTGGTTCGACTCGATAATCTTGGCCCTGTCGCCCAGTTGCTTCTTCAGGTATGCTATCAGGGCCTCTGTGGTTGCGATGTTCATTCGCAACTCGTTGTCCTTCGTCTGCTGAGTGGCTTCGAGGATGGTCAACTGCTTGGTCTGTTCACCGTAGTTGATGATGCGGTGCTTGACATTGTACTTGATCAGGTCGTTCTCGGCATTTGTCAGCACTTTGTAGAGACGAGCCACCTCTTTCTCAAAGAACTTGATGACGTTGAGGGTCTCGCCATAGCGCAACTCCTGGTATTTGTTGGCAAAGACCTCGTTGAGGATGTCCAGCGTGTTGTAGCAGATGCCAGGGTCGTTGGCAGAATAGGAGATATCGATAATATCGCTATAGTTCAGTTGCAGCACTTTCAGGCGGCTGGTGATACTGTTGATGCTGAAGTAGGGATGATAGTTCAGCAAGCCGAACAGATAGTTGTCCTGCGATGGCTTCTCGTACGCTTTCAGGTTGCGGTAGGTCTCCTGCTCGTTGTTGTGGTTGATGAGGGCCTTCACATCAGCGGGTACACTGGCACTCAACTGGCGGAAATGCTCAGCCGAGATATAGTTGTTGTCCTTGTTGGGATTGCCGTACATCATGCATCGGGCGAAGAGGCGGAGGGCTACCTCATGAATAGTATTGTCCGTCTGGATGATCAACATCAGGTTGGCCATGTTCGTTTGGGCATTTCCACTGGACGAGCCTCCTTCGATGGTATAGCCTGTGATCATACCTGTGTAGATGGTGGTACGGGCATCGTAGACACGCTCCATGTTGCGGGTCAAGAACCATGCCACCACCAATGCGATGAGTGGCAGGATGACGAGATACCAACGTATCTTATACAGGAACCTTACTAAATATCTGAAAATGTCCATAGTATCGCTGTTTTTATTTGCTGTTCTTGTTGGCTTTCAAGGCTGCTTTTGCGGCTTTTTCTGCTTCTTTTTCTGCAGCCTTGGCCTCTTTGGCTTCTTTCTTCAGCAGGTCTTTCTCCATTCTCTCCTCTTCTTTCGCAGCCTTCTGCATGCGCTTTTCTACGGCCTTGTTCTCTCTGGCAAGTTGTCTGGCAGATTTCTCTACCACCTTGTCAAGAGTGATCTCCGTGGTCGTATTGGTAATAATGGGGGTGTGGGTTAGGATTTCTAGCGTGACAATGTCTGTCGTGATCTGAGTCAGCAGGCCCTGATAGGTGCTGACGGCACCCTGGCCGCGCTGCCCTGTCCAGGCGTAGTCCTCAATCTCCATGTTGCCATGATGGAATTCCACCTCGTTCAGCGAACTGGCACCCTGATAGGCAGCGGCATTCTCGCCGGCAGTCTTCAGCGCCGTCAGGTCGTTGGTAATCTTGATGTAGAGAGTGACGATCTGAAGTTTCAACTGGTCGAATGCTGCGTCTTTGATCAATTGCGCATTCTCCACCAACAGGCGTTTACGTTTCACCGAAGGCCCAAGGTCCAGAATGTCCTCAAGGGGTACTCGGAGGTTGACACCCACGTTCCAGTAACTCTGCTCTGAGGCATGGGGCTGCCAAATCATGCCACTGCCGTAGCCTGTAGCGCCATCCCAGATATCAGACTTTCCGTAACTGTAGGCGGCATTACCGTTGATATAGGAGAAGATATGCTTCTTCTGCTTGGCGACATCTGCCTCGGCTATCTCCTGCTGCTTGGCCAACTGCAAGATGTTCGGGTTGGACTTGGCATTCTCGAACAGTACGGCCAGCGGGGGGAGTTTGAACTCCGAGAAGTTGATGTCCTTTTCCTGGCTGGAGTCAAAGAAGCCTGCGCTGATGCCACTATCGTCGGCGGTCTGTGCGCACACCGTGCTACTTACCACAGACAAAGCAATTGTGTATAATATCTTCTTAATCATTGTTTTATGCCTTATACGTTTTCGTCTTGCTTGAATGCAAACAGGGTTCTGAAGATGATCTTCATGTCGAGGGCGAAACTGTAGGTCTGCCCGTATTCGATGTCCAGTTGCTTGCGCTCTTCGGCAGACATCTTGCCGCCTTTTCCGCGCTCTTCCACCTGCCATAGGCCGGTGAGTCCTGCGGGGGCCATGAAGCGGTCTATACTGTTGTCGGCAGTCAGTTTCTCTGCCTCGTAGAGTGGGAGAGGACGGTTGCCCACGATGGACATGTCGCCTCTCAGGATGTTGATGAGTTGAGGAAGTTCGTCAATGCTGTACTTGCGGATGAAGCGGCCCACCTTTGTCACACGGGGGTCATTCTCAATCTTTACGAAAGCATTGTTGATTTCGTCCTCCTTCTGCTTGCTGAAGTCGCTCTCTGCTATGACGAAGTCATCGCCTATGAGCATCACCTCTTCGTCGCTGATGAGCATCTCCGAGTCCATTCCCTGCTCGTGCATCTGTTTCTCTGCCTCTTCGCCGAGGGGCGAGGTGACGGAGGTTTTCGGTGCTTCGCTGTGGGTAGCGTACTGGTTCTCAGTCTTGCTCAGTTCCTTCAGGCGCTTCTCTGCATCCATGTACATCGAACGGAACTTCAGGAAGTCGAATACCTTGTAGTTCGTACCAATACGTTTCGACTTGAACATAGCCGGTCCCGGACTCTCTATCTTGATGGCGATGACCGTTGCCAGCATGATGGGGGAGAGCACGATGAGGGCAATGAGGGAGAACACGATGTCGAAGGCCCGCTTCCACAGAGGAATCTTGAAGCGCATAGTCCTTCTGGCTGTCACTTTGCCCCCAAAGAGTTCGCCTTCGCTTTCCTCGATGAATTCCAACTTCTTGTTCAGGGTTGCCACAGAAGCATCTTTCCCCAGCGTGTCGCTGATGCCACACTTCAGATAGGCTTTGCGCTCTTCTTTTGTCAGATGCTTTGTCAGAAGGATGATATACAGGTCCTTGAAGTTCTTCTTCAGATAGGTGATTGCGGTAATATCCTCAATCAGGGCGGTCTTTTCGAAGAACAAGACAATGTGGCTGCCGTCATCGTGCGATTTGCACGCTTCAGCAGCCTCCATATAGTTCTTGGCGAAAACAACTTGTCTGCCAGGCAGATATTTTAGGCGCTCTTCTGTTTGGGGATTGTTTCCTAAATAAACAATACCTATCATAATATTAGTATCAGTTCAGAATTTTCTTGACTCTGACTTTAAGTTCCATAGGGTTGAACGGTTTGACGATGTAGTCCTCTGCACCAACCTCCAGCAGGCGGATGCGCTCGCTGGTAGAGTCCTCACTGGAGAGCATGATCACGGGGATGTGCTTGAACAGTTCGTTCTGCTTGATCCATTCCAGGAAGTCGTCGCCACGCATGCCCGGCATGCGGATGTCAGAGATGATGAGGTCTGGGGTGTTGCCGGCCTGCAGCCACTTCACGCCTTCCAGTCCATCGGGGAGCCATTTTACTTCGTAGTCACTCATGAGATAGATGGTGAGCACCTTAGCAATGGTCTCTTTGTCGTCCAAAATGAGAATTTTCTTTTTCATATTCGAGATCTCTTTTTCTTTTATAAGGTTTGCAAACTAGTGCAAAGGTATGAATTTTTTTTTAACCAGCAAGGGAAAAACGAAAAAAAAAACATTTTTTGAAAAATATTCAGCCTAATGCTTCTTTCTATTAAAAAAATTAGGTATTTTTGTAGCCCAATCGTATTATCGTATAATGAAATCATAAATCACAAAGAAAGTATGGCTAATTATCTATTAGGTTTCGATGTAGGAAGTTCTTCCGTGAAGGCATCGCTTGTGAATTCAGAGAGTGGTAAGTGTGTGGCTTCGGCTTTCTTCCCTGAGAAGGAGGCCCCCATCATGGCTGTCAAGGCTGGTTGGGCAGAGCAAGACCCGGAGTCGTGGTGGAAGTATGCGAAACAGTCGCTGCAGAAAATCATGGCTGACGGTGGCGTGAAGGGTGAGGAGATTGCTGCTATCGGCATTTCCTACCAGATGCACGGCCTGGTATGCGTGGGCAAGGATCTGAAGCCCCTGCGTCCGGCAATCATCTGGTGCGACTCTCGTGCCGTGCCCTACGGCGAGAAGGCGTTCAAGGAACTGGGCAGCGAACTCTGCCTGTCTCACCTGTTGAACTCCCCAGGCAATTTCACCGCTGCCAAGTTGGCGTGGGTACGTGAGAACGAGCCCGATCTCTATAGCAAGATCTATAAGGTGATGCTGCCCGGCGACTATCTGGCTATGCGCCTCTCAGGTACTGTCAACACCACTGTGAGCGGCCTGTCAGAAGGCATGTTCTGGGACTTCAAGGAGAACACACCAGCCAAGTTCCTGTTGGACTATTATGGCTTCGACGCTTCCTTGATTGCCGATATCGTTCCGACATTCTCCGAGCAGAGCGTGGTGTCAGAGCAGGCAGCCGCCGAACTGGGACTGAAAGCCGGCACCCCAATCACCTATCGTGGTGGCGACCAGCCTAACAATGCCCTGTCGCTCAATGTGTTCAACCCAGGCGAGATTGCTGCAACGGCTGGCACCTCAGGTGTGGTCTATGGCGTGCTGGGCGAGGTAGGCTACGACCCCAAGTCGCGTGTAAACACCTTTGCTCATGTGAACCATTCGGCTGACGACCCACGTCTGGGCGTGCTCCTCTGCGTCAATGGAACGGGCATCCTCAATGCTTGGATGCATCGCAACGTGACCTTCGACATGGGCTATGCTGAAATGAACGACCTGGCAGCACAGGCTCCCATCGGCAGCGACGGTGTCTGCATCATGCCCTTTGGCAATGGTGCCGAGCGTGTGCTGGAGAACCGTGAATTGGGATGCTCCATCCATGGTGTCAACTTCAACAAGCACAGCCGTGCCCATCTGGTACGTGCCGCCCAGGAAGGCATCGTCTTCTCCTTCTGCTACGGTATGGAGGTGATGCAGCAGATGGGTATGGACATCCGTAAGATTCACGCCGGCAAGGCCAATATGTTCCTCTCGCCCCTGTTCCGCAACACGCTGGCAGGCGTCAGCGGTGCCACCATCGAACTCTATGATACAGACGGCTCTGTCGGCGCTGCCAAGGGTGCAGGTATCGGTGCCGGTATCTACAAGGATCACGACGAGGCATTTGCCACGCTGGAGAAACTGCAGGTCATCGAGCCCGAAGAGGCCAACCGTGCGGCATACGCTGAGGCTTACGCCCATTGGAAGGAAGTCCTGAACTCGCTCTAGTCTCTGATGTCCTTCCCTTTAGACACTAACCCCTCCCGCGTACCTCATGTGTACGCAGGAGGGATTTAAGTGTAAAGTAGTGGCCGTTTTACAAATAAATGAGGTTTTTCTTGGCTGTTTAGAATAATTTGCTTACTTTTGCAGCCGCAAATTTTAATTTTAATTGGTAAATAGGTAAAATGAAAAAGTTTTTTTTAATGTTATTGCTTGCAGCCCCCGTGCTGTTCTCTTCGTGTTCAAAGGAAGAAACTACTATTGCTGGTATTGATCCCTTTGCTAATATTGAATTCGACAAGCGTCTTCCTGTCTCTAAATCAGATCTGGTGAAGTATGAAGTCATGAGAACTCTGGATAATGATAAATATGAGTTCATCGTGTTCAAGAGTAATGTTGCCGGAGTCCTGACTACGGATTTGAATAACATACCTAAGACTTATGTCTATTGCCCAGAATGGGGTGTCTCTAGCAATACCCTGACTTTTGTTCCTGAGAACGGTACTGCTGTTACTTATACTATTAGCAAGGAATACAAGAAAGCAAGTGCCTCTTCTTATACTCTCACAGTATATCTGAAGGATAGTAAAGGCCAGGAGGCCGCTTATGATGTCACAGATGACGGCTCAAATCATACCATAGCATCAGAAGTTTGGGATATCATCAACAAATCTAGGAATAAATAATAATAAAGTAAATCCATAAAGAAGATGAGGATGTGCCTATTTTGACACGTCCTCTTTTTTTGCCCCAATATAGTGCTTATTCAGATATTTTGCCTAATTTTGTACCCTGTATGGACGACAAGCATTATCTCCTCAGCCTCATTCGCGAAGGTGAACACCAACAGCAGGACTTCAAATATCGCGTTGCTGATGCCTGCAAACTGGCAAAGACAGTATCGGCTTTTGCCAATACCGATGGCGGTCGTCTGCTCATTGGCGTGCGCGACGATGGTCATCTCTCAGGTGTACGAAGCGAGGAAGAGATCTATATGATGCACCAGGCCGCCTATAAATTCTGCAAGCCAGAGGCAAGCATTAAGTTCGACACTTACCATGTAGAGGGTAGGACCATCGTTGTTGCCACCGTTCCCCCCTCCGCCAACCGTCCCGTTTGTGCTTTGGACGAAGAGGGTTGCAAACGTGCCTATATACGCATCAACGATGAGAACATCGTGGCCACGCCTGTTCATCTTGCTCTTTGGCGTGAATCACAGAAGTCACAAGGCACCATCCTGACCTATAACGACGACATCCCGCTATTGCTTGCTATCTTACAGAGGCAGCAGTCCCTCAATCAGATTGTTCGTGCCTCGCGCCTTCCCCGTCATAAGGTCATCACCCTCCTGGCGCGTCTCATCCGTTTCGGCAACGTGCGATGTGAATACGTCAACCAGCACTTCCTGTTTTGTCTAGCGTAGCGCCGTTGTTAGGCCGTCGTGTATAATCCTGAGATTAATTGCCCTGATAGGTTCCAATGAAAAAGATGGCATCGCTACTTGTCTCCTGTATCAGATAGACAAACGGGTGGGTGGCATAGAATTTTTGGACTTCAGGGACATCAGGTGATGAGTCCAGTCCTGAAGAAGCAACCATGGCTATCGTAACGGCTGAGGCTTCCGTACCCTCCTCTGATACATCTATTACAGCCTTCTGCTTTATCTGATTTATCCATAGCGGAATAGCATCAGATGTTATTAGCCTGAAATCTGCAAGTTTTTCGTTGAACATTGCCGTTGCTCCCAGATCATTGAAGATGCTGTTGAGAAACAAATCGCTTTCTATTCTGAACTTAGGCAACTTGACATCTACCATTATGGCTTCTGAGCCAAATGGTCTGTAACGGTTCCAACTGTCATTGTTCAATCCCTTCAGCACGTCATCCACATTCTTTCCCTCCTTGGGAAGCAACACATACATAATCCAGTTCTTGCCATTGCCATAGGGAAGGCCTATGACTTCATACTGCTCATTAGCAGAATAGTAGGTGGCGTCCTGGCGACGCATCACTTGCAAGTGTTGTTTGCTGCCGTCCTCACAGGTAAACTCCTCGTCATTAGTATCCTGTGGCTTGAACATTCCTGACCACGGAGCATTGAAATAGACGGCATTCATCACTACCATCTTTGCCTCAGCACTCAGTTCCCCTTCTCCAATAATTTTCTTTATCATCCCTTCAGTATGCTTGCTACACCAGTCGTTGATGAAGTCGATGGTAGAAGCCTGCGTGAAATCCTTAGAGAAAATTTCTGAATCGTAATAATCTTGGATATCCTTCTTGTATGCTTCCGACAGTTCTATGCCAAGATGTAATATCACGCAGTCTGCCAATTTCAATGCTACAGACTCGTCCACTATCGGCGCATTGTCTATGAGTTGCTTGCAGAGATCATTGACATCCTGCTTGCTTCCTCCTCCAAACCCAAGCATAGAAGTAATCTCCTCGCTCGTAACACCCTGACTGCCGCTATTGAGAATACCCAAGGTATAGGTGGCACTCAATGGTGAGCATACAAAACTGGTTCCCTTGACATAACTCAGTTCACTAACCTTACGGAAAAACCGGAAGGCAAAGTCATTGTTCTTGGCTACGGCTGTCTTCTGATTATCGCTCAGGGAAATATAACACTCCTTCATGTCATCTTTCCCTGTTTTCTCTTCAGGTCTCACGATTTGAGTCTCATTTCCGTCAGGACTCTCCTTTGCATCTTCCTGGGCTATATCATTGTCTTTGCTGCAGGATATCATGGCAATTGCTGATAACAATATTATGCCTAGACAGATAACATGTTTTTTCATACACGTTTAGATTTAATTAAATTTTCACTGCAAAGATACAAATATTTTTCATAGAATCCAAATATTTCTCCATCATTTCATCATAAAATTTGCAAAAACTCTGACTTCGTCGCGCTCGGCATACCGAAGGGTGACGCTTGCTACCAACGGGACGCAAGAAGGTACTTCCGATCGACCGCTCGACCTGGTCGCTTGCTACTAGCGGGACGCAAGAATAAAAACAAAAAAATGTGTTTTTGTTTTGTATTGTTCTCACTTATTCGTACCTTTGCACCCAGCATCAAGAGCAGTCATCTTCGGATGGACTCGCCAACCGAGCATTGGAAGCCACGGTGGTCAGTACGATGTGGAAGATTTGACGAACCGAATGCAATATCAAACTCTTTTGAAAATTGCTGAGGTGAGGATTAATCTCGACGAAAGTCAAGTATTTATTAACTTCAAAAACATTCCAAATTATGCAACAGCACATTTATTACACGAAGCATGCCCTGCAATTCGCAGACAGGCAGATTCCCGAGTTAGTTAACACTTTTAACGCCCTGATTGACAATCGAGGCTGGACTAGCATGCGAGCCTATCACGACCAGGCCCTCATCGACGAGTTCCAGCGTCGCGGCATCGATGTCTCAGCCGTCTATGACGGTAAGGCCATCACCTTCTCCCATCCCATCTGGTACGATATTGCCTACAACCGACTGGTCACTATCGGCTGAAATCCCTCTTATAATAACTCCACCCTTTCCGTCTGCTCTTGGTAGGGTGGGGTCCTTGTAAAGGAGGAACAGGTAACACTTGTAACAGATAAAAACAGGAAATAGTCTCGCGCGTACCGTATGCGCGCGGTACGCGGGGGAGTTTTTCCTAAAAACATCTGTTACATCTGTTCCTCTGTTACAATAAACAATTTAACTTTCGGTTATTAGCAAAAACCCAAAAAACTCCCATATCAGGATGTAAGGGCTTTTGCCCTTATAATATGCGAGACAGGTATTTTTCCTTACAAGCATACTTGTAGATAAAAA
>CADCCB010000002.1 GCA_902799905.1 uncultured Prevotellaceae bacterium
ACACTCTTCTTTTGTCGCCTCTGCCCGTTTTCAGGGCGAAAGCGGATGCAAAGGTACGACTTTTTTCCGAACCACCAAAACTTTTTGAGATTATTTTTATATTTTGGGGTAAACTTTTTCAAAGATTTGACATAAATCAAAGAACAAGGAACCTTTACACCTTATTATATATAAGTGGAGAGCAACTTTTCTTCCCTTTCTCTGACATCCTGAATGAAACGCTGGTAGGTATCACTTTCAGGATGGAAAGGACGATGGGCTAAAGCCTCCTTGATGGGTTTCCACTCGGAAAGGAACTGCTTGGCACGTTCACTGAAACAAGTTTCCACCAATCGCTCCCAAATATATTCCACCGCCTGAGATGACGGATGGAGCATATCCGGTTGATAGAAACGATAGTCGCGCAGTTCGTCGAGTACAATCTCATAGGCAGGGAAATAAAAGACCGAAGCATACTTCTTGGTCATCTGATCAGCAGCCATTAACAAGACAGACTTTGACAACTGACTGCCATGAAAGCCGTACTTGGCATAACGTATAGGACTAACTGTCAAGACTACATGGACATCAGCCCTGCGTTCACGTAGGATTTCTACGGCCTGCAACAGACTATCAACACACTGTTCGACAGAGAGTTGCTCTTCCTGAAACAAGTTCTGGGGACGTTTCTGACAATTGTCCACAATCTCGCCTGTCTCCTTAAGGCGATACACATGGTTGGTGCCTAATGTCAAGAAGGCTATGCGAGGAGAGGCTTCACAACGCTGAATGGTATGGAGAACAGAGACAGGATTGTACATCACGCCATCGGGATTGACAATTACGGGGAAGCGCTCCTCGGCAAAACGCCGTCCAATACTATCAGCAAAACACGAGCCCACAAACAGCAACTGCTCCAGTGGCTCTATCCTGAACTCAGGTTTTTCCAACGTGACAATAGTCCTAAACTCCATAGCCTAACTCCTGCTGATTTGCATGCCCGTTGGTGACAAGCCCATCTCCACGAAACGAGCATTGGCATTAGGACGGTTCTCGGCCAGAATCTGTCGAATACGCGCTGCTGCCTCCGGATCCTTGGCAATCATATAGAGATAGCCACCACCGCCAGCACCCGGCAACTTGTAGCCTAAACAAAGATCATCAACAAGATCGCTCAACTGGCGAACAGCCACAGGATTCGTCCCACTATCCAACAACTGGTTCTGTTCCCATGTCTTACGCACCAGACGACCCATCAAGACAAAATCCTGCCGCTGGATGGCGTCATACATTTCCATGGCATGCTCCTTCATCTGCCGCAACAATAACAACTGGTCGCGGCTGTTCAGAAACATACGCCGAACTATTTCAGCCAGTATCTGCTTAGCAGTCCTGGTGATACCAGTATAATACAAGAGGTGACAAGACCGATATTCAGGCTGTGTAAAGACATCGGTAGGCAGCCATCTGGCAAGAGGAGCCTGTTCGAATCCCGGATTTGTCTGTAAGAGTTTCACACCTCCCAACACACCCCCAAACTGATCCTGCCAGCCACCGCCGGTAGTCAGCAGTTGCTCAAGCACTAAGGTGCGGCGTCCTATCTCATTCTTATCCCATGCAAGCGAGCAGAAGTCGCTGATTCCGCCCAGCACCGTCGAAGCCAGAATTGAACTGGTTCCGAGACCGCTGCCTGCAGGAATGGCCGAGAGCAATGTGAGTTCGATACCGCACCCGAACGCCTCAAGTTGTTGCCGGAGCGACGCATAGCGGTTGGCAGAGAACTGCGGTGCAAAACCAGCCAACGCCAATGCAGCCTTCGGGATAGAGAATGGTGATCCAACCTTAGCAAACTGCATGAGTTCCTCGAAGGTCTCCACCACCTCTGTAGCCCCCAGGTCGATGCTTCGGAGCGTGATACGCGGTTCACGACAAGGTTTGATGTATGCCTGCAAAGGAGGCTGTCCGTTGAGTTCGATGGCCAGGTTGACCACGTTTCCGCCCTCTAGAAGACAATAAGGCGGTGTATCAGTCCATCCACCGGCAATATCGATACGCACAGGACTGCGCGACCACACAATCTGATCTTGATAGGCAGCACAGCGCGGTGTCTGTAGTTGACTCAACACTTGCTGGGTCAGGCCCTGGCGCAAGAGTCCAAAGGCCGTATCGCCATCCCCTCGGAACATCGCATCATGGATGCGTGTCATCAACGGAGCATCATCGGACAGCGGTTCCGGCAGTGGTATCTGATGTTCCCGAAAAGCACGGGAGGCATCGTCCAAATCCAATTGATAGAACACACTATGTTCCCAGTTGTCAGCCAAAGCCGACCAGTTCTTACAACGGAAAGCCTCACGCTGTTTGAAAAGCCTCTTCAGGTTGGCCCGCGAAGAAATCTCTTCTGCGCTTAGTAAGAGTGAAGCACGTGAAGAATGGAGATAGGCCTCTATCTCATCGTATCGCAACACAGGGAACTGCTTGCGCTGCTGCTCAGCCCCATCAAAACGGTCGTCAATATGGTAAGAACGAACGACATACTGTTCCTCCTCTATGGGTACGATATCGATACATTGTCCAGGAGACAGGGATATATTCCAATCGTTCTCAGGAATGCCGGTCAAGACATGGCGACTGGTCAGCGACCAACGATGTCCGATGAAACTATTCTCAATCCACACATCCTTATTCTCTGGGCATAAGGTGACCTGCACCAAGGCATTCTGAACGAAGATAGAAGGATGAGGTTTGCGATCGTGATGCATGATCTGCCGCTGGTCACTCACTACATTCTGCAGTTTTTCCGTCGAGGAAATCATCTCGGAAGAGGTTCCGAAATGGTAGAACTCACCGCCTGCCAATGGCACAACAGCCACACTGAGTTGGTGCAATTCCTGATCTTCCAACACAGGAGATGTTCCCAACGTGCGCCCAAAGTCGGAATACAAGTCATAGAACTTGAGCGAGCCATCAGCATCATGACTTCTCTCTTTCAGAAGACGCACGGCTCGGTCACTGAGCAGCCACACCCCGATATCAGTCAAATAGTAATGCTGTTTCTGCAACTCATGCAACTGCTCCACACTTGGTTTCTGAAGCATCTGCTTCAGCACCTGAGGTGTGCGCCGGTCTGATACAAAGACACCATGATTCTTAGCCACGCTGGCATCCAGCCATAGCCCATAGCATACCACATCGGCATCAGGTATAGGCCCCAGAGGCTGTGTAGTTCTGACAAGCACATCGCCACTGACAATCATTGTATTGATATTCCTCGGTGCCAGTTGCATCATGTGTTCATATAGTGGCAGTTGCAGAGATAGCAGGTCCTGAGCCAACCGCTGTCCCCGTTCCCAACGGAAGACAGGGATTGGGGTCAATATCTTTCCCGAAGGGGCATAAGCCGGCAACCTGCGACTTTGTCCTCCCGCATGAATCAGAATGCGCTTTTCTCCTGACAGCCACTCATCGAACGGAGCCGTTCCTGCCTCGGCGCGCCATGCCTGTTCAAGCAGCCACGTCGAGCCTCCTCCACTGCCCACACGATGCCCCTCCGGATCGCAGGTACAGAAATATTCCTTTGGCGACAATCCCGTTATCTGATGAAAGACCGTTTGCCCCGCATCATCAGTCGTCACCAAATTAGGGGGCAGAGATAATAGTTTTTTCATGTGTCATTGCTTTTCTGACTGCAAAGATAACAAAAAACAAGTGAAACATCATGATTTCTAAGAAAAATATCGTAATTTTGCCGCGAATTTGACTGAAGACCGATAAAACAACAAGAGATGAAAGTAAATATTCTGACCAAAGACGGTGTAAACTATCTGTTACCATTCATTCTTATCACATCATGCTTCGCATTGTGGGGCTTTGCCAACGACATGACCGGTCCGATAGTAAAAGCCTTCTCCAAGATTTTCCGCATGAGCGTCACAGAAGGTGCCCTGGTACAAGTAGCCTTCTATCTGGGCTACTTTGCCATGGCATTCCCAGCAGCAAAGTTCATCCAACGCTACTCATTCAAAGCAGGTGTCATGGTGGGGCTGTCCCTCTTTGCCATTGGTTCGTTCCTCTTCTTTCCTGCCAAACTACTGGGATTCTACTACCCCTTCCTGCTGGCCTATTTCATTCTGACCTGTGGACTATCGTTTCTGGAGACCAGTTGTAATCCGTACATCTATTGTATGGGAAGTGAAGAGACCGGCACCAGACGCCTCAACCTAGCCCAGGCTTTCAATCCCATTGGAGCACTGATGGGCATGTATGTGGCCATGGAGTTCGTTCAGGCCAGGATGAGCGGGATGACGACTGAACAGCGCATGAGACTGCCCGAGGTACAGTTTAATACCTTAAAGGACAACGATTTGGAGGTTTTAATCGGTCCTTATCTAGGATTGGGCATTGTATGTCTGCTGCTGCTGACACTTCTTTTCATCCGAAAGATGCCGAAGGCTGGCGAAACGGGTGCCACCAAGCCCCTTAAGATAGCCATGAGCGAACTCATCCGCATCAAGAACTATCGCGAGGGTGTGCTAGCCCAGTTCTTCTATGTTGGTGCCCAAGTGACCTGTTGGACATTTATCATACAATATGGCACTCGTGTCTTCATGGAAGAAGGCATGGAAGAAAAAGCAGCCGAAATCCTCTCGCAGAAATACAACATCGCTGCCATGGTATTCTTTACCGTCAGCCGTTTCATCTGCACATGGTTCCTCAAATACATTTCACCGGGACGTCTGTTGTCCATTCTCGGCATCATGGGTGCCTGCTTCATTGCCGGAGCCATCGTGTTTACCGACCGCAATGGCGTCTACTGCCTGGTGGCTGTCTCAGCCTGCATGTCGCTGATGTTCCCCACCATCTATGGTATTGCATTGCGTGGTGTGGGCGACAATGTGAAGTTTGCCAGTGCCGGCCTCATCATGTCCATCCTAGGAGGATCAGTGTTCCCGCCCCTTCAGGCACTTATCATCGACTCCGACATTGAACTCTTCGGTCTGTCATCGACCAACCTGTCATTCATAGTCCCCTTCATCAGTTTCATCGTCATCATCATCTATGGCCACCGGGCGTATGTACGCCACTACCTGTTAAAGCCAGGAACAAAGAACTATACATGATATCATGTAAACGCCGTGGAAACCTTTGTCTCCACGGCGTTCACATCATAATAGGGAATATCTTTAATCAGGCATTCTCTTCCTGAAAATCGAGGTCAGCCTCAACGACGAAGCGCACTTCTGAGGAATCCAGAGCCGACAGGCCTTCACTCTTTGCCTGACTGCAGAGATAGTCGGCCACCTTCTCTATATCAACATCCACCTCATCGTCATCAGTCTCCAGGATACCACTCTCAAAGAAATAGTCAGCAATGGTATCGAACATCCACCCCAGTTGTTCGTCAGAGTATTTCTCTTTCAGGTCTGAAGGCAGTTGCTCACGAACAAACTGGATTTCCCGACGGGTCTCTTCCTCATCCATGAGGAACTCTTCATCAATATTTGCCATCAGAGTAAGGCATCAAATTTCTCCTCGAACTTCTGCTTCGACTGGGCACCTACCATTTTGTCGACCACCTCACCATTCTTAAAGAAAAGGATGGTTGGGATATTGCGGATGCCGAATTCAGCAGCCAAGTCCTCTTCCTCCTCCACATCACACTTGCCGACAATAATATCATTGCCATACTTCTCTGCCAACTCTGAGATGATAGGACCTACCATACGACAGGGACCACACCATGTTGCCCAGAAATCTACTACCAGAGGTTTCGAACCATTCTTCAAACCCTCAAAGTTCTCACTTGTTACTTGTACTTCCATAATTTCAATTTTCGATTTGACAATATACGATTAATTCACTATTTACCTATTTGATGGCAAAACGCATGCCATCTGTCTTTAATTGATTTTATAATCGATGGCGGGATGCTGCTCAATGAAATCAATCAATGTATGCCGCACATCTACCATTTTTTCCTTCGACCGTAGGAGCACATGATGCTTACCTGTAGAATCGCGCAACTGGAAGAAGAGTTTCGTCTTTCCCGGACTCTCATCGATCAGTTCGCCCAGTTCAGCCACTATCTGGTCATTCAGCAGGTCGGTTGTGAGCGAGATGGTGATACGGTCGATGGCTTTATCCTTCACTGTTTGCAGGTATTCTACGCCAGTCACCCTGAACCCTAGCACATCACTATTCTGGAAACGCGGCTTTACCTGTCCTGTAACATAGACCGATGCTCCTTCCGTGAACATACCGCTCATCTTACCCCAGTCCTCACCGAACAACGCTAATTCGCCCGAACCTTCAAAATCCTCAATGGTCACAAAGCCACAGGGGTTGCCGCGCTTATCGAAACGCGTGCGGATAGCCGTCACGATGCCCGCCAGAATGACGGGTTCACGATCCTTCAACACAGACACGTCTGCCAAATCGGCACATTTGGTATTACAGAGATTCTCCAACACGATGCGAAACTCGTCCAACGGATGGGCAGAAAGGTAGATACCCACCAAGTCGCGTTCCTTGTTCAGACGCTCTATGTCGCTCCACCGCACATCCGTCTTGGGTACGGGCGGCGTGGCTATCTCCACATCGTCAAAAGCACCGAAGAGTGAAGTCGTGGCCTGCTGCTTGGCCGTCTGATAATTCTGGCCGTAGCGCACCAAGGTGTCGAGGAACATCTCTCCCTTGCCGTTCTCTGCAAAAAATGCCTCACGACGTATGCCGAAAGAGTCGAAACCGCCACTCAACGCCAAAGACTCGAAAGCCTTTCGGTTGACACTGGCAAACGAGACGCGCTGGGCAAAATCAAAGACGCTCTTATAGGGACCGTTCTTACTACGTTCATCAATGATGGCCTGCGCGGCTCCATCGCCTAGTCCCTTGATGGCTGCCAGTCCGAAACGTATCTCGCCTTTCTGGTTAACACCGAACTTCTGATACGACTCATTGACATCGGGGCCAAGGGTAGCAATACCCATCTGCTTGCATTCGTCCATCAACTTGGTGATTTCCGTAATCTGGTCACGTCGGCGACTCATGATAGCAGCCATGAACTCTGCCGGATAGTTGGCCTTGAGATAAGCCGTCTGATAGGCTACCCAGGAATAGCAGGCAGCATGAGACTTATTGAAGGCATAACTGGCGAACTTCTCCCAGTCACTCCAGATTCCCTCCAATATCTTGGGATCATGACCATTGCTCTTACCGCCCTCAATGAACTTAGGCTTCATGGCATCGACGATATCCTTTTTCTTCTTACCCATCGCCTTACGCAAAGCATCACTCTCACCTCGCGTGAAGTTAGCCAGTTGTCGAGACAACAACATCACCTGCTCCTGGTACACCGTAATTCCATAGGTATCTTTCAGGTATTTCTCCATACAGTCAATGGGATAGGTGATCGGCTCCAGTCCGTTCTTACGCTTGATGAAATCAGGGATATAGTCCATAGGTCCCGGACGATAGAGGGCATTCATGGCTATCAAATCCTCAAATACCGTGGGATGCAGTTCACGCAGATATTTCTGCATGCCGCTGGATTCAAACTGGAAGGTTCCAATCGTACGTCCCTGCTGATAGAGTTCATAAGTCTTGGGATCATCAATGGGGATATGGTCCAAGTCAACGTCTATGCCACGCGTCAACTTGATGTTTGCACAGGCCTCCTTTAACTCAGAGAGCGTCTTCAGTCCCAAGAAGTCCATTTTGATCAGGCCTGTCGATTCAATCACGTGACCGTCATATTGCGTACAGTTGGTTTTTGTATCCTTAAAGTCAGGATCGTCGGCCGTCGACACTGGAACCCAGTCGCTGATAGGGTCGCGACAAATGATAAAGCCACAGGCATGGATGCCAGTACCTCGCACCGTGCCTTCCAGCATCTTGGCATATTTGATGGTGTTAGCCAGAGCAGGATCTGACGAAGCCTCAGCCTCCTGCAATTCCCTGACGGCCTTGATAGCATTCACGAGATTCATCTTGGGTGTCTTACCATCAACATCCGGCAGACGGTCCGGAATGGCCTTGCAAAGCGCATTACTAATGGCCAGCGGCACTTTCTCCACACGGGCCACATCCTTAATGGAGTTCTTCGTTGCCATCGAGGCATAGGTGATGATATGGGCACAGTTCTCGTGGCCATACTTGTCCTCCACCCATTTCAGCACCTTACCACGACCGTCATCATCGAAGTCGGTATCAATATCAGGAAGTGAGATACGGTCTGGATTCAGGAAACGCTCAAACAGCAAGTCATACTTCAGTGGGTCAATCTTTGTGATACCCAGACAGTAAGCCACCACGCTACCGGCAGCAGAGCCACGTCCGGGTCCCACCCATACGTCGAGTTCGTCGCGGGCTGAATTAATAAAGTCCTGCACAATCAGGAAGTAGCCAGGGAAGCCCATGGTCTTCATGATATGCAACTCAAAGCGCACACGCTCATCGACCTCCTGTGGTATCGGTTCGCCATAGCGTTCCCTTGCGCCCTTGTAAGCCAGTTCTGCCAAATAGTCGGCTTCAAACTTTATTCGATACAGTTTGTCATAGCCTCCCAACTTCTTGATTTTCTTCTCGCCGTCCTCCTTGGGGAGTGGATTTTTGCCGTTTTCATCGGTAGTAAACTCTCTGAACAGGTCTTCCTCTGAGAACTTCTGGCGCCATTGCTCCTCCGTACCGAACGACTCAGGAATGGGGAAGAAAGGCATAATGGGATCATGGTCGAGACTATATATCTCCACCTTATCTAGAATCTCAAGCGTGTTCGATAGTGCCTCAGGCACATCGCTGAAGATGGCGTTCATCTCCGCCTTCGTCTTGAACCATTCCTGCTTGGAATACAACATACGGGTAGGGTCGTCCAGATCCTTGCCCGTCGACAAGCAGAGCAGGTGATCATGAGCCTCGGCATTCTCTTTCTCTACAAAATGCACATCGTTAGTGCAGACAAGTTTGATACCATACTCACGCGCCAGTTCAATCAGCACTCTGTTTGCCTGCTGCTGCAGGGGGAATGTCTCACGGTTGGCCCGTACAATAGGATCAGTCACTTCATGACGCTGCAACTCCAAATAATAGTCATCGCCAAAGACACGGTGATACCATTCCACAGCCTCACGGGCTCCCGCCATATCACCATTGAGAATCTTCTTGGGCACCTCGCCAGCAATACAGGCCGAACAGACGATCAAGCCCTCGTGGTATTTCTCCAAATCTTCGCGATCCGTACGAGGGCGCATATAGTAGCCGTCAATCCATGAGTTAGACACTATCTTTATCAGGTTTTTATAGCCTGTGTAGTTCTTGGCCAGCACAATCAAGTGATAGCCGCTTTGGTCTTCCTTGCCACGGCGGAGGGTCTTGGAGCCGTAACGCGATACATACATCTCACAACCAAAGATAGGTTTGAAAGGTTCCAGACCCTCTTTCTTTCGGCCTTTATTCACCCCCATCACGATGTCGTGAAACTCCTTGATACCAAACATGTCGCCGTGATCAGTGATGGCCAAGCCTCGCATGCCGTCAGCAATGGCCTTGTCCACCAGGTTTTTTATCTTCGACTGACCGTCAAGGATTGAATAGTATGTATGAACGTGTAAATGTATGAAATCTTCCATTTAGTTACAATTTTGGTGTCCAAAGTTACGCTGAAAAGTTGATATTGCCAAAAGAATCGTAGAAAAAGTTTGTTAATTGACAAAAAAGCATTACCTTTGCACCGGAATTTCCAAGACTAACCATGGGAGAAAGAATTAAGAAACTAAAAAAAATCAGGATCCATCGTGAGGGTACTGACGAGTTGCTTTATAGCCTCTTCATCATTATTGCTATTGCAGTAGTACTCTGGCGCTCCTTCGATACACCTATACCTTTTATCATCTTTGTCGGCATAATAGGTGCCGCATGGCTGATGATGCTTAACTTCTATCGCTGTCCCATTCGCTATTTCAATGGCGACACAGAGAAGACCGTCGTCGCACCTGCCGACGGTAAGATCGTTGTGATTGAGGAGACCGATGAAGACGAATACTTTCACGACCGCAGGTTGATGATCAGCATCTTCATGAGCCCCCTCAATGTTCATGCCAACTGGTTCCCCGTTGACGGCAAGGTTAAGTTTGTCAAGCACTTTGACGGCAACTACCACAAGGCATGGCTACCAAAGGCCAGTGAAGAGAACGAGCATGCCGACATCATGATAGAGACCCCTGACGGACAGAGCGTGCTGGTCAGACAGATTGCCGGCGCCCTGGCTCGCCGTATCGTGACCTATGCGAAAGAAGAAGAAGACTGCTATATCGACGAGCACCTCGGATTCATCAAGTTGGGTTCACGCGTCGACGTCTATCTGCCACTTGGCTCTAAGCCCTGCGTCAAGATGAAACAGCCCACCACTGGTGACCAGACAGTCATTGCTAAACTGGTATAAGGGAAAAACGAATAGTGAAAAGTGAATAATTTGCTACCGCCCAATGATTAAGAAGCATATCCCCAATACCATCACGTGCTGTAACCTGATTGCTGGTTGCATTGCTACCTATTGGGCTTTCCAGGGGAAATACGAATGGGCTTTGCTGTTTATTGTCATTGGTGCTGTCTTCGATTTCTTCGACGGCATGACTGCCCGTCTGTTGCATGTCAGCTCACCCATTGGCAAGGAACTTGACTCATTGGCCGACGACATCACCTTTGGCTTTGCGCCATCGGCTATTATTTTCAGTTGGCTATGTGGCTATCATTTTCATGAACTGCCCTCCCTTATTGCTTTCATCATGCCATTCACGGCATTCATCATGGCAGCCTTTTCTGCGCTACGTCTGGCGAAGTTCAATCTGGATGAGCGTCAGGCTATGGGATTCATTGGACTCCCTACACCTGCCAATGCCCTTTTCTGGGGAGCACTCATCGTAGGAACAGGCGATTTCCTGACCACATCACCTTATTATGTATATAGTGTCATTGCCGCTGTCTTCGTATTCAGTTATCTACTGATAGCCGAGATTCCCATGTTCGCTTTGAAGTTCAAGTCCTGGGGCTGGCGCGGCAATGAAGTGAAGTATATCTTCCTTCTTACCTGCATCCCACTCCTAGTGCTTCCGCTTATCCTCTTCCAGAGCATCAGCGGCCTTGCTGGCATCATCGCCTGGTATGTTATCCTCTCAGTGTTCACCCAACGGAAAGGCGACAAATAATCTATGGACATATTGTTGGGGATTTTCATCGGCATATTGGTCATCGGTGCCATTGTCATCCTGGTGGTCTTCTACTATCTGCGTAAAGGATTTCGTTTCGTAAAGCGGATGGTCAGGGGCGAGATGACAGACGAAGAGTTTGAACGACTGTCAAAGAAACACCACCGCAGAAATGACGGTCCGTCGTTTGACAAAGACTATTTCAAAGGGACCAACAGACAACAATCCCAGCAGCATCAGCAGTCCAGTCAACGCCGGACTACCAGGACTGCAGAGGGCTTCACCATTGTTGACCGGCGCGACCCCAATAAGGCCAGCAAAAAAATATTCGCCCCAGACGAGGGCGAATATGTAGAGTTCACAGAGGAGTGATGTGGCTGCTGTCTGTTGGCAACTGCTAAAAGCCAATTGCAAACTGCCAACTACTAATTATGCACCAGTGTACCTATTTCCTCTCCTGCCATCACTTTCTTCAAGTTTCCTACGATGTCCATGTTAAAGACATAGATAGGCAGATTGTTATCCTGACACATGCATATAGCCGTGAGGTCCATCACCTTCAGGCCTCGTGCCAGTACCTCTTTATAAGTAATATCTGTGAACTTGACTGCAGTAGGGTCTTTCTCTGGATCTGCCGTATAGATACCATCCACACGTGTTCCCTTCAGCATCACGTCGGCCTCGATTTCTATACCTCGAAGCGAGGAGCCTGTATCAGTTGTAAAGTAAGGCGAGCCAGTTCCTGCCGAGAAGATGCACACCTGCCCCTGCTCCATAGCCTCAATGGCTTTCCACTTGGTATAAAACTCTCCGATAGGCTCCATGCGGATGGCCGTAAGCACCTTGTTCTTCACGCCAACAGCACCCAGTGCCGACGAGAGTGCCAATGAGTTAATGACCGTGGCGCACATACCCATCTGGTCGCCCTTCACACGGTCAAAGCCCTTTTGACTGCCACTCAATCCACGGAAGATATTTCCGCCACCGATGACGATGCCAATCTGGACACCCATCTCACTCACCTCTTTAATCTGCTGAGCATAGTCGCTCAAACGCTCAGGGTCGATACCGTAGCCCTGTTTCCCCATCAGGCTCTCGCCCGACAACTTCAATAGAATTCTCTTAAATCGTGCCATAGTTTTTTTTCGTTATTACGTTTAATCGTGTAATCGTTTAATCGATTTATCGTGATGTCGTTACATCGTTATTTCGAGGCTTAAATCACGAACTGCACCTCTTTGAAGGCATAGCGGCGTACCTGTCCGTTCTCGTCACAGAGCACCAGATGACCATCATCCTCAACATCTGTCATCTCGGCCTGAAACACTCCGTCCTTATCGACATAGGAATGGAATCCGTTTCTGCGATACAGATGCTGTCGATATTCACTTCCTATGACAGTTGTGTCCCAATGCTCAAGGATGTCTGCAAACTCCTGTAATACCCGGTTAAGCACATGTCCGCGGTCGAACTCGCAACAGCCATCCACCTGCACCATAGAGAGTGGATTGGGCGCATCACTATGAAACGGTCGCTGGTTGACATTCAGACCAACGCCCAATATGCAATCCTTGATACTGTTTCCCTGCAAACGGTTCTCTATCAGGATGCCACAGACTTTCCCGTCATTCACATAGACATCATTTGGCCATTTCACCTCACTTCGCGGGAAGAGGTAGAAGTCCAAGGTACGACGAACAGCATTCGATATCGCCATCGACAGGAAGAACTGCTCACCGGCCCTCACCCACTGGGGATGAATCAGCAGGGAGAACAGCAGGTTTTTCCCTCGCTCCGACTCCCAGGTGTTGGTGCCACAGCCACGTCCTGCTGTTTGGTAATCGGCCCAGACCACGACGGTTTCGTCTGCCTGACTGTCATGCTCCTTCAGCCACCGATTGGTAGAGTCTGTCTCGTCAATATGTACAACCTTGAAATTCATTCTGCAAAGATAAACAAAAATATCGGGAAAAGAGAAATTCTTCTCGGTTTTTCTTCGTATCTTTGCACCGAAAAGAAAAGACAGCAATCATCAATGGGCAACAAAACACTTACCGCTATACTGATTCTGCTCGTCATGCTGCTGGCAGCATGCAACAAGGAAGACAGTGTGAACATCTCCGTCACATCAACGACGACAGACATCCTATATCCTGTGGTCAACCAGAAAACAGAGGTGACATTCAACGTGTCGGCTGACTGGAAGGCATCGTGCAATGCCAATTGGCTGAACATTTCACCCACAGAGGGCAAGGCTGGCAACAATACCATCACGGTGACCACCACACAGACCAACCGCACGAAAAGTGCGCGCAGTGCCATAGTAACCATATCGGCAGGTGATTCACAGACGAGTGTGACCATACGCCAAAGCGGCGAATATGGTCTTTTCGACAAGAAGGAATACCATGTGGATGCCGAAGGAGGAACGCTGTCACTACCTTTTTCCACCAATGTGGACATCAAGAAACTGTCGATGGTCTATAACCCGTCACTCGACTGGATTGAGTGGGCCGCAGAGAGCCGCGCCTCCTCCAATGAATGGAGAGGACAATCCCACGATCTCATCATCAAGCCGAACACAGGCAAGGATCCCAGAACGACCATCTACATACTGGCGATGGTGACCGATGGCGACAACTGGATAGGGCTCGACACCTGCTATGTACAGCAGGCCGGTCTCAGTTCCGGCTATGTATCGACCGACTTCTCTCAGGACGGCAAGATCACTGTGATGCAGCGAGCCTCACAGGGAAAAGGCATCCCTGTGGTACTGATGGGCGACGGCTTTGCTGACCGTGACATTGCCGACGGGACCTACCAGACCATCATGGAGAAAACCATGGAGAACCTGTTCAGCGAAGAACCGATAAAATCATTGCGTGACTATTTCACCATCTACAGTGTGAAGGCGGTATCGAAGAACGACAATGTGGGAGAGGGCTATTCCACGGTGTTCAGTTGTGTGCCTGATCCCCAGACATCAGGCATCAATGCCGATGCTGGAATGGTGATGAACTATGTCAGGAAGGTGGAGGGCATCGACTCTCTGAACACGCTGGCTGTAGTCATCCTCAACACCAATATCCATAAAGGCGTGACCTATCTCTACAGGAACCAGAAGACAAACAAGCCCCTACAGTTCGCCATCGCTTTCTGTCCTGTCATTGAGAGCCTCAATAGCGAATTGTTCCGCACCGTGCTGGTACATGAGGCGATTGGCCATGGTCTGGGTAAACTGGCCGACGAGTATGGCTATAAGGAGAATGGTTCACCAACAACTGAGGAAACCGAGGAACTGAAAACCTATCATACCTACAACTGGCTAAAGAATGTAGATGCCACCAACGACGAGGAGAATGTAGACTGGCATGCGTTCATCAACGACCAGAGGTTCGCTTCCGAGGACATCGGGGTCTATGAAGGAGGCTACACCTATACGCTGGGCATCTATCGACCGACCACGGAGAGTATGATGAACAGCAACAGCAGTCCGTTCAATGCACCAAGCCGTAAGGCCCTCTACGACCGCGTGAGACAATTGGGCGAAGGGCTGTCAGCATCTGCACACGAAGAGTTCGCAGCCTTCGACGAACTCCATAAGCCACAACAGTGGTCATACACACTGAGCAGAGGATTCGGCATGCTTCCTCCCCCTCACTTCGCCCAGCCTGTGATGATGTATTACGACAAGTAGTCCTCTTTATACGATGGAACAGGAGAATAAAGACGAAAAGTATATGCGCATGGCGCTGGCCGAGGCACAGAAAGCCTGCAACAAGGGTGAGATACCCATTGGGGCCGTCGTTGTATGCCAAGACCGTATTATCGCCCGTGCCTACAACCTGACAGAGACCCTCACCGACGTGACTGCTCACGCTGAGATGCAGGCCATCACGATGGCAGCAAACGAACTCGGTGGCAAGTATCTGACTGGTTGCACGCTTTATGTCACCGTGGAGCCCTGCCCCATGTGTGCCGGAGCCATCGGCTGGGCCCAGGTACCCCGTATCGTCTATGGTGCGCCCGACCCCAAACGAGGTTTCCGCGAGTATGCCCCACACGTTCTTCACCCTAAGGCAGAATGCATAGGCGGCATCCTTGAAGAAGAATGCCGCCAGTTGATGCAGGATTTTTTTCGTGAGAAGCGATAGAACAACTTTCTCATGTTTAGAACATCGTAGCCATCCATTCCGATAGGAAGAAATCCTGGATACGAAAGCAGTTGTCTGACTGGGTGATCAAGTCATTCTTCAACAACAGTTTGATTGCCGATTGTACGGAACTGGCTGAAGTAAGATTATACTTCTTTATAAACTTCGCTGCTGTTATATTCTTTGCGATGCCCTCCTTGGCAATCGCTTGCATGACGACTTTCTGTTTTGGCGAAATCCTTGATAGGATATCTTTATATGTGTTTTCTTGCGACATGATGACGTTGTGTCGAGCCTCGGTTACCATGTCAATAGTGCATTTGCCATTTGGCGGTGTCAAAGCAAACAGTTCGTTCATCAGCATCTGAACAAACCACGTGTAGCCATCGTACAAATTCCAAACAGTCTCTATGGCTTGCCGTTCTATTTGCTTATTACTCTCCTGAAACAAAACAGTAGCAAAGTCTGAATAACTCTGAATAGGTATGGCTTCCAATGACATGTTGACGGCGCTCTGATAGAAAGGTTTTGAAGGAGAGGCAAACATGTTACTCATCATGTGACGTTTACTTCCAGAGAATATAAACTGTGCACGGTGACACATCTGTATCTTAGTGCGTAGGAGAGCCTCCATGTTTTTCTCAGCATATTCGCTGATTTGCTGAAACTCGTCTATGGCAATGATGCAAGGCTTGTCGGCCTCTTCAATATAAGTGAATATCTCGTCAAGGGTTGTCTGTGGCACTAAGATATCGCCTAAGCCCAGGTCAAATGTAGGGGTGCCGGTCATCGGGTCTAACTTGAATCCCACACGGAACGATGCTATTGTCTGGAAGAACTTCTCTTTCCATACTGTAGTCTTTGGCTTCAGTTGCTCGTAGATCTCCTTGCCAAGTGTATAGACAAATTCGGCAAGAGACGTAGTAGCATAGATATCGACAAAGAATACGTGATAATTCTCTTTGATGTCTTGTTGGTTGAAGAAATGATGGATTAGTCCGGTCTTACCAAGACGACGAGGCGAAATCAATGCGACATCCCTGCCGTTAACTATCTGTTTACGCAGGAATGCAGTTTCTTCCACCCTGTCGCAAAAGTATTTGTCGGAGAGGTATTTGCCGACAACAAACGGATTGTTAATTTCGATTTCCTTCATGACTTCTATAATTTTATTGCAAATATAATAATTATAGTTCGAATAAAAGAAAACGCTTCGTTTATTTTGCATGATTTAACTTTAGTCCTATACAAACTACTGGCGGCATCCTTGAAGAAGAATGCCGCCAGTTGATGCAGGATTTTTTCAAATCCAAAAGATAATTCTTAACGAGCCACTACCTTACGTCCTTTCTGGATGTAGATGCCCTTGCGGGGACTATCTATCTTGCGGCCTTGCAGGTCGTAGAAAGGCGTGTTGTCAGGAGCCGCGATACTACTGGCAGTTTCTATGCCAGATGTTTCCGCTGCCTTGACAATCAGTGTGTTGTCGGCATTCTTCGTTAGAATGTATTCATTATGGTTGCCTCCCGGATAGCAGATGAATTGCGAGGTCTTGTCTTGTATGGCTTTTGAAGCAAGGAACACCCTATACGTGCCTGCAGGCAATGGCAGGAGGTCTGTTATCGAGATATTGCTAAAGTTGCTTGCATAATAACCCACTCCACCATCTATAGGAGTGAGGTGATTTGCCTTGTCACTTGTATCAAAGAATGCGTGGAAGTACACTTCGTTACCATTATCATCCAGGAAGGCCAACCCAACCTTCCCATAGAATGTCAAGTGGCTGACCTGCCAAATGATACCTCCTGGTGATGATAGGGTAAGTCCATTGACTTCATTGGCTATCAAGTTATCCTCAACACTGATGACCCAGCAGGAGCGATAGACGGCATCAGCGGCTGGTGTAGGATTGCAGCGCAGATTCGTGATGATGGACTGTTCTGCATTGAAATGCATTGTCGAAGATTCTCCCAGAATTCCTGTGGGGTTCAAGTCTGCCAGATTGTAATAACCATCAGCCTGTCCGTTCCAGCCCCAATTAACATGGACATATCCATTCGCATCCATTCCGTCAATAATGAAAGCATGACCGCCGCTTGACAGGTCAAGACCGCACATCAGTACAGGCCGACCAGCCTTCAGTTCACTAAGAATGATGTTCATCCACTCTGCATCATTCTGGCAATAGTCACGCATCACACATTCCATGGCAAGCGAGTCAAATTGGAAAATATGTGAAAAGCCGTTGGCTGCCTCGTATGCCGTTGTACCACTGCCGCCACTAGAGAAATTCATGTGCGAGGAAACTCCAGCATCGAACATCAATTGGCTGATGGCATCCTTTTCCTCATCGGAGAGGAACCAGGCACTGGCATAGGAATTCTTCATCAAATCCCATCTGTAGGTACTATTGACTTCCACTAACTGCCTGTATGAGTTTTCACCCATCGTGTAATAGCCCATACCGTGACCTTGTGCAGGATACTGATAGAAGTTGAGTATCTGTGACATCGCTGTTGCCACACAGCCAGTAGGTGCCTTGGAATTGTTCACTACTGGACTTTTTTCGTTGAAGGGCGAGTCCTGTCCCCATGTGGTTTTCAGCATTGGTGCCACCACTTCCGGCACGAAGCCTTCAACATCCTGACTTTGCCCATTCAGGGAGAGCGAGGCATTGATTGTTGACAACCACCATTTCATTCCACAGGGCATGTTGTCCTTGTTATAGGGCGATGAAGAATAGGCCAGAACAGGTGCATGGCTATCCATTTTGCTGATAATGGCAAAGCCTTTTGGGTTGCCATAGACACAATAGCCTTCCGACTCGTCCAGCAATTCTACTTCTTGCTGCATGATGGCGGTTTGGGCGATACGGCACATTTCTGCTCTTTTCCTTGGTTTGGCTGACACCGACAGGCTTACTGTCAGTAGGAAGAGGAGTAAGGTCGTTTTATTCATGGTGAATAAGTTTGATTAATCGAAAAAGAGCGCACAACACGATCATTGTGCGCTCTCGTTGTTAGACAATCTTATTATTTCTGTCCAGGCCATCCAGTTGTCCACTGGAAGGCAAATGAGAAGCCGGTGTAGTAACCTTCGCCGTTATCCAGACCCAGCATAGATGCCTGATAGACATTGCCGTTGCACTGGAGTATGCAATAACTACCTTCATATTTCTTCACCCAGCAGAAGTCATACTGGTCGGCAGAACATACGATATCATCACCATTAGCAACAAGGTTGATGGTGTAATCGTTATTGAGTGTGAATTGGATGCCAGTATCGGTTGTGAATCCATTACCACCCTTTCCATAGACAGCAATAAACGGCTGAACAATACGATATAGGTTAGTGCCCTCAGCATGCTGGATGGGTACATCCTTGGCTGCCTTGCCATTCTCAGAGAAGGTGTAGTCAACGAATGTGCAAGAACCTCCAGAGAGCCAGTTGTAGTCAGAGTGAATCTTGATGACGATAGAGTCATTCTGCGTGTTCGTGATAGTATCACGTCCAGCAACTTCAGCCTCACTCAGTTTCAGTGTGTAGGTGTAGTCAACACCCTTGGCCAGGTTGTCAGCCTTCACGTTGATGATGGCAACGCCCTGTCCTGCCTCAAACTTCACGGCACCATTGGCATCGTTGGTGAAGATACCCTCTTCACTAGCCTTAGTTGTAAAGTTGGCAGTATACTCATTAGCAACCACGGAACGTACAATACGTACGGGAATCACGATAGAAGTCTCCGCTGTAGTGACAGTGGACGGAGCACTTGTCTCGAAAGATACGTTCTGGCCCATGGGTGAATAGGTGACACCCTCTACGTCGGTGTTGCAGGAAGTCATCACTCCCAGCATGGCGACTGCCAGACCTAATAGAATCTTGTTTATTTTCATAATGTATGTATTCTTTAATTTGGAAAGTGATGATTACTTGTCTTCAATCGGGTTCTGATCTGTGTCCTCGCTCATGTTCTCGTTACCGTCGAACTCCTTCTTAGGAATGGTGAGCACCCACATGTAGTTCTCGGGATCATCGCTAGGACGATTGGTCAGCAAGATGTCGGGGTTGTCAGGCCAACCCTGATCGGTGGTGCGGCGGAAGCCCTGCTTCAGACGGCGAATATCAAATACGCGACCGTATTCACCCCAGAGTTCGATACGACGCTGGTCGATGATAGCCTCACGCAGCGAACCAGTGCGGTCGCTGGTCAGAGCGCCCAGTGCAGTGCCTGTCTTAGCACAGTTGTAACTAGCATCGCGGGTCTTAACCAACGTGTTCAGGTACTGCTGAGCCTTGGTATCGTTACCCAGCATACACTCAGCCTCGGCAGCAGCCAGATACATCTCCTCAATACGCATCCACACATAGTCACCCTCCCAAGTAGACAGTGACTTGAAGTGGAACTTGTGCTGCTGGTAGCCACCATCGCCATTATTGGCATCATTGGGATCCCACCAGCAACGACGTGTGTCAGATGCACTCATCAGGTTGTAGGTGTGCTTGTTGATCTGCTTGTTGGCACGGTTGTAGCCGGCATAGAGAGAAGCGGTTACGTCCATGTGAGCAAAGAGAGAAGCATACATACCAGCCTGGTCAGGGATAATCGTAGCACCCCACATCACGTTGCCGAACGAGCAAGTGTTGATGAAGTTCGACTGGTTCATGGCATACTTGCTGGCATCGACAGGCTGGATGGTGTACTTACCCAGATCGATAGCCTTCTCGGCAGCCTGAGCAGCAGTAGCCCAGTCTTCCTGAGTGAGGGCGATACGGGCCTGAATACCCAGAGCAACAGGATAGGTCACATAACTCTTGTCATTAGTATCCAGCGATGTCTTCTGGCTTTCCTCCAGATAGGCTACGCCCTTCTTGATGTCTTCGTTAATCAGGTCATAGACTTCCTTGACAGTAGCACGGGGATGACCCTTGGTATTTGCCGATGTGGGCTCCGTATAGATAGGAACGCAAGGCTCGTTCTCGTGACCTTTGTAGGTACGGGCGAAGCATTGAGCCAGCATGAAGTAACTATAGGCACGGATGGAGTAAGCCTGACCAAGCACATACTTCTTGTCAACGTCAGCGGGGTCGAGACCAGCCTCCATGGCAATCAGATAGTTCACGTTGGCAATGTAAGTGAAGTAGGCATACCAGAGGTCGTAACTACGCCATGCACCACTGGTGTAGGCATCCTTCACATCGTAGGTGGCATCGAACCAGAACCAGCCCGAACCCATTTTCGACATGATGCAGTCATCGCCCATCACATCAGCCATCAACGCATAGGCTGAAAGGCCGAAACACTGGTGGGTGTTACCCGTTGTAGACCAGCCAGAGGTGTACATCGAACGATAGAGACCATTGAGCGAAATCATGGCAGCATCGTTGCTTTCGGTCATTGTCGTACCCGAAACAGCCGTGGTAGGCGATGTCTCAAGTTGATCCTCGCTGCAAGAAGTGGTCAGAGCCAACGCAGCGAAACCCATGAAAATATATTTTAGACTTTTCATTGTTTATATCCTTTCTTTAGAAGTTAATATCAAGACCAAGTGAGAACGTCTTGTTGGGAGCGTAGCGGTAGTTGGTACCACCAGAGAAGTTGTACTGGGGATCCATACCCTTCATGTGAGAGAAGAGGGCCACGTTGTCGAATGAAGCATAAGCGCGAACTTTGTTCATATAAGCCTTCCTTGTGAGGTTAGCAGGCAGTGTGTAGCCCAGAGTGATATTCTTGATGGCGAAGTAAGAAGCATTCACCAGGAAGTTATCAGTCAGCGTGCGGCTATAGTTCAACTGAGCACGTGGAATATCGGTGATATCACCAGGCTGACGCCAACGACGATCCATGTTTGTTGACCATGTGTTATAAGCATAGGTGTTGGTCATCGAAGAATAGTACATTGAGTCATAAATCTTACCACCGATAGAGTAGGTCGTCATGATGCTCAGGTCGATGCAACGGAACAACTGCAGGTCGGTAGAGATGCTGCCATAGAGGTCAGGAGTACGCTTGCCAGCGAAGTAGCGGTGGCTGGAAGCAACGGAATAACTGTCGGTGATATATTCACCACCAGGTGTACGGCCAATCTCCTCGCCAGTTGTCTCATCGTAAACGGGAACGTAGCAGTTGCCTTCGTCATCCATGTGATCGTAAGCCCAGTAGAGTTGCGCACCCGTCTGAGGATCCACACCAGCACTCTTGGCTACATAGAAAGTATGAATGTCAAATCCTTCCTTGATGATCTGCGAGCCGTTTATAATCTGGTTTGACTCATCGGTCAACTTGAGCACCTTGTTCTTCATAGCGGTGCCCATCCAACTCATGTTCCAGACAACGTCCTTGGTCTTCAGGATGGTGCCGCTCAGCATGAACTCCCAGCCCCAGTTACGCATGTTACCCACGTTGGCATCATAGCCAGTGAAACCAGTAGACAGAGCCATCGGGTAGTTCAGAAGCATATCGGTAGTCTTCTTGCTGAAGAACTCAATGCCGAAGCGCAGACGGCTGTCAAACACAGAACCATCAAGACCGATGTTCAACATGCCGCTCTTTTCCCATGTCAGATCCTTGTTCTCAAGTGTGCTCACGAAGCCACCGATGTTGTTACCGTTAGGATAGGCCAGTGAGTAGAGGTTCTGCCATGCATAGTATGTGGTCAGGTTCTCGTTACCGTTCTCACCGTAAGAAATCTTGAAGTTCAGGTTGCTCAGCCAGGTGAGGGGCTTCATGAACTCCTCGGCAGAGACACGCCAGTTACCACCAACCGACCAGAAGGTACCCCAGCGGTTGTCCTTATGGAAGCGTGAAGAACCGTCGGTACGAATAGATGCATCGAAGTAGTACTTGTCATCGAAGTTATAGTTCACACGACCCAGCCATGACTCGATATCGTGCTCATAAGAGTAAGAGTCGGCATCATAGATAGAAGCACCGGGACGCAGTTCATCGATACCATCAACGATGTTGGTCTTACCAGCCGACAGATAGTTGTAAGTGTACTGATAGAACTCGTGAGCAGCCAGGGCGCCAACATTGTGCTTGCCAAACTGGCGGTTCCAAGTCAACTGCTGGTTGAAGGTGTAACTCTGCGTGCGCTTATCCTCCTTACCAATCATACCACCGGCATTCTTCTGGTTGCCGTGGAACTTGTTCTTCGTCTGAGTCTCGTTACGCTGACGATAGTCGCCACCGAAGTTCAGCGTCAGTTTCAAGCCCTGAGCCCATCCCATCTTAGCATCGTCAGAACCGAAGGTCAAGTAGGTACGAACGCTGGCATTGTCAGTTGTATAGTAAGTACGGTCGAGTGTCAAGTCGCCCAGAGGGTTGAAGTCAGCAGCCGTAGGACGTCCGTCCTCACCATAGTCAGGCTGACGGTTGCCGTAGTTATCCAGCACGTCATTACCGTTGATGTCCTTACGATAGAGTTGGTAGATAGGTGCCATGAACTGCGAGGTGTACCAGGGGTTCGAAGTACCTGTATCGTTGAAATCGGTATAGTCAGTCTTTGTGTGAGCCAAACTTGTGCTCAGGCCAGCCTTGAACCAGTCGGTAATCTGGGTGTCCACATTGGTACGAGCGTTGTAACGCTGGAAACCAGTGTTCATCAGAATACCCTTCTCATCGGTATAACCCAACGACATCAAGTAAGTGGTACGGTCGGTACCGCCGTTCACAGAAAGTTGGTGATCATGGCGCAGGGCACCCTTGTTGTAGGTTCCGTCGAGCCAATCCTCGTTCCAAGCCGACTCAGCATCAGCACGAACCAGACCAGTAGCAGGATCGATCAACTGATCCCAAGTATAGTTCTTGAAGGGGTTGTACATCTCACCACCGAAAGTAGTAGACAACTGCTGGCGAGCCACGGCACATGCCTCGTCGTAACTCAGGCCGTTGCCGAACTGCTGGTTGTTGCGCAGAGCCTCATAGGTGATCTGTACGAATTCCTTCTGGTCTACGGTCTCATAGCGAGGCAGTGCACGCCAAGACCAACCCACAGTGTTGTGCAAGGTTACCTGCAGGTTACCTTCCTTACCCTTCTTGGTAGTGATGATGACCACACCGTTGGCAGCACGGGCACCATACAGAGCCGATGCAGAAGCATCCTTCAGCACGGTCATGGACTCGATGTCCTGAGGACTGATGGTGTTCAGAGCACCGTTGTAAGGAATACCGTCAACCACATAGAGGGGGTCGTTGTAGGCATTGATAGAACCGAAGCCACGCACAATGATGCTGGCATCGCTACCAGGCTGACCACCACCAGAGGTCACTGTCACACCAGCCACCTGGCCGTCGAGGGCTTTGGTAACGGTAGAAACAGGGCGCGAGTCAAGTTTGTCACTGCTGATAGCAGCGGCAGAACCAGTGAACGATGACTTCTTGGCTGTACCATAAGCCACCACAATCACCTCGTCAAGAGCCTTGTTGTTGCTGGTCAACAAGATGCGCATGTTAGGACGGGCACTCACTTCCAGAGGCTCCATACCCACATAAGTAATACGCAGCGTGTTCTTACCAGCCGGACAGGTCAGCGAGAACTGACCATTAGCGTTAGTTGCAGTACCGACATTGGTTCCTACGACCATCACGGTAGCACCGATAACGGGCTGACCGTCGTCCTGAGACACCACGGTACCATTGACTTTTGTCTGGGCCATCGCACCTCCCACGAACAGGAAGAGGACTGCCAACAATGTCATGAGTCTTTTTTCCATAAATCTCTCTCGTTTTTTTGGTTTATAATGTTTAATATTTAGTGTTTGTATTATCTTCCTTTGTCTTGTGGCTAACTAATATATATGTACACGTACATTATTATATAAGTCCAACATACTTTGCTCACTCTTTGCAAACCTCCCGCCCGGAGGTGTGCAGAGGGCACAGCGAGGGAGGGGCAATTTGTTACAGAGTGCAAAAGTAATTAATAGTTTTTAAAAAACCAAATATTTTTTTTAAAAAGTTAGTTTTTATGCGCAAAATGTACCAAATTCAATAAAAAAGGGCTAAAAAGAGTGAAAATTGCCATGAGTTTCGTTTGTATACTATCATCTGTCACCTACTACCCTTTTCAATCATTGTAATGACGGTATGATTGGCCGTTTCCACCCGTTGGTCGTTTATCTCGCGGATATAGGTCAGAGTAATCTGTGTGTTAGTGTGACCAAGAGCCTTCGATATGACAGGCAAGTCTATATTTGCATTGTAAGCCGCACTTGCCCACGAATGGCGTACTACATAACTTGTCAGGTTCTGACTGATAGATGCTAAACGGGCCAGACGATGCAGTGCACGATTGTATCGACCAAGTATCACGTTGTATTCATGTGAAGTTCCATTTTGCAACAAGGGGAACACATAGCCTGCCTTGGTTTTATCACTATGTCGCTGAATGATGTCCAACATGGGCTGTTCGATAGTAATCTGTACCCGTTGACCCGTTTTGTGTCGATAGTAGACTATATGGCCATTGACTATCTGTTGTTTTCGCAAGTGGGCCACATCCACAAAGGGCATACCCATCGCATAGAAACAGAATATGAATACATCACGAGCCAATTCGAGGAAACTATTGCTGGGCAGTTGCAAGGTTTTTATTCTACTTATGGCTTCCGGTGGAATCGATCTTTTTTCTGTTTTCGCGCTCCCCGTGTAGACTTTAGCGAACATTTTCTTCGTGTCCCCGTTGATGCCGGCAAATAGCGACCGCAACGACCGCATATAGCAAGAAATGGTATTTAGGCAGATATTCCGTCTTTTCAGCCAACGCTCGAAACCGCCAAGCAGGTTGGCAGAGAGTTCACTCGCGGGCAAATCACGTTTTAAAAATTTACTGAGGGCACGTATGGCAGTGGCATAATTGCTCATTGTGCTGGAACTACGATAGGCTGACACCTGATTGTACTGCTGCCACAGGATTTCCAGCAAGGATTCAGTAGCGTTGAATCGTCTCTGATTAGAGGGATTTGTTGATTGGTGGTCGATAATGACGTTGATATTAATGTTCATAAGCATATGTTGATTTAGAATAAAAACATATGAAAAGTCACGTATAGACAGGCATTTCGCAAAGCCACACATACACTGCCACACGCGGGCGTGGCATTCTACTAGGTTAAAAGACTTGCACCCACCCCAGGCGCCCTACGCACCCAAAATCATGAAAATAGCACCGCGAGTTATAAAAATATCTCCGTATGCCATAAAAATCGGGCTCTTCGCGATGTGAGCCCGACAATATTTTTTACAAAGTACGCTCAAATTTGTCAAAATGAAAATCGGAGAAAGCCGAAAATGCATTTTTTGCGTTTCCTCAAAGAGCAGCAATCCTCTCCGGTTCAAGCCCTGTGGCCTTGGCAATATCGGCATTGACCATGCCCATCTGTTTCAGTGATCGGGCAATAGTAAGTTTTTCTTCTTCACGACCTTCTTCGCGACCTTCTTCACGACCCTCCTCAATGCCCTCTTCTCGGCCTTCTGCACGACCCTCTTCCCTGCCCTCAATGCGTGCCGTGGCTATATTGTCTTTCAGAATGACAACATTATCCAAGTGACGATAATAAGATTGTAGTTCCGCCTTGCTCATGCGGGTTATTCGCAGGGCTTCTCGCGCTTCCTGTAAACCAGGGGCATCGGCATCCTCAGGGATGTCACCCGTATTGAGCGAATATATCCATTGCTCAAGCGGAACCTTCGACCAGCGGTTGAAATCATTGACCTTCAGAATGAAGTATTCCGGATAGAGGTCACTGACAGCATCTGCCTTGAACTTCTGCTGCTGGAAAGGCGACAGTGACAACACTTCACCATTGTGGATGCCGCGGAATTCTGTTTTGCCATGATACACAAAGTCGGTGCCATTGCCCAAATTGAAATAGACTATGTTGATGCTGTACACCTTACGGATGTTCTCATAGCCCTGTCCGCGATTGATATACTCCGTAACCAGTTTTGACGTGCCAAAAAGCATACGCTGGAAATAGGCAAACTCGGTCTCGTTCTGAATCTCTATCAAATAAAGTTCACCACGCTCACCCTCGGCCAGCAAGTCTACACGGTTCTGCTTGTCACTGGCGTCTTCTTGGTTGCTCTCGCTTTCCAGCAACTTCTTGATTGTAATTTTCTGACCCAGCAGAGTGGTTACCAATCCTGCAAGGACTCCATAGTTCGCCTTGTTGCGGAGCAACTTCTTCATGGCCCAGTCAAACCGCACGAATTGTTCTTTTTCCATCATCGCCAATACTTTTGGTGCAAATGTAGCACTTTTTTCGGACAATCCCAAAAAAATCGAAAGGAAAAGTACAGAAAAAGATGAACGAAGCCTTCGGCCCAACAAACAGGGTGCGCAGGGTGCGCCAGGTGCAGGCCTTTTCTGTAACATATATTGCACACCTCCGGGCGGGAGGTTTGCAAAGAGTGAGCAAAGTAAGTTGGACTTATATAATAATGTACGTGTACATATTTATTTATTAGCCACAAACAAAGGAAGATAATACAAACACTAATTTTTAAACATTATAAACCAAAAAACGAGAGAGATTTATGGAAAAAAGACTCATGACATTGTTGGCAGTCCTCTTCCTGTTCGTGGGAGGTGCGATGGCCCAGACAAAAGTCAGTGGTACCGTGGTGTCTCAGGACGACGGACAGCCCGTTATCGGTGCTACCGTCAAAGTGGTAGGCGCTGAAGTCGGTGCAGTAACAAATGCTAACGGTCAGTTCTCGCTGACCTGTCCAGCAGGCAAGAACATGCTTCGCATCACTTATGTGGGTATGGAGCCTCTGGAGGTAAGTGCCCGTCCTAACATGCGCATCCTGCTGACTAGCGATCAGAAGGCCCTTGACGAGGTAATCGTTGTGGCCTACGGTACGCAGAAGAAATCATCGTTCACGGGTACTGCTGGTACGATGAAATCTGACAAAATCGAGAAGTTGCAAGTGTCCAACCTGTCAAAGGCCCTTGAGGGTGCTGTGGCTGGTGTGCAGATTGCCTCTGCTTCTGGTACTCCTGGTTCTGGTGCAAGCATTATCGTGCGTGGTATCGGTTCTATCAGCAGTTCTCAGAGCCCGCTGATTGTTGTCGATGGTGTGCCTTATGAGGGATCGCTGAACTCAATCAACTCACAGGACATCGAGTCCATGACCGTGTTGAAGGATGCTGCTGCAAACTCTATGTATGGTGCCCGTGGTGCCAATGGTGTAATCATTATTACAACCAAGGGAGCCAAGTCTGGCAAGGCTAAGGTGAACTTCGAAGGCCGCTGGGGTTTCAACACCCGTGCCGTGCCCAACTATGACATCATCACTGACCCAGGTGAGTACTACGAGATGTTCTATGAGGCCTATCGTAACAACCTCTCTGGAACGATGGGAGAGGCTGCTGCTGCCCAGTATGCTGCAGCCCACATGATTGACGAACAGTTGAAATACAATGCCTATCAGGGTGTAGCCGATGACCAACTGATTAACCCTCTGACTGGAAAATTGAATCCCGCGGCAACGACTTTGAAATGGGGTGACGACTGGACTAAGGATCCTTTCCGCAGTTCTTTGCGCCACGAGTACAACGTTAATGTCAGCGGTGGCGACGACAAGACGCAGGCTTACGTTTCTGCCGGCTATCTAGGTGACAAGGGCTATATGCCTGGTTCCGACTTCGACCGTTTCTCGGTTCGTGGTAAGGTAGACCAAAAACTGGGTCAGTATGTGAAGGTGGGTGCCAACCTGTCGTATGCTCGCACCAATCAGCAGCAATTTACCACCAACCCCACTGGCTATAGCAACTATTCGAACATTTTCATGTTCTCACAGATGATTGCTCCTATCTATCCTATTTATCTTTATAAAGAGAATGCTCAAACTGGTAACTGGGAGCGATGGCTCGACGCCAACGGTAACACACAGTATGACTGGGGTACAGAGTATGCACGTCCTTACGGTTCGGAGCAGAACCCACTGGCTGCTGCCAACCAGAACATCAACGAGATTATCCGTGACAACTTCAGTTCACGTGGCTATTTTGAGGTGAACTTCCTGAAGGACTTCAAGTTTACGGCTAATGTGGCCTACGATGTATTCAACACTATGCAGACCCGTTTCATGACTCCTGTTGGCGGTGATGCCAAGAACGTGGGTGGTCGTGGCTATAAGAATACAAGCCGCTACGAGGCTCTGAACGTGAACCAGATTCTGGATTGGAACCACGAGTTCGGTGAGCACAGCGTTCACTTGATGGCTGTTCATGAGAACAAGACTGACCGTAACAACTACCTGTATGGTCAGATGACGGGCTTCGCTGACTACACGAATCCTGAGTTTACCAATGCAGCCCTCTATCAGGACTTAACTTCTTACCAGTATGAATATGCTCTTGAGGGCTACCTGTTTAAGGGTGAATATGATTACGATGACACTTACTATCTGAATGCCAGCATTCGTCGCGACGGTTCTTCTCGCTTCCACAAGGATAACCGTTGGGGTACGTTCTGGGCTATCGGTGGCGCTTGGCGTGTTGACAAGGAGCAGTTCATGCAGAACGTCAAGGTTATCAACTCACTGAAGATTAAGGCAAGTTATGGTACACAGGGTAACGATAATATCGACTCGGACTATATGAATGCCTATTCTGATATGTATGGTGTAGGTCGTCTGGCCGGTGGCGCAGCAGCGTTCTCAAAGTATTTCCGTGGCAATACTGACCTGACATGGGAGAAGCAGTCGATGTTCAACGTAGGCTTTGAAATGGGTCTGCTGAAGCGCATCAACATCAACTTCGACTTCTTCGTGAAGAATAACAAAGATATGCTGTTCGCCAGCCCGCTGGCTCAGTCGGAGGGTGCCCCCTCTTGGATCTACAGAAACGAGGTTGACATGCGCAACACTGGTTTCGAAGTGGAGATTTCTGCAGACATTATCAAGACGAATGACCTGCGTTGGACGGCTGCACTGAACTTTGCACACTACAAGAACAAACTGACCAGACTTCCTGTTTCGAAACCCGAAGAGAAGTATCCTTCTGGATTTGAGCGTGGCAGTTACTGGTGGAAACTCGGTAGCAGCATCTATAACTGGAGCGGCTATGAGTATGTTGGCGTTGACCCGACTAACGGTAAACCCCAGTACAACAAGTACACTTATGAATATGACGACAACGGCATCGTGAAGGTGGATGGCGACGGCAATCCTATCGTAAAGAGCGTCGAGATTGTCAACACTTCTTCCGAGGCTACGGTTGTTAATCTGAATAAGAGCGCTATCCCCGACCTGACAGGTGGTTTCTCGACCAGTGTTGAGTATCGCGGCTTCGATCTGTCTATTCAGACAGCCTTCCAACTGGGTGGCTATGTGCGTGACAGTTATTATGCTTCGCTCATGAATTCTGGTGACCATGGTCAGAACTTCCATAAGGATATGTTCAACCGCTGGACACCCGCTAACACCAACACCAATATTCCACGCCTCCAGGCCAGCAGCCAGGATGCCTCTATCTACAGCACTTCAGATTTCTTCCTGACCAAGGCCAACTACTTCAATCTGAAGAACGTGACGCTGGGCTATACCCTGCCTGCTAATCTGACCAACAGGATTGGCATCGACCGTCTGCGTGTGTACATTTCAGGCGACAACATCTGGCTCGCTTCAAAGCGTAAGGGTCTTGACCCCCGCCAGAGTTTCAGCGGTGCAACCGATTTTGTATATAGCGCACTGAGTGCATACTCTGCAGGTGTGAATATCTCATTCTAATTATAACAACAAGTAATAACATCCAAGAATATGAAAATATTTAAATATATGTCAATGGGACTGCTGACACTGGCACTGGCCTCATGCAGCAGTGATTATCTGGACAGAGAGGACTTGCGTGGTTTGGATGCTGAGGCCGCTGCTACTGCAGCCGGTAACAATCCTGACGTGTTCCTCAATGGTATCTGGTCGCACTTGGTAGATATGTATGGAACTCAGCACGACACATTCAACTTCATGGCTACTCTCCATGCTTGCGACATGGGTACTGAGGATATCGCCATGGGTGCTGAGCACTGGTTCAACTTTGACTATCAGGTTGACAACCGTATGTACAACTATCGTCGTGTAAACGTGGGTTGGAGTACATTCTATACCACTATTTCTAAGGCTAATGAGGTTATCGGCCTCTATCCTAAAGGACCATCGACTGATGGTGAGAAGGCTCTGGTGGGCCAGGCACTTGCCATGCGTGGATTCTCATACTATTATCTGATTCAGTTGTTCCGTAACTATATGAATGCTGACGGTACGGTTAACATGGCTCAGAAGGGTCTGCCTCTGATTCTTACATCTGTTGATGTGGCTGACGAAGCAGAGCGTACAAAACTGAAGGGTGCTAATACTGTTGCCCGTGTATTCGAACAGATTGAGAAAGACCTTACTGAGGCTGTCAAACTTCTGGAGGAGGCAAATTATAAACGTCCTTCTAAGAACTATGTTGATGCCCATGTTGCCTACGGACTTCTTGCCCGTTACTACCTGATGGCCCAGAAGTGGTCGGAGGCAGCAACAGCGGCCAACAAGGCACGCAGTGGAAAATTTTACGAGGGTGACGCAGGCTATGAGCCTATGGGCAATGCCGGTCTTCATGATGGCTTCTATAATGTTGAGAATGCAGAGTGGATGTGGGGCTTCGACCATTCTACAGAAACTACTACTGTTTATGCATCGTTCTTCTCAATGATTTCCAACTTGGCTCCTGGCTATGCAGGTCTTGGCTATGCTCCCCGTCTGATTGACGCTCGTCTGTACAGTCAGATTCCTGATGACGACTATCGTAAGAGCCTGTTTAATGGTCCTGCTGGCGACAAGAGTCAGCCTACCGATGCCGCTCAGTTACCTTATGCAAACATCAAGTTTGGTAACGATGGCAACTGGACAATGGACTATATGTATATGCGTGCTGCCGAGATGTATCTTATCGAGGCTGAGGCTTTGGTTCGTCAGGGCAATGCCAGTCAGGGTGCTAAGGTTCTGGGTGAGTTGATGAAGTATCGTCAGCCAAGTTGGAACGAGGCTACTACAACTGTTGATGAAATCCTCTTCCAGCGTCGTATAGAACTCTGGGGTGAAGGTTTCCGCTGGTTCGACATGAAGCGTAACAACCTCGGTATCGATCGTACATACGAAGGCAACAACCACCTGCCAGGTGACTATCAACTTACTATTCCTGGACAGGATGTTCGCTGGACTTACCAGATTCCGCGTACTGAGATGCAGGAGAACGACCAGTTGACAGATGATGATCAGAACCCATAATAAAATAATGTATAGGAGATTTAGAATATGAAGAATATATTTAAATTGATGATTCCGTGTCTGGCTGTCGTTTTCTCTCTATTCAGTTGTAACGACACAATGGACGATAAGGCTGCCATTGATGCACAGTATGAAAAGCCATCTGCAGCATCTGTCACTTTGGCATCTGCTACTGCTGTGGATTTCCAGACTATTAACGCCACAGGAACTGTGAGTGGTCTGGAGTTGAATGTGGTTTGCCCAAAGTGCGGCTATAGCGCAACTACTGTTCCTGAGAAATGTCCAAATTGTGGAACGGGCGACAGTCTGTTTGTTGAAGTAAGTAACATTGCTGAATTTGGTATCCAGATTTCTAAGTTACAGGATTTCGCAAGTGAGGTTACTACCTTTATTGCAGACTTTGAATCACTTTCCTTCGATATCACAGCATCTGGCTTAGAAGAACTTACAACTTATTATGTACGTTCTTATGTTGTTACATCTACAGCCGGCACTCTTGTTTCTGATGTTAAGACTGTTACCACACCTAAGGCTCCAATATTCCCAATTGATGGCGAATATATAGCAACAGAGTGGGATTACAACCAGGATACAGGTGAGTGGGAGAATGCCGGTCAGTATGAGATGGCAATCTCTGTCGACCCAGAAGATCCAACAATCCTGAACATTACTAACATCTGGGATGGCGGATTGACCGTTCAGGGTCAGTATGATGCTACTAAGGGTATTGTTACGGTTCCTAACTTGCAGGTTATCTATGTTCACGCTACATATGGTAACGTATGGATCCGTGGTGTGAACTCTGCAGTAACAGCATACACATCTGCAGTTCAGTTCCAGTTCACGGCTCTTGGTGGTAAGATGCAGTCAACTCCTATGGGTGCTATTTGTGCTGCAGGCTCATTTGGTTTCTTCTATCTGACAATGGAGCATAAGTAATGAATAAACGAAGGATTCTATTGATATCCTCTCTCTGCCTTTTATTGGGCAGTAACACATCTCTCGCCGGTGACCGCACCGAGCGAGAGATGCTGTCTATTGCTCAGTCACAATTGGCAAAGAGGGCGAAAACGCGTTCGGCACAATCAGTCAGAAAGTTGGCTGAAGAACGGTGCTATACTGTGTATGGCAGCGATACTAAGGGATTTGTTATCGTGAGCCGTGATGACAGTTTTACTCCGGTTATCGGCTATTCTGATACAAAGTTTGATGCCAACAGTCTGCCTTGCGGCATGCGGTGGTGGCTTGAAACTATCAGCGAGCAGATGGAGGCTAAGACATCAGCATCGTTTATGGAATCATCTAATTCTATAAGAAGGGCTGCCAGTTTTAGTCCTACACCATTCTTCTGCAAGACGGAGTGGAATCAGGGTGATCCTTACAATTTCTATGCTCCCGAGTTTAACGGCTCTCATGCCCCAACTGGTTGTGTTGCTACTGCCATGTCGCAGATTATGAAGTTCTTCACTTATCCCGCCAAGGGAAAAGGTCAGGGCTATTATACCATTGAGGGCAATTCTTCGCGTGTTACAGAGAATATTACCGGAGTATATGAGTGGGACAAGATGCAGGACAAATATTCTAATTTCGGGCTTACCGATGATGTTCGTATTCCTGTTGCCCGATTGATGAAGGATGCTGGACTTGCTACCCATATGACCTATGGTTCTAATGGCAGTGGCGCCTACTCTGTAGAAGCCGCCAGAGGTTTCGCATACAATTTCGGTTATGATTCATTGGCAATGCATTGCTTCTATCGTCAGTACTTCGATGAAGAGGCCTGGATGCAGTGTATCTATGATGAGTTGGGCAAAGGACGTCCTATATTGTATACTGGAGTGTCTGGTTCCGGAGGCCATGCCTTTGTGTTTGACGGTATCGATGAGGACGGAAAGATTCATGTAAATTGGGGATGGGGCGGTAGTTGTAATGGCTATTACGACTTTGCTGACCTTAACCCTGTAGATGCACAAGGCAAAGCGACAAGCGATCATTACAATTCAGAACAGTCAATGGTGTTTGGCTTCAAGTGTCAGGAACAGCCTGATGAGGGGGAGAAATACCAGTCGTTATGGTGTGCTCATAAGCCATATGAACTTTCTGTTGACGGAAAGATTATTTTTGTAGAATGTAACTCCTTATATAATTACCATTTCCTGTGGTTTTATGGCGATATAGGTTTATATTTTGAGAATATGGATGGAGATGCTGAAAAGAACACTTTTTACTCTTTGTATCAAACGGATGGAATGGCAACATTCTTTGGCTTGAGCAGTCTGAACACTTCTAAATTCTTCAATAAGGTCAAACCAGGAAAATATCATGTTTATTTAGCATCAAAGGCAATTAATGAAGATGCCTGTCAGTATGTGAGATGTAATGGCGGCGCTGTCTATTATGAACTTACCATCGGTGAAGGCGGTACTACATCACTGTCGGAGCAGAAGATAAAGAAGGACATCAGTCTTGCCGTTGAGAAAATCACCTCTAATGTCCGCAACTTTAACCGCATCTACGACCTCCAGGGCCGCAGTTATAGTTCTTCAGACAACATGCCAAAAGGTATTTATATCATTGGTGGCAAGAAGGTGGTGAAATAACCTGCTACGTAATGATGAAAAGATTCATACCATTCATACCTTGGCTAGGAGCCTTGTTGCTCCTAGCCTTTGTCTTGCTGTCATATGAGTCTGACCTGCTATGGAAGGTGCAGCAACGTAACTTATTTCTTGATACCTCAATGTTCTTCCACGATAGGATGCTGGTGGCAGGAGGCTTCTTGTCATACGTCAGTTGTTACTTCACGCAGTTCTTCTTCTATCCGTGGATTGGGGTGCTCTTGCTATGCGGATGGTGGCTACTGCTGATATGGCTCACTAAGCGTGCTTTCCGGATAGCCGACAACTGGGCAGTCTTGGCATTGGTTCCTGTTGCTATTCTGATCATTGCCAACATGCATTTGGGCTACTGGCATTATTTCATGAAACTACAGGGGTATTTCTATGTGGCTACCATTGGCACCACAGTTGCTGTCGCCCTGATGTGGGCTTTCCGTGTGCTGCCTCAGAAACTGTGGCTTCGTATGGTATGGCTAATGATGACGACAGTTGTTGCATATCCTCTTTTGGGAACATACGGATTAATGCCTGTCTTGCTGATGGGAATATGGATCTGGCGTTTATCCGATAACCGAAAAGAGAATCTGATAATTTCTATAGTGGCACTGCTTTGCATCATTGCCATCCCACTGATTTATTATCGCTATGTTTATTACCAGACAAGAATCGACTTAATTTGGACTACCTCACTACCAACCTTTAATATCATAAAGGCATACCCGCTAAATTATATCCCTTATTATATTTTAGGTGCCTTTTACTTGCTGATGACTGTCTTTTACCAGACATCTCTGTCTGCAAAGTGGCAGAAATCTTATTTCCGATGGGGATGCCAAACCTTACTGGTTGCCGCTCTCGTTGCTGGGGTATGGCACTATTGGTATAAGGACAGCAACTTCCACCATGAACTCGCTATGCAGCACTGTATTGAAAAGACCGACTGGGAGGGCGTGCTGGCAGAAGGACGGAAGCAAGGCGATGAAGAGCCAACGCGCAGCATCTGCCTGATGCATCATCTTGCAGTCGCACGATTAGGGAACTTTGAACAGTTGCTGAACTTCCCCAAAGGCGACAAGAAGTCAAACACAGAACTTCCTTTAAACATGGTGTACCATGTCACAGGACGTCTTCTATACTACCAATATGGCCTCTTGAACGACTGCCATCGCCTTTGTATGGAGGATGGGGTGGAGTATGGCTGGAATGTGGAACTGCTAAAGTATATGGCTCGCTGTTCACTGCTCAGTGGGGAGATGCAAGCAGCCCAAAAGACACTCCGTTTACTTAGTCACACACACTATTACGGATTATGGTCTGATGCGATGCAGAAGATGATTGACAATCCTGGACAGATTGCCGAAACACGCGAGATGGGACCTATCTCTCACATGAAACAGTATAGCAACACGATAAACGGAAATGCAGGCAATGTTGAAAGCCACATCATGTCGGCACTCGAGCGTCAGGACTCCGACGACGCCTATTTCATGAACATGAAAACAGCATTCAAGAACACTTACTTTTATTTTTACTACCTCAATTAACTCTGCTTCATGAAAAATCCAATTGCCATCATTGTTCTTACATTTCTGTTTTGCGCCTGTAGTGAGCAACTGCCGTCAGAATTCACGCAGTCTGATGCATTGCCACATATCTACCCAGACTACATCGATGTAACAGTTCCTGTAAACATCGCCCCGCTGACCTTCCAGATGGACGACAAGTCGGAAGAAATGGCCGTAAGATATTCCTTTGGCAGTGAGGAAATCATTTGTAGAGGTAAGCAGGCAATACCGTCTATCGCCGATTGGAAACATCTTGCTTCTGTTGCTCAGGGTAAGGCTATACAGGTTGAGACTTATGCGTGTAAGGGCGGATTGTGGACGCGATTTAAACCATTCAATATCTTTGTGTCGACAGATTCCATCGACCTATATATCAGTTATCGCCTTATCCACCCTTCGTATGTAAGTTACGAGGAACTCACTATCTGTCAGCGCTGTCTGGAGAACTATGACGAAAGTGTCATCTACGATAACATGCTCTGTGGGGATGATATCAACGGACAGTGTATCAACTGTCACAGTTTCCAGCAGTATAATTCAGACAGGATGCAGTTCCACGCCCGTCAGAACAACGGTGGAACATTAATCGCCTATGATGGAAATATCCGGAAAATCAACATGAGCAGTGACTCCATCCTTTCTGCTGCTGTTTATCCAGCCTGGCATCCGCAACTGCCATTAATCGCCTATTCCACCAACATGACTCATCAGATATTCCACCTGACGGACTCAAATAAGATTGAGGTGTTTGACACGGAAAGCGACTTGATAGCCTATGACCTTGAAAAGAATGAAGTAACTAATATTGAGAATAATCCCAATGAACTTGAGGTATTCCCCTTCTGGGCTCCTGACGGCAAGAGTATCTATTATTGCAGTGCCCATTTCGAGTATAGTGATACTACGACAAGTAAATATAAGTTGAAGGAATTCATCCGTAATTATAATTCGATAAAATATAACATCTTTCGTAAAAGTTTTAATCCTGCAACAAAGCAGTTCGGACAAAGTGAACTTGTGTTTTCTGCTGATTCGCTTGGTAAGAGCGCAACTCTTCCACGTATCTCTCCTAATGGTCGTTATCTGATGTTTGCTATGGCGGAATATGGTGTCTTCCATATATGGCATCGTGATGCCGACTTGTGGATGCTTGACCTTTCTACAGGTGTAGCACGCCCTGCAGAAGAACTCAATTCTCCTGATACGGAGAGTTATCACTCATGGTCATCAAATGGCAAATGGGTTATATTCAGCAGTCGCAGGGATGATGGGAACTATACTCGTCCGTTTATTGCCCATATTGACGAAAACGGAAGTGGTACAAAGCCTTTCGAATTGCCTTGTGCCAATCCCGACTACCATCGTCAGTTCATGAAAAGCTATAACATCCCGGAGTTTATGCGAGGCCCCGTCATCATCAAACCACAAACCTTCGCTGATGTACTCAAACGCGATGGCGAACCTGTAAAATTCATTTCCACCGACCTCACACGCTGACTGGCAGTGAGTCTCAGGAATATCCCTAAAATCAGACAATGGGAAGATAACGGCCTCCAAGGCCGCAAGATAGATAGTCCCCGCAAGGGCATCTACATCCAAAACGGACGTAAGGTCGTGAAGAAGTGAACTGGAAGTTCAAAGTTGTATACTAACAAGCATGGGCAGGACGAAAAATCCTGCCCTGTTTGTTTGCAGATTCGGAAATAATCGGGGAGGTCGAAACTCAAGGAGGAGATGAACAAGCAAAGCAAGTCGTTTAGCACAAATTATAAAAAACATGTTATTTTCAGCGGAAACATAAAGAAAAAATAATATTTCCGCTGATTATAAGAATATTTTTTGTATATTTGCAGCGAATTTCAATCACAAGGAGAAACATCTATGATTATTGGACGTGAAAAAGAACAACGTGAACTGCTGAGTCTTCTCGAAAAGGAGGAGTCGCAGTTTTGTGCCGTCTATGGTCGGCGGCGTGTAGGCAAGACATATCTCATTCGCGAGACCTTTAACTACCAGTTCTGCTTCCAGCACACAGGTGTGGCCAAAGGAACACTTCGCCAGCAACTGACTGCCTTCCGAAACTCCCTGATGGCAGCAGGCATGGACAAGTGCAACATACCAAAAAGTTGGATTGAAGCCTTCGAACTGCTAAAACGGTTCATAAATAATGCTCCTGCGGGGAAAAAGGTGCTCTTTATCGACGAACTTCCATGGATGGATACCCCCAAGGGTAATCTGATAGGTGCATTGGAAAGTTTCTGGAACGGTTGGGCTACAGCACGTCGGGAGAAAGACATCGTGTTGATTGTATGCGGCAGTGCCACTTCATGGATCAGCAAGAAACTCCTGAAGGACAAGGGAGGGCTTCGCGGAAGACTGACTCTCCGCGTAAAACTCGTTCCATTCACACTCAGAGAGTGTGAACTCTTTGCTCAGGGAGCCAACCTTGCCCTAGGCAAGAAGGACATACTGGAACTATACATGATTCTCGGTGGCATACCCTACTACTGGAGTTTCCTGAAGAAAGGATTGAGTGTAGCACAGAATGTGGACCAACTGTTCTTCACGGAGACAGCCCAGTTAAGAGACGAGTTTGAAGCGCTTTATGCTACATTGTTCAAACGCCCGGATAACTATCTCAAGGTTATCAAATGCCTGAGCGACGGCAGACGTTCCGGCATGACAAGGGAGGAAATACTGGTAGCGAGTAAACTCTCGGACGGAGGGACATTCTCCACCATATTGGAGGAATTGGAAGAGAGTGGTTTCATCCGTCATTTTGCCTCTGCCGATACTGCAGAGACAAATGCATTATATCAGTTGATAGACAACTATACGCTGTTCTATTACCTCTGCATCAAAAAGAATGCTTTTAGCGATGAGCACTTTTGGCTCAACACCTGCACGTCGACATCTCATAACACATGGAAGGGACATGCCTTTGAGCGTGTTTGCCTCCAGCATGTTGCACAGATTAAAGCAGCCCTCGGTATCTCTGGCGTACAGACAAACGTGTGTTCATGGTTCGTCCGCGGCACAAAAGAACGGCAAGGAGCACAGATAGACTTAGTCATGCAACGGGCCGACGGCTTTACGGACATCTGCGAGATGAAACATTCCGCAAACACCTTCTCCATAGACAATGATTACGCTAAGGACTTGCAAAACAAACTTGACGCATACCGAGAACTATCGAAGGACAAGCGCACCCTTCATCTTGTCATGGTAACAACGAACGGTGTTGCTCACAACAACTACTACAACATGGTACAAAAAGAGATAATCATGGATGAGTTGTTTACCTAAAATGCCTGCAAGACATCTTCATCCAAGGTAGGCAAAGGTGTTAATTCATCACTTGACCTGAACGACGAGATACCGGCTGGTGCTCCAGAACTGCTGAGGGTTCTTAATGTAGAGCACATACTGGCGGTTGGCATCGCGCTCAAGGGTATAACTGCCATCAGGATGGTTGGTGAGCAACTTGGCGTCACGCGACATCAACTTGATCTCCTTGTCCACACGGATATCGATCTTCGTGAAGTAGTCTTTATTAAAATTGGCCTGCAGCACCTCGCCGCTCTTCAGGATGTTCTGCTCTTTCAGTTCCTTTTTCGTGCCGAAGACAAACCAGGCGGTGTGCAGTTCCTTATCCTGGGTGCTGATGGTCTCCTCCTGACGGATATTTTCATCCTTCAGTTGTACGACATCATCGGAGAGTTGCATCACCTGCTCGTCGAGTTCGGCAATATGGATGTCCTTGGCTTCCAGTTCTTGACGGAGCACGGTCAGTTCACTCTCCTTCTGCTCCATCTGGGCCGTCAGGTTAGTCACTAACTTACGCAATTGCTCGTTGGAGTTACTACTCTGACGCAGTTGGGCGCGCAGTTTGTTGATGAGTTCCTTATTCTGGATCATCGTCTCCTGTATGAACTGCATGTTCTCCTGGATGCGAGCAGTAGCATTGGCACCCTCGCCACGCCGTTCCACAGTGACACGCCCCTGTGCTTCGTTGATGGCACGGAAGCCCTCCTCAATGCTATTGAAGGTCTCAAGCATGTCGTTAATCTCGTTGTCCTTCTGGACGTTCACCCGTTCCAACGAGTCAACCTTCTGGTTCAACGCGTCCGTCTCCTGCGTGTTAACCTTATCCTTACACGCTGTCAGTGCCAACAGGCACAGGGCCACAAAAAGCAATTTCTTCATTGTATAACTCTTAATTCTTAACTCTTAACTCCTACTCGCCGCAGGCGACAACTCTTAACTCTTAATTCTTAACTCTTAACTAGTTCCGCTACCAGCAAGTACTATGACTATCTCTCCTTTTGGAGCATGCTCCGTGAAATGGGCAATAACCTCCTGCAGCGATCCTCGCACACTCTCTTCATGCACCTTTGATATCTCGCGGCACACGCTGACGGGACGCTCCTGGCCGAAGACCTCGGCAAACTGCTGAAGCGTCTTTACCAGACGATAGGGTGATTCATAGAAGATCATGGTGCGCTGCTCATCGCGCAGGGATTCCAGTTTGGTCTGGCGACCTTTCTTCTGAGGCAGAAAGCCCTCGAAGGCAAAGCGGTCACATGGCAGGCCACTGCTCACCAGTGCAGGCACAAAGGCGGTGGCGCCAGGCAGGGTCTGCACCTCAACGCCTGCCCTTACCGCCTCACGCACCAAGAAGAAGCCCGGATCGCTGATACCTGGCGTGCCAGCATCACTGATCAGGGCGACATTCTGTCCGGCCTGCAGTCGCTGCACGACTCCCGCACTCGTACCATGCTCGTTGAACTTATGGTGTGACATCAGTTGGTTCTTGATGTCGAAATGCTTGAGCAAGATGCCCGAAGTACGGGTATCCTCCGCCAACACCAGGTCCACCTCCTTCAAGATACGGATGGCGCGCAGCGTCATGTCTTCCATATTCCCCACAGGCGTGGGTACAATGTACAATGTTCCCATTCAAGGAGCAAAATTACAAAATAATTGAGAATTAAGGACGAAGAATAAAGAATAATGAAAGATTTTAAAAATAATTATGAATTCAACTCTCGGAAGCGATTGACGATTTGGCGATTTCTTTCAGTCGCTTCGCTTGGTGAAAGCGCTGGCAGAGCAATAACCCAATATTGAAATTGAAAAACAAATTATGAAAATGTAAATGGGCGAGGCCCCGCAAATTGTAAATTACAAACATCCGAAATTCAAATAAAAATTTTTTTTGCAAAAAAAGTATCACATCTATCACTTTTCCTTTATTTATCGTGGTTTAAACGATGATAGATATGGTGAAAGATGTGCTACATTTTACATTATTTCACACTATTTATGGGTAAAATGCTTGCAAAATCGATGATTTTTTAGTATCTTTGTAGGGTAATTACCAATAATGATTCAGTAGCATGGAAATAAAAGATTTTGATTTCAGTCAGGTATCGGCGGGCTATCGGCTCTGCTTCAACAGCCAGTGTGAACGATGCGGCGACTGCATTCGCTACGTAGCCGGACAGCATCTGCCCGCCAACATCGAAAGCGGCCCGGCCATCTATCCCAACGCACTCGCCGACGGCCAGTGCCACTACTTTGTCGAGGCGTGTGACATCAAGGCCGCCTGGGGATTCGAGCCCCTCTATGCGCATGTGGAGCCCCATCATCGCGCTCCCATCCGCAAGAGCATCACGGCCTATCTAGGCAGCGTGGGCACCTACTACCGCTACGACAAGGGTGAGCGCCGCCTGAACATCAAGCAGCAGCGTGACATCATGGACATCCTCGCCAAGTATGGCTACACGGACGGCCTGCACTTCGCCCACTACGAGGCATCCTACGACTTCTGAACATGTTCCAGGCCTTGGAACAACTTATTCCACCCCTTGGAATATTTTGTTCCACCCTATGGAACACCCTGTTCCAGATAATGGAACAACCCGTTACACCCTATGGAATGAAAAGCAATGACAATGAATATAACTCAGATCAAAACCACCAAGCAGAACAAGTGCCACCTGAAGGTGACCACTCTGGGCGAGACCATGAAGAGCGTGGCTGATGATGCCACCTTCCAAACGGTAGACATGCTGCGCACCTTCATGCGCTATGCCACGTCCTATTCGTCGTTCAAGTACATGCACCGCCTACCCTACATCCTGCCTGCGGCAGCCATGAAGGCCGACAAGGGCGGCAACCTCGTCGTCGTCCACAACAACGGCCTGATAACCCTGAGCGTCGGACCCTTCAACGACTTCGACGAGGCTGAAGCCATGAAACGCCATGCTGCCGCCCTGCCTATGACGGTGGCTGCCGTGCTAGGCAGCAGCGGCAAGACGGTGAAGATCATCGTCAGCGTGAGCCGCCCTGATGGTATCGTGCCGCAGGGTGAAGCCGAGGCCGAGCAACTGTTGCAGCAGGCCTGTCCGCTGCTGTGCCGCATCTACGCCATCATCGTGCCCACAGCCACCAACGACCGCACCGTCACCATCAGCGCCGCCCTGCCCAAGGGTGAGACCATGCTGCTGCACACGGGCTTCCGCATGACCTACGACCCGCATCCGCTGCTCTGCGCCAATCCTGCGCCATTGCAGTTGTCTGAGAAGATGGCAGTCTTACAGGACTTGTCATCGACGGATGCCGCTGCCAACATGTCGGACGCCGACAATAAGTCGGCCTCGACCGTCAGCCAGAAGATGCTGGGGCTCATTCAGATGCTGCAGGAGCGCTATGCCTTCCGCATGAACACCGTGATGGGCTACCCCGAGTACCGCTCGAAAGAGAAGTGGCACATTGGCTGGCAGCCCGTCGACGAGCGCGCACACAACTCGCTGGCTATGGAGGCACGACTGGCTGGTCTCGACGTGTGGGACCGCGACATCAACCGCTATCTGAAGTCGAACATGGTGCAGACCTACAACCCCATCGACGAATATCTGTGGCAACTGAGTGGCAAATGGGATGGTACCGACCACATCGGACGGCTGGCACGCACCGTGCCCACCCGCAACGAGCACTGGCCCCGCTGGTTCCGCATCTGGTTTCTCGGCATGGTGGCACAGTGGCGCGGCATGACCCACCGCTACGGCAACGCCCTCGCGCCGCTGCTCATCTCGCGTCAGGGCTACAACAAGTCCACCTTCTGTAAGTCGCTCATTCCCATCGACTTGCAATGGGGCTACTGCGACAACCTGGTGCTCTCCGAGAAGAAAGCCGTGCTGCAGGCCATGAGCCAGTTCCTGCTCATCAACCTCGACGAGTTCAACCAGATCAGCCCCCGTGTGCAGGAGGGTTTCCTCAAGAACCTCATCCAGTTGGCATCGGTCAAGGTGAAGCGCCCCTATGGCAAGCACGTCGAGGAGTTTCCGCGACTGGCATCGTTCATCGCCACTGCCAACGTCACCGACATCCTGACCGACCCCACCGGAAACCGCCGTTTCATCGGCATCGAACTGACAGGACCCATCGACACCTCCTACCGCATCAACTACAACCAACTCTACGCGCAGGCTATGGCTTTGCTCGATCAAGGCGAGCCCTACTGGCTCGACGAAGAGCAGACGCGACTGGTGATGGAGTCGAACCTACAGTTCCAGCGCCGTTCGGCCGTAGAACTCTACTTCTTCGAGTGTTTCGCCATCCCAGACACCTTCAACGACGGCGAGTGGATGAGCCCCACAGCCATCTACCAGCACCTGCGCAAGGTGGCAGGCTCCGCCATCGGCAATGTGGGCATCGTCACCTTCGGCCGCTTCCTCTCGAACATCGACGGTCTCCAGCGCCGCCGCATCCGCTCCGGCAACCAGTATCTGCTGAAAAAACTCGACTTCCGCTAATCATCCGTCACATCTGTCACCAATCTGTCACCCCACAAACCCCGATAAACAAAGGGAAGGTGACAGATGTGACACTTTTTTCAAAGAAAAAAATTATTTTAAAAGTAGCAGCGCTGCATGCATCTATCTTCTAATCATCTGCCGCATCCATCCAACAAAAAATGCAAAATGATGAGAGCGGTAGCAAATTTTTCACTTTTCACTCTTCACTTTTCACTTAAATTGACTACCTTTGCACCATGATTTCATATCCAGCAACAGGCGAGGCACACCGCCCAGGAAGAATAGAAGTAGTGTGCGGCTCGATGTTCTCGGGCAAAACGGAGGAACTGATACGCCGAATGCGACGCGCCCAGTTCGCCAAGCAACGGGTGGAGATTTTCAAACCCGCCATCGATGTGCGCTATTCTGAAGAAGACGTGGTGAGCCACGACCAGAAGCATATTCAGTCGACGCCTATCGACTCGTCGGCCAGCATCCTGCTATTGGCCAACGACATCGACGTGGTTGGCATCGACGAGGCACAGTTCTTCGACGACGGCATCGTCGAGGTGTGCAACACCTTGGCCAACCACGGTGTCCGCGTCATCGTGGCCGGACTCGACATGGACTTTAAGGGTGTGCCCTTCGGACCGATGCCTGCCCTCTGTGCCATAGCCGACGAGGTGACCAAGGTGCATGCCATCTGTGTGCGCTGCGGTGCCTTGGCCTACGTGAGTCATCGTAAGGTGGACAACGACAGACGGGTGCTGCTTGGCGAGACCCAGGAATATGAACCGCTCTGCCGCGAATGCTACCAGAAAGCCACGCTTGGGTGATTTGAGGTTTGAGATTTGAGGTTTGAGGTTTCTTTCAGTCGCTTCGCTTGGTGAATGAGGTTTGAGATTTGAGGTTTAAGATTTGAGGTTTGAGGTTTCTTTCAGTCGCTTCGCTTGGTGAATGAGGTTTGAGATTTGGGGTTTGAGATTTGAGGTTTGAGATTTGAGGTTTTTTATGATGACATTGACAAATAAACCGATTACATTCGATAAATTCGTGCGATGGCTCGTCTGGGGCATCATCGTTCTGGCCGTAGTCTGCCTTATCAACTATCTGGGCAGCGTGCTGCTGCCATTTGCCGTGGCCTGGCTGCTGGCCTACCTGCTTTACCCTATTGTCAAGTTCGTGCAGTACCGCCTCCATGTACGCAATCGTGTACTGAGCATCATCATCACCCTTGTGGGGGTCATTGCCCTCCTATTCGGCATTTCCTATCTCATCATCCCGCCGATGATAGAGCAATTCCAGCGACTGGGCAACCTGGTCACCATTTATATCCATTCAGCGGCCAACATCGACAGCATCCCTGAGGCAGTGGGCGAATGGACACAAAACCACCGTAAGGAACTGGAGGATTTCCTGCATAGCGACCGCTTCACCGATGGACTGAAAACCGCCCTGCCGCAGATGTTCAACGTCGTAGGCAAGACGGCCAACATCATCATCAGCATCGCGGCCTCGCTCATCACCTTATTATATATGTTCTTCATCCTGCTGGACTATGAGTACCTGACGGAGAACTGGATCAAGATCTTCCCAAAGAAGAGCCGTCCGTTCTGGCGCGAACTGGCTACCGATGCAGAACGGGCACTGAGCAACTATATCCGCGGTCAGGGACTGGTGGCACTCATCATGGGCATCCTCTTCTGCATAGGCTTCACCATTATCGACTTCCCCATGGCTATCGGCCTGGGCATCTTGATCGGCATCCTCGACCTGGTGCCCTATCTCCACACGTTCGCCCTCATCCCCACGGCCTTGCTGGCCCTGCTCAAGGCTGCTGACACAGGGCAGAACTTCTGGGTCATTTTCGCTATGGCCGTCGCCGTCTTTGCCATCGTACAGATCATCATCGACATGGTGGTAACGCCAAAAGTCATGGGCAAGGCCATGGGACTCAACCCTGCCATCCTGTTGCTATCGCTCTCCATCTGGGGCGCTTTGCTAGGGTTTATCGGCCTGATTATCGCCCTCCCGCTAACCACGCTCCTAATGGCCTACTACCAGCGCTACATCACGCGTGAAAACGAGGAAATCGCTGAAGAGGCAGAAAAATCATCGGAATAAATTTGGCTGGTTCAAAAAAAGTTCGTACCTTTGCAGCCGATTTCGTTGAAATCACCTATAAAGGTTGATCCGCTAGCTCAGTCGGTAGAGCACAACACTTTTAATGTTGGGGTCTTGGGTTCGAACCCCAAGCGGATCACAAAAGAGAGGCTTAAGGCCTCTCTTTTTGTTTGCTTGGGGATCTCACCCACACCTGGAACCTCCAGTTTCTCTTCTCTCGTAAAGCCCACGATTCTGCCCCTTTTTGTCGGCAGGATTTACAAAGAACATGAGTTTAATCGGATTCTTTGAAAAAAGTTTCTGAATCGTTTGGTCGTGTGGTTAAATTTAGTTACCTTTGCAGCGATGAATAAGAAGGAAAAACTTATCAAGCGGTTCCGGACATTGCCCAAAGATTTTACCTTTGAAGAGGTAGAGGCATTGTTCAACGGCTGTGGCTTCACCCTGGAGAATAAAGGTGCCACATCTGGATCGCGAGTGAAGTTCTATAACGAAAAGGATCAGAATTCGTATATCATGCACAAGCCCCATCCAAGTAACATCATCAAGGGCTACATGATGCGAGACATCTTGAACTATCTATTGAAGAATGGCTATATAAAATAAGGAGGTACAATTATGGGATATTTGAAGTATAAAGGCTACACAGGTAGCGTCGAGTATAGTGAAGAGGACAAATGCCTGTTTGGTAAGGTACAGGGCATGATGAGGGATAGCATCACATACGAGGGTGAGACCGTTGAGGAACTAACCAAGGACTTCGAGGGTGCTATTGATGACTACCTGCAGATGTGTGAGGAGAAGGGCATCACACCCAGGAAACCTTATACTGGTGTGCTGAACGTCAGGTTAAGCCCAGAGATACATAGTGGTGCAGCAATGGCAGCCAGCAAGGAGGGCATCACCATCAACGCATTCATCAGAAATGCTGTTGCCCGTGCCTTGGGTATGGCACTCTAGTTTCATGCTCAAAAAATTCCGCCAGTTGGGGCGCAATCCCAAGCGGATCATAAGCAAAAAGGCTCGAAGTGAAAGATATTTCAAACTTCGAGCCTTTTTTGTTTAGTTCATCATTGCTATTCCAAATACTTTGCAATGAGCGTCAGACACTGTTCGCTACTGACTGGCTTTGCCAAGAAATCGTCACATCCGGCATCAAGGGCCAACTGCCGGTCACTCTCGAATGCATTGGCTGTCAGAGCGATGACCGGCATTTCCGGATGCGCCTCTTTGATCTTTGCCGTTGCCTCCAAGCCGTCCATCACTGGCATTTTGATATCCATCAGCACCAAGTCAATACCACCAGCCTCAACCATATCAACAGCCTCCTTGCCATTGCATGCCCTGACATACTCATAACGCTTCCTAAGGATATAAGTCATCAGGATATAGTTGCTGTCATTGTCTTCCGCAATAAGAATCTTCTTCATGTTGATAATCTTTTTCGTTAATTTGTCACAAAAGTAGTACTTTTCTTTGGCATTCCCTTGCTTCTTTTGAAACTTTTAACTAATTTTGCACGAGAAGGAGTTTTTTTGTCCTAATAAGTCAATTACTAACAACTATTATTATAACGAAACATGAAACTTAAACTGTTCACTTTTGCACTGACACTTGCGGCATCGTTCTCGGCTCAGGCCCAGCACACAATGGATGTAAACACCAAGAAACTGGGAGCACCCGTATCGTCAACCATGTATGGCCTGTTCTTCGAGGACATCAACTATGCCGCTGACGGCGGTTTGTATGCCGAACTCGTGGCAAACCGCTCGTTCGAGTTCCCCAACCATTTTGCCGGATGGGACATCTCGGGCAAAGTAACACTGAAGGACGACGGTCCCTTCGACAAGAATCCCCACTATGTGCGCCTGGCCCCCTCTGGACATAACGATAAGCACACCATGATTGAGAACCGAGGGTTCTTCGGTATGGGTGTGAAGGGTGGCGAGGAATACCGCTTCAGCGTATGGGCCCGTGTACCTGATGGCGGCAGTTCCAAACTGTGGATCGACCTTGTTGACAACGCCACGATGGGCGATGACCAGAAACTGGGCAATGCCAGCGTAGATATCAGCGGCAAGGAGTGGAAGAAATATACCACCACCATCAAGCCCAAGCGAACCTTTGCCAAGGCCCACCTCCGCGTGTGGGGCGACAGCAAGGTGACGACCGATGTGGAGCATGTCAGCCTCTTCCCCGTGAAGACCTATAAAGGTCGTGAGAACGGCCTGCGCGAGGATCTCGCCAAGGCCCTGGAGGATGTTCACCCCGGCGTGTTCCGCTTCCCCGGCGGATGTATCGTTGAGGGTACCGACCTCGCCACGCGCTATCAGTGGAAAAACACAGTGGGCCCCGTTGAGAACCGCCCATTGAACGAGAACCGCTGGCACTACACCTTCACCAGCCGTTACTTCCCCGATTATTATCAGACCTACGGCCTGGGCTTCTTCGAGTTCTTCCAACTCTGCGAAGACATCGGTGCCGAGCCCCTGCCTGTGCTCTCAGTAGGACTGTCCTGTCAGTTCCAGAACAAGAGCGAGAATGCCCATGTAGCCATGGACCAGTTGCAGCCATACATCGATGATTGTCTCGATCTCATCGAGTTTGCCAATGGTCCCGTGGATTCCAAATGGGGCAAGGTACGCGCCGACATGGGCCATCCCGATCCCTTCAACATGAAGTATATCGGCATCGGCAACGAGCAGTGGGACACGCCATACTTTGAGCGTCTGAAGCCCTTCGTGGCAGCCGTTCGCGCAAAATATCCCAACATCAAGATAGTAGGTACCAGTGGCCCCGACTCCGAGGGCAAGATGTTTGACAAAGGCTGGGTGGCCATGAAGGACCAGAAGGCCGACCTGGTGGACGAGCATTTCTATCGCAACGAGCAGTGGTTCCTGGGCACCGCCCCCAAGGATCGCTATCCCAATTGCGGCGCTTTGCGCTACGACTCCTACGACCGCAAGGGGCCGAAGGTCTTTGCCGGCGAGTATGCATGTCACGGCAACGGCAAGAAATGGAACCACTTTGAGACCTCACTCTACGAGGCTGCTTTCATGACAGGCATCGAGCGCAATGCCGACATCGTCGAGATGGCCACCTACGCTCCCCTCTTTGCCCATGTTGAAGGCTGGCAGTGGCGTCCTGACATGATCTGGTACGACAACCTGCGCATGTTCAAGAGCGTCTCATACTATGTGCAGCAGATGTATGCCATGAACAAGGGCACCAACGTGCTCTCTCTCACGATGGACAAGCAGCCTGTGGCAGGCCAGCCCGGCCAGGACGGACTCTTCGCATCCAGCGTCTTCGACAAGACAACCGGTGAGATTATCATCAAGGTGATAAACACCTCGAAGCAGGCACAGCCCATCACCCTCAACCTGCAAGGCATCAAGGGCGAGCGCACCGCCGAGACCCTCACCCTGAGTCACAATGGCTCGATGGATGACGAGAACACCCTCGACCAGCCTGAGAAGATCAAGCCAGTGGAAGGTTCTGTAAAGTGCACTTCAGACAAGAAGCAGACGGTGCTCAACGACCAGTTGCCAGCCATGTCGTTCCGACTCTATAAGATTAAGAAATAACTTTCTCGCTCTCGCAAATACCTTTTGCTCAGTCTTTAGAGGTGAGAGGTGAGTGTTCGATCTCTCACCCCTCACCTCTAATAGTTGAGCATGTGAAACATGCGAAACTTGAACGACTAAGACACTATTTCCCAAAATTATTTGGTGATTATTGGAAAAATCAGTAACTTTGCATCCTATTATGGCCGTAGCAAACCTGATAACCAAGAACAGCGACGAACACCAGTTTTCGTTCGAGGTGCTGCCCCCTCTGAAGGGGACAGGCACGGAGCGGCTGTTTGCCGACATAGAAAAACTCTGCAAACTGAACCCCGCTTTCATCAACATCACCACACATCATAGCGAGTTTGTATATCGTGAAATGAGCGACGGACGCTTCGAGCGTCAAAGCCTGCGCCTGCGCCCTGGCACCATTGCCGTGGCAGCAGCCATTCAGCAGCGGTTTAAGGTACCCGTTCAGCCCCATGTGATATGCAGCGGAGCGACGATAGAGGATATTGAATATGAGTTGCTGGACTTACAGTTCCTTGGCATCACCGACCTGCTGCTGCTCCGTGGTGACAAGGCAAAAGAGGACCGTGTGTTTACCCCGACTCCAGGCGGACATCGTCACACCACTGATCTGATTCGCCAGGTACAGCGCTTCAACGAGGGTTTCTTTGCTAACGGCGAACCCATCAAGAATCCTGGCGCGAAGTTCGACATCGGCGTGGCCTGCTATCCGGAAAAACACGAAGAAGCGCCCAATCTGGAAATGGACATGCAGTATCTGAAAGAGAAGCAGGACCTGGGTGCACAGTATGCCGTGACACAACTGTTCTACGACAACGAGAAATACTTTGCTTTCGTCGAGAAGGCACGCCAGATGGGTATCACCATCCCTATCATACCTGGTATCAAACCACTGGCCAAGTTGAGCCAACTCAGCGTGGTACCCCGTACGTTCCATTGCGACATCCCCGAAGCGCTGGCACGCGAGATCGTGAAATGCAAGACGGACGAGGATGCCAAGCAACTGGGCATTGAGTGGACAGTAAAGCAGTGCCGTGAACTCTACGCACACGGCGTGAACGATATACATTTCTATACCGTGGGTGCTGTGGACTCGGTGGTGGAGATAGTGAAGCAATTGAAAGAAAAAGAGTGACGTTCAATGAGGTCATAGGACAACAGGAAGTGCAAGAGCGCTTGGTGCAGATGGTCAGCGAAGGCCGTCTGCCACATGCCATGATGCTCTGCGGGCCGGCTGGCAGCGGCAAACTGGCACTGGCAGTGGCCTTCGGGTGCTATCTGCTGAACAGGAAGCCGAATAATCCGATGTTTCCGGACGATCCGGATAATCAGGAATCTCCTATGCTGCGCAAACTGGAGCATCCAGACCTGCACTTCACCTACCCTACCATCAAACTGCCGTCAATGGGTACCGACCATAAACCGGTCAGTGACGATTTCGCCCGCGAGTGGCACGAACTGATCATGCAGGGTCCCTATTTTACGCTTGACCAGTGGCTGACTGCCATCGGAGCAGAGAATCAGCAGGCCATCATTACGGCTGGCGAGAGCGATGAACTGGTCAGGAAACTGTCACTCAAATCAAGCCAAGGCGGATATAAAGTCAGCATCATCTGGCTGCCAGAGCGCATGAACATCGAATGTGCCAACAAACTGCTGAAACTCATAGAGGAGCCTCCCACACAAACCGTTTTCCTGATGGTGTGCCAAGAGCCCGACAAGTTGCTGGAGACCATCCGCAGCCGCGTGCAGCGCATCGATGTGAAGAAACTGCCGGATGACATCATCCGACAGGGACTCATTGAGCGGCGAGGCATCGACGAGGAGTCTGCGCGGCGCATCAGCCGCATGAGCAACGGCTCATGGATGAAAGCCCTCGAGGCCCTGCAGGTGGACAATGAGAACAAGCAATTTCTGGATTTGTTCATCCAACTGATGAGACTGGCCTACCAGCGCAACGTGAAGGAACTGCGCAAATGGAGCGAGACGATGGCTGCCTTCGGCCGTGAGAAGCAGAAGCGCTTCCTGGAGTTCTTCCTTAGAATGACGCGTGAGAACTTCATGTACAATTTCCAGCAAGCCGACTTGTGCTATATGACACAGGAGGAAGAAGCCTTCGCCCGCAACTTTGCCCGTTTCATCAACGAGGCAAATGTTTTGCAACTCTATGAACTGTCCAATCGGGCCATCCGGGACATCGGACAGAACGCCAACGCGAAAATCGTGTTTTTCGACTTTGCCCTGCAAGTCATTGTATTGCTAATTCAAAAATAGAAATAGATGGAAGAGAAACAAAGAACCTATGAGATACGAACTGGCTGCGACAGAGGACTCTGTCGCGCTGCCGTAGGCCGTCAGGACCGCCAACTGAACACCTATGACTGGCTGGCCGATGTACCTGGCAACACCGATACGACCGACTTGGTAGAGGTACAGTTCAAGCATACGCGTAAAGGCTACTACCACAACGTGAACAATCTTCCGCTGAAGAAAGGTGATATCGTTGCCGTTGAGGCCAACCCAGGACACGATATCGGTGTGGTAACATTGACCGGCCGACTGGTAAACCTGCAAATCAAAAAGGCCAATTTGAAAAGCGCCGATGACATCAAGCGCATCTACCGCCTGGCACGCCAAGTGGACATGGACAAGTTCCGTGAAGCCAAAGCACGCGAGCATGCCACGATGATTGAGAGCCGTGAGATAGCCCAGGGCCTTGGTCTGAAGATGAAAATAGGTGATGTAGAATACCAAGGAGACGGACAGAAAGCCATCTTCTACTATATCGCTGACGAGCGCGTGGACTTCCGCCAACTCATCAAGGACTTAGCCGCCGCCTTCCACGTTCGCATCGAGATGAAGCAGATCGGTGCTCGTCAGGAGGCAGGCCGCATTGGCGGTACCGGTCCCTGTGGACGTGAATTGTGCTGCGCTACATGGATGAAGAATTTTGTGAGCGTCTCCACGGGTGCAGCCCGCTACCAGGATATCTCGCTGAACCCCCAGAAACTGGCAGGTATGTGTGCCAAACTGAAGTGCTGCCTGAACTACGAGGTCGATGACTACATCGAACATGGCAGGAAACTGCCCAACCGCGAAATCGTACTACAGACACTTGACGCGGACTATTTCTACTTCAAAGCCGACATCCTGGGTGGACTGATTACCTACTCGACCGATAAGCGTATCGCCGCCAATCTGGAGACCATCACTGCCGAACGCGCTAAGGCAATCATCGAGATGAACCGCCGTGGCGAGAAACCTGCCAGTCTGCAGGACGAAGGCCTGCAACAGAAGAAGAAACAGGAAGGCCCAGTAGACCTGCTGGCCGGCGACAGCATCACCCGCTTCGACAAGAGCAAGAAGAAAAAGAAGAAGAAAAAGCCTCAGCAGCAGGCTCCTCAAGGTAACGAAGCACCAAGCAACAAAGAGAAGAAACACCAGAAACCTCAGGAGCAACAGACCAAGAGCGAAGCAAAGAATGAGCCCAAGGAATAGATGGACAACCGCCCTTCTGGGCTTCGTCATATTGGCTTTGGCGGCCTGTCAGCAAAGGGCTGCCTACAGCCATTATGAGCCAGTATCCCTTAACGGATGGAACCGTGAGGACACGGTTAAATTCACATTCGGCCCTGTCACCGAAAGCAATAGTTTCAGAAAGACACTTGGACTGAGGGCCAGTCTCGACTACCCGTTTACCAACCTGTCGCTGATTGTTGAGCAGGAAGTGATGCCATCAGGAACAGTAAAATGCGACACCTTGGATATATCACTGATTGACATTGATGGCTCTCCTAAGGGAAAAGGTGTCAACCATTATCAATACGATATTCCGCTTAATAGTATCTCATTGCTCGCAGGCGAAACTCTCTATGTAAGCATCCGTCACAACATGAAGCGAGAGAATCTGCCAGGCATCAGCGATATCGGCCTTACCCTAGAAGAACAGCCTTAATAATCGTTTACCCTATGACGCCCTGCATCTATGCGCAGGAAAACAAACAAGAGGAATGTAAAGCCCCACAGAGACGAACCGCCATAGGAGAAAAACGGTAATGGAATGCCGATAACAGGCGTCAGGCCCAACACCATACCCACATTGATGAATACATGGAACAGGAATATGGACAGCACACAATAGCCATATACCCTTCCGAAGGTTGACACCTGCCGCTCAGCCAAATGGATGAGACGCAGTATCAGAGCCAAGAACAGAAGCAACGCTCCAGCAGCCCCCACAAAGCCTTCCTCCTCACCTACTGTGCAGAAGATGAAATCTGTCTCCTGCTCAGGCACGTATTTCAGTTTTGTCTGCGTGCCGTTCAGGAATCCCTTTCCTTCCAGACCGCCAGAACCGATGGCTATCTCACTCTGATGCACATTATAGCCGGCACCCTTCAAGTCATCCTCCAGTCCCAATAACACATTGATACGCGTTCGCTGATGCTTCTCCAGTACGTGGTTCAGTGCATAGTCGGCAGAACTGAAAAAGAATATCGAGCCGATGGCAAAACCTCCTATCCACAGGTAAACCTTCATTTGGGTTTCCAAAGCCCTCCATATCAGATAGCCCACCAGTAGCACACTCAAGGTCACCTGCACCCAAAACAGGTCGAAGGGAATGACATAGATCGAGAAGAGCAGACAGAGCAAGGTGATGCCCAGACAGAGCCCCAGCACACGCATGGCCTCTTGCCAGTTTCTGCTGTAGATGCCAACCATAACCGTCGTAAACAGTTGTATCAGCACAAACACAACAAACTTTCCTACAGAGGTCGGCGTGTCGAAAAGCAACGGTTCAGCGTAGCGGATACCTAAGACGAAATAGAGCACCATCGCCACACCCGTAAAGAGAACGCTGCCCGTCATACCCTCACGGTAGAGCATCAGGAAGAACGACAGATAGACCAGTGCCGATCCCGTCTCGCGCTGTCCCACGATGAACAGCATCGGCACGAAAATGATGGCAAGCGTTATCAACAGGTCTTTCACCTTATGGATGTCGTAGCCGTACTTATCCATGAACTTAGCCAGCGCAAGTGCCGTGGTGAACTTAGCAAACTCGGCCGGCTGCAGCCTCAGCGGTCCCAGCACCAGCCACGACCGGGAGCCCTTGATGGTGTGCGGATTGAAAATCGTTGCAAAAAGCAACAATAGCATAACACCGAAAAGAACATAGGCAAAAGTGCTATAGAAGCGGTCGTCAAGTAGTATCAGCACCAATCCCAACATCAGCGAAGTGCCTATCCACACCACTTGCATACCGGAGCGTGTAGAGAGTGACAGCAAGTCAGTATCACCATAGGTATAACTGGCACCACAGACACTCACCCAGCCGAACGACAGCAGGGCGACATAGATGAGGATGGTCCACCAGTCGAGTGAGCGGAGCAAACCTGGATTCTTATCTGACTTCTGTGCCATAATTGATGCGTTTGTTCTGTATTTCGGTGGCTTTCCTCTCTGAGGCCTCCGATAATTCTCCTTTTAAATACTGTTCCATAATCAGGCCACCGATGGGTACGCCATAGGTGGCACCCCATCCGCCATTTTCCACATAGACGGCTACAGCAATCTTGGGCTCATCCATCGGAGCAAAGCCCATGAACACCGAGTGGTCGTGGCCACGGTTCTGTGCTGTACCGGTCTTGCCACAGGGCGTAAAGTCATAATGGGCCAGCGCTTTGCACGTACCTCCGAGAGCCGCCGATCGCATACCCAGCACCACATAGTCATAAGCCTCGCGACTGGCCATCGTGCGGCGACGCTGCGTGTACAGGCTGTCCAACTGCTCCCCCTCAATGGCTTTCACCACATGAGGCGTGATAAACCAGCCACGATTGGCAATGGTCGCCCCCAGGTTGGCTATCTGCAAGGGCGTAGCATTGACCTCACCCTGTCCGATGGAAATGGAGATAATTGACAGTCCATTCCATGTCTTATAGGCCTTGTCGTAGAACTGTGCATTGGGTATGAGTCCGCGTTTCTCGCCAGGCAGGTCAACGCCCAATTGATAGCCGAAGCCCATCGACACCATATAGTCACGCCATTTGTCCATAGCCACCTGCACCGTGCCGTATTTCTCCTTGTTGTTGATCATGTGGTACAGACCCCAACAGAAATAGCCGTTACACGAAGTAGAGATGGCGGGCACCAACGGCAACGGCGACCCGTGGCCGTGACAGCCCACGCGAAGGCCCTTGAAGACAAAGCCATGATAGCAGGGATAGGCCGTTTGACTGGTGATGATGCCCTCTGTCAGGAACGTCAGTCCCTGAGTCGTCTTAAAGGTAGAACCTGGCGGATACTGGCCCATGATGGAACGGTTGAGCAGTGGCTTCCATGCGTCGAGACCCAGTTCGCGCTGACTCTTCGCACGCTTACGGCCCACCATGATACGAGGATCGTAACTGGGCGAACTGACCATGCACAACACCTCACCAGTTTGTGGCTCAATGGCTACAACAGACCCTATCTTTCCTTCCAAAAGACGTTCACCCAGAGCCTGCAGTTGCAGGTCAATAGCCAGTGTGAGATTCTTGCCAGGCACAGGCGAATGGTCCAACTCGCCATGACGATAACTGCCCTGAATACGTCCATGCGCATCACGCAACAGAATCTGCACACCTTTCTCACCACGGAGATACTTCTCGTAGGAGCGTTCCACACCCAGTTTTCCGATATAGTCGCCCGGCTGGTAGTAATCGTCCTCCTCTATCTCGCCCTGTGACACCTCGGCCACGTCACCCAGCACATGGGCGGCGTAGGGATACTCATACTGGCGGATACTTCGCTTCTGCACATAGAAGCCTGGGAAACGGTATATCTTCTCCTGAAACATGCTGAACTCCTCGTCCGACAACTGGTTCATGAACACCTGCTGTGTGAAAGGCGAATAGCCAGGATTCTTCGAGCGGTCCTTGATAGATGCCATCCGTGCATCGAAGTCCTCGCGGGTGATATCAAGCGTCTGACAGAGTTCCACCGTGTCAAGATGATGCTTCGCCTCGTTGATCACCACCATGATGTCGTAGGCCGGCTGGTTATAAACCATCAGTTCACCATTGCGGGCAGTAATGATGCCTCGCGAGGGATAGTCTATCTTCTTCAGGAAAGCGTTGGAGTCGGCATTCTTCTTGTAGTCGTCGCTCATCAGTTGGAGAGTGAACAGGCGTATGATATAAATGGTGACAATGAGCACCGCCACGCCACCAATCACATACTTCCTATATTCAATTCCGTGTTCTTTCACCGCCTACTTCCTGACACTCTCAAACGTGAATACCAAAACCAAGGTGAGCACAACACTACCGCCAATGCTCTCCAGCCAGTTCAGCCAGTTGAAGAAACTGAACGACTCAAGCGTAAAGAACACCACACAATAGACAACCACCAAGACAGAAGCCAAGGCCACGAAGTTGCCCCAGCCAAGGGCTTTTGCCGAAGCCTTGATGTTTTCCTCGGCATCACGTGGCAAGAACAGTTCTATCAGATAAGGCTGAAGAACGGCAGCCAGCGTCATACTGGCCGAGGCCAGTCCTGGGGTATTCAAGAACGCATCAACGCTCAGTCCCATCAGAAACGACCACAGCAGCAAGGCCCACTTGGGATAGTTCCTAGGGAAGATGATCACGAAATAAACATAAAGCAACGGCATGATGCAATGGTCAATCCTGATGCGATTAAGCACCAGGGCCTGCATCAGGCAGAGCAGCACCAGCAGCGACAGACGGCGAATGGAATCCAAGAGCATAACAGTCTAACGGTTACTGGGGTTATACAATTCGAGCGAGTCGAGGGCGGCCTTCTCAAGATGCATGCGCTCAATCATGCTCTTGTCTGTGATGACACATACATCACGCAGGGTCGAGAAATCCGTTGACAACAGGATATGAAGTCTGTATGACATGCCGTCAGGCGAATCCTCCACATCAACAACCTTTCCCACGGAGATGCCTGAGGGGAAGATTGCCGAGAAGCCGCTAGTCTCCAACCAGTCGCCCTTCTCGAACCTCGCATGGCGGGGGATGTCCTCCACCAAGGCTCGCATAGGATTCTCGCCATTCCATGTCACATAGCCAAAGTAGCCACGGCCCCGAATCCTACAACTGATGCGCGATCGACGGTTCAACAGGGGGAGCACCACTGAGTAGTGCTCACTGGCCTGATAGACCACGCCCACCAGACCCGTTCCACAAACCACACCCATATCGGCCTCCACGCCATCAGCCTTGCCGCGGTCGATGGTCATCAGATTATCCAGGTTGTTCACTGAGTTCGACACGACCTTGGCGGGTATCCACTCAAATTGACTGATATGTGCCATCTCCTGCTGCTGCAGTTCCGTCGAGTCTACACCCATGTCTATCACCTGTTGGCGCAGTCTGCCAACCTCTTGTTCCAGAAAGATGTTACGTTCTGACAAATGCTCGTTGATGGAGGTCAACGAGAAGAACTGTCTGACAGCACTTTCCCACTCGTACACCTTACCCACCACGGCATTGGCTGACGATATCCACACACTGCCCTGATAACTGTTGTAACCGAACAGCATCAAACCACTGACCACTTCCAACAAAAGGAAGATCAGCCAGTGGTAGTTCTTGGTGAGAAACGCCTGCAGGTTATGCATTCTATCTCATGAGGAACGAGAAACGATCCACATTCTTCAGGGCTATACCGGCACCCTTGGCCACACAGTGCAAGGGATCCTCAGCCACAATGAATGGGATGTTGATCTTGTCAGTCAGGCGCTTGTCGAGACCACGGAGCAGAGCACCGCCGCCAGTGAGGTAGATACCATTCTTCACAATGTCGGCATAGAGTTCTGGCGGTGTATTCTCCAGGGCAGAGAGCACTGCAGACTCAATACGAGCCACCGTCTTGTCCAGACAATGAGCAATCTCCTGATAGCACACGGGAACCTCCATCGGCAGGGCTGTGATACGGTTCGGGCCATGAACCACATAGTCATCGGGACCCTCGTCGCCCAGGTCGGTCAATGCCGAGCCCACATTGATCTTCACACGCTCGGCCATACGCTCCGACACCTTCACATTGTGCTGGCGCGACATATACTCCTGAATGTCAGCCGTCAGGTCGTCACCTGCCACCTTGATACTGCTGTTCGACACGATGCCGCCCAGCGAGATGACGGCAATCTCCGTCGTACCGCCGCCGATATCCACAATCATATTGCCCTCGGGGGCCTCCACGTCAATACCAATACCGATGGCAGCAGCCATAGGCTCGAATATCAGATACACGTCACGGCCGTCAGCATGCTCGGCAGAATCACGCACGGCGCGCAACTCCACTTCGGTTGAGCCGCTGGGCACGCCAATCACCATGCGGAGTGAAGGCGAAAAGAAGTGACGACCCGTATGCACCATCTTTATCAGGCCACGCATCATCTGCTCGCAGGCAGAGAAGTCAGCAATCACACCATCGCGCAATGGGCGGATGGTACGTATGTTGTCGTGTGTTTTTTCATACATCATTTTAGCCTGTTGTCCCACAGCGATCATCTTATCGGTGCGGCGGTCGAGTGCAACGACCGAAGGCTCGTCAACCACGATCTTGTCATCACTGATGATAATCGTGTTGGCTGTGCCAAGGTCCATGGCCAGTTCTTGTCTAAAACTAAAGAATCCCATTCTAATTTACAATTTGACGATTTAGGATTTACAATTTGGATTTATTTTGTAAACCAGTTATGGATGGCAGTATCATAGTGTGAACTCACGCCAAAAGCACGGGCTGCAAACATCCGGCGGTCCTCAATGTCGGTCTGCGCGCCCTTCTTGTTCAGGATGTCGAGCAGCACGCCATACTCTGCCTTCGAAGGCACGATTACCACGTCCTTGAAATTCTTGGCACCAGCACGGATCAGCGAGATGCCACCAATATCGATCTTCTCGATAATATCAGCCTCTGAGGCTCCGCTGGCAACCGTCTGTTCAAAGGGATAGAGGTCTACGATGACCAAGTCTATCTCAGGTATCTCATATTTTGCCATCTGCTCACGGTCACCCTCATTGTCACGACGGCCCAGAATACCTCCAAACACTTTGGGATGGAGCGTCTTAACACGACCGCCAAGGATAGAGGGATAAGTAGTCACATCCTCTACTTTCTGACAGGGATAGCCCTGCTCCTCAATAAACTTCTGCGTACCTCCCGTCGACAGGAACTTCACGCCTTCTTCATTCAGTTTCTTCAACAACTCGTCCAATCCGTCCTTGTGAAAAACGGAGATGAGTGCCGTCTTGATTTTCTTCTCTTCTGCCATACCTGATAATTAATCTTTATATGATAATGCTATATATAACAAATAGGCTGCAAATTTACGAAATAAATATCAATTATCCATTATCAATCATCAATTATTTTCCCGCTTCCCCCAAATAATTATCAATTATCAATTTTTTCTTTGCAACACGCCATAGTAGGAAGTACTCATGCTCGAAAAAACAAAGATTCTTTTGGGTTTTTACGCGCTAATTCGTACCTTTGCACCCATGAAACTAAAAGATTTTGAAATCATGGCCCCCGTTGGCAGCCGCGACTCACTGGTGGCAGCCATCCAGGCCGGTGCCGACTCCATCTACTTCGGCATCGAGAAACTGAACATGAGGGCCCACTCCGCATCGACCTTCACCATCGATGACCTGCGCGAGATTGCCCAGACCTGCAGTGAGCACGGCATCAAGTCATACCTAACCGTCAACACCATCATCTATGGTGAGGACATCCCTTTGATGCATGAGATTGTTGACGCGGCCCACGAAGCCGGCATCTCCGCCATCATCGCCAGCGATGTGGCCGTGATGACCTACTGCCAAAAGGTGGGGCAGGAAGTACACCTGAGCACTCAGTTGAACATCTCCAACATTGAGGCATTGCGGTTCTATGCCCAGTTTGCCGATGTCGTGGTGTTGGCCCGTGAACTGAATATCGACCAGGTGACGGAGATTCACCGCCAGATTGAGGAGGATAACATCTGCGGCCCCAGTGGTGAGCGCGTACGCATCGAGATGTTCTGTCACGGTGCTCTCTGCATGGCCATCAGCGGCAAGTGCTACATGAGTCTCCACGCCGCCAACCGCTCTGCAAACCGTGGCGAGTGCATCCAGGTCTGCCGACGCAGTTATACCGCCACCGACAACGAGACAGGCTATCAACTGGCTATTGACAACAAATACATCATGTCGCCAAAAGACCTGAAAACCATCCGTTTCATCGATAAATTAATGAACGCGGGCGTGCGTGTATTCAAGATTGAAGGCCGTGCCCGCGGACCGGAATATGTCTACACCGTGGTGCAATGCTACAAAGAAGCCATCCAGTCCGTACTCGACGGTACTTTTACCACAGACAGGAAAGATGCTTGGGATGAGCGCCTGGCCCGTGTGTTCAACCGTGGTTTCTGGGATGGCTACTACCAAGGACAACTGATGGGCGAATGGAACAAGGAATACGGCTCCTGCGCCACTGAGCGCAAAGTCTATATCGGCAAAGGTGTGAAGTATTTCTCCCGCCTGGGTGTGGCAGAGTTCGCTGTCGAGGCCAACACCTTCGAGATTGGCGACAAGTTGCTGGTGACTGGTCCTACCACGGGGGTGATGTATCTCACTGCCACTGAGATTCACGACAACGATGGCCGTCCCGTTGAAAAAGCACCACAGGGACAGCGTGTAGCCATCCCTGTGAGTGGTAAGATTCGTCCCAGTGACAAACTATTCAAGTTGGTAACTGAAAGAACAGAGTAGGAAGATTGGCTTAATAGCCAACCTTTCCTCCCCATTTCAGATACCAGTTTCTAGGTTCATTCAAGTCAACTTTGATTTCACCCTTCATGGCATTAACCTCATTGCTGCCTCGACGGGCATAGATGCGGTTAGCCAGGAAGGCCGGCTCGTTGCGATAGAGTGCCATGCGCATCAGGTCGTAGAAGCGCAGACCCTCGAAAGCAAACTCCAATGCACCCTCATCGGCAATCATGACATCGACCAAGTCCTTCTGATAGTCAATACGAGCCAGTGAGTCGGTGATTGTCGTATCGTCAGGCATGGCGTAGTACTTGCTGATATACGACAGACCCGATCCACGGCTGTGCAGACCCTGCATGTTAGGTGTGCCAGTTGTCGCCGTCGTAGAACGGGCGATGTAACGGGTGTCGGGGAAGTCGAAACTCTTAATCCATGTGGAGTCAGCCGTGTAGTAAGGTATCACCTCGCTACGAATGACCTTGTTGCTCAAACCACGAGCCAGGATCTGATAGGCAAAACGCGGATAGCCGGCATGATTCAATGCCTCTGCCAAGTGTAGCCATATCATCTGACGGCGCCAGATATGCGTATTACGCGTACGATACTTAGCGATGGTCTGTGTCGTCACACGCTGGTTGTTATAATAGGAATGTCCCTCATTGTAGGTAGCATAGAAGCGAAGGTCACCCTGCTGGTAGTCATCGAAACCCACATCCTGAGGCGCATAGATGGTGTCGCCGTCCTGATAGACACAGAAGGTCTGTGCAGCCGAGAGGGTCATCAGGCTCTTCGACGGAGTGAGGCTCACCTCGTGCCACTCGTTGGTAACGGGGTCGAATGAGTTGAACACATTGCGCAGTTCGAAATAGTTACCATTATAAGGGATGGAGTCGCCCGGAATCATCGTGATGAGTTCACCCTGCGAAGCGTAAGTCTCTGTATAGACAGAACTCAACGTACTAACTATTCCCGTCCAGTTGGCGTTTGCCCACTCTATGCGGTCTGTTCCTGTGGGATAGGTGCTGTTGTCACCGTTACGCTGCGAGATATAGCGATAGTACCATTCGGCAGCCTTCTTGTAGTGACCAGCCCAGAGGTTCAGTTCACCCAGCAGTATTCTTACGGGGAAATAGAACAATGTGGAATTGGTCTTATAGCCAATATCACCATAATACGGATGTTCACCGTTCAACTGGAGATAGCGGTCTTCGGCAACTGGTGTCAGGTCGTTGATGAGCCAGTCGCAGATATACTGCATATCTCTGGTGGTGCCATTCTCCAACTGCTCAGCCTGCTCCTTGGTCATGATGGGCTCTGTGATGAAGGGCACCTGGCCGTAGTTCATAGCCAATTGCAAGTAGGTCCAAGCACGGAAGCACTTCACGGCTGCTATCTCACGCTTGAAGATGGTGTCGTTTCGGCTGTTATGAAGAACGGAATCGGCATGAGCCAGAAAATAGTTACAGTTGTTGATGACGGCATAGTAGTCGCGCGGCTGGTTATACTTGTTGTCATCAGTGATATTGAAGAGCGCCACATTACGCAGGTCGGCCGATGTTGCATCGGTGACATCTGTCAGGTCGCCGCGTGCCTCACCTAGCAGGATGGTCCTGTCGGCCAGGTTCTGCAGTTTCTTCATGATACCCGTCACGCTATAGATGGTGTCGGTGGCATCATTCAGGCTATGCTGGTCGTCGAACATCACATGGTCAGACTCTTGCTCGAAGAAATCCTCACAGGACGAGAGTGTTGCAGCGCCAAGGAATCCGACTACACCGACGAATAACAGTTTATATGCTTTGGTAATCATAATTATAATTTTCAATTATCAATTTTCAATTATAGGTTAATCTTCACACCAGCCACGATAGAGCGGCTCTGACCGACACGTCCGAGGTCGATACCCTGACCGATGACATTCGAGGTCATGGTAAACTCTGGATCGGTGCCCAAGTACTTGGTGAAAGTCAGCAGGTTGTTACCCTGAATCCAGAAGCGCAGGCCCTGGATGAACTCCGAGTTGAGCGGCAGGTCGTAACTGAGGGTCACCGTCTTCAGGCGCAGGTAACTGCCATCCTCTATCCAACGGTCACTGAACCGAGCGTTACCCATAGGATCCTGGAAAGCCACCTTCGGCATGTCGGTCTGCTGTCCTTCCTTCTGCCAGCGATTCGTCATGGCCGTCGTCTGGTTCATGAAGCGGCTTCCTGACTCCAGTTGTGAGCGCATGTAGTTATAGACATCATTACCCAGCGAATAGTTGAAGCGAACGTCAAGTTTGAAATGCTTCCAGGCCAGCGAGGTAAAGATGTTACCATAGATATCGGGGTTCGGGTCGCCAATGACAACACGGTCGTCCTTATTGATCTCGCCATTGCCGTCAACATCGACAAAGTGCATGTCACCTGCTCCGAAATAGGTACGGGTCACACCGTTGTCACCCAGGATATAGAGTCCTGCTTCATTTGCTTCCTCTGTCGTGGCAAACACGCCCTGTGTCTTGTAGCCATAGAACAGGTTGGCAGCCTGTCCTATTTCCGTACGTATGGTGCCACCATAGATATCTTGCTCCAAGTAAGTGGCATTGTCTGCCAGTTCCTTGATCTTATTCTTATAGTGACCTACACTGGCACCTACCTGCCACTGCCATTCCTTCAGGGCCAGTACCTTCACGTTGGCTGTCACGTCGAAGCCTTCGTTCTGCAGTTTGCCGCCGTTGGTCCAGTTCTTGTCAAGACCAGTGAGGAAACTCAGTGCCTGATAGTTTAGCAGGTTATCCGTGTTAGAGCGGAAATAATTCAGGCTCATCGACAGGCGGTTGTTGAAGAAGTTGCCTTCAATGCCTGCATTCAGCCTGCGTGTGGTCTCCCATTGTATCGAGGTATTGCCAATGCCATCGATGCTCAGGCTCGAGATGGCAGCCAAGAACTGCGATGCACGGAAGTAGGTACGGGCAGCAAAATAGTCGATATCATCGTTACCGCTGATGTCGTAACCAGCCGTCAAGCGCAGATAGTCTATACCACTGACATTGGCCATCCAAGGCTCGTTGGTCAGCACCCATGAAGCCTGCACTGCGGGGAAGATGCCCCATGCCACGCCAAACAGTTTCAGACCGCTGGCATTCTTTCCGAAGCGGGAAGAACTCTCGCCAGTGAGATTGGCCTGCAGGTAATAGCGGTTCTTATAGTCATATTCTGCCTGGGCATACATGGCCATGGAGTTCCATGAGTCGTTGGCACCTTGCAACTGCAGGTAGGCGTTGTTATTGCTGATATAGGGGGTCTTATCACTACCGGTGTTGTAGCCCAACTGCGAATTGAGGGTATAGTTCTCCCAGTTGATACGCACGCCGCCAAAGACATGGAGGTTGTGTGCGTCATAGCGGTTGGTCCAGTCCAGACGGGTATCACTCATCACCGAGTTCTGCTTGGAGAAGAGCGAACGCACCTCGTTGTCCACCTTATTATTGACACTCGACACATAGTAGCGGGGCACACCATTGATAGGTATGTAGTACTTCTCGTTGGTATTGACCAGATTGTAACTGAAGTGTTCGCTGAGCGAGAGGTGGTCGTTGAACTTGAACTTCGGCTTAACGGCCAGATTGAGCATCGAGTTCTCAAAGCGGTTCTTGTTAGGCGCATCAGCATACTCATTCAGAGCCACGGGATTGGCCAACTTCCAGTTGTAATTGCGGTAGTATGTCAATGCCTCCGTGAGATACGATTCCTCGTCGATGTCCAGGTGATCGGTGATATACGATGTGTAGCGGTCGGGGTGGGCATAGTTGTAGGGGCTCATGAAGGGGCTCTTCACGTATGCCAGGAACGATGGCGATGTCGTCGTACCCTCATCGTAACTCTCGGGTGCACCGTCGTTACGGATGTTGCGCGTCTGGTTGGAGAACGAGGCATCGAAGCGCACGTCGAGTTTGCTCAGCAGTGCGATGTCGGTGTTGAAACGGATGTTCAGACGATCCATATCGTTATACTTCAATGGACTCTTGGCCATGGTGTAATTGACCGACAGGTTGTAGTTGGCCACGTTATCACCACCTTCCACATTGACACCATAGTTCTGGGTCACAGCCGTCTTATAGACCTGTTCCTTCCAATCCGTATTGTTGTGATAGTGCTTATAATAATAGTACGTGGGATCCTCGTTCAGGAACTTGAACTCTGTACTGGTCGTACCCGTAGAGCCGAGCAGTTCAGATGCATAGCCACGATACTGGTCACCGTCGAGCACCGAATAGTACTTCGGCTCTAACACTACACCTGCAGAAGCCGTAGCCGTGATACGGGTAGCCATGGACTGACTGCGGTGCGTCTCGATAAGGATGACACCGTTGGCACCCTTTGCGCCATAGAGAGCCGTACCATTACGCATCACCGTCACCTTGGCGATGTCGGCAGGGTTCACATTGTTCAGGATATCGTTATAGAAGCCGTCATGCAGCAACGTGCGGCCATACTGCTGCTCGACGATAACTCCGTCGATGACAATCAGCGGCTGAGCATTGACGTTCAGCGAGTTGAGACCCTGCACGAACATCACGCTACCAATACCTGGCATACCGCTACGCGCCGTCGTATAGACCTGTGCACCCAGTTGCTTCTGAATTTCATCCTTGATATTCAGCGCATTGGTGTATTGGAAGTCGGAGGCGGCATAGTTGCTGAGCGAATTGGTCTGTGCCTGATATTCCGCATCAAAATTGGCGGAATAGAGGCTGGCTGTCTTCTGCCGCTCGTCAGCCTGCAAACCAATCTTCACAGGATTGTAGTCAGGTGAGGTGATGAACAGCGACGAGGTGAACAGGGGCACCTTGATCTCGTAGGTACCGTCGTCCTCCGTCAGCACACTGAAGCCAGTGATCTCGGCAGCACGCACAATAGCACCCGCAATGGGCTGCTGGGTGACAGCATCGACCACACGACCTTTCACGATTCTCGTCTCATACGTTTTCTGTTTCGGAGCCGCTTTGCGAGCCACGACCTCAGCCTCTTCCTCATCGTCCAGATCGTCCTGAGCGACAGCCGTCAGAGGGAAAGCCAACAGAAATGAAAGTCCAAATAAGATATATCGTTTCATATACTTCATGTTTCAAGATTAGTAAATGCGTGATTATTCCTCATGCGGTTTCACGATAATGCAGTCAATACGCATATAAGCCGTGTAGGTATGGTTTCGGCGCTCCGCACTCAGCAGATTAGAATTCAGACGCAGGATGACTTGTGAGTCACTCAGTCCGAAGGAGCAGGTGGGAATGGTGATGTTGCTGGCCAGCAGCACCGAGTCCACCTTGTGGTGGTCAGTGATAAAACTGTAACGGTTTCTGGCCGACAGCGTCGAGTCATTTTCCGGCAGATAGCAATAGGCCGACTCCTTGGCATCCTGATGGTGATAACTGATGGAGGCGGTGAACTTACAGGGCACAGTATCCGTTGCCAGCGAGTCGCTTGCCTCAGCAGGCACGAACACGGCATAGATATCGTAGCCGACATTCGACAGGAGTCCTGGCAACTTAAAGCGCACCTCGCCGTTCGACTGTCCCTTGGGGGCAACAATGACGAAGCGGTTATCCGACACCTTATTATAATATGGGCTCCAAGTACCCACATTCAGATACTGCGGGTCGTTGGTCTTGTCTTCATCCACACCATCCAGGTAGTTACGGCTCTCACCTTCCACCAGTCTTTCCCGGAAGAAGGTACGCTTCTTGTCGATATGCCAGTCGTTGCTCTTCAGCACCTTGCCGTTACTGCAAGCCACTTCATCGACACCGGCAAAGACGCCACCCTCAGCAAAAGGCTTCGGATACTGGTAGTAAGCCATATCGCTGCGACCCCAGGCATATCGGCGCATATTGTAGTCGTAAGCATTGACCGACATTGCCGAGTCGGTATTCCAGACATACTCACCACCCACCATCTTGGCGTTGCGGGTCTGACTGAACACCGTGCCGTTGATGGCACCCAGGCGAGGCATCACCCAACACAGTGAGTCACGCTTCAGCACCTCATTGTCGTAATTGAAATAGGGTGAGTACTCTGCCACCAACTGATTCCAGACGTCGTTTGTGGGAACCACCATCCAGAACACGCTGTCCTCGGAATTGACATAGTCCAGATACTGGAACATATCATTGGTCAACACCTCCACAGAATCCAGGTACCAGGTCTTACCATCTTCATCAATACCGCCTGCTACACTCTTTGAGGGCACGAATTCATACTCATTGAATGAACTCACGAAATTGCCTACACTGTCAAGGTCGGCATCCGATGTCAGGGCCTCAAACACATTGGCAAGATAGTCCACCTTCTTGTTCAGGGTGTACAACAGGCCGTTAGCCGTCAACTGATTAGTGGTCAGCAATTGGCTATTGCCCAACGTCTGCGGTGTCAGAACCAGATACTTGCCGTTCATCATAATAATCGAGTCGGCACCCGTCTTAGCCACCGAGTGGTTATAAAGGGCAATATGGTTCTGTACAAACTCCTTGATGGCACGGTTGTCCTTTTCTTTCTTACCCAGTTGCTTCTCCTTGTTATAGAGGGCTATCCACTGGTCAGCCTGCTCACTAGTGAACTGATCGTCGGTGGGAGCAAAGACCGTGAACACCTGACTGCTGGACAGGGAGGCATCATAGCCTGTTGCTTCCATCACACGGACGAAATTATTCAAGTTGCCGTTGTCCTTAATGGTGCTCCACAGGGTGCCTGATGCCGCACCTTCCGGCATACTGGCATCATAGTGGTCGTTCCACGTATCGGTACACCCCACGATGGCAAGGGCTGCCAGCGCAAGCCCTGCCACCTTAGTATATATTTTGCTTCGTTTCATAATTCTCAATTCTCAATTGTCAATTCTCAATTAGTTCGGATCCTCCATGACGCCCTCATCGGTCACACCATAGACGCTCTTGGGTACGAGTTCCAGATAGTCGAGCATGATCTCGTTGTTACCCAGACCTTCCGATACGCAGCGGAAACGCAGATAGTAGTCCTTGTTAGGCTCCATGTGAACGGTACAGATCACGATGCGCAGTGTATTCGGAATATTAGCGAACAACTGTCCGGCATTGTTACGGATTTCACTCAGAGAGCCTGCTCTCTGTCCGCCCAGACAGCCTCTATAGAAGCCCTTGTTCTTCAACTCCTTCAATTCCTCACTCTTCTCTTCATCGGTCAGTTTTTCGTAGTCGGTATGTGCATTCCAATAGGTCGAGCCTAAGATGGTCTCGTGACTCAGGTTACGACGCATGTCGAGAGGTATGCCCTGAGGCTCCAGATGGCCTTCTGTGCCAAAATACACCTGAGCGATACCACGTATATCCATGGCTGCATAGCCCAGTCGCACCTGATAGTCACCCTCTGTTGGAACGGGCGGGATGCGGAATGTCACGTCGAAGTTGTCCTGACAGATGAACTCATCGCCACAGTAAGACCAGAATCCCATACGCGGGCGGCGATAGATGAAGTAGCCGTTGTTACCCACAGTCACACCGTCCAGATAGCCATTGGGGAAGAAATAGTTGGTGCCATACTTCTCCGTGTGGTCGTAGGCGGGGTCGTCCGTGACCAGACCCTCATCGCTCTTGTAGTTCATACGCATGCTGTTGGTCATCACCTCTGGGAAGACGGTTGACATATCCATGCGCATACGGCAGTTCATCACCTCTTCCTTCATCTGCAAGTCATACTTCAGGATGTCTTCGATGCAGAAATACACGCCATTCATGGCATTGCCGTCGTAACCATTCGGGATGGTAGGCATCACCCTCACACCAGGTATCGTGTAGCGGTCATCCACGCGGCGATTCAGGAAGATATCACCGTTGGCACCACCCAGCATATAATTTGCCAACCTCAGTTTCTCCACCTTCATCATAGCGTAGGGGAACATGGTGATGTACCACTCCATGGGGTTGATCTTATTGGTACGGATGCCATAGTCGTTGACCACCGTCAGCAGGTTGTAACCATGCACGTTGCGATTCAGCAGGTGGTAGGACATGAGTCGGTTCAGCGGGTTACGGCGATCGGTGGCGTTAGCCAGTTGATGGTATTCCTCGCTCTCTCCACCATAGATAGGATCATATATTTGGCAAGCCTTCTCATAGAGTCCCTCCAGCGTCGTGATGTTGTATTTGGCTTTCAAGATAGAGTCGGTCACTATGAAGGCCGTATAGCCGAACAGACGTTCCTTGGGTGAACGGGCCGACTCTTTGATGCTGCTACCGGTGATATAGTCCTTCCAGTAGGGCTGCTTACCCGTAATATCCATCACCTGCTCGTAGTTCTCGTCCTTATAGCGGAAGAGGGAGTCACGCAGGCCGGTCTTCTGCAAAGCCTCGTAGAAGATGCTTACCTCCGGGTTCAACTTGATGATATCCGGCAGCAGACGGTTCGAACTCTCCAGCACGCGGTCGATGGGCTGCACGATACCGTTGACCACCGAGTCGTCCTTCAGTTCAAAGTAGATATGGGCATCGCCGTTAATATAGACCACGTTTCTGCCCTCATCGTCAGCCTTACGCTCCACCTCCAGATAGCGGTCGTTCATGTTCGGCTGTGTCAGCACGCCGTCTGGCATATCGAAGGTTGAATAGAGCACGTCCATCAAGTGTGTACGGGCAATCGTGTCGCAGTCTTCATCACTCAGGTCATCCACCGAACTGAGTCCCCTGTTGGCCAGATAGAGGTCTATGGCATCGTTATTGGGAGCAAAGCAGGTGTATGATCCATAGGTAGAGAGCAGGCTCATCATACCCGATCGTGTCACAATCTGAGCAAACTCGCTGTATTGCTGCCTGTTCTGCAGATAGGTGCTCATCATCTCGTCATCGAACGTACGGAAGTTCTCGCTGTCGGGTTCGTCAGAGCAGGCCGTCAGCATGGGCAGGGCCAAAGCCAGCACTGCCATCAGGAGCCATCTGTTGATTTTATATCTTTTCATAATCGTTCTAACCATTATCAATTTTCAATTTTCAATCTTCAATCATCAGTCCTTCTCCTCATAGGTATAGGCAGGATTCTTCCACAAGTTCTTGTTCACCTTCCACTCTTCCAGATAGCAAGGCAGGAAGATGGACTCAAAGATACTCTCAAGATTACCCTGCACGATAGAGGCATTCTTCAGGCCCTTGTTAGCCACCTGTTGTGAGAGATAGGTGTTATTGCCGTCGCGCATGGAGCGGCGTACCAGGTCGAACCAGCGCTTGCCCTCGAAGAGCAGTTCACGCTGCCGTTCGTCTATCACCATCTCCTCCATATTGCTCTTGGTATTATCAGCAGGGAACTTCAATAGGTCGTTTGCCGTAATCTTGTCGGGGTCTTTCATGATGGAGCGGCGATTCACCACCTGCACCAGTCCGAAAGCCTCTTCGAGTTTGGGATCATCATCGGAAGCAGCCATTTGTACCAAGGCCTCAGCCTTCATCAGCATGATGTCGGTCAGACGGTAGATAATCCAGTTCGAGTGGTTCTTACCAGCCGGATAGAAGCCTGAATAGACACTCGTTATCTTATCGTTGGATGTTGACCTCTCGACCAGCGGTGTCAGCGCCGTATACTTGGCAATGATACTCGATGAAAGCATCGACTCATAATAGCGGGCGTCATACTTGTTGACAAACAATTTGTACAGGTTGTTGTTCACATCGTTGTACAGGAACTGCGTAGGACTGACGCGATTGTACCACGTATTGTTCAGATTACCATAGTAGGTGTCCACAGCGCCATTGGCCAGCATATTGGGGTTATTCATGTAGGTCAGTTCAAAGACGGACTCCACGCTGTTGCCTTCGCCGAAGATTTCTGCTGGTGCATTACCATAGACACCCGTCTGGGTTGTCCAGTCACGGATGAGGGGATAGCCCTCTCCCGTTTCACCATACCTGAAGTACTTGTTCATGTCTGCATACAGGATGCCCTGATCTTCCTTGGCATCGGTACGCTTCTGTTCGATGATCAGGTCGGCATAGTCCACACACTTCTGGTAGTCCTTCTTCCAGAGGTACATCTCGCAGAGCATGGCATAGATGGCAGCACGGGTGATACGGCCCGTCTGGTACAAAGACTTGTTGCCATCCGTGGGATAGTGGCGCTGGGCATTACCCTTCACACTTTCCAGGTCGGCAATCAGTGAGTCGAGCACCTCCTCAAAAGGTCTTGCCGGAATATCCATCTCTTGGTTGTCGTCAGTATAGGCATGCGTGGTGTAGGGCACATTGCGGAAAGTGCGTATCAGGTAGAAGTAGCACAGGTCGCGCAGGGCCGATACCTCGGCAATGGTAGCACGCAGGTCGCTGTCGCTGAACGACGGGTCTTTCTTCTGCACTTCTGGTGCATAGAGTATCACGGTGTTACAGCGGTTGATGACCGTATAGAAACTGCTCCAGTCGGTATAGACGTTGCTGGGGTCGATATTGGCCTGCAGGAATTTGTACATGTGCAGGTCGTCTGACTCTGCCTTGAAACCCTCGATGATGTTGTCCGAGCGGAACTCACCCCATGCCATCATGCGGGAGATGACGGCCGATGACTGCATGCCCTCATAGCATCCGGCCACGGTATTTTCCACATCGGTCTTCTCGTTCCAGAACTGCTCCAGGATCACCAGTTCCCTTGGTTCAAGATCCAGGAAGTCACCGCAGGATGTAAAACCGCAGATGACGCAGATTGCACAAATTATATTATTATATATCTTGTTCATAATTTCAGTCGTTTAGAAGTCAACAGTTATACCAAATGTATAAGAGCGTGCACGCGGTGTCTGTCCCCAGTCGACAGCAGCCCCATAGCCGCCATAGTTCACGTCGGGGTCCTCTCCCGAGTACTTGGTCAGCACGAATGGGTTGTTGACACTGGCATAGAGGTTCACCTGGTTCAGACCTATGAACTTCAGGTACTTCTTCTTGATGGAATACGACAACTGTGCATAACTCATACGCAGATAGGTGCCGTCCTCCACGAAGCGGTCGCTCACCAAGATGTTATAGTTAGAGGCGTTGCCATACATGGCACGCGGAATCTGGGTCACCTGATACTCCTTACGCCAGCGGTAGTTCACGGCCTGGCTCTGGTTGTTGTTGCCAATCATAGCCTCCATGTCGAGACGGCGGATGTTCAGGATCTTGTTACCCACACGGTAGTTGAACTGGGTGTTCAGGCGCCAGTCACCATACCTGAAGGTGAAGCCGAAGCCACCAGTCAGTTTGGGCAGCGACGAACCCAGGTAAACGACATCGTACTTGTCGATGTTGCCATCATGGTTGATGTCCTCATAGATGGCATCACCACCAGAGAACTTGTAGGGATCGGTCAGGCCGACACCCGGCTCGTTGCTATGGCCGAACACCATGCGGACGGGCAGGCCCTTGCTGTCATAGACCACTTCACCCTTCTCGTTCAGGGCGACAGGAGCCGTCAGCGGCTGACGGTCGATGCCGTGCTTGTCATAGAACTCCTGCGGCAGCGTACCGTTGAGCAGGGCAGCCTGCTCCTCATTGCTCATCAGGGCAAATGTCTCGTAGTTGACGCTATAGACACCCTTGTAGCGGAAGCCGTAGATGGCGCCGAATGGGTTGTGCAGTTGCACGCGCTGCAGCACCTGACGGTTCTCGTAGTTGAAGGTAGAGTTCAGGCCTTTCAGGATGTTCTCGTCCATCTCCAGTATCTCGTTGCGGTTGTTACCGAAGTTGGCATTGAGGTCCATGACGAACTTACCCTTCTTGATGAGGTTGTTGGTATTGACATGGAACTCCCAACCAGTGTTGCGCATCTTACCGTCGTTCTTCGTTGGCAGATAGGCAAAACCAGCGCTCGACGGGATGCGGTAACCACCCATGAGCATGTCCTTAGTGGTGGACTGGTAGAGTTCCAGTACGAATGTCAGGCGGTCATCCAGGAAGCCGAAGTCCATACCGAGGTTGTACTGGGTGATGGTCTCCCATTTCAGGTCGGTCAGACGGATGTTGTCAGGCACGAACGAAGTCATATCGATATAGGTACTTGCCTGACGGTAGATACTCGTATAGAGGTAGTCGCGGTTAGGCGCGTGTCCCACACGACCCCAACTGGGACGGATAGAGAGCATGGAGAGCGTTGGCTTCAGTTTCTGCATCCAAGGCTCGTCAATCATGTTCCAGCGCAACGACACAGAGGGGAAGTAGCCCCAGCGGCGGCCCGGTCCGAACTTCGACGTACCGTCGGCACGCAGCGAGACATCCACCATATAGCGGCCCTTGTAGGCATAGTGGCCAGAGAACGTGAAGTACATGGAGCGCCACTCACCGAAACTTGATCCCGGATTGGTGATCATACCACCGGCATCAGGGCTCTGAATGACACCACCAGAAGCCAGTCCGTAGCCAGAGGTCTGCTGACCTGTGGAAGAGCCGGAGTTCAGTTCGAAACGTCCCATAGCCAGCACCGAGTGGTCCTTGTTGGAGAAGGCAGGTATCAGCGTCAACGTGTGCTTAGTGTTGAACGACACGCTCTTTGAACTGGCCGAATAGGCAGTGTTGTGGTTGTTGCTAGACCAGGCTGTCGTCACCAGTTCAGCAGGATAGAAGCGGTCGATATACTTATTGGAAATATTCATATAGACCGATCCGCGCCAGTTCAACTGCCAGTGATCCTCGTCCATACCGAGCAACTGGTAGTTGATGACCAGTTCGGGGTTCATGTCGTAGGAACGTGTCTGGTTCTTGGCCAGGTTAGCCGAAGCAACGGGATTGACGTAGGCCTTCTGGTCGTTCTTGAAGAAGTCCTGATATTCATATTTCTGCTCCTCGATGTTCCAGGTGTAGTTACCCAGAGCCTCATTCTGCAGCATGGTATAGTACTTGTCAGTATCCTCGCCCGTGAAGCGGTCCTGCTCGTAGATGGCCATGTTTGGCATCTTCCTCTGAGCGATGGAGAGCAGGTTGTCGTGGTTCTGGTCGTTCTTCGTGTAGGTCAAGGCAAAGTTGGTCTGCACGCGGATACGCTGTGACACGTTATAGTCGAGGTTCACACGCGTAGAGAAACGCTGCAGTTTCTGCTTGATAACCGTACCCGTCTCATGGTCGAAGCCGCCAGAGATACGGAAGGTAGCCTTCTCACCACCGCCCGAGATAGTCAGGTAGTGGTTTTGACGCAGACCCCATTGTGTGACGGCATCCACCCAGTCGGTATTGTTGTTGTACTGCTCAGCCTCGGTATAGTTTATCGGGTCGCGGTAGTTCAGCAGGTCGATGTTCTTCGTCACGTTGTCGTTCTGCTCGGGGTTGAAGTAACTCTCCTTGAGCAACATGGTGTAGTCGTCACCATTGAGCAGGTCGTAGCCCTTGGGCTGATAGGTGCCTGTGAGTTTCAGCGAATAGGTCACCTTGGGTTTACCGCGTGAGCCACGCTTGGTGGTCAGTTCGATAACACCGCTACCGCCCTGCGAACCGTAGATGGCCGTAGCGGCAGCATCTTTCAGCACGGTGATGGAGGCGATGTCCTCAGGGTTGATCTTCAGCAACTGTGCAAACTGCTCGTCGCTCGACGATCCGAGGTCAAAAGATGACAGTTCGCCTGCCTCATCTACCCACACGTTGCCGTCGATAACGATCAGCGGGTTCTGGTTGGTCAGCGACGAGATACTCGACGTACCGCGCAGACGCATCGTGGAGCCTGAACCCAGGTTACCTGAACTGCCGATGATGTCGAGACCGGCGATACGGCCCTGCAGGGCTTCATCGACGGAGGTCAGTCCCAGTCCCTCGAACTCCTTCATCGAGATGGTCTGTGTGGCATACGATATTTCCCTTTCAGGGATGGGCAGGTTGTTGCCCTGCATACGCTTCTTAGCCTTCACCGTGACCTCCTTCAGCGTGGTGGCCGAGGACATCATTATGTTGAACGAAGTCTTGTTGATAGGCAGCAACTGGGTCTTCATACCCACGTAACTGAAACGGATCTTATTCTTCTGGTTGCGCACCTTCATGGTGAAGTTACCATTCAAGTCGGTGACAGCCGACTCAATAATACGTCCGGTGGCGTCGATCTCGCACACCGTGGCACCCATCAGCGGCCCCATGTCATCGCTCACGGTACCGTGTACCGAGGTGATGTTCTGTGCTTTTGCCATGCCAATGTCCATCACGGCCACGACAAGCAGCACGGCCAGACGGAGGACGATGGATGATATGTGTTTCTGGTGTCTCATATCCTTGATAATAGCATATAGTTATTGATAATGTTAGTTGTTCTTCAGTTCCTCCAGTTCCTCTTCCCAGGTCTTGGCGGTCAGGCTGTTGTCGTAGAACAGCGGGCCATCGATGAGGTGAACCACAGCGTCTGACGACGAATTGATCTTACGGCCGGTACCGTAGCCGCTGAGCCAGTACTCGCGACACATCAGGTTGTAGAGCCCGCCATTGGTAATGACGTGGCGCTTCTGGGCCTTCTGGGCCTTCTCGTCAGTACCATAGCCGACGGTCAGGCTATTGTCATCGACATCGATCATCAGCGAGAAGAACTTCTGGGTCTCAGGATTCAGTTTAGCCGTCTCATAGCGCACGGGCTGCTCGTCGGGAGGCGTGGCGCCAATGTAGATAGCATTATCCTGGATGTGGTAGCGCAGGAAGTTGAAGATACGGGTGCGGATGAGGGCACGGGCCTTGCGAGCCTTATCCTCGCTGCCCCAGATCTCCTCAGTCTGTGCATCATAGTCGTCCCATGTAGGCAGGAACTTGTTATCGATCAGTTGCTGGATAGTAGATGCTTCGGGCACATAGACCGTATAGTTGTACTTCTCGAACAGACGGATATTCTTGTTCTGCATGTAGTTCGTACTGTGATACGTGCCTGAGGTATTGATCAGCAGGTTGTATTTCGTCGAGTCTTCATCATTACCGTCAAGCAGGTCGAGGAATGGCTTCATCTCAGGATACTCCTTCAGCGTCTCATAGACCGACTTCGAAGCACCCTCCAGGATACCGCCCTTCAGCAGATACGACTTACCGTTACCCGTGGTGCTCTGGTCATAGATGGTGCTTACCGTCAGGGGCTGTCCGTTCTCCAACTGGAAGCCACCGCTGGCAGTCATCACGTTTTCCACGCCGGCATTGGTGATCTTGACCATCGAACCGCCCTTGCTCTTATAATATTGGTGGCCATCCTCCACGTTGCCCACGATGATGAGTTGGTTGAGCATGTCCTCCAGACGGTTACGCACCATGTCGGTGGCGGCCTCACCGATATACTGGTCCTTGGTGTATTCACCCGTCTCAGGATTCTTGATGACATAGTAGCGACGAGCCTTCACGCGCTGAGACGAACTGGCTGAAGAGTCGAAGTAGAACTGCCAGAGAATCTGCTTGGCCTCACCGAAGGATACGGGGTCGATGTAGTTCAGCATGGCCGAGTCGGTAGGCAAGAACAGGCTGTAGTAGGAGTCCATGGAGTTCAGGTAAGGACCGAACGACAGGGTCTCATCGTCGATAGCCCAGTAGATGATACTCATAATATCATTGTGGATCAGGGCTGGGAACGACACACTACTGTAGGCACGGGGTGCAAACACACGGTTGGTCATGTAGACCACACCATTGCAGCCCATGTAGCAGGACGTGATGTCTGCAGGCTTAATGCCCAGTTCCATTTTGGCATCGTCGAGCACAGAGGCGAATTTCGAGGGTACTGACTCGACAAACGAGGTGAGCATGTTCACATTGAGCAGTTTAGAGAGCACCAGATCGGGGATAGAGTCCCACTCGTGGTATTTCTCCTGCAGCACCTTACCGTCGTGGTCCCAGTAGTGGCTAAGGGCCTCGTTGCTGGGCACAATCATCACGGCGGCATCAGGGCCGATACCGTTGATCGATGAAGAACCGTAGTTATAGTAGGTGTTCCACCCTGGGTCGAACTTCAGCGTGGCATCCACGGCCTGGGGCTCCACGTTCTGGTCGCCGGGTGTGTACTCATTCTTACCACGCGGTGTGATGTCGGCAAAGTAGCGCAGTTCGAACAGGGAGTCAATACCCAGGTCGGCATCAGAACCAATCCAGTAGGGAGCCGAGAAGCGGTCGAGCAGATGCGACCACATTGACATGTCCTTATGATTGCGGATGATGTCGGCCATGTTGGATGGCGACTCGATGACACCACCCACCTTCTGTACGTAACCGTTCTTACAGGTGATGTCGCTCTCCATCACCTTCATGCCGTTCACCCACGAGTCTTCAATAGACTTCGACACGCCGTTGGTCAGGATCTCCAAGTCAGAGTCGGTGATCTTGTTCGTACGCATGAAGGCGGGCAGGAAATGAATCATGGGTGCTGGCGTATTGTCGCGCAGGATGTGGATGCCACCCTTACGCTCGCGCACATAGTCCCACGACAATGTGCCAGGCATCTTGTCTGCCGTCAGCACGGTGATGGAGTCGCTGACCTCTGTGGCTGTGGCTCTACGCATACACATACCTGTCAGCGGACGGCTGCCTGAGACAGGCAGGTTCGACAACAACTCGATGAGATAGGCATTGTCGATCATCGCATTCTTCACCAGCAGTTTGCGCTGTGCCTCACTCAAGTCCTCATACTTGGTGACACCCCAGTCGTTGTTCTTAAACCACTCGTTGAACGCGTCATCGTCGGCCACGAACAGGGTCTTCGAACCGGTGCGGCTGAGTGTCTCCGCCAGTTTCATCTCTTTCTGGTCGTCAATCAGACGAAGCATCGTGGTATAGTTACCGTCTTCCTGCAGGCGCTCATAGATAGAGTTGCCCAGCCAATCAGGCTGTCCGGTGAGGATCACATCGTCGTCCTTACAAGACTGCAATGCGCTGGCTCCTATCAGCAGTCCACAGACGGCCCATGCCATTCTTCGTCCTTGCTTCAAGATTGTTTTACAGTTCATAGTTTTGTTAGTTATTGTTATTAAATTTAAAGTTCGCGTGCGTACTTATATTAATATGGTGTCGGCTCACGGAGAGCCTGAGTGTTTTCATCTTTAGTGGCCACTACCCTATGCTGGGGCCTGCGGCAATAAAAATCAAAGGGGTCGGAGAGCGGCCTTTTTGGCCGTCTCCGATCCCTTCTATGATAGTGTCTTTATGATAAAAATCATTTCTTACTGTTACGAGATTCCTTACTTGCGGATCTTCTTCACGATGATGCTACCGTTGTCGAGCGTCTGCTTCATGATGATCAGACCCTTCTGGGCAGCACCAGCCTTGCGACCGTCGAGTGTGAAGAACTCAACCTTCACCGTCTCGCCCTGACCATCCAGCGTGCGGATAGCAGTCACGTTGTCGCCAGTAGCCGACTTGGCACTGTTCTTGCCGTAGTAGGTCATTGTCCAGTTATCGAAGATAGTCCAGTCGTTCTCAAGGAGCGTGGTCTTCAAGAGACCAATGCGCATGGTCTCGCCCTCAGCCAGTTTCACAATCACCTTGTTGTCAGCGAAATAGCCGTTCATGAACTGGTCATTAGCAGTACTCATCGTATTGGGCACGAAGGTGCGGAGATAAGACTCAGGATCAGTATCCTTAATCGTATCGGTATGGGCTACAGCATATCCCTCCTTAGACTCTTCAACAGACTGAACAAAACCTTCAGCAATATAGGCTTCATTCTTAGTAATAGAAGCCAGACGCTGAATGGCCTTGGCATTCATCACAGAGTCTGTACCGTTGATAGCAGCAGCATAGAGGAATGCGTGAGAAGTATGAATCGAGTCAAGTTTGTCGTAGTCGTTTACGGCACTACCCGAACGATAGAATGCCTGAACACTCACCTCATAGGTACCTGCGGGCAGACCAGAGAACTCCTGATAGTAGTTGAAGTTCTTGTTGAACAGTTCAGCAATTGCACCCTGGTCACCACCGTAAGCGGCTTCATCTCCAGACCAACCGCTGACACCCTCATCATAAGTAGGATTATTGATGACACTGGTCATATCAACGGGGGTAGCGTCGCTAGCAGCATCTATCACATCTTGATTAGGCAAGCGCAATCTGCTGATCACGCCGTTGATTAAAGTAATGTAAAAGTTGACTGCATCCTCGGCAATCGTGTGGTTGGCAATGCCATTGGTTATATCATCGTTCAAGGTACTGGCATCAGCCAAAGCAGAGGTACGGCCAGCCTCTTTGGCTACCTCAATCTCGTTAGCCAGATTCTTGTTGGCTTTCTCCAACTCAGCAAATACGAGTTTAGACGCATTCACCTTTGCATCAATCTCATAGAGATCGCTCAGGCAGTTGAACATTACCTTACCAACGCCCGCAGTAATTGAAGCCTCGGCATCGGAAATAGCGGTAACCAGACGATTATAGAGAGCCTGGTCCATAGCAAGGAGTTTGGTCTCTTTTGCCTTTTCAATCTGCTCTTCCAGTACGGGCTTGATGACAGCAGCCTGGAAGCCCTTCCATGTCAACTTGAAGTTATCGAAGATCACCCAGTTGTCATCCTCGCCGTCAAGACCAGCAGACGTACCCTTTACACCAATGCGCATGGCATCGCCTTCCTTGGCCACCAGACCGTATGCCTTTTGAGTGTACATACCAGCCGAGAAGGCAACAGCAGAAGATTTCATTCCGTCGGGGAATTCAAATCCATCCTTCACGTACACCTCAGAACCGCTATCCACGCTCTTATAATAGCCTTCCTCTACCGGCTCAGAGAACACATTCACAAATGGTGTCTGAGCATCGTTCAGATAGACATAGACGGGGAACTTGCCCGGCTGAGAATAATAGGTCTGATTCTGGTAGTTGTTCCAAGCATTGTCGCCACGGCCATTGCGGCAGAAACCCTGCACGGAAATCTCGTACACACCAACAGGAGCGTTCTCTACAACCTGATAGAGGTCGAAGTCTGTAGTAGAGAAGGCCTCGGCACACTTGTTTGTGGAAGTACCACCATCAGTAGGCATCTGGAAAGAAGTCTTACCGTTACCCCACTTGATCTGATAAGCGCTCTTGAAGCCAGTCCATCCGTATGTAGCACCACGTGCATCGTCGAAGTCGGGGTTCGTCAGCAGGTTGGTAGCGTCAGTCTCGCTGATGGGGTGCTTCTTGGCCTCTTCAATCTCAGCCTTCTTCTGTGCGATCAAGGCTTCCAGTTCTGCATTCAACAATGCGCGCTCTCTCAAAATATCAGGAGCATCTACATAAGCCCAGTCTGCCAAGTCACCAGAATATTCGGGATCCAAGGCATCATTGGAGCCAACTGCATCAGCCTCAGTAACGATATTCTGGAACTCTTTCCAGAGAGCAATGTTATGTTCGACACTGTCAATGGCATTATTTATAATCTCTTCACAAGCCAACACCTGTTCCTTATTGGAAGCCTGTGTAAATTCCATGACAGAGTTAATTCCTTCCAGGTAAATATTTGAACAGAAAGCACCTGAATAATCCTTGACGCCCTTCTTGAACTCAGACAACCACTTACCATAGGCTGCCTCTTCATTGCCATAATAAGTCAGGCTGAAGTTATCGAATACCGTCCAGTCGTTAGTAACAGCCACATCCTTCCTGATACCGATACGGGCTGTGTCACCCTCAACAGCAAAGAACACTCTGGTCTTGTAATAGCCCTTCTCAAAATACAGACGGCCTGCAGAGGGGTCATTAGGAATATAATAGGTGGTGCCATCAACTGTCTCGCTTAACTCACTAGCAGTAACGCCCCATTCTGTAGAACCTGCCATCGGCTCGGTATTCTGAGCCTCCCAAGGATTCTGGACAGCAGCGGTAAGCGTGTCATTTTCTTGACGGGCATAGATAAATGCATTACGATTGGTACCCTTCTGGTAGTCAGAGAAAGAACCACGATAGAAAGCGGTAACACCCAGTTCGTAGACACCCTTAGGCAGGGCTTCCAGTGTCTGATAGGTATCGAAAGTCTTGTTGTAGTGCTCAGCCACGTTGGCAGGACCATGAGCACCAGAACCCACCATATTAGGACCTGTACCAAGCCAGCCGTCGCTGCTTGCATTCTCAAATGTAGGATTGGTAATGAAAGCAGTAGCAGACTTGGGACTATCAGCCGTAGCACCATTGAGAGAGTTCTTACGGGCAAATTCCAAGTCATTGACAGCCTGGACCATCTGATCGAGGGTTGATTCCACATTGTTGTAGACATTTGCTGCAGCAGTAACATCAACACCTTCTGCTTCTGCAGCCTCAATGACCAACTTCAACTCCTGAGATTTGTCAAAGATGTCCTTTGCTACACCATACTCATTCCACTCAGGAACAGTATAGAACTCCCAATCAATCCAACCAGAAGCGAGGAATGGAGACAATGCACTACCAGCAGCGGCAGCCTCAGCCACACCTACGAAACCGGGGTTGTTCGTGGGATTGAGAGTGGGGTTAGAGGGCGAAGCCTGCAAACGATAGGTATTAGGCTCGCCACCTTCAACAATCTGCCAGTAATAGTTGGCCTGACTACCGCGGTCAACGAACATTGCCGTTGCACTATCAAAGAACACAAGTTTCCATGCACCTTTTGCAGCAGAGTAGTCATTAAACAGAAGGGTTGCATCTTCCAAAGTCTTTCCTGCAGGAAGCGTGAAGCGAGCCAGGTTCGGTGTGTCACTGAGGGATGCCTGGGTTCCCCAAGCATTACCTTCACCAAAATACTGCTGGGCACCCTTGTTGAAGATAACATAATAATTACCCACAACAAATGTCGCCGGAGTCTTGTCAAGAGACGCCACATCGACTGTGGTGGTGGCAGGAGCCTCTGGTGCTGTGCGCTCAATGAGCTCAACAGCAGCCTGTGCACCAAGTCCGAAGAGACTCAGCACACTCAAAACAAGTAGTTTTGAAAATTTCATAAGCGTAATAATTAAAGTTAGTAAATATATACAGAGTTAGTCTCTTTTTCCCAGTTAGCGTTACTTAGGTTCATAGCCACCAAGGGCTATTCGGTTGCAAAGGTAAGCAAAATTTTAATAACCCGTATCAAAAATTCGAGTTTTTTTCACTTTTAACTATAAAAAAGTGTTTCTTTGACACTTAGCCCGCCTTTTCATCCCTGCTTTTCGTGAAATTCTAACGACCTTTGAGCGATAACTCTGAAAAAAACATTCATTTTATTTGGAGTTTGAGATTTTTTTTATTACCTTTGCAATGTGATTACTGCACACCATGATGCAAGGGAGGAACAGGTAACACATGTAACAGATAAATTCACAAAATAGCCTCCCGCGTACCGTGCGCGCGTGTACGCGTGAAGGATTTTTCTAAAAACATCTGTTACATCTGTTACATCTGTTACAGTAAGAGATGCCTCTTTAGGGGGTAAAGTATGCTACTTTAGGAGGTAAGGAATGCTAGTTTACCCCTGTAAAGTGCCATTCCTTACTGTCGAAACAAGCATTCCTTACTGCCGTAGAAGGCATCGGAACGACCGTTAAAGATATATAGTTACCAACGCACCTGCGACTTTGCAATGTCTGGATAGCAAAACGCATGGTATGACAACAACAATCCCGAACCAACAAGTGATTCGGGATTAACTGTTTTGAGTGTTCAGAAATTTGGTTGTTGGACGACTCGGATTCGAACCGGGAATGACAGAACCAAAACCTGTAGTGTTACCATTACACCATCGTCCAATCATTGCTTTGCAGCGGAACGCTTCAAAATTCGGCTGCAAAGGTAGGAAAAATTTGGCAGTCCACCAAATTTTTCCTGCTCTTTCTTTATTTGACGGTTATCAAATAGTAGTTCTTCTTACCCTTCTGGGCCAGCAGATACTTACCATCGATGAGGTCGTCGGCCGTGACGGCACGGTTCTGATCGGCCAGTTTCTCCTTGTTCAGGCTGACTCCCCCACCCTGCACCATCTTGCGCATCTCACCCTTTGAGGGGAAGACGGGAGCCACGGTGGTGAACAGTTCGATAGCAGGCTGACCGAGTTGGTCGCGAGAAATCTCGTATTTCTCCACACCATCAAACACATCGAGGAAGGTCTGCTCGTCGAGTTTCTCAAGAGCCTCCTTGGTGGCCTTACCGAAGAGGATATTGGAGGCTTCGATAGCCATATCGAGGGCTTCGCGCGAGTGTACCATAATCGTCACCTCTTCGGCCAGACGCTTCTGCAGCACACGGCGGCCTGGATCCTGGCGGTGCTCCTCAATGAGGGCATCGATGGTCTCCTTCTCCAAAGAAGTGAAAATCTTGATGTAACGCTCGGCATCGTCGTCAGAGACATTGAGCCAGAACTGATAGAAGCGGTAGGGCGTGGTGCGCTTGGGGTCGAGCCAGATATTGCCGCTCTCAGTCTTGCCGAACTTCTTGCCGTCGCTCTTGGTGATGAGCGGACAGGTGAGGGCGAAGGTCTCCACATCGTTGCCCAGGGTGCGGCGGATGAGTTCCGTACCAGTGGTCATGTTGCCCCACTGGTCGTTGCCGCCCAACTGCAGTTTCACACCCTTGTGCTGGTAGAGGTAGAGGAAGTCGTAGCCCTGCAGCAACTGATAGGTGAACTCGGTGAAGGAGAGACCGTCGCGGGCCGTTCCGTTCAGGCGCTGCTGCACGCTCTCCTTGGCCATCATGTAGTTGACGGTGATGTGCTTACCCACCTCGCGGGCAAAGTCGAGGAACGTAAAATCCTTCATCCAGTCATAGTTGTTCACCATCTCGGCAGCATTGGCTTCCTTGCTCTCAAAGTCCAGGAACTTAGCCACCTGGGCCTTGATGCACTCCTGGTTGTGACGCAGGGTCTCATCGTTCAGCAGGTTGCGCTCCTGGCTCTTGCCAGAGGGGTCGCCAATCATGCCCGTGGCACCACCAACGAGGATGATGGGCTTGTGGCCGCAACGCTGCAGATGACGCAGCATCATGATGCCACACAAGTGACCGATGTGCAGCGAGTCAGCCGTCGGGTCGGTACCCAGATAGGCTGTCACCATCTCCTTCTGCAGGAGTTCTTCCGTGCCTGGCATGATCTGTGCCAGCATTCCGCGCCAGCGGAGTTCTTCAACAAAGTTTTTCATATTTCGTTTTTTTTCGATTTTTCGTTTAATCGATTAATCGGTTAATCGTTTTTTCGACCTTTTTCGAGATATCGAGATCTCGATGTATCGATATTTCGACTCTCATGCCCTTTCGGACTAGCCATTCCTACGGCACCGGATCGTAGCCGGAGCCACCCCAGGGGTTGCATCGCAGAATGCGCCAGATGGCCAGCCCCAGACCCCGGATGGGACCGTGCTTGATGATGGCCTCCTTGGCATACTGCGAGCAGGTGGGCGTGAAACGGCAGACCGGCGGCGTGAACGGGCTGATGCATCGCTGGTAGAAGATGATGGGGGTCAGCAGTATCCACTTCAGGATGACGGTGATGAAATGCCAGATGCGCCTCATAACTTCCGCACTATTCGCTCCAGCAGGCTCTTCATGCGGCTGTCTACCTCAGCCGACGGCAGACATCTGTCTGTCTGCCAAATGAAGGCGAGGGCCAGCGACTGATCCTCTGGGAGCAAATCCTTCTGGTGGCGATAGGCTTCACGCAACTGCCGCTTCACGCGATTGCGGTCGACGGCATGGTGGAGATGACGCTTGGGAACGCTGACGAGTATCTGCGTCGGCGTCTCAGCGTTGGGAATGTTCCGCTTCATATAGACGACTCTCAGGGGGAAGGCTGACAGCGAGCGGCTGCCTGATCCGCCAAAGAGTTGGTCAATCAGTTTTTGGCTGACGATACGCTCCTGCTTTCCGAACTTATTCTTCATTCATGAACAAATAGTGCTGCAGGGCACCTGTCATCGAAGGATATTTCTCTGATGGAGCCTCCAGGTCGAGACGCAGGCCAGCATCGTGGACAGCCTTGGCGGTGGCAGGACCAAAGGTGGCGATAGCAATCTTCCCTTGCTCGAAGTTGGGGAAGTTCTTCGTCAGCGACTCAATACCTGAAGGGCTGAAGAAGATGAGCATGTCGTAGTCGAAGGTCTTGACTTCCTCTTCGGTGAAGTCGTTGCTGACGGTCTTGTACATGACGCACTCCTTATGGATGAGTTTCTTCGAGTCGAGGAGCGTGGACAGAGAGTCGCTGTGCACATCACTCATGGGCACCAGGTACTTCTCAGTCTTGTGCTTCACCATCGTGGGCAGCAGGTCGTCCACCTTACCAGTGGTTCCGAAGAAGACCTTGCGCTTGCGGTACTGTACATATTTCTGTATGTAGAGGGCGATGGTCTCTGTGACACAGAAATACTTCATGTCCTCAGGGATGGTCACGCGCAACTCCTTGGCCAACGTAAAGAAGTGGTCAATGGCGTGACGCGATGTGAAGACAACTGCGGTATAGTCAAGAATATTGACCCTCTGAGCACGGAACTCACGGGCCGACATTCCTTCTACCTTGATAAACGGCCTGAATACCAGTTCGACGCCGAAACGCTCGGCAATGTCGTAATAGGGAGATTTCTCGCTTGTTGGCTTTGGCTGAGAAACCAGGATCTTTTTTATCATTTCTGTTTCTGTGTCCTAAAAATTTACTTTCAGATGATTCGTCAACGCGACCCATGCACCGCAGAAAGCGAGCAAAGGTGTCATTTCGAGGGCACAAAAGTACAAAAAAGTTTGCAAAACGCCACCGTTTTGCTTAAAAAAGATACTCCAACACTTGTAAAATGTGAGTATTTTGTTCAAAATTAGGATAATAAGGAAGCAAATCAGCCCCTTATCAACAGAAAAATCAAAATAGACCAGCAACATGACGAGTGGATACATCAACACCCCCTCCATGGCGGTCAGGAAGAGTTGAAGCCTGGTCCAGTGTATATTTTTTTTACTACCGAAGAAGGTAACATTGACGATTGTCCACACCAGCCAACGCAACAGGAAGAAGCCAAGAAACATGCCCACCATCATGCCCATCAGACCATAGTTGTCCACCATTTCCGGCAGGCGCACGATGGTATCCGTGGCATAGATATAGGAGGCGATACCCAACAGGAGGATATCGATGAGTGCCATGATTATCTGGAAGCGCAGTTCCGAGGAGGTCTCGGTCATCACCTTGTTATCGCGGGTCGTATAGAAGAAATTACGGAACTGGCGGATAATGAAATTGCCTGAACTGCTTACAGAAATCATCACGACAACAAAGCAGACGAGCAACACGACCGAGATGATATCGTCTCTGCCGATGGAATAAGGCACGGCATCGCCCGCCACCCCCATGTCGTAGCCTTTCACACCAGAAGGTATGGAGGCTGTCAACACGGAGTCGCGGTCTAAGTAACTTTGACCTGAATCGGTGCGCAGGTCAAAGATCTGCTGCTGAATGTAAGTGCTAGTCGAGTCCAAAGGCCTTCCTGATGTCGTCGATGCGATCCAGTTTCTCCCAGGTGAACAGTTCTACGTCAATGGTCTTCGTCTCGTGATAATGACTGGTGAAGGTCTTCTTCACCACCTCAGACTGACGACCCATGTGACCATAGGCAGCCGTCTCCAGATACATGGGCTGGCGCAACTTCAACGAGCGCTCGATGGCTTTGGGACGGAGGTCAAAGAGGGCCTCAATCTTCTTGGCTATCTCGGCATCACTCATCTTGACATTGCTGCGGCCATAGGTGTTCACATAGATGTTCATGGGCTTGGCCACGCCGATGGCATAGGCCACCTGCACCAGCATCTCGTCGGCAACGCCAGCGGCCACCATGTTCTTGGCGATATGGCGGGCGGCATAGGCTGCCGAACGGTCCACCTTGCTGGAGTCCTTGCCAGAGAAGGCGCCACCGCCATGGGCTCCCTTGCCACCATAGGTGTCGACGATAATCTTGCGGCCTGTAAGGCCAGTATCGCCGTGAGGGCCGCCAATGACAAACTTACCCGTGGGGTTGACATAATACTTGATGTCGTTGCCAAACAACGACAACACACGGTCGGAGTGGATCTTTGACTTGACGCGTGGGATGAGGATATTGATGACGTCGTCCTTGATACGGGCCAGCATCGTCTCGTCGTCGGCAAACTCGTCGTGCTGTGTCGAGACCACGATGGTATCAATGCGCTCAGGAATGCCGGCATCACTATACTGAACGGTAACCTGGCTTTTCGAGTCTGGCCTCAGGTAGGTCATCACCTTACCCTCCTTGCGGATCTCGGCCAGAGTGCGCATGATGAGGTGGGCCAGGTCGAGCGAGACAGGCATGTAGTTCTCCGTCTCGTTGGTGGCATAGCCGAACATCATGCCCTGATCGCCGGCTCCCTGGTTCATCTCGGCATCATCGGCTTCGCCAGCGGGCGAACCGCTGGACACTCTATCGACGCCACGGTTGATATCGGCACTCTGCTCGTGGATGGCAGTCAGAATGCCGCACGAGTTGCCATCGAACTGATACTCAGCCTTGGTATAGCCAATCTTTTTGATGGTATTACGGGCTATGGTCTGCAGGTCGATATAAACCTCGCTGCGCACCTCGCCCATGATGACCACCTGGCCTGTGGTGACAAAACTCTCGCAAGCCACGCGAGCCTTGTCATCATAGGCCAGGAACTGGTCAAGAATAGCATCGGAAATCTGATCGGCCACCTTGTCGGGATGGCCCTCAGATACAGATTCTGATGAAAAGAAATAACTCATGTTTCTTTAATTTCAAATAACGCAAAATGTTTTTTTAACCACGAATTACACGAATTACACGAATTATTGCTGCGCACACCTACATAGAAAAAAATTCGTTTAATTCGTTTAATTCGTGGTTGTTTTAATACATACGAAGTTCTATTAATTCTTAATTCAATTACTCCTCCGGCAGCATGATGATCTCGGCACGGTTGCCAGCCTTCAGCAGTTCCTTCATGTAGGCAGCAACATCGGCTGGTGTCTGGGCCTGAACGACCTGCTTGTAGTCGGTATGGGTGTCGATGCCATAGTCACGCCATTGACCGATCGTACGAACCCAGTAGTTGTTGGTCTTAGCCTGGTCGTCGATGTTCTTCAGCATATACTCCTTCACCTTGTTCAGTTTCTCAGCATCGACGGTCTGAGCCAGGGCAAGCACCTCTTCATTCATAATCTTGGTGGCAATGTCGCTCTTCTCTGGCTTCATCGGGCAATAGGCAACCAAAGTACCAGTGGTACGATAGTCATCACGGTTGAGGGACGACTGCGACACCACGGTGTAGGCGGCGGAAGCCTCCTCACGGATCTTCTCAATATAGATCATCGAGAGGATCTGACCAGCCATATCGGCACGGACGATGTTCTCGAGCGTGTACGGCATATTGTCGTTAGCCCATACCATCACGCCGATGGCTTTGGGGGTCTCCATCTTACGCTTGAAGTTGTTGACAACCTCGCCCTTGAACATATCTTCTACGTCCTTACCCTTCACCACATTCTTCTGAGAAGGCAGTGAAGCCAAGTACTGCTCGATGAGCGGACGGATGGTAGCCTCGTCGTAGTTACCGATGATGGTGAAAGTGAAGGCTGCGGCATTGCTGGTCTGCTCCTTGGCCATCTGCAGGATGCGGTCGTAGTTTACCTTCTGCATATCGTCCATCGTCATCGGAGCGAAACGCTTGCTGTGGTTCTGGACGGTAAGGGTGAGCGAGTCGGAGAACACAGCCTCGGGCTGCAGCAACTTGTTCTTCAGCATCAGTTCCTCGGTCTTCATCATGTTGTCGAACGACTCCTGATCCTTGTTGATGTTGGTGAAGTAGAGATAGACCAGTTGCAACAGGGTCTCCACATCCTTAGGTGTCGACGAACCGGTGATGTTGGCACGGGTGTTGCCCAGCACCAGACTGGCCGAGGCGACCTTGCCGGCCAGGGCCTTCTCCAGTTCGGTGTGAGAGAAGTTGCCCAGTCCGCTGGCCTCGATGGCCTCGTCGAACATCTTGATATTGGCAAAGTCGCTCTCGCCATAGAGCGACGAGCCGCCAAAGCCTTCAGAAGCCAGGATAACCTGATCCTTCTTCAAGTCGGTCTGCTTCAGGATGACCTTGGCACCGTTGGAGAGCGTCAGTTCCTTATAGTCGAACTTCGGACCAGCCACTTCCTTTACGATCTTGCCAGCCTTGGGCAAAACGGCAATCAGGGGCTCGTCCTTCACATTATCCACATAAGCCTCTATCTTGGCGGCACGAGCCTCATCGATGGCCTGCTTCAGCGAAGCCTCGGTGGGATAGACGGCACCTTCCTTCTCCTGGTTCAGATTGAGCACCACCATATTCGTGTCGCTGGCCGATACAAACGACTTCATCAGACTGTTGATGATATCTACGGGCAGCATAGGCACGATCTGCTTCATGACCTGATAGTAGTCGTCGAGAGAGGGGATAGGCTCCTTGGCCAGGTAATGCTTCACATACTCGTTGACAAAACGCGAGTTGTAGCGCTTGTCCTTATTGGTGTACTGCTTGTCCAACTGGCTGGTGAAGTTAGACTTGTAGCGCTGGTACTCCGTAGCGGTGAAACCATAGTCGGCGGCACGGCGAACCTCAATGAGGACGGCCTTCACAGCAGCCTCGGTCTGACCCTCCTTGGGCAGCACGTTGACATCGAAGGCATCCTTGGTCTTCGACAGCAGATACTGGCCGTAACCAGCACCACCCTGCAGATAGGGGCAGTCGGCCTTCTGGGCAAGTTCGTTCAGACGGTCGTTGAGCATGCCGATGGCGGCATTCTTCGCATAGTCGATCACCAGATACTGCATATTCTCCTTGATTTCATCGGGAATGGGGTCGCTCTTGAACATCATCTCCACGACACTATACTGCATCTCCTTGTCCTTGTCAATGACAATGATAGCCTCGTTGTTATCAGGCACGGCCTCTGCCACCACAGGGGCAGGATTCTCAGGCATCTTGATGGGTGAGAACAGGTCTTTGATCTTCTGCTCGACTTTGGCCACATCGACATCGCCAACCACGATGATGGCCTGGTTGTCAGGACGGTACCACTTCTCATAGTAGGCACGCAGCACCTCGGGCTTGAAGTTGTCGATAATCTCCATCAGACCGATGGGCATGCGGTGACCATACTTCGAGTCGGGATAGAGACGGGGCAGGTCACGCTCCAGCATTCGCATGGTGGGACTGGTACGCAGGCGCCACTCCTCGTGGATGACACCACGCTCCTTGTCGATCTCCTCCGGCTCCAGCAACAGGCCGTCGGCCCAGTCGTGGAGGATGAGCAGACAGGAATCGATGATGCCCTCACGGGTCGTGGGCACATTCGAGATATTATAGACTGTCTGGTCAATAGAGGTATAGGCATTCAGGTCACGGCCGAACTTCACGCCAATGGTCTCACACCATTTCACGATATCGTTGCCAGGGAAATGCTCTGTGCCATTGAAGCACATATGCTCCAGGAAGTGAGCCAGACCGCGCTGCTCGTCATTCTCCTGGATTGCACCCACGCGCTGCGCGATGTAGAACTCGGCGCGCTGCTCAGGCCAGGCGTTGTGACGGATATAATAGGTCAGTCCGTTGTCCAGTTTACCAATTTTCACGTCTGAATCAACAGGAATGGCCGGCATCTGCTGTGCCATTGAGGATACCGTACCTGCCACCATGAACAGGGCTACGGCAAACAGTTTTTTAATGTTCATCATGTCTTTGTTATTAGTTAATAAACTGACCGCAAAGTTACACTTTTTGTAACATTATGCGGTCAGTTTGCATGGATTATTAATTTTTTTTATCATTATAATAAGGTGTCGCCATGTCTTAGATGACATGCAGCGTACCCACCAGATAGATCAGGCCGATACCAAGGGCCATCGCAACGACACCCATGATGATGCCTACCTTGGCCATATCGTTCTGCTTCACATGACCTGTGGCAAAAGCCAGGGCATTGGGCGGCGTGGAAATAGGCAGGATCATGGCTGACGAGGCAGCGATGGCCACACCGATGAGCACAGTACCCGTGCCGCCGATGGGATCGAGTTTGTCACCCATGGCACCACACACAATGGCGAGGATAGGCATGAGCAGGGCCGCCGTTGCCGAATTAGAGATAAAGTTGCTAAGCAGATAGCAGATGGCACCACCGAGAATCAGGATAAGTATTGGTGAGAACTCACCGAAGGGGATGCTCTCCACGGCATTGGCAGCCAGTCCGGAGGCGTTCAGACCATAGCCCAGGGCGAAGCCGCCCGCTACCATCCAGATGACGCTCCAGTTGATCTGTTCCAAGTCGCGCTTGTTAATGACTCCCGTGAGGGCAAAGATCATGAATGGCACCAAAGCCACCGTGTTGGAGTTGATGCCCGTAAAACGGTCTGTCAACCAGAGCGCCACGGTGAGGAAGAAGGTCACGATGACCACCCACGACTGGTAGCCCTTCTGTATGCCGCCCTCAATGTTCAACTCCACACGCTTCTGGCTGAACGGGAAGAACAGCAGCAGCAGACGCCAACTGATGAACAGCAACACCACCACCAGCGGGAACATCACCATCATCCACTGGCCGAAGCCCAGATTCATATCCAGGCCGGCAGGATCGTTCAGATATTTCAGGGCGATGGTGTTTGGCGGGGTACCGATGGGAGTGCCCATGCCTCCCAGGTTAGCAGCCACAGGAATGGACATAGCCAGAGCAATGCGGCCTTTACCCTCTGGGGGCAGTTGGCGGAACACCGGCGTGAGAAACGTGAGCATCATGGCTGCCGTTGCAGTGTTAGACACAAACATGGAGAAGAGGCCCGTGATGAGCAGGAAGCCCAGCAGCACCATCTCACTACGGGTGCCAAACGGTTTCAGCAGCACCTTTGCCAACTGTGCGTCGAGTCCCGTCTTGGTAGCAGCGATAGCAAGCACGAAGCCACCGATGAACAGCATAATCACAGGGTCGGCAAACGAAGCCATCACACTCTTGTACGACAGCAACTTGCCCACCTCTTCCTCGTTCACCATCGGCAGGAAGCCGCTGTCAGAACAGAACAGCAACATCAGCACAATGATGGCTATCGACGTGGCCCACGATGATACCACCTCCAGAATCCACATCAGCGTGGCAAAGGCGAAGATGGCGATGACTCGCTGCTGGATGACCGTCAGGTCTTTGATGCCAAACCAATCGGCAGGCATATTCCAAAGCAACAGGGTGACGACCAGCACCAACAAGATTTTGGTCAAACGCACGGTGCCATCGGCAGGATGGTATTTCCGCTGATGACGCATCTTGTGATAAGTATCTACAAGATGGAATCCTTCATAGATATGAAACATTTTTCCTTGTTAAATTAGGTTTTATGATTGCTTTCGTGACAAATCGCTTGCAAAGGTACGAAGTTTTCCCTATAATCGGCTGCCCCCTATGAAGTTTTTCGCGGGCAATGAGTGTATTAACGCCCATATTGATAACAATACTCTCGACAAAGAACAAAGATTGTCAAGTGGAGTTTGCAAACTTTTACGCAAAATATTTCGCTATTCGCTTCCTTATTTGTATCTTTGCATCGACAAAACGAATATCGTGATGAAACAAAAGAAAGAAAAAAAGAAAGGAGCATTCTATAGATTCCGCCATTCACTATCCACAAAACTCACATGGCGCGTCATGCTCACACTGCTATTCGTCACCTCACTGTCGACTATCGCGGTCATCTTCATCAGTGGCGTCATCATCACCTATCAGGAAATGGTGCGGTTTGGGAACATGGTGGAAATCACCAACCTGAAAGTGAATGGAATGCTCACTTCGGTTGAGGCAACAGCAGTCAACAGCGCTCCCGACTTCAAGGAATGCATAGCCCATCCTGACAAGGTGGGACAGGTAACAGAGGAGGTGCTGGCCCGTAATGAGCAACTGATTGGTTGCGGCATCGGCTTCAAGGCCAACTATTTCCCCAGTAAAGGCCGCTGGTATGAACTCTATGCCACAAGGACCGACAGCACGGGGACAGAGGTACGAGAGATTGGATCAGAAAGCCACGATTACCTGAACGCAGAATGGTACACTGGTGCTATTGAGCAAGGAAAGCCCGTATGGTCGGAGCCATACTACGACGAAGCAGGAGGGGGAAGAATACTGTGCAGTTATTCGATGCCAATACGCGATGACCGCGACAGCATCATCGCCGTGTTCGGATCAGATATCGACCTGAACGGACTATCGGATATCGTAAACAACAACGACCACGATTTCGCTATCATATCTGATGACAAGGTCTATAGTTTCGTCATCAGCCACAATGGCACATTCATCGTTCATCCCGACAAAGAACGCATCATCAGGGATAATTTCTACACCTTTTTAGAAGAAAACGACGATGCGGAAGATGACGAAATCGCGGTAAAGATGTCAAATGGACAGCCAGGTTTCTCTGTCATTCGACTAGAAGACGGAAGCAAGGAATTCATCTACTATGCACCTCTGAAGAGTACCGGATGGACAATGGTATTTGCCATGCCGAAATCCGGTATATTCCAACTGGCCATGAACATCGGAAGCCTCATCCTGGTCATCATGCTCTTCAGCCTGTTTGTGACCTTGGTCGCATGCTATCTCATCTTCAGGGGAGTGACTAAGCCGCTGAAACGCTTTGCTGAGTCGGCCGACGAGATAGCAAAGGGCAACTTCAATGCACCGCTACCGCTGGTTGCCTCTCACGACGAGGTGCGCCAACTGAACGACTCGTTCAGGGAGATGCAACGGTCATTGCGACAATATATGGAGGAACTGAAGGAGACAACGACACAGAAGGCTTCCATAGAGAGCGAACTCAACATTGCGCGAGGCATCCAGATGGCCATGCTTCCTAAGACATTCCCACCCTACCCCGACCGCTCCGACATCGACATCTTTGCACAGTTGAAACCGGCCAAGGCCGTGGGAGGTGACCTCTACGACTTCTATATCCGCGAAGGGAAACTGTTCTTCTGTGTAGGTGATGTGAGCGGCAAGGGTGTGCCTGCATCGCTGGTCATGGCCGTCACCAGGGCTTTGTTCCGAACGGCATCGGCCCATGAAGCCGTGCCTGGGCGAATCGCCTCAGCCATCAACCAGGTGATTAGCGACAATAACGAGACGAACATGTTTGTCACGCTGTTCATTGGTTCACTCGACTTGGCCACTGGCGAGATGGACTACAGCAATGCCGGGCATGATGCCCCCTTGTTGATGGGGACAGAGGGCATCGGCCTGTTACCTGTAGACAGCAACCTCCCCATCGGCGTGACCGCCGACTGGGAGTTCTCTACCCAGCACACCACGATTCATCACGGCACGATGATCTTCCTCTATACCGACGGCCTCACAGAAGCAGAAAACATCAAGCACATGCAGTTCGGCGAGGATCGCATATACGAAGTGGCCCACCAAGCACAGACCGAAGGAGACGACAATCCTGAGACGCTGATCCGTCGTATGACGGATGCCGTCAGCATCTTTGTGGGCGAGGCCGAACAGAGTGACGACCTAACGATGCTGACCATCAAATACTGTTAAAAAAAAGTGAAGTAGCGGTGGCCGCTACTTCACTTCCCATATATCGTTGGTTTCGAGGAGTTCAGAGAAATTATGATATTTCTTCTGACTGCTAACCTCGGCTATCTGTGCATGGACTGCCTCGTCGTAGGTGGGAGCCTCCACATCGCGTATGACACCAAGGGCTATGGGGAAGCCGTCCTCTGGAGTCATCATGGCCAGTTTCAACTGCAGGGTATTATCCTCACAGTGGGCATCATGCACCAGAACATCGTCCAGCGTGTAACCGTCCTTGCCTATCTCCACCACCTTCAGACCGAAGCCCTGCTGCACCAGTCCAAACTCATTGTTCTCGCCGAACACCAGTTTCTCACCGTGACGCACGTAGATGGCGTTCTTCTTGCGGCCCTCGTTGTTATAGACGACATCGTGACAGTGGTCGTTGAAGATGACACAATTCTGCAACACCTCAGTAACACTGGCACCCTTGTGCTCGTAGGCTGCCTTCAATACCTCGACCGTTCCCTTGGCATCAGTTGCCACACAACGGGCAAAGAAATGTCCACGTGCACCAAAGCAGAGTTCTGCCGGACGGAAGGGGTCTTCCACAGTGCCGTAAGGGCTCGACTTAGAGACGAAGCCACGGGGAGAGGTGGGAGAATACTGTCCCTTGGTCAGACCATAGATACGGTTGTTTAGGAGAATCATGTTAAGGTCGATGTTACGACGGTTAGCATGAATGAAATGGTTACCACCGATAGCCAGTCCGTCACCGTCTCCAGACACCTGCCAGACGGTGAGGTTGGGATTAGCCACCTTGGCACCTGTAGCGATGGCGGCAGCACGACCATGAATGGTGTTCATGCCGTAGGTAGCCATATAGTGGGGCAGACGGCTGGAACAGCCGATACCAGAGATGACTGCCACATTTTCTGGGGCTACACCAATCTCGGCCATAGCCTTATGGAGTGAAGCCAGGAAGAAGTGGTCACCACAACCAGGGCACCAACGAGGCTGGCCTTTCTTGAAATCTTGTGCTGTATAACTCATAATAGTTTACTTCTTTATTATTTCCTCGAATGCGTTCACCAACTCTTCTACTACGAAAGGCTGGCCCTTTACTTGATTGAACTGATAGGGTACGAAGCCGTCGACCTTCATGCGGAGGTAAGCAGCAAGTTGACCCATGTTCTGTTCGGCTACTACCACCTTCTTATATTTTGTAAGTACGGCAGCAGTGTTCTTGGGCAGCGGGTTCAGGTACTTGAAGTGGGTCTGTGCCACCTTGTAGCCCTTAGCACGAAGTTCGTCCATAGCCGAGCGCAGGTGACCGTAGGTAGAGCCGAAGCCAACAATCAGCAGGTCAGCATCGGCATCGCCATCGACTTCGAGGTCGGGCACCTGAATGTTGGCAATCTTCTGCTGGCGCAGACGAGTCATTAAATCGTGGTTCTCAGGATTGGTAGAGATAGCACCAGTATTGGAGTCCTTCTCCAGTCCACCCAGGATGTGAGCAAAGCCCTCGCGACCAGGCACGGCCCAGTAACGGGTACCGTTCTCGGCACGCATATATGGTGTCCACTTGCCCTTCAGTTCCTCAGGAACGTATGGAGGATTGATGGGATCGAGGTTAGCCATCTCAGGCAGTTTGAAAGCACCAGAGCCATTGGCTACAAAGGCATCGGTGAGCAGAACGACGGGAGTCATGTGCTCAAGAGCGATCTTGGCGGCCTGATAAGCGGCGTCAAAGCAGTCGGTAGGACTGACGGCAGCCATCACCGGCATGGGACTCTCACCGTTACGACCGAAGAGGGCCTGCAGCAAGTCTGTCTGCTCTGACTTCGTGGGCAGACCCGTGGCTGGACCGCCACGCTGCACGTCGAGTACAACCAGAGGCAACTCCATGATGACAGCGAGGTTCATGGCCTCAGACTTCAGGCAGATGCCAGGACCTGAGGTGGAAGTGACGCCAAGGGCACCTGCAAACGATGCTCCTAAGGCAGAGGCACAACCGCTGATCTCGTCCTCACACTGAACGGTGATAACACCACAAGACTTGTGCTTTGAGAGTTCATGGAGCACATCGGTGGCAGGGGTGATAGGATAAGAACCGAGGTAAAGTTTCAATCCAGCCTTCTCAGCAGCAGCAATGAAACCATAGGCTGTGGCCTTGTTACCTGTGATATCCATATAGCGTCCAGGCACTTTCTCCTTAGACTCCACACGATAGACGTTAACCGTCGACGAGTGGGTGTTGTGACCGTAGTCGTAGCCAGCCTGGATGACCTTGATGTTGGCCTCGGCAATGGCGGGCTTCTTAGCAAACTTTTCACGAAGGAAGTTGGCCACAAGGTTCAGGTCGCGGTCGAAGAGCCAGCAGACGAGACCCAGCGCAAACATGTTGCGGCACTTCATCATCGCCTTCATGTCCATGCCGCTGTCGGCCAAACAGTCTTTAACCATCGTGGTCAGCGGGCACTGGATGACGCGGTCGGGATCGATGTTCATCTCGCCGAGATAGTCCTCGGTCTGGAACTGGGCTTTCTCCAGGTCCTTGGGTCCAAAGGAGTCTGTGTCGATGATAATCGTAGCACCAGGCTTAGCATAGCGATACTGCGTCTTCAGCGCAGCAGCGTTCATGGCCACCAGCACGTCGCACTTGTCGCCAGGGGTGTAAACCTTACCGGCACCGATGTGCACCTGGAAGCCAGAGACACCTGTCAGCGATCCTTGCGGGGCGCGGATGTCGGCAGGATAGTCGGGGAATGTGGAAATGCCATTGCCAACGGTGGCACTGACAGTCGAAAAGATGTTTCCGGCCAACTGCATACCATCGCCGGAGTCTCCTGAAAAACGCACGACCACTTGGTCGAGTTCCTTCACTTCAAGTTGTTCAGCCATAACTTGTATTAAATATGTGTTATTTGTTGAGTTTCCATGTTACACCGTCTTTGGTGTCCTTGACCTCGAAGCCCGCTGCAGCAAGTGCATCGCGAATCTGATCGCTGGTGGCCCAGTCCTTGGCTGCCTTGGCCTTGGCGCGGAGTTCGAGAACCATATCAACGACCTTGCCAAAGGCTTCCTCGCGAGCGTTGCCGCCATTGACCATTGAACATTGACCATTGACCATTGAGAGTCCTAGGATGTCTTCGACAAAGAGATGCATGGTCTCTGAGAGTTCCTTCAGGCAGTCAGCGCAAATAGTGGCCTTGTGGTCAACAAGTTTGTTGACGACGGTGCAAGCCTCAAAGAGATAACTCAGCACGAGAGGCGTAGCAAGGTCATCGTTCATGGCGTCATAGCACTTCTGACGAAGGGCTTTTACTACTTTCTCTGTCTCAGGGTCGCATTCAGACGAAATCTGAACGCGCTCTAAGTCGCTGATGGCGTTCATCAGTTTCTCGTAACCCTTCTCGGCAGCCTGAAGAGCCTCGTTAGAGAAGTCGACAGTGCCACGATAATGCGCACTCAATACGAAGAAACGGATGGTCATGGGTGAGTAGGCCTTCTCCAACAACGGATGGTTACCTGTGAAGAACTGCTCCAGAGTAATGAAATTGTTATATGACTTACCCATCTTCTGTCCGTTGATGGTCAGCATATTGTTGTGCATCCAGTACTTCACGGCCTGATGACCCATAGAGGCGACAGCCTGCGCAATCTCGCACTCATGATGGGGGAATATCAGATCCATGCCACCACCATGAATATCGAACTGCTCACCAAGATACTTACGACCCATCGCCGTGCACTCGCAATGCCAGCCAGGGAAACCATCGCTCCAGGGCGACGGCCAGCGCATGATATGCTCAGGCTGGGCTTTCTTCCACAGGGCAAAGTCTGCCTGATTACGCTTCTCGCCCACACCAGCCAGTTCGCGGCTCTCGTCCTTGATGTTCTCCAACGAACGTCCGGAAAGGATGCCGTACTGGAATTTCTTATTATACGCCTCGATATCGAAGTAGATTGACCCGTTGCTCTCGTAGGCAAATCCGTTGTCAAGAATCTGCTGCACCAGTTGCTGCTGCTCGATGATATGACCTGTGGCATGGGGCTCGATAGACGGACGCAGCACGTTCAGCGCATCCATATACTGATGGTACCGGTTGGTATAGTACTGGGCTATCTCCATTGGCTCCAACTGCTCCAGACGGGCCTTCTTGGCTATCTTGTCCTCGCCTTCATCGGCATCGTGCTCCAGATGGCCCACATCCGTGATGTTACGCACATAGCGCACCTTATAACCTAAATGCTTCAGGTAACGGAACACTAAATCGAATGTGATGGCGGGACGGGCATGACCCAGATGGGGGTCGCCATAGACGGTGGGGCCGCAAACATACATACCCACATGAGGAGCATTGATTGGTTCGAAACGCTCTTTCTGGCGCGTTAAGGTGTTGTAAATGACCAGTTTAGAATCCATAATAAACGCCTTTATATTTGAATATGGGTGCAAAGGTACAAAATAATTCATAATTCTGCACCCAAAATCAAAAATATTTCGTACCTTTGCACCGCAAAAAGGTTTTGCCCTGATAGTTAAATGGATATAACAAGGCTCTCCTAAAGCTTAGTTCCGAGTTCGATTCTCGGTCGGGGTACTTAGAAAACCTCCATGTGTGTTTTATCTTTCTTCCTCTTGGTATTCACTATCCCAAAAGCAGATAGGGAGCCATTTCGCGAATGAAGCCATCCCGCCGCCTCTTGCGGAATCATAAAAAAAAGATGTACGCGCCCGCAGGTGCGTACATCGTCTTTATATTATGATATATGCTTAGTTGGCAAGTTTAGTATCTACGCCCACTTCCTCCTTGCGATCTTTCTTGCTCATGGTCAGATAAGCAGTAGGAGCAGCAACGAAGATTGACGACAGGGTACCGAAGATCACACCGAGGATCATGGCGAAGGCGAACGAGCGGATGCTGTCGCCACCCAGGAAGAAGATGGTGAGCAACACAATAAGTGTTGTCACAGAGGTGTTGATGGTACGAGCCAGCGTCTGGTTCAGCGAATCGTTGAACAGAGTCTTGCGGTCGCGCTTGCTATAGAGGTTGATATTCTCACGGATACGGTCGAACACCACCACCTTATCGTTGATAGAATAACCTATCACAGTCAGAATAGCACCAATGAAGGTCTGGTCTACCTCAAGTGACCAAGGCACGATGTGGTGCAGCAGCGAGTAGAAGCCAATCACGATAAGAGCATCGAAGCCCAGGGCAACGATTGAGCCAATAGAGAAGGCCACGTTGCGGAAACGGAGCAGGATGTAGAGGAAGATGGCAATAAGGGCGAGAATCACACTGATGATAGCACCACGCGTGATGGTCTTAGCCACAGAGGGACCCACCTTAGAAGACTCGATGATAGAGCCACCCTCACGGACATCAGGATTCTTGAACGACTCGACACTCTCCTGAGAAATCAGGCCGGCATTCTTCAACGTGTTGTAGAGGATATCCTCTGCCTGGTCGTCAACTTCAGGATTGTTGGACTTGATCTTCCAGTTGGTAGAGACACGAACGGTCTTATCAGAAGAGGCACCCAGAGCGATAACACTAGTGTAGGCCACCTTGCCTTCATCCTCGACGAAGACATTGCTTACCACTTCACGAACCTGCTCGACAGGTACTTCTTTGTCCAAAGTCAGCACATAGTTGCGACCACCTGTGAAGTCGATGCTCTGATCGAGACCACGTAAAGCAAAACTAGCGATAAAGACGATGGCTGCAATACCCCAGATGGTATAGGACATCTTGTACTTGCCCATGAAGTTGAAGTGTGTGTTCTGCATGAGGTTCTTCGACAGAGGAGTAGAGAACGTGAGTTTCTGCCACTTGTCGTGTTTCATGCGGTTGTCGTAGACCAGACGGGTCATGAACACAGCGGTGAAGAACGATACACAGATACCGATGATCAGCGTGGTGGCGAAACCACGGATAGGACCAGTACCGAAGACATAGAGGATGACACCAGTAATCAACGAAGTCAAGTTAGAGTCGAAGATAGCGGAGAAGGCGTTAGCATAACCCTGATTAAGGGCTTCCTTGATGTTAAGACCCTTGCGGAGTTCCTCTTTTGTACGTTCATAAATCAGCACGTTAGCATCAACAGCCGTACCCAGCGTCAGCACGATACCAGCGATACCAGGCATGGTCAATGCGGCCTGGAACGAAGTAAGAATACCCAACGTGAAGAAGAGGTTGAACAGCAGGGCACAGTTGGCCAGCATACCAGGAATCCAGTTGTAGAGCAGCACCATCACAATCATCAGCAACAGGAAAGCGACGATGAACGAGATGACACCCTGCTGGATAGACTGTGCACCCAGCGTAGGACCAACCACCTGCTCCTGAACGATGCGAGTAGGAGCAGGCATCTTACCAGAGTTCAGCGTGTTGGCCAAGTCCTTGGTCTCAGAGGGAGTGAAGTGACCAGAAATCTGTGAACTACCACCAGTAATCTCATCATTCACACGAGGAGCGCTATATACCATGTCATCGAGCACGATGGCGATAGCACGCTTGATGTTTGCCTTGGTCAGGCTAGCCCAGATGCGCGAACCCTCAGTGTTCATCTGCATAGAAACCACAGGCTCGTTACCGTTCAGGCCACTGCTGAACTCGTCCTTGGCATTGGTAATCACGTCACCTGACAGGGGAGCCTTGCCGCTGGGGTCGGTCACCTTAATGGCATAGAGTTCATAGAAGTCACCCTTCACGCCCTGCAGTTTCTGGCTCTTGGCGCTCCACAGCAGTTTCATATCCTTCGGCAGTACCTTCTTGGCCACATCAGAGTGGATGACTTCGTCAACCTTTGCCTTGTCAAGGGCATTGACATAACCCATCATTGCCAGACCGGCAAAGCGGGTGTCAAGATAAGCCAGCAGAGGATTCTGCTGCTTGATACGCTCCAACTGCAAACTATCTGTGCTGTTTGAAGTCTGAGCCTGACCAGCAGCCAGGTCAAGAGCATTCTTCGTCGAGTCTGCCTGTTCAGCAACGACGGGCTCTGCCTGAGGCTCTGTCTTAACAGTATCGGCCTCAGCCTTCGTGTTACTCATCTCAGCAGCATAGGCTGAATTCAACTGTGCAAGATAAGGCATAGCCTCTTCTGCATTGTAGGTCTCCCAGAACTCCAGATTGGCACTACCTTGCAGCAGTTTACGAACACGCTCAGGCTCTTTCACACCAGGCATCTCAACCATGATGCGTGACTGGCCTTCCAGTTTCTGGATGTTAGGCTGAACGACACCAAACTTGTCAACACGAGTACGAACAACGGTCTCGGCATTATCAACGGCTGCGCTCACTTCCTCACGCAAAGCCTTCACAACGTCATCGTCAGAAGTACGGTTGTTCACCTTGTCCTTCATCTGCATCGTGGCAAACATCGTGTTCAGTTGACGACCACCGCCAATTTCCTTCCAACGATTCACGAAGAGGTCGATAAAATCGCCCTGGCCTTCTTCTTCATCGGCCTTAGCCAGTTCGAAAGCCTTGCGGAAACCTTCGTCGCTCTCTGTCTTGTGACCAGAAAGCATGTTGACGATGTCGGGCACCGACACTTCAAGGATCACATTCATACCGCCCTTCAGGTCAAGACCCAGGCCAATCTCCATCTCACGACACTCTTTCAGGTTGTAAGCCCAGAACCAGATGTTCTTAGACGAAACCGAATCCAGATACTCTGCAGCAGCTTGTTCGGCAAGCTTCTCTGCAGCAACAGAGTCCTTGTTCTCTGCCAGAGCCGTTGCCAATTTCTCCGCAGCAATGGCTTGGGCCTTGTTCTCGTGGTGACGAGTCACGAACGAGAAGGAAAGGTAGAAGCAGCATACCAGGATGAGTGCAACTGCAATAAATTTTACAATTCCTTTGTTTTGCATTTTGTTTGTTATGTTATATATTATAATTTACGTGCGAATGAGCCTGCAAATATAGTGATTTTTTTACACATATCGCAAACTTTTGACCAAAATTCGCTCTTTTTTGCCTTTTTCCCGTCTATTTTGAAGGGTAAACGGTCTCTTTTTTAGCATTTCGGCTCTCATAATGCCATCCAATCAAACTATCTGAAATAACAGCCTTACCCTATCAGTTCGTTAGGAACGGCCTTTCCGATTGTTTGACATTTTCTATCATTTCGACGGTTCAAAGGACTGCTCACTAATTAAGAAAAGACGGACTGGCATACGACCAGAATTAAGGATGGCGGCAAGATTTTTCGTTTCTTCTATTGTGAAATTGCCAGAGATCTGCGATTTGCCACCCGTGATTTCACCGTTTACACGCGGAGCACTATATACCAAGTCGTCCACAACAATGGCAATGGCGCTACCGGTATTGATCCTTGTCATGGTTGCCCAGCGGCGAGCACCGTCATTGTTCATCTCAATGGATATGCAAGGCCCCCAGTCTGTACTTTCACTTTCTGCCTTTACCACACAATCGCCTGTAACCACTGCCTGTCCACTGGGATCGGTCACCTTGATGGCATAGAGTTCGAGGTATTCGCCTTCATCTTGATAGCCTGAAACAGGTATGGCACCCCAAAGCAGTTTCAGGTTCTGGGGCAGACACTGCTTCGCCTCGTCAGATTGAAGAATGCTGTCAACCTTATGGACATCTGACAACTTGCTTCTGCCTATACACCCAAACGTATCATAATAAACCAACAATTTTTCCATTAACTGATGGTCGGATTGTCTGGAAGCGAATTCTTCCTCCCAGATCTTATTGTTGATTCGAGATTCCAGCGAACCATCATCAACTGGCTGGTCAGGAACTTCGTCCACATTCTGATGATTGGCAGAATAGAGAGAATCTAATGTCCGTAAATAAGGTATAATCTCTGCCGAGGTAAAGGTCTCCCAGAATCCCAGATTGGCCTGCGATACCAGAGCCTTACGCAACTGTGCACGGTCGGTCACTCCCTTGACCCTCACCATCAAAGACGCCTGGCCGTCAACCTGCTGTACAAAGTATCGGTCGTAGTCCATCTGTGACAATCTTGTGGCCAAGATAGCCAGTGTATTATCAACCACCGATTGGATTTCTTGGACAGGAATTCCTGTGGTGTCAATGCCCACAATTATTTCCACATCTCCTTCTTCTTCCAGTTCAAAAGAACCGCTTTTGCTGAAACACGACACCAACAATGGCATAAACATAAAGACAAAAAATGCCACGATGAAATAGTTCTTCTTCATAATTACATCTAGTTATTGGGATTACTTCTTCTTTTCCAGCCAGCACATAATAGGATAGTGGTCGCTGGCATCCATCTTGTCATCCACCCTACAGTTGTAGGGCTCAAAATGATTCGAACACATAATGTGGTCTATGCGGAGATTGAAACCTTTTTGATTGAACGACAGCCCCAGACCCATGCCAGTCTCAACAAAACAGTCTGTCAACGACTGGCTGACTACACGACGGGTATAGGAAATGGGAGTATCGTTGAAATCACCGCATAGAATGATAGGATAGTCGGCATGAGCAAGAACATATTGATGAAGAGAGTCGGCTGCTACTGACCGCCTGGACATGCCGATCCCCAATTGGTCTATGATATGAAGCGCCTCCTCCTCGGCATCCTCCCGTTCCATACCGCCCCTGATCACTTTCTTGTAGTTATCTCGGTCGGCAGAGGTCAGGTGTGTATGTTCTAAGTGGTTATTGATGACGATAATAGTGTCTTGGCCTGCCTTAAGATAATAGGCGACAGAGCCGTTTGACGTTGATTCATACTGAATGCGTTCCTTTCTGATAATAGGAAAACGGGTATGAACACCTATGACATTAATGGCTGCTGCGCTCGCACTTGAAACAATAGTCGTATCATTGTATGGATATACGTTCTTCCAGGCTTCTACAGGGTTCCCACCCTTGGCACGATGATCTTCCTGCAGACAGACAATATCCGGATCTATATGCTGAACATACGCAATGATTGTGTCTAAGGCCTTTTCATAGCGATAGTTCCCACCATAGCCACACACATTATAGGAAAGAACCTTCACGCAGTCTTCAGGCACATCTTTTTTTAGATGTATAGGAAAATAGGTACGTATGGGCCCGTATGCGAGCGCGAAGCCGATGACAGGTATAAGGGCCCTCTTCCATTTAAAGATAAGCATGACTATCAGCATCAGCAGATTGGCAGCAATGAAAAAAGGAAACAGAAGACCCAAACAGGCCAATGAAGGAGAGTCTATCGGATTAATAAAATCGCAATAACCAACTCCTATCAGGAACAACGAAGTCACCACACTTGCTCCTGTCAGCATATTGACGGCCAGTTTCTTGACTGTGTCTAACATCCCGATATAGTAATGGTTAGCGTTGATGGCTGGCCTCGAAGAGACGTTGCTTCTCCTCTTTGGTCAGACTGTCATAGCCACTTTTCCGTATCTTGTCTAGTATCTTGTCGATTTCTTCCTGACGGGCTTTCTGGCGGGCATTATATTCCATATCGTCAGAAGGAGGAGTGCTCCTGGTGAAACCTGTGTTGTTGGAAAAGCCTGTATTACCAGTTGGACCTGTAGGACGTCTGCTCTTTCCTCCCCAGCGGTCAAAGAACTGTCGCGTACCATTCATATTAAAATAACTACCAGGATGCTTGCGCCAATATAGAATCAGGAGGAAACCAGAGAGCATTCCACCCAGATGAGCCATGTGAGCCACACCGTCACCACGTGACGAAACGGCTGAGAAGAGTTCGATAGCGGCATATATCAGCACAAACCACTTGGCCTTGATGGGTACAGGCAAGGGGAAGATAAAGATGCGCTCATTGGGGAAAGTCATACCGAAGGCCAGCAGGATGGCATAGACAGCACCCGATGCACCAATAGTCAACCAGTTATTCAACACGTCACTTGAGTTCTTTGCTAACTCAAAAACCTGACTAAGCGTTGCCATAGGAAATTGGGAAACCGCCATGAAATAGAACTGGACTGTCTGCACTATTTCCTGGCAGAAGCCAGCAAATATTCCGCAAACAATGTAATAAAAAATGAATTTCTTCGGACCCCACACATTTTCTATCACACAGCCGAACATCCACAAGGCAAACATATTGAAAAACAGGTGAGTGAAACTGCCATGAAGAAATTGGTAGGTGATAAATTGTAGAATATTGAAGTTGGAAGCCATAAAAAAGTGGAGGCCTCCATACTGCTCCAGACTGACACCCATTGTAGAGAGAACTAACGTTGCCAAATAGGCTAGCACATTGATGATGAGCAGATTCTTTGTTACTATCGGTATATTGCGAAACATCTTGCTTTTACGATTTATGCATTTACGATTTACTATTTTGCGTCATTCTTGTCATTGACGCTTTTCGGCCGCAAAATTACTAAAAATATCTCTTTTAAGGGACAAAAATGAGCCTTAAACAACTTTTTTTCATTAAAAACATTACTTTTTCTGTTTTTTTGTTTGTTTTCTAAATACTTTCCCTTATATTTGCGTCAAAATTTCATCAAATAACCAAAATATTCACTTTTAAAATCTAACAGAATTATGAACAAGACAGAATTAGTGGAGAAGATTGCAGCAGGTGCTGGTCTCTCAAAGGTTGATGCAAAGAAGGCTCTTGACGCTACTGTAGCAGCAATTAAGGATGCACTTATCGCAGGTGACAAGGTCGCATTGGTAGGTTTCGGTACATTCGCAGTTAGCGAGCGCCCCGCACGTGAGGGCATCAACCCTGCAACAAAGGCCAAGATTAAGATTGCTGCCAAGAAGGTTGCTAAGTTCAAGGCCGGTGCAGAACTTGCTGACGCTCTGAACTAATCATTTTGTAAATAAAATTCTAAGGCGGCACCTTTTGGGGATGCCGCCTTTTTTATTTTACCTATAAAGGACTTATTTGGGCTGCTTGCCAATGTAAGCCAGAATACCGCCATCGACATAGAGCACATGGCCATTGACGGCATCAGATGCATGAGAAGCCAGGAACACAGCGGGGCCACCCAACTCAGAGGGGTCGAGCCAACGGCCAGCAGGTGTCTTGGCACAAATAAACGAATCGAAAGGATGACGAGAGCCGTCTGGCTGACGCTCACGGAGAGGAGCAGTCTGAGGCGTTGCGATGTAACCCGGGCCAATGCCGTTGCACTGGATGTTGTACTCACCATACTCTGAGCAGATATTACGGGTCAGCATCTTCAGGCCGCCCTTGGCAGCAGCATAAGCACTGACAGTCTCACGACCCAATTCCGACATCATCGAGCAGATGTTGATGATCTTGCCCTCACGACGCTCCATCATCTCAGGAATAACGGCACTGGAGCAGATGAACGGACCTACAAGGTCTATGTCGATTACCTGCTGGAACTCCTCGCGCTTCATCTCGTGCATGGGGATGCGTTTGATGATACCAGCGTTGTTTACAAGGATGTCTATCTGACCCACTTCCTGGTGAATCTTCTCCACCAAAGCCTTCACGGCATTCTCATCGGTAACGTCGCAGATATAGCCTTTCACATTCTCGATACCAGCCTCTTTGTAGTTAGCCAGACCACGCTCCAGAGCCTCCTCATTACGGTCGTTAAAGATGATTGTCTTGATGCCAGCGGCTACAAAAGCCTTTGCGATGTTGAAACCAATACCGTAAGATGCACCGGTAATCCAGGCATTCTTACCCTCTAATGAAAAAATGTTTGCCATAATTGATTAGTTGTTATTTTAAATCTGTTATTTGTGAAAAGTCTTGGTCACCATAATCTAGGTTCTCGCCTCCCATACCCCATATGAAAGTGTAGTTATGGGTGGCGGCAGCAGAATGGATGCTCCATTCGGGCGAGAGGACTGCCTGCTCATTGTGGAGCCAGATATGTCGCGTCTCCTGCGGCTCACCCATGAAGTGGCAGACCGCCTGGTCGTCTGGCAGTTCGAAATAGAAATAGGCCTCCATGCGACGACTATGTACATGAGCCGGCATCGTGTTCCACACAGAACCTGGAGCCAGTTCTGTCATACCCATCTGCAACTGGCAGGTGGGCAACACCTGATTGACCAGCATCTTATTGATGTTGCGTTCGTTCGACATCTCAAGCGACCCCATATGGGCCACAACAGCATCCTGCTTTGTCACCTTCCTACAGGGATAACTGGCATGGGCCGTCGTGGAATTGAAATAGAACTTGGCAGGATGTTGAGCATCTTCAGAGGTAAAGCGTACCTCGCGGTCACCACGACCGACATAAAGTGCCTCCTTGTAGTTCAGACAGAAACACTCTTCTCCCACCTGAACGATGCCTGTTCCACCTATATTATATATTCCTATTTCACGACGCTGCGTGAAAAAGGTTGCCTTCAATGGGTCGATTGACTCCAACAGCAAAGACTCGCCGACGGGCATAGCCCCACCAACAACCATCCTGTCGTACATAGAATAGACCATGTTCACCTCGTTTTCAGCGAAGAGTCGTTCAATCAGGAAATCACGGCGTAGCCTGCCCGTATCATAATGTCGTACGTCCTCGGGATGGGCCGCATAACGCACTTCATAGTTTGTTTTCATTGTCTTTCGATTTGTCTGAGTGCAAAGATACGAAAAAAAATCGTAACGCCATAGAAGTGCGCTACGATTTAAAATAGATTAAGAGTTTGCACTCATTTAGTCGGCCAAGACAAAGTCAAGTTGGCGTTTATCAACATTGGCACGAGCCACCTTGATGCGCACTGCATCACCAAGTTGATACTTGCGATGATGACGACGTCCTACGAGACAGTAGTTGCGCTCATCGAACTCGTAATAGTCACCATCTAAGTCGTGCATACCCACAAGGCCCTCGCAGTGGTTCTCATCGATCTCGCAGTAGATGCCGTAACTCTGCACACCACTGATATGAGCATCGAACTCCAGGCCCACCTTATCGACCATAAACTCTACCATCTTGTATTTGATGCTGTCGCGCTCGGCATTCTGGGCGGTCTGCTCCATCTCGCTGGAATGTTCACAGAGTTCCTCATAGTGATCCTGATTGGCAGAGCGTCCTCCGTCCTGATAACGAGTCAGAAGACGATGAACCATGGTGTCAGGATAGCGTCGGATAGGCGACGTGAAGTGGGTGTAGTAGTCGAAGGCCAGGCCATAGTGACCGATATTGTGAGTAGAATATTTGGCTTTCATCATCGAACGAAGGGCCAACGTCTCCACGAGTTTCTGCTCGCGTTCCCCTTGGGCACTCTCCATCAGATTGTTCAGACTCTTGGAGATAGCACCTCGTGTGCCGCTGGTCTTAACCTTATAACCGAAGGGAGCCAAAGCCACACGCAGGTTCTCAAGTTTCTGAGGATCAGGCTGGTCGTGAATACGATAGACGAATGTCTTGCCCTTCGGCTGTTGACCATGAGCCGTTGGCTTTTGGCCTTTCACCTTCCCGATGAACTCAGCGACGGTGCGGTTGGCCAAAAGCATAAATTCCTCTATGAGTTGGGTAGCATCGGTTGACTTCTTGAAATAGCAGCGGGTAGGCTTGCCGTCCTCATCGATATCGAAATGCAGTTCTTCACGATCGAACTTCACCGCACCATTCTTGAAACGGCGCTCACGCAATGCCTTTGCCATCTTGTCGAGCGTTTTAAGTGAAGAGTGAAGAGTGAAGAGTGAAGAATTTGCTTCCGCCTTTGTTTTTCCTTCTAAGATATCTTGCACCTCTTCGTATGCAAATCTCCTATCACTCCTGATGACGGTATGTGCCAGATGCCAGTCCTTGATGTTGGCCTGTTCGTCAAGAACAAAGATCACACTATAGCATAGTTTCTCTTCGTCAGGGCGCAGCGAACAGATGAAGTTGCAAAGCCGTTCTGGCAACATGGGGATGGTGCGATCCACGAGATACACACTGGTGGCACGCTGCTCGGCCTCACGGTCAATAATACTACCCTCGGTAACATAGTGCGAGACATCGGCAATATGCACACCAACTTCATAGAGGTTTGAGATTTGAGGTTTGAGATTTGAGGTTTGAGATTTGTGGTGTGAGATTTTGCGGATGCTGAGGGCATCATCGAAATCCTTGGCATCTTTCGGATCGATTGTGAACGTGGTGACCTCACGGAAGTCTTCTCGACGGGCAATCTCCTCTGGTGTAATCTCGGCATTTATCGCCTCAGCGGCATCTTCCACACGCTTCGGATATTTGTACGGCAGCCCATACTGGGCCAGGATAGCATGCATCTCCACGTTATTGTCACCTTGCTTACCCAGTACATCGATCACCTCGCCCACCAGATTCTTCGACTCATCGGATGGCCACTGGGTGATTTTCACCACAGCCTTTTCGCCGGTTTTGCCACCCTTCAGTTTCTTCTTGGGAATCAAGATGTCCTGCACGAAGAAGTTACCCTCGGCATTGAGGAAGGCATAGTCTTTCTCCACCTGCAGGATGCCCACGGCCTGATCGTGCTTACGCTCCAGTATCTCCGTAACGATAGCCTCCTTGATGTGATTCTGCCGACGGGCCATGAAAGCCACACGTACACGGTCACCATTGAGGGCAAACATCGAGTTGCGTTCGGCAACGAATACCGGCTTGCCACCATCATCAGGCAAGAACGAGTTCTTACCATTGGCTTTGCGGATAAACGTGCCCTCTTGCACCTGTGTCTTCAAGTTCAACTTGTAGGCACTGTCGGAAACCTTCGACAGATAGTCCTCCCACGCCATTTCCTCCATCACGTCGATGGCCAGCATCTTCGTTGGATGTGTGTCTAACTTCAGAGCCTTGAAAATTTGCTTGAGACTGAGTGTCTCTCCTGGATGTGCCTGAAACAGAGCCTGTACGGCATCAGCCACCATCCGCTTGTTCAGTCGTTTACCTCCTTTTTTACCCATAATCGTCAAAAATAAGTTTGTTCTGCCCACAAAGATAGTAAATAATTTTGAAAACGGCCGTTCTGACAGTCACAATAATCGTTAATTTTTTTAAGCGGTAGCAAATTCTTCACTTTTCACCTTTCTCTTTTCACTGAAAATCATTACCTTTGCACCGTTTTTAATCTGTATTAAAATGAAAATAGCATTAATCGGCTACGGCAAGATGGGCAAGATGATAGAAGAAATAGCCCGAAGTCGCGGCCATGAGATTGTGAGTATCATCGATATTGACAACCAACAGGATTTTGAAAGTGAATCATTCGCTTCGGCTGATGTGGCCATCGAGTTTACGGCACCACAGGTGGCCTATGGCAATTATCTGAAAGCATGGGCCAAAGGTGTAAAGGTGGTTTCTGGCTCTACGGGTTGGATGAATGATCATGGCGATGAGGTGCGCAAGGCCTGTTCAGAAGGGAATACGCTATTCTGGGCCTCGAACTTCAGTATCGGTGTGGCCATCTTCTCGGCAGTGAACCGCTATCTGGCTAAGATTATGAACCAGTTCCCACAGTATGATGTGGAAATGGAAGAGACGCATCACATTCATAAACTAGACCATCCCAGCGGCACCGCTATTACACTAGCCGAAGAGATTGTCGAGAATATTGACCGTAAAGAGGCATGGGCCGAAGATACCACCGATCCCAAACTGCTGCGAATAGATCATATCCGCAGGGGCGAGGTTCCAGGCATCCATACCATCCGTTACGACTCTGATGCTGACATCATCACCATCTCCCACGATGCTCATTCCCGTCGTGGCTTTGCATTAGGTGCCGTGTTAGCAGCCGAATACACCAAGGAGCACAATGGTCTGTTGACAATCAGCGACATGTTTAAGTTCTAGAAAATCTAGAATATCTAGAACATCTAGGAAAAACCAGAAATTATGAAAAGAAAAGAAAAGAAACAACAGAATATGAAGATGCAGTGGGCTAAGTTCATCGTTGTGCTGGCGCTCTATCTGCTATTCATCTACTGGGTCGAATCGTGGCTGGGACTCATCGTTTTGCCCATCGTAGCACCACTCCTCTATGATGCCTACATCTCGAAGAAAATCAACTGGAAGTGGTGGCAGGATGCCGAAGGCCCTACCCGCATCATCATGTCGTGGGTCGATGCCATCGTCTTCGCACTGGTGGCTGTCTATTTCATCAACCAGTTCTTTTTCCAAAACTATGTCATCCCCTCGTCATCACTGGAGAAATCGCTGCTGACGGGCGACTACCTCTTTGTGTCGAAAATCAGTTATGGACCACGCATACCCGAGACACCGCTGACAGTGCCCTTGACGCAGCACACACTGCCCTTCGGCGATATCAAGTCATACATAGAATGGCCCCATTGGGACTATCGCCGTGTGAAAGGCTTGGGTAATGTGGAACGCAACGACATCGTGGTGTTCAACTATCCTGCCGGCGACACCATTTTCGTCAACCCGCCTTACCAGACAGAATACTATAACATCTGCCAGGAGGTAGGTAATAGCATCTTCCAGCAGTCATTCACCAATGCCGAGCCACTGGACTCGCTGTCGCCACAACAGCAGTATGAGCGTCTGACCGTTATCCAGCGACTGGGCGCTGACTTCCTGAAACAGACTCCTAACTTCTGTTATAATGGTGTCAACCCCATCGGTGAAGTAGGCACCCGCCCCACTGACCGTCGTGAAAACTACGTGAAACGCTGTGTGGGCATTCCTGGTGACACGCTGCAAATTATCGATCACATCGTGTACATCAACGGGGTACCTAACAAAGAACCCGACCATGTACAATACACCTATTTTGTTAGGTTCAAGAACATATCGCCCATGGACCTACTGAGGGAGGATATGGATGACCTCCGCCAAGAACTGGGCATCTCGATAGAAGATGTGGAGAGTCTGAAACGCATGCAGAACTACGATACTGCTGTTGGCACAATACTTAACAGTGATGTGCTCTCCGAATTCGACGGCTATATGCCGCTGACCACCTACGCTGCACAGGAACTGAAAGCCCGCGGCTACCTCAGCGACTACCGTGTCGTCACCGACAAAGACATCGCGTCTGGCAAGGTGTACCCGCTAAACATGAACAACGGTTGGACACGTGACAACTATGGTCCTGTATGGATTCCTAAGAAAGGCGAGAGCATCAAACTCGACATCAACAACATCGCTATCTACGAGCGTCCCATCCGAGCATACGAAAAGAACCAGTTGGAGGTACGCGACGGCAAGATCTTCATCAACGGAGAGCAGACCGACACCTATACCTTCAAGATGGACTACTACTGGATGATGGGTGACAACCGCCATAATTCTGCTGACTCGCGCTACTGGGGTTTCGTGCCTGAAGACCATGTCGTAGGCAAGCCCATCTTCATATGGTGGTCAAGCGATCCAGACCGTAGCCTCTTCGGAGGTGGCATCCGCTGGGGGCGCCTGTTCAGCCTTGTAGACAATATCAAGTGATTTGAGGCTTGAGGCTTGAGGTTTGAAATTTGAGGTTTGGAATGAAGAAGACCGTCCGTTTCCTTATAGTACTGATAGCAGCCTTCCTACTGATGCTGGTTTTCAGGTCAGTGGGTGTGACGCTATATACTGTTGAAGGAGACGGGCTATCACCATCACTCATTGCCGGCGACCGTGTGCTAGTCAACCGCTGGAGTTACGGATTGCGCATTGGCGGATCTCGGAGTCTGTTTAACTATGGGCGTATCTGCAAACAGCCTATTGCAAAAGGCGATCTTGTGGCTTTTGAGAATCCCCTGGACTCTGCTCACCATGAGGTTTTCGTCTGCCGCTGTGTAGCCCTGCCTGGTGACAGTCTGATGGTTGACAATGTCAAGACGGTGGTTCCCTGTCTGGACAACTGTGCCACGGCCGACTACTACTGGCTTGAATCCATCAATCCTGACAATCCTGTTGACTCACGCTCGTTGGGCTTTATAGCCGAGGAATATATCATTGGCAGAGCCGTTCTCATTATGTATAGTCGCAACCCTTCGGCACCCCTCTGGAATGGATGGCGATCAGACCGGCTGCTGTTGCCCATTTGACGATGAACAATGCGCTTTGTGACACTTGCCTTCTAAGCACCACCTATTTCGGTCCAGTGCAGTGGTACCAGAAACTCTATCGCTATGACACCATTCTGATAGAGCAGCATGAGACATTCCCCAAGCAGACCTATCGCAACCGCTGCCTCATTGCAACTACTCAGGGAATACAGGCACTCACTATCCCCATTGAACATTCCGATCATAGTACATCGTCAGTGTTCGATGTTCAATCCATCAGGATTTCCGACCACGGCAACTGGCGGCATCTGCATTGGCAGGCTATACAGTCAGCCTATGGTGAGTCGCCCTTCTTTGAATACTACGAAGACGACCTGAAACCTTTCTTTACCCATCACGACTGGGAACGCCTTATCGACTTCAACGACGCTATTTGTCAGGTGATGTGCCAACTGCTCGACATCCATCCCCATATCGAACGCACCACGCTGTTCGCCCCCAACACCCAACTTGCCTGTTCTCCCACCCCTCCTTCAGATTTCCGCGAACTGATCCGCCCCAAGCATCCCCAGCCAGATGCCGATTTCACGGCCAAGCCCTACTATCAGGTCTACAGCCAGAAACATGGTTTCCTGCCTAACCTCAGCATCCTTGACCTGCTCTTCAACATGGGGCCAGAGAGCATCTATTATCTTTAGCATTCACATCATTTACATAACCTAATTCATTTAACTGACAATGAGAAAGATACTAACCACCATGCTTCTGATGCTGACATTTGCCATAACGGTCAGCGCACAGGATGTAACTCCGAAAGACACACCTCAACTGGAGTTTGTCATGCAACTGAAAGTAACGCTTGGCGAGGTTTACACCGTCGGTGAGACACCTCACGGCAAACGCGTTGTCATACCTATCACTGGCGGCACCTTTGAAGGCCCACTTCTCAAAGGTACCATCTTGAATGGTGGTGCTGACTACCAACTGGCCAGCAGTGACGGTAAGCGCACAGAACTGGAAGCCATCTACAGCATCAAGACCGACGACGGCACCTATATCCACGTTCGCAACAGGGGTATCATTGCCAACGACAAGGATGCCGAGGGCCATCCCACCTTCTACTTCAAGGCAGCCCCTCAGTTTGAGGCCCCCTTCGACAGTCCCTACGCTTGGCTGAACAATGCCATCTACGTCTGCCAACCAGAATGGGGCCAGCAGTTTGCGGGTATTGTCCTAAATGTTTGGAAAGTAAAGTAGGCGTTACTTGCCCACGGCCTCTGTTCACACATTCCAACTACGGCGGTAGCGAATTTTTCACTCTTCACTATTCACTCTTCCCTTTTAATTCTTCACTATTCACTTTTCCCTTTTCATTTGCAATGTTACAATATTTCAAAGAGCGCTTTACGAGTTATGATGAGTTAGGAGAGATAAGGAGAGATAAGGAAAGATAGTGTTTTCCGCCTCGTCCAAACGTCACCTTCGGGTCGTTCCAACGGCATCTACGGGTCGTTCCGACGGCAGTTTACGGTCGTCCCGACGCTTCCTTTCCCTGGTAAACTACGGCACTTTCGGGCGTAAAGTGCCGTCGGAACGAAGCGTAGATGACGTTCCTTTGCCCAGCGTCAGTCACCCACGTCGATGCAGTAGAGGTCCGACAGGTATTTCACCACCCTGGGAGGCAGCACCCGCATGCCGGGCCTCAAGCCCAGCGCCTCCAG
>CADCCB010000003.1 GCA_902799905.1 uncultured Prevotellaceae bacterium
TCCGTCACTTGGCGCTTCGGGTCTCTTAAAGCCAACGTCAAGAAAACCGAGCATAGCATCGAAAATGATGATGTCGTTGGTGGAATTACTAAGAAATAAGTTTCAAAGATAATTTAGGGGCACGCCCTCGGCAGTCACTTATCGGCTCCACCGAGGGTGTGTTAGTGTGGAAATAAAAAAAGCCAGCGCAAAAACGATTGTTATTCGCAAAAATGTTGTAACTTTGCAGCGAGAATTCAAAAAGACGTTGATATGAGCAAGTACGAGATACCATTCCTCACGTCGTGCATCCAGGCCTTTGGACAGCGCTTCGACATGACGCGGCAGGCGGCCTTCCGCTACCTGCACGAGCATAAGGGACTGGCGTTCCTCATCGAGTTCTACGATGTGGAGCACCTGCAGTCGATGGACGAGACGATAGACGACCTGCTCATCATCTGCCAAAAGAACGGGGGGACACTGGCATGACACTCTATCACGGCACCAACGCAGACTTCGAGCGCATCAGCCTCACCATAGGCTTGCGATACAAGGACTTCGGTCACGGCTTTTATGCAACGCCCGACCGTCAGACCGCCATCCGCATGGCGCAGAAGAAGGCACGGCTTTTTGGCGGCGTGCCGACACTGATCACCTTCGAACTGGACGAAGCGGTGCTGATGTCGGACCTGAAAGTGAAGGTCTTTCCCGAAAAGGCATGCGTGGAGTGGTTGCTGTTTGTTGATGCCAACCGCGACCGCAAGAACACTGAGCCCATCCACGACTACGACATTGTCATCGGCCCGATAGCCAACGACGGCGTGGTGCTCCAGTTGACCAACTATCGTGAGGGCATCTACTCGCCTGAGGAGGCCGCCCGCCTGCTTCAGGACCGTTACCTCGACCAGCAGTATTACTTCGGAACGGAGCGTGCCGTGCGCTTCCTCCGCAAAACCAACGTCGAAACCGTATGAACCAGCCCAATCATCACCAGATAGCGACTTACCTCACCGACTATGCCCTGAGCGAGTTGGTGAAATACGTGATGGAGGACACGGGTTGCAACATTGAGGAAGCAATGGGGCGCGTGTATAACTCGCCGCTGATGACGGCCCTACAGGACGAGGAGGGCGAACTCTACGTGCAAAGTCCCGCGTATCTGTATGAGTTGATGAAGCAGTAAAAAACATTGAAAGAACGATCATTATTCGCAAGAATGTTGTAATTTTGCGACCCAAACGGCAATATTGTTACACACAATGCTGTCTACGAATACGTGCAAGAGATCATTTGCATGGGCTGTTGACAAGTTTTTTGCGATTTCTTATTCTGTTTGCGGGGAATTTTGTAACTTTGCACCGATTTACGGTTTGAACGTATGCAAGAGAGCGATATATATATATTAGGTATTGAGTCGAGTTGCGACGATACGTCGGCGGCTGTGCTGAAGAATGGCGTGCTGTTGTCGAACGTGACGGCATCGCAGGCTGTGCACGAGGCTTATGGCGGCGTGGTGCCAGAACTGGCATCGCGAGCTCATCAGCAGAACGTGGTGCCTGTGGTCGATCAGGCCATCAAGCGCGCTGGTATCACCAAGGAGCAACTGTCGGCCGTCGCCTTCACCCGCGGGCCGGGCCTCATGGGGTCGCTGCTGGTGGGCGTGAGTTTCGCCAAAGGCTTCGCGCGTTCGCTGGGCATCCCCCTGATAGATGTAAACCACCTGCAGGGGCATGTGATGGCTCACTTCATCAAAGAGTCGGACGACGACCAGTCGTGTCCGCCGCTGCCCTTTATCTGCCTGCTCGTGAGCGGAGGTAATTCGCAGATTGTGTTGGTCAGGGCCTACAATGACATGGAGGTGCTGGGACAGACCATAGACGACGCTGCTGGCGAGGCCATCGACAAGTGCTCTAAAGTGATGGGCTTAGGTTATCCCGGTGGTCCTATTATCGACCGTCTGGCCCGTCAGGGCAATCCGAAGGCCTATCAGTTCGCAGAGCCTCATATACCCGGCTACGACTATAGTTTCTCTGGCCTGAAGACATCGTTCCTCTATAATCTGCGCAAATGGATTGAAGAGGATCCGGACTTCATAGAGCATCATAAGGAGGATCTGGCTGCGAGCCTGGAATGGACCATCGTGGACATTCTGATGAAGAAACTGCGTATGGCCGTGAAGGATACGGGCATTAAGCATGTGGCTGTGGCTGGCGGTGTGAGTGCAAACAACGGATTGCGCAATGCCTTCCACGATCATGCTCGCCGCTACGGCTGGACGGTATATATACCGAAGTTCAGTTATACGACCGACAATGCGGCCATGATAGGTATCGTGGGGTATCACAAGTATATGGATGGCGTGTTCTGTCCGATAGATGCGCCGGCATTCTCGAAAGTGACGTTCAAATAGTCGTTATAACGTAATGGCTTAATATCGAAATAACGAATAAGAAATATATGGATTTTGAAGGAAAGATGATCAGCAGGGAGATTAGTGAACTGCTGTGGGAAATGGAGAAGACGGTCAGTACGGCGGAAAGTTGTACGGGGGGCCGTATAGCAGAGTCGATCATTGCTGTGCCTGGTGCATCGAAATATTTCAAGGGTGGTATCATCTGCTATGTCAATGAGGTGAAAGAGAATCTCCTTGGTGTGTCTCACGACGTGCTGGAGGAGAAGACGGCCGTCTGCGAGGAGGTCGCCATAGAGATGGTGAAGGGTGCCTGTAAGGCCCTGAACACCAACTACGCCATAGCCGCAACTGGCATTGCTGGCCCTGGAGGCGGCACAAAGGACATACCTGTGGGTACCATCTGGCTGGCCTGCGGTTCGGAAGACCATGTGGAGACCTGCTTGATAGAGGAGGACCAGGGGCGCGACATCAATCTGGCAGTAGCCACGAACAAGGCTCTGCAGATGTTTTCTGCCTTTCTGAAGGCGGAGAAAGGCACAGAAACGGAGACGGAGAGTTAAAAAAAATTAAGAGTTACGTATTTCTCATTTCTCATTTCTCATTTCTCATTTTTAATTAGTACCTTTGCACCCTGTTTGGAGTAAGTTACAATTAGGAACACAAAAAAGGTAGATAGAAATGTCTAAGATTTGTCAAATCACAGGAAAGAAGGCACAGATTGGTAACAATGTGTCACACTCAAAGCATCGCACAAAGCGTAGTTTTGACGTAAACCTGTTCAGCAAGAAGTTCTACTATGTAGAGGAGGGTTGCTGGATTCAGTTGAAGATCAGCGCTGCTGGCCTTCGTTTGATTAATAAAGTTGGTCTGGACGCCGCACTGAAGCAGGCTGTTGCCAATGGCTTCGTGGATTGGAAGGACATTAAAGTAATAGGAGACTAATAGACCATGGCAAGCAAGAAAGCAAAGGGCAATCGTGTGCAGGTGGTACTCGAGTGCACAGAGATGAAGAACAGCGGTCTTCCTGGCACCAGCCGTTATATTACGACCAAGAATCGTAAGAACACGCCTGAGCGCATGGAACTGATGAAGTATAACCCCATCCTGAAGAAGATGACTCTTCACAAGGAGATTAAGTAATTGTAAGACAGAATGGCAAAGAAAACCGTTGCTACCCTCCACGAAGGTTCGAAGGATGGTCGCGCTTACTCGAAAGTAATCAAGATGGTGCGCAGCCCGAAGACGGGTGCATACATCTTCGATGAGCAGATGGTTCCCAACGAGGCCGTAAAGGACTTCTTCAAGAACTAATGATAGTCTGAAAGAAAGTTTTTTCACCAATATGAATAAGGCTGCACAGAGATGTGCAGCCTTATTTATTGTATAGTGCCTCGTACTGACGGGCTACCTTTATGTATTCGTGATGGCGTCGGACGTACTCTACGCTTTGCTGCTTTAGCAGGTAGATGCGTTCTGGGTGGAGGATGAGTTGCTCCAGTTCGTGTCTTACACTTTCGTAGTTAGGCTGTACATTGATGATTGGGCGCAGTTCCTTCTCGCTTAGTATCTCGTAATTCTCAGGTTCGCCTCCGCCTATACAGATGATGCCTTTCGACATGGCTAGCAGGGGGTTCATGGAAGGGGTGTAACTGTAGAGTTGGTCGAGAATGGCATCGCTCCCGTCCATCAGTTGCTGGTATTCGGCAAAAGGGACGCCCTCGGCCTTAATGAGTTCCATCCGGTCGGGATAGCGTGCTTGCACATCCTCGGCTGCCCTGAGCATGATGTCCGTCCCTTTGTAGGCGCTGCGTCCCTTGCTGATGCCGATGAAGATTTTTATTGGCAGGGGGTGAGGGGCTAAGGACGAAGGGGTAGACGGCATCTTGATAGGTAGGGGGATAAAATGGGTCTTCTCTTTGAAGTTGGGTTCGTAGCAGACGAAGTCTTCGTAGAGTCCTGCAACGATGGAGTCACAGTCAGTGGCTATCATCCTGTTCAGCCGTTCTTTCTCCGTGCCCAGCCAGTCGCGTTGCTCCCTGATGGCAGGCTCGTCTTTCCTCAGTTCCTGACCAATGTTGAAGTCGCTGTAGCGCAAAGGCTTGTTGTAAGTACATTCGTGCACCCAATACCAATCCATGCCCATGGCACAGAGCACCACCTTCCTGTTGTGCTGGCGCAAGTAACGGTAGATGGGGGCGATGCGTTCTGCCTTCAACTCGAGGAACATGGGGTTGATGAGTTGCACGACATCGTAGCCGCGCCATCGGGGCAGGAGCGAGTAGACCTTGGCTAGAAGTTTCAGCCCGCCCAATTTCCCTTCCTGTCTGCTGAGGTCGATGTCGCGTGGATAGTTCTTCCAGAAATCGCCGTTGGAGGCCACCGTCACCTGATGCCCCAGCGTTCTGAGTCCTTCAGCCAGGGTTGCGTGTACGTTGCTGTATTCTCCTAATAGTAGTATCTTCATCGTTCGCGTTTCATGAGGGGTAGGAAGCGCATGAGGACTGACAGCCCGATGCTGGAGTTGGTCAGCCGTCGGAACCACTTGTACTTCTTCGTGTAGTCTCTGTCGGGCAGCGGGAACAGACCCTTCTTCCTGAGGATGCCCAATTGACGGTCCAAGTAGTGTCTGTTGCGGGTCTCAACAATAACCTTGTAGATATAGTCCATGGTCAGTTGGTGAATGCGCCGTTTCAGCGCTATGCGTTCGTCGCCTGGTATTTTGTCGGACAGGTCGTAGAGCCTGAAGATGATCGCCTTGAAATCGGTGAGGCGCCGGATGGTGCTCCTCACGTCTTTACCAGTGGTGATGGAGTATTCTCGCTCCCTGTAGAAATAGGCCGTGGCATCCGTCTGCACAACTGTCTCGGCACGCAGCAGTAGGAGGGGAGTGAACTCTTCGTCCTCATGATAGGTGCAAGGGGTGAACCTGAGTTTGCCTAGGATGGACGACTTGAAGAGGTAGCAGCAGGCCGAGGCCTTGATGTTGTGATGGCGCATCAGTTCCTTGCCTGAGATGGCGGGCTGGTCGTTGTATGTCATCTGCTCAGTCTTTTTCCGACTAAACTCAAAGGTGATGATGTCCGGCTTCTGGAAGCGGGCAATGTCGAGGCAATGCTCATACATAGTCTTTGACAGTGCGTCGTCGCCGTCGACAAACTGGATGTATCTGCCTGAAGCGTTCTGTAGTCCCCTGTTGCGAGCACTCCCCAGTCCACCATTCTTCTGACGGATATAGATGATGTCGTCGATGAAGTCGTCGATACCGTTGATGGCTGGCTTTGTCGATCCATCGTCTACTACGATTATCTCCCGCTCGTAGGGGCGTAGTGAGAGCGCCATAATGCTCTTGAGACATTCGTTGAGCATGGTGGCCGGTACGTTGTAGACAGGTATGATGAAACTTATGAGTATTTGCCTGTCAGTTTGCTGAGTGTTCTGTATAGTTGGCATAGTCTTTTGATTCCAATGATGTTGAGTGCTATGGCTTTGATTCTTTCTATCGGTGACAGTCCAGGGAGACTGGGACTGACATATAGTGTCGGCAGCAGTGGCTGGCATGAGGATAGGGCACATACGGTGAGTTGCAAATTGACCATGTGCATATAGTAGAGCATTACCTCTGCCTGCGACGGTTGCGCCAACAAATCCATTTGCCTGATGGCGTTCATGTGTGCCTCGAGCAGCGATGACAACTCCTTGCCCCTTGCCTGCATGGTGATTCCTTGCGGATTCTCCTGATAATAGTATCTTCCCGTGTCGGTCGTGGCGATAATGCCGCTGCCGGCCAATAAAAGCGGTAGAATGTGTGCGTCTTCGAAAACCTTCCCGGCGGGATATCGGATGCTGGAGAATAGGTGGCGCTTGTAAATCTTATTCCAAGCATAGGTGTGTTGGTAGCCTCTTCCCTTCAGCCAGTAGTCCCTGGCATTGTCCCATTGGTGGTCGCTCCAGTGGAGGTCTGCTGTTTGTTTCTTGGATGTGGACATCTTGCTGACGGGAAACTCGATAATGTCGTATTCTGGGTGCTGGCCCAGCATCGCCATGAGCGACAGGTATGTGTTATGGTCAAGGTAGTCGTCAGAGTCGACGAAAGTGATATAGTCGCCTGAGGCCTTGTCGATACCGGCATTGCGAGCATCGCTCAAACCGCCGTTGTGCTTGTGTATCACCTGTATGCGTGTATCGCGCTTAGCCCATACGTCGCACATCTGAGGACAGCGGTCTGGCGATCCGTCGTCGACAAGAATCACCTCGATGTCGGTGAATGTCTGGCCGACGATACTCTCCAGACAACGGTCCAAGGTGTGTTCAACCTTAAAGACGGGTATGACAATGCTAAGTTTCATATGCACAAAATTACAAGAAAATAACGGAAAATCAAAATTTTTGTTGTACTTTTGCACATTGAATTGAAAAAATGGCATCAAAAGACGAAAGTAGTTACAGTCATGTGCTGAGATATGTCGGCATATTTGGTGGCGTGCAGGGGCTCAGCATTTTAGTGGGCTTGGTGCGCAACAAGGTGGTGGCGTATTTCCTTGGACCTGATGGTATGGGACTGGTTTCGTTGTTTAATTCCACGATAAACTTCATCTCTCAAAGTACAAATCTTGGCATTTCGTTTAGTGCAGTCAGGCATGTTTCCGAATTGTTTGATGAAGGCAATGAAGAAAAGATACACCATTTTGTCAAGGTGGTACGTGCATGGAGCATTTTGACAGCTTTGGCAGGTATGCTGGTGTGTGTTGTTGCTGGTCCACTCATGAACTATGCGTTCTCATGGGGTGATCATACATTGCACTTTGTTTTGTTGGCACCGGCCGTAGGCTTGATGGCTGTGACGGGTGGCGAGACGGCTATCTTGAAAGGGTGCCGCCGATTGAGGTCATTGGCGCTGATACAAGTTGTCAATGTCTTTGTTGCTTTGATACTGGCCGTTGTCGTATTCAGTATGTTTGGCCAGACTGGTATTGTACCAGTCATTGTGCTGATGGCCTTTGTGATGCTGCTGACCACTATTTGGTATTCCTATAAACTCTTCCCGTTGCGTTTGCGTGGTTGTCATGGCATTCTTGGAGAAGGAATGGATATGGTTCGACTGGGGGGAGCCTTTGTGTTGGCTGGCATTCTGGGTAGTGGTGCTGAGATACTGATAAGAGCCTACCTGAATAGATTCGGCGACCTTGATGTCGTGGGCTTCTATAATTCAGGACTGATGATTGCTGTGATATATGCCGGTATGGTCTTCTCTGCGATGGAGACGGATTATTTCCCGCGTTTGTCAGCAGTAGTCAGCGACCGCACAAAGATGTGTGACATGGTGAACCGCCAGATAGAGGTATCACTGCTGATTGCTTCGCCTCTTTTAGCGTTGCTAATTGTTTTTATGCCGGTAGTCATCCCTTTGCTGTTTAACGATGCATTCACACCAGTTGTCGCTATGGCTCAGGTGGCAGTCCTGTCAATGTATTTTAAGGCTATCTCACTTCCTATTGCCTACTTGCAATTGGCAAAGGCAAATTCTATTGGATATCTGATGTTGGAGGCCATCTTTGATGCCATGATGGTCTTGTTTGTAATGATTGGATATTATTATTGGGGACTGATTGGAACTGGTATCGCCTTGAGTTTCTCTTATTTCTCAAATGTGTTGATGGTGTCAGCCTATGCTTATGTCAAATATGGCTACAGGGTCTCTATTTCTGTTGTCCAGTTGGTTGCCGTTCAGGTGCCACTTGGCATTGCAGTCTATATCACCACATGGCTTGACAATGACTGGATTGCAGGAGCCATAGGAATCATTCTGTCATTTGTCAGCATGGCTGTGTCGGTATATATCGTTCATCAGAAGACGGGCCTTTGGAATGCTCTGAAAGCCAGAATTACCTCAAAATTCCATAGGCATGACTAAGGTGACTGTTCTTGTGGCTGTTTATAATGCATCTGCTTATTTGGCAGAATGCCTGGATTCACTATTGAACCAAACACTACGTGACATCCAGATTGTTTGTGTGGATGATGGCTCTACGGATGCTTCACAGACCATTCTTAGTGATTACGCGCAGAAGGATGATAGAATAGAGACAATACTATTAGATGCGAATCATGGGCAGGCTTATGCTCGCAATGTGGGACTCCAGAAGGCAAAAGGCGAGTATGTGTGCTTTCTTGATGCAGACGATTGGTATGCTGCTGACGCGTTGGATTTGGCTGTCAAGGTCTTTGAAAAAGATAAAGTCGATGCCGTGCTGTTTAATGTCTCAATGGACTATCCTGATCATTCGGTAATTTATCCGTTGCCGGATTTTGAAAGTTTGGATGGTAAAGAGGCTTTTAGGATGAGTCTCACTTGGCAGATACATGGTGTCTATATGATACGTGCTGGTATTCATAAGCGTTTCCCTTATGACACCACATGTCGACTATATAGTGATGATAACACAACAAGATTGCATTTCCTGCATTCCCAGAGGGTAGGGAGGTGCAGCGGTGTTTATCACTATCGCCAGCATGCAGGTTCGGCAACACATGTTGTCAGCGTGCGCCGTTTTGACTATCTGCGGGCAAATGAGTCGATGAAACGGTCTTTGGTCGATTTGAATGTTTCTCAGGAAATAATGTCACTCTATGAGAATCACCGCTGGCTGAACTTGGTGGGTGTCTATATGTTCTATTTCGTGCATGGTAAGGAACTGACCAAGGAGGAACGATGTTATGGTCTAGCTGAACTCCGACGTGTCTGGGAAAATATTGACAGACGGCTCTTGTCGCGTCGGCAGACTCTAAAGTTCGGCTACTGTCCGATGCCTTCCTGGACATTGTTCCGTGTGCAGGAATGGCTGTATTTTACATTAAGAGGATTTTTAGGAAAGAATGTATGACTGATTTACTTTCACAACTCAATGATAGTCAGCGCGAAGCGGTGGAATATTGTGACGGCGCATCGTTGGTCATCGCTGGAGCAGGCTCTGGAAAGACCCGCGTGCTGACCTATAAGATAGCCTATCTGCTGCAGGAGAAAGGGCTTAAGCCTTGGAACATCCTGGCGCTTACCTTCACGAACAAGGCCGCGCGTGAGATGAAGGAACGCATCGGGAGACTGGTAGGACTGGAGCAGGCCCGCTATTTACAGATGGGCACGTTCCACTCCGTCTTTTCGCATATACTCAGGGTGGAAGCGGCGAGCATCGGCTACAATGCAGACTTTACTATCTACGACCAGTCTGATGCCCGGTCGCTGGTGAAGAGCATCATCAAGGAGATGGGGCTGGACGACAAGCAGTATAAGCCATCGACGGTCAGCGACCAGATCTCGATGGCCAAGAACCATCTGGTTTTGCCGGATGCCTTCGTGAACTGCTCGCTCTACGACAGCAAGCGTCCCAAGGTGGCCGATGTCTATGTGCGCTACGTAGAGCGATGCCGGCAGGCTAACGCGATGGACTTTGACGACCTGCTCGTGCAGACTTTTCTCCTGTTTAAGAGGCATGAGGATGTCAGACGCAAATATGTGGAGAGATTCCTCTATGTATTGGTCGATGAGTATCAAGATACCAACTATGTCCAACAGCAGATTGTGCTCCAACTGACTCAAGAGCGACAGCGCGTCTGTGTGGTGGGAGACGATGCACAGAGTATCTATAGTTTTCGTGGAGCAGAAATAGATAACATATTGGGATTCAGGTCTTCATATACAAATGCAAGGCTGTTTAAACTGGAGCAAAACTACCGTTCGACCCAACTGATTGTGCAGGCTGCAAACAGTCTGATCAGCAAGAACGAGCGTCAGATTCACAAGAATGTCTACAGTCATAATGACGAGGGTGAGAAGGTCGTCCTGAAACCTGCCTATAGTGACCGCGAAGAGGCTATCATTGTGTGCAAGGACATTCAGCGTATTCGTCGGCAAGATCATTGCCAGTATAGCGACTTTGCCATCCTGTATCGCACCAACGCCCAAAGCCGTTCATTTGAGGAACAGATGCGCAAGGATGGTATTCCTTATCGCATTTATGGCGGTCTGTCGTTCTATCAGCGCAAGGAGATAAAAGATGTTATAGCCTATTTTCGTGTGGTGAGTAACCCGAATGACGAGGAAGCACTAAAGCGCATCATCAACTATCCGACGCGTGGCATAGGCGATACGACGGTTGCCAAAATCGTCTCTACCGCTACAACCTATGGCGTATCTCTTTGGGCGGTTATCCAGCAGCCTTCGTTATTCCACCTGGAGATTGCCAGTGGCACAGCCAAGAAGATAGAGAACTTCCGACAACTCATCGAAGGGTGGGGCGCTCGGAAGGATACGGAGGATGCCTATCAACTGGGACATGCCATCATTATGGAGAGTGGCATCTCAAAGGATATCTATGGCGGCAGGAATCCAGAGGACTTGTCGCGTCAGGAGAACCTTGAGGAGTTCCTAAGCGGTATGCAGGACTTTGTAGAGGGTAGGCGAGAGGAAGGACTTGGAGATCATATAGGTCTTGGTGACTTCCTGCAAGAGGTGGCTCTGCTGACTGATCTTGACAGTGAAGGAGACGACGAACAGCCTAAGGTGTCGCTGATGACCATCCATTCTGCCAAGGGACTGGAGTTCCAGACGGTCTTTGTCGTTGGGCTTGAGGAGAACATCTTCCCATCGCCGATGTGTGTTAATTCAATGCGTGAGTTGGAAGAGGAGCGCCGACTGCTCTATGTAGCCATCACGCGTGCCGAGCGCTATTGCATACTGACCTGTGCTCAGAACCGTTTTCGCTATGGACGGATGGAGTATGACACTCCGTCCCGCTTCATCCGCGATATAGACCATACCTTGCTACGTGTGGAAGGCAATGAAGGTGTCGGTTCTGAATGGCGTGAGCAACCGCGTAAACCTTGGCAAAAGGCATCTGAGGGACCGGAGTGGATGCAGAATCCGCGTCCTGTTGCTACTCAGTTCCGTGCAGATCCGAAACCTCGTCAGGTGGCACCTCGTCGTCCAGAGCCTGCTGTTGACCCCTTCAGCGATTCTTTCCGCCGTCAATTGGATCAGGCTGGTGGCAGGTTCAAGCCAGTGAAGCCTGTGGCGGCTCCTGTCTCGCAGACTTCGTCGGCCCTTCATGAAGGAAATGTCATCGAGCACCAGCGCTTCGGCATCGGTACTGTTCTGAAGGTTGAAGGCAGCGGTGAGAATGAGAAGGCGACGGTGGAGTTCCGTAATGCCGGAACCAAGCAGTTACTGCTGAAGTTTGCCAAATATAAGTTGTTGAAATAGAATGGGTTGCCGCCTCACAGCGTTCAGATATTATCTTCGGCCGTAAGGGGGCAACCTGTATTTTTATAGAGATTCGTCTTCTGGACGCTGTAGCCTGGGCTTTAGGCGGGGCAGATGACGTTTGCGCCTGAGGTAGTCCGCCTTGCGTGCCTCGTAGTCCTCTTGGTGCTTTTCAAGATATCCGTCAGCCATTCCGCTTAGTCTTTAAACTTGCCGTAGACGACGTTGATTTTGATGGGATCGTTGGTGTTGTCAGGCCCTCCCACCAGTCGTGTGCTGGTCAGACCCATCTGATGTTCTACGCTTGTCATTTCGCCGGAAGACGAATTGCTGGTATAACTGATGGGTATCAGTACGACTTTGTTCCAGTTGGGGTGCTCGTTAGTCCAGTTCGCATTCGATGCAGTCGCTTGCTTCTTGGTTTTCCAAAGGGCTGTGATTAAGTTCGAGATGTTACTGAACGTGTACGTGTTGCTACTTGACGAGTAGGTTGCGTAGTAGGAGAGTTTCAAGTCGGGCACCATGTTCTTCTCAAAGAACGTATAGAGACTGTCCTTGGGAATCATCAGGATGGTTGATGGGATGCTGAGCGCACGGTTGTCGCTCGACATGTTGTTGAGGCGCTGGAAGTTGATTTTCGATGCCAGCAGCGAGTCGTTCTCATGGCCTTGCTTGATCTGGTCAACAGGGAGAGTGACCTCGGTGAAGAGTCCGGCAGGGCTCTTGATGTAAGTATGCGTAGTTTCTTCGGCCAGCATCTGAATTGTTTCGTCATCATTGATGACGAGCGTTGTCTGCATGACTTCTTTGGTACCTGCCAAAGGAAGAACGGTCCAAGTTACTTTTGATTCATCTGTTAGTACCGTATAGTAAGCGCGCAATCCAATACCATAGACTTTTGTGTGGAATCCCAGTCCGTCGATGATCTGGAAGAAGAATCCTGGGCAAACATGATGAGAGAATGCGTAGGAGTTCTGGAAGTATTCAGGGTGTTGGAAATACTGTTGCAGAACATAGGTTCCGTAGTTGTTGTAGATGACCCCGTCCTTGTCGATATAATAATCGTTCAGGGGAATGCGGATGTTGTGGAAGTAGCCTGTTGTGGCTCTCAGACTGTCTGAGTCGGTCAGGTTACCATAGGTGAACATTTTCTCTTTTCTGATTCCGTCTTCACGAACCATACCTCGTTTGAGAGGGTTGTAGTTGGAGTAGTAGCGCTGGCCGGCTTCCATCGGTGTGCTCAGTTCGCTGACGCACATCTTGATGGCCGTGAGGCTGTCCTTGACACTAAAGGGCGACTGCACATAGATAACCAGGTCGCATGAGTCGGCAGCAGGTCCGTCGTTGTATCTTGACAGTATTTGGGCGTCAGGGAAGATGTACATCTCCTCATCGATATGGATTTGTGAGGTGAACTCACTCTTAACCTCTGTACCTGTCTCAGGGTCTTCTACGCATCCGAAATAGCAGGTATTGCTCAATGTATAGACAGAGTCGGCAACAATCGTTCTGGTGCTTACTTCATAGTTGGCAGATGTCAGGCTGAGTTTGTCGGTCTCGTTAGTGAGCGACTGCCCGATGGCTGCTGTGTCTTCGTCGCAAGAATAAATGGCCATTGCCGCGATAGCGACACTAGCCATTGTAAGGAGTTTATTCATGTTTTATTATTCTCTATTTGTCTTCAAATATGTACTTTTCTGTTAGTCTTCTGCCTCTGCCTCGTCATCCGGACAAATCTGGTCGTAGAATGCTTCGTAGGCATCGGCGAAGTCCTCCTGATAGGGCAAGAAGGGAATGCCCTTTTTCTTGGTGTACGTGACAAGTGTCTTCTTGATGTCCTGTTCTGCCTGTACAACGCCGTCGCTGTAGTCGATGGCCAGTTTTGCCAGTTCCTCGAAGTTGAACTTGTCCTTATAGCCTTTGAGCAATTCGGCCTTGGCGTCACGGAACTCGACACATCTCTTGAAGTTGCTGTCCAAATCGTCTTTCATGCTTTTTGCGAAGAGTGAAGTGACAACCTTGGTGTTGGCGAAGGAAGGTTCGTCGTGATAGGCTGTCTTGATGTAGAGGGGTACGACGGCAGCCATCCAGCCTTGACAATGGATGATGTCGGGTGCCCAACGCAGTTTCTTGACCGTCTCGAGTACGCCTCTTGCGAAGAAGATTGCCCGCTCACCATTGTCAGGATAACTATTGCCCATCTCGTCGACATCCATTTGGCGCTTGGCAAAATAGTCATCGTTGTCGATGAAATAAACTTGTACTCGCGCTGTCGGAATGGATGCCACTTTAATGATCAGGGGATGGTCGGTATCGTCGATGATGAGGTTCATGCCGGATAGGCGGATGACCTCATGCAACTGTCCTCGACGCTCATTGATGTTTCCCCACTTTGGCATGAACGTGCGAATCTCATGATTTCGCTCCTGAATGGCCCTGGGCAGTTCACGTCCCATAATAGACAGGTTGTTGTCAGGTACATAAGGAGCAATCTCCTGATTGATGAATAGGATTTTCTTTTTTGCCATCTTCTTTCGTTTAGGTTGTGCAAAGGTACGAATTTTTCCTTAGAAATCCTAAGAAAAAGTGTGAATTTAGGAAAAAGTGACATTTTATAGGGATATTTTTAGTGTTTTTTTTCCATATTTGCAAAAATTGTTGTTATTTTGCACCCTCAAATCAAACCACAAGGAAACAGGAATGAAAGTATTTCGGAAGATTGTCGAATTGCAGAATGCACTTTTCGATGCTCGAAAGGAGGGAAAGGAGATAGGATTTGTGCCCACGATGGGAGCCCTGCATGAAGGACATGCCTCTTTGGTGCGCCGTAGTGTAGCAGAGAACGGACTGACGGTGGTGTCGGTATTTGTGAATCCTACCCAGTTTAATGATAAGAACGACTTGAAGAACTATCCGCGTGACTTAGAAGCCGATTGCCGTCTGCTGGAGGAGTGCAAGGCGGACTATGTGTTTGCTCCTGAGGTGGAAGAGATGTATCCCACGCCAGATACCCGCCAGTTTGAGTATCCTCCGGTGTCAACCGTGATGGAGGGTGCTCATCGTCCCGGCCACTTCAATGGCGTTTGCCAGGTGGTCAGCCGCCTGTTCTATATCGTTCGTCCCGACCGTGCCTACTTCGGTGAGAAGGACTGGCAGCAGATAGCCGTTGTAAAGGCTATGGTGCGCCACCTGCAGTTGGGCGTTCAGATTGTGGAGTGTCCCATTGTGCGTGATGCTGACGGTCTGGCCCGTTCGAGTCGCAACACGCTGTTGGCTCCCGATGAGCGTGCTATCGCTCCTACCATCTACAAGGCCCTGAAGGAGAGTGTTGCCTATGCCAAGAAGCACACGCTGCAGGAGACCCACGACAAGGTAGTCGCCGACATCAATGCCGTGGATGGCCTTGAGGTAGAGTATTTTGCTATTGTCGACGGCAATACGTTGCAGGACGTGGCCGACTGGGATGCCTCTCCCTATGTGGTGGGTTGTATCACGGTCTATTGCGGCAAGACTCCCATCCGACTGATTGACCATATCAAATACAAGGAGGACTAATGGCCATGATGATAGAAGTAATGAAGTCGAAGTTGCACTGTGTGCAAGTGACCGAGGCAAACCTCAACTACATGGGCAGTATCACCATTGATGAAGACCTGATGGATGCTGCCAACATGATTGCCGGAGAGAAGGTGCAGGTGCTCGACAACAATAATGGCGAGCGTTTCGAGACCTATATTATAAAAGGTGAGCGTGGTTCCGGCTGTATCTGTTTGAACGGTGCTGCTGCCCGTCGCGTGCAGGTTGGCGACACTATTATCGTCATCTCCTATGCGCTGATGGATTTTGAGGAGGCAAAGACTTTCAAGCCGAGTGTAGTCTTTCCCCGTGATAACCGCATAGTATAAGAAAACGTGTAAACCGAAGTATAAGAAAAGGGGGCTGCAATCGCAACCCCCTCTTTCTTTTATCTCGTTTCTTATTTCTCCAGTTGTTCTTGGACAAAGGCTTCCAGTTCCGTGCCACGCAAGTCCTTGGCGAGAATGGTGCCCTGCTGGTCGACTACCACGGTGAAGGGGATGGCCTGCACATTGAAGGCTTCGGCCGTCTTCTGTTGGTTGTCCCATACCTGCGGCCAAGTCATTCCTAGTTCGCTGATGGCGCCTTTCCATGCATCGACATCCTGGTCGAGAGATATGCCGACGATGCCGAAGCCCTTTTCGCTGTTCTTCTCGAGCAGTGATTTCATGAAGGGCATCTCCCGACAGCAGGGACCACACCACGATGCCCAGAAGTCGAGCACGGTGATCTTGTTCTTCTTCACTTCGTCCAGCACATTCATCTCCAGCGTCTCAGGCGTGGGCAGAATGATGTCTTCCAGTGTATGGCCGATATCCGTCTTCTTGGTATTCTCAATAGCAGCGATAATATCCTGTATAGCCTGACGCTGCTTGAAATTCTCAGGCATCTTGCCAATGAGTTCCTCCACCTTGTCGTTGTCGAAGAGACCGTTTCCGCTCATTTGCGTCAGCACAAAGTATCCGTACTCATTGCCGATGTTGGCTTCGATGGACTCCAGCAGGTTGTCGGTCATCTGCTGCTGCAGCAGGTTGTATTGGTTGATGATGGAGTCACGCTGAGTCTCACTGATATCTTCGCCGCCGCCATAGATAGGGGCGAGCAAATCCTGTGCCTTGGCCTGTATCTCAGCCTGCTTGTCGTTCATGGCCTGCCAGGCATCGTTGGCCGTAGTACCTGATACCTTCGACTCGTTGGTTTTCGAGAGGACAACGTTGATGGTGCCTTTCTCGCGGAAGAAGAGCACCGAGGCGGAGTTGTCTGTAGGCATGAGTGCGCAAACGATGACAGAGTCGCTTTCACCCTTGTATGAGAACTTGCCGTCCTTGACGATGATGGTGTCGAGGGCTTGGTTGTTGATAGCCTCATAGAGCACGATGGTGTCTCCGTCTTCGAAGCCTTCGGCTACACCGTTGATCTTGAAATTGTTCGACTGACAGGCAGTCGTGGTCAGGACAGCAGTAGCCAGTCCTAAGAAAAACTTGGTTGCGTTCATATAATAAAAAGTAGTTTATACAAGGTACTGGTCGCTGATGCTCTCGTTCTCAATGACACGGCGGATGGTCTCGGCAAACATGTCGGCCACGCTGATCTGCTTGACCTTGGCGCAGCGCTGGGTGTAGGGGATAGAGTCGGTGAAGACAATCTCTTCGAGGGCCGACTCCTGCACACGGTCGCTGGCTGGACCGCTCATGACGCAGTGTGAGGCACAAGCGCGCACGGTCTTGGCACCGGCTTCCTTCATCAGGTCGGCAGCCTTGGTGATGGTACCAGCCGTATCGACCATATCATCAATAATGACTACATTCTTGCCTTCCACCTCACCGATGATCTGCATCGTTGCAACGACGTTGGCACGGGCGCGTGTCTTATTGCAGAGCACGAGCGGACATCCCAGATATTTGGCATAGGTGTTGGCGCGCTTTGAGCCGCCTACATCGGGAGAAGCAATGACCAGGTCTTCGAGTTTCAGGCTCTGCAGGTAGGGGAGCAGCACGCCTGATGCATAGAGATGATCGACGGGAACATCGAAGAATCCCTGTATCTGGTCGGCATGCAGGTCCATGGTGATGACACGGTTCACACCGGCCACACTGAGCAGGTCGGCCACCAGTTTTGCGCCGATGCTGACACGCGGTTTGTCCTTGCGGTCCTGTCGTGCCCATCCGAAGTAGGGGATGACGGCGTTGATGGTGCGTGCTGATGCTCTCTTGGCAGCATCAATCATCAGCAGCAGTTCCATGAGGTTGTCGCTGTTGGGAAAGGTGCTCTGTACGAGGAAGATGTCGCGTCCGCGAATGGATTCTTCGTAAGAAACAGCAAACTCTCCGTCGGAGAATTTCGTGATCTGCAGTTTGCCGAGCGGGCAACCCAGACTTTGGCAGATTTTCTCTGCCAGGTATCTTGTGGCGGTGCCAGAGAATACCATGTAGGAGTTTTGTGTAGTCATTGCTCTATTATAAGATTGCTTGTTCTTTCCTTATCCGGCTGCCTTGCGCAACTTGTTGAAGTGTGCAATCAGTTCCTTGTAGTCCTGCTCCCTGTGGATGTCGAAGTGGTTCCACAGGTCGGTGCTGATGACGACGCCTCCGAAGCCGAGGTCTTTCATCCGGCGGATATTGTCGAGGTTGATGCCGCTTAGGGCGTAGACGTGCTTGTCGATGAGTCCCTGCCTGACGGCCTGTCGCAGTTGCTCTTCGGTGAACGACTGCTTCTCGTTGGCTTCGCCCTGACTGTCGAGGACGTTGCGCAGGAAAACATAAGACGAGCGTTTCTTGGCCTCCTTCAGTTCTTCCAAATGGCGACAGGTCATGCTGAGGTGCCCCTTGTAGCCGTAGGGCAGCGGGTCGTCAGGATGGTTGAGGTGTATGCCGTGCAGGCGGAACTCCTCCTTCAGATAGAAGTGGTCGTGAACGGTGATTTTCTTGTAGTAATCCTCTGGCAGGAGGGTGAGCAACCGTTCGGAATACACAGGTTCCGATCCCGGTTTATATAAATGCAGATTCTCCAGACCTTCCTCGAAGAGGGTGGTCAGAATCTTGTCTTCCTCCACGAAAAACGTGGCCTTTGTCATGATGATGAGTTTCATCTGCAAGCCTTTTTATTGAAAAAGCCCTATCCATAATCGAATAAGGGCTCTTGATGTCTCTCGTGATTCCGTCGGGATTCGAACCCGAGACCCACAGCTTAGAAGGCTGTTGCTCTATCCAGCTGAGCTACGGAACCTCCACGATTCTTGAAATCGTGTGCAAAGGTACACATTTTCCCCGACACTTCCAAATTTTTATGCCCTAAATCTGATGTATGCCCGGTCGTCGAATGAATTAAATCCTGCTTTGAATGCTTTTGTGGCTTTGAACTGCCCGATATTCAGCGGGTCGGTCTCGCGCTGGTGACTCAGTTTCTGCTCCGATTCCTCGAGGGTGGGACAGAGGAAGGGGTAGCCGTCGCTGGCCAGAATGATTTCCCAGGGGCGGAAGTCGAGGGTGATGACCCTGACATGCTGCTCGGGGATGCGGAAGCCGTCGATCACCGAGTAGGTCACGTTCTGCTGCTTCATGGTCTCTATCATGTGGGGGATGATCTGCTGGCGGGCGGTATCGTCCTCGAGGAAGTGCTCCTTGGGCTCGCTGCTGCTGTTGATGATATCGGCCCGCTGCTCGGCCAGTTCCTGCTCGTAGGGCTTGGGGTTGTCGTAGTAGATACCTCCCACGATGCACTGGCAGTCGCCAATCATCCATATCTCACGGTTGACGCGGCTGAAGACGACGGCACTGGCCGTTAGCCTTTCCTCCGGGTGTTCGGCCAGCCTCTTGGCGAGCGACTTGCCGTAGTGCTTGCCTATCTGGCGTGTGACACCGATGCAGAAGTCGTGGCAGGAGATGCCTTTTGGGGCCTTGCGTATAAACTTCTCCACCTGCCGCATGGCATAGCGCCCGTTGCTGCTGAAGAAACTGTAGCGCCGGTCGGTCTTCGATGTCGATCCGTCGATGACGGCGATGAAGTCAGGGGTGATGACGATGCCGTCTTCGCTTTTTTTCTTCGGGTCTTTCGGGACGATAGTCTGTTCTATGATTTCCATTGGGGAATAGTTTGTTGATCAGGTCTGTGCGGCCTATGCGCCGCAGGCTCTGCTCTATGCCGCGCCGTTCCTCCGGCTTGTACCAGAAGAAGTACTGGCGCTGAGCGAGTTTCTCTCGTTGTGTCTTGGCCGAGAATACTGGCTCTAGCGTGTAGGGGTCGTAACCCGTGTACCAAGTCTCGGTGGCGATGGTCATGGGCGTCGGTGTGAAGTCCTGCACCTGTTCCAGTTGGAAGTCCATGTCCTTGGTGAGTGTTGCCAATTCGGCCATGTCCTCCTCGCGGCAGCCCGGGTGGCTGGAGATGAAGTAGGGTATGATCTGCTGGCGCAGGTTCTCCTCGCGATTGATGCGGTCGAAGATGCGCTTGAAGGCACCAAACTGCTTGAACGAGGGCTTGCGCATGAGCATCAGCACGCGGTCGCTGGTATGCTCGGGAGCCACCTTCAGTCGGCCGCTGACATGCCGGCAGATGAGTTCGCGGGTGTATTCATCGGCTGAGCGGTTGGCGGCCTCATCGTTACTGCGATAGAGCAGCAGGTCGTAGCGCACGCCGCTGCCAATGAAACTCTTCTTGATGCCTGGCAGCGCATCGACTGCCCGGTAGATGTCGAGCAGTTGCTGGTGGCTGGTGTTCAGGTTCGGGCATATCTGAGGGTGGATGCAGGATGGGCGCTTGCACTTCTCGCAGGCCTTCAGGTTGCGTCCGTGCATGCCGTACATGTTGGCCGACGGGCCTCCGAGGTCAGAGAGGTAGCCCTTGAAGTCGGGCATCTGCGTCACCTGTTTCACCTCTTTCAGTATGCTCTGTTTCGAGCGGCAGGCAATGAACTTGCCCTGGTGTGCGGAGATGGTACAGAAGGCGCAGCCGCCGAAGCATCCGCGGTGGATGTTGACCGAGTGCTTGATCATGTCGTAGGCCGGTATGCGCTTGCCTTTGTACTTGGGGTGCGGCTGTCGCGTGTAGGGCAGGTCAAAAGAGGCATCAATCTCCTCAGTCGTCATAGGCGGGTAGGGGGGATTGACCACGACACAGTCGCTTCCTGTGTGCTGCAGCAGACGGCATGCATGCATCATGTTCGACTGTTCCTCGATGTGGCGGTAGTTCTCGGCCTCGGCCCGCTTGTCGCGCAGACATTCCTCGTGGCTGTGCAGCACGATGTCGTCTTCCCTCGTCTCTACCTGCTTTGTCAGATAGACGATTTGAGGCATGTCCTCGATGACCTCCGTGCGGCGAATGTCCAGTCCCTGGTCAGCGCGTCGTGCCAGTTCGAGGATAGTCTTCTCGCCCATGCCATAACTGATGATGTCGCCGCCGCAGTCGCAGAGAATGCACTTGCGCAGCGTGTCCTGCCAGTAGTCGTAGTGGGTGAGTCGTCGGAGCGAGGCTTCTATGCCGCCGAGCACGATGGGCACGTCGGGATAGAGTTGGCGCAGGATGTTGCTATAGACGATGGTGGGATATTCGGGCCGCATGTCGTGGCGCCCGTCGGGCGAGTAGGCATCCTCGGAGCGCAGTCGTCGGTTGGCCGTGTATTTGTTGACCATCGAGTCCATGCAGCCTGGCGAGATGCCGAAGAAGAGGCGTGGGCGCCCCAGTTTGCGGAAGTCGCGGAAGTCGCCGTGCCAGTCGGGCTGCGGAACGATGGCCACGCGATAGCCTGCTGCCTCGAGCGTGCGCCCGATGACAGCCGCTCCGAACGACGGGTGGTCCACATAGGCATCGCCAGAGAACAGGATGACGTCCAGTTCATCCCATCCCCTGAGTTCCAACTCCTTCTTGGTGGTCGGCAGGAAGTCAGTCAGCCGATACTCCATCGCCAGTGTCCTGTCGTTTCTGCCAGTCAACATAGAGTTGCAGCAGGTTCTGCAGACCGAGTGCCTTCATGTTGGGGTGGTAGACCACATCGAGGCACAGGTCGAGCAACTGCTTGTCGCTGCCGCTTTCCGACTCGAGCAGCGCGCGGATATTGAGGCGCAGTTTGTCGAGCACGGCTTCATCGACATAACCATTGGAGTCTATGAGGTCGCGCAGCAACTGGTATTGCTCGATGGTAGCCAGGTGCTGGTCGCTCACTTCGATGCTTCTTGTGCCTGAAGCATTGGTTTTGATTTTTGTCATAACTATTTGTTGTTTAGGAAGTTCATGATACCTCGCATAATGGATGCACGCTTCTGTGCGTCGGTGATGCACTCGAAGGGGAAGCCCATTATGAAGGCGTGGTAGTCGCCACCGGCATAGGCCACGGCGGCACTGGTCTGGTTGGCATAGACCATAGCGGGGAAGGCTGCTATGTTGGTGGGCATGAGCAGGTCGCTCTGTGTGGCGGCATAGTGCTGTTCGTTGAGTAGTCGGTGGAAGTTGAAGGTTGTTCCCATGCCGCTGATGGTGCCGTCGGCATCGCGGTTCACGCCGTCGAGCCTGACCTTGAGCACCTCGCTGAGGAACTGCTGTTCGTCGGGCTGCTGCATGTCGGTACCGATGTAGGCCCCGCTGACCAGCAGGTTTCCGCCAGTTGCTGTGTAGCCGCGCAGTTGTGCCTGTAGGGCAGGCGTGAATGTCTTGTAGCCCACGAGGCTGTGTCCGTCGTTACGCTCCAGTCCGAGCAGCAAGTCCACGGTGGCGTAGGCCGGTCCAAGCGTTACCTCTCCGTTCTCGATGGCCTGTTTCGAGGCACTCAGAATGTTGAAGCCTCCTGCCAGTTGCAGGGCCTCGGCATGTCGGCGCACATCGTTGAAGTCGTTGCCGGCGATGAATAGTCCGGCAAGTTCTGCTGTGGAGTAGCCCAGTCCGGTGGAGTCCTCGATGCCGAGTCGCGACTCGTTGAATATCTTCTGCTTGCCCAGCCATCCAGCGGTGCGCCCGTAACTGACGCCGATGTCCTCACCCAGGTCGAAGCCCTGTCCGGTGCTGCTGATGGCGGGCGACGAGAGGCGTCGGAAGCCGTTGACGATGAGTGCTGTGCGCTTGGCCTGCGGGTTGTAGAGTGCCGAGAGCACCTCGGTGGGGAAACTCTGTCCGCCCTCGTTGGTGGCAGTCACGCGGAAACTGTAGAGCACGTTGGGTGTGAGCCTGACCGTGCATGATGAGCCTTTGAGCAGGGTGCCGTTGTCGAAGTCACTATGGTTCTGGGCGATGTAGAGCACGTAGCCCGTGGGGTCGGCTGTGGTCTCCTGGCTGTCGGCTGTGCCTCGCCAACTGATTTTGACCTCTCCCTCGCGTTCGGTGAACTCGATGTGGAAGTTGTCGGGCGTCAGCGGCTGGACGATGCACGGCTGGTCGTGGCGACGCGTGATGTAGCGCAGCAGGGTCTTATAGACCGAGCGTGCCAGTGTGAAGCGGAAGTTAGGGTCTTGGGCCAGTCGCATGTCGCCGAAGTTCTGGTGCGACAGGGTCTCGAGTATGGCGCTGGGCACGATGGGCACGCGCGTCTCCGAGTAGTTACGGTCGTAGAGATTGCGTCCCACCCACTCGCCGTACCAGTATCTCAGGTCGCGTGTGGTGTTCTCCAGCAGGTCGGTGGCCAGTGTCTTCGATGCCTCGCGGCTCTCGCCGTTGGCCAGTGCCGAGTCGCCCTTCTGCGTGGTGCAGATGGTGAGCGAGCCATAGACGCCCAGTCCGGTGTCTGTGTGTCCGGCATCGCTGTGGATGGCCAGGGAGAGTTCGATGGGCACCTTGCGTCCCATGGAGTCGGGGGCGTAGGCCGAGCCGCCGCAGAGCAGGTTGGTCATCAGCGAGCGCACATTGATGTCGTCGGCATAGTCGCTGGTGCCCTGTTTCGACGAATAGACCTCGTAGGGCATGCCTGCCCACTGGGCGTAGTAGCGTGCTCCCTCCAGACAGCGTGGCAGTCCGCTGACCTCGCCACCGCGCTCTATGTTGCCCATGCCGCCTCCGAAGCGCACGGCATCGGTGGTGACGTAGCCCCTCTTCTCGCTGTGGTTGCTCACCACGACGCGGTTCATCTCTGAGCAGCCCTTCTCAAACTCGAAGGTGCCCAGATAGACCCATGTGGAGCCGCCCATCTGCTGGTTGACGCGGAACTCGGTCTTCTGGCCCTTGTGCCACACCGTGTAGTGGGCATCGTCGACGCTGGCGGGCACGTTCTGGTAACTGACATAGACGGCATAGCGGCCCTCCTCGGGTATCTCCGGCTGGTAACTGACGGTGCTCACCTTCGACTTGCTGTCGGTGGCCTCGCACATGCGCACGGTGCCTGCCTGGAAGGGGTTGTCGCCGTCGTGGTAGATGGCCTGACGCTGGGCGAAGCCGTGCTTGGGGCCTGTGGTCCAGGGCTTTCGGTTTTCGTTCTCCTGATAGTGTCCCTGGGCGTTGGCGTCATCGTTGTCGACGATCACCTCGTTGCGCTGCCAGTCGCGTTCGCGCGGCGTAAAGACCACGGCACCGGCATTCTCGAGCATGGGTATGAGGTAGGGCACGACGATGGTCTGCGTAAAGAGGTCTTCGTTGGTGCAGAAGAGCGAGGGCCGCTGCCATTGCCATCGTCCCTTGTTGTTGTCGTAGTAGCGCCCGTGGCTGGCCCAGAGCGAGATGTGCCTGCCTTCCAGTCCTTGTTCGATGGAGTAGGGGCGTGACTCGTTTCTCACCCAGGGCTGTTGTGCCCCTGCCGGGCTGGTGAGGGATGAAAGGGTGATAAGAAGAAGTGAAAGCGTCACCCACCGCCTGATGTGTCTGTTGTTGTTATCCTTGTGTGTCATCTGTCATTTGTCGTTGTCATCCAGTCCTGTGGCGAAGTTCTCGGGGTTTTTGCCGCAGAAGTCCTTGAAGTAGAGTTTGATGTCGCGCATGTCGCCCTCCAGGTCGCCTGAGGGGATGATGGTCTTTGTGCAGACGATGCGCTTGTGGCGGTAGTCCAGTCCGTAGAGCAGGATGGGCATCTGTGCCTTCAGGGCGATGAAATAAAAGCCCTTCTTCCACTCTTCTACACGCGAGCGCGTGCCCTCGGGTGTGATACAGAGGTGGAAGGTCTTGGCCCGTCGTGCTGCCTCGGCCATCGAGTCGGTCATGCTGGTGTGTTTCTGCCTATAGACGGGAATGCCTCCCATGGCCTTGAAGATGGGGCCAAGGGGGAAGAAGAACCACTCCTTCTTCATGAGGAAGTTGCTCTTCAGCCTGTGTGCGCCGTTGTAGAGTTGTCCGTAGAGGAAGTCCCAGTTGCTGGTGTGTGGCGCCAGGCAGATGATATACTTGTCGGGATGAGCCTCGGTGACTTCCGAAGTCCATCCCATTTGTTTGTACAAGAGCCAGTTACAGAATTTCTGCCACATTTACAGGTTGTTGATTTGGTCTACGATTTCGCCTATCTGTGCCGAGAACTTCTCTCGCAGGTCTTTGTAGTACTGTTTGGCGGGCATGCCGGGTTCTGGGTGTGACACGCGGCTCGTGAAGTTGCTCTGCGTCTTGATGATGCTGTAGAGCAGGGCCTCGGTGTTGCCCTGGTTGTCGTCATTGCCATAGAGCGATGCTGCCACTGCCTCGGTAAACAGTTCGTCGCATACCAGGTTGATAGCGTGTTTTAGTGTTCTTTTGTTTGCCATAGATGTCAAGTGTTTTTATTTCGTTTCAGCAAAGATAGGCAAAATATTCGAAACGACAAAAAGTAAATACAAAAAAAGCGTTAAACGTGGTGTTTTTTCACGGGAATTATGTAATTTTGCATCGCAAAATGATATTCTTTAACTTATAAATAGCGAATTGTATATGGAAAAAAGTGCATTGCAGATTGCAAGAGCAGCCTATCAGCCCAAGTTGCCCCGCGGACTGAAGGGTGCCGTGAAGGCTGTGGAGGGTGCTCCCACACAGAGTGTCGACAACCAGGAAGAGATCAAGGCTCTCTTCCCCAACACCTACGGCATGCCCCTGGTGGAGTTCGTGCCCGGCGAGGAGACGAAGCATGAGCCCATGAACGTGGGTATCATCCTCAGCGGCGGACAGGCTCCTGGCGGCCACAACGTCATCACAGGCCTCTTCGATGCTGTGAAGAAACTGAACCCTGAGAACCGTCTCTATGGCTTCATCCTGGGCCCCGGCGGTCTGGTTGACCACAACTACATGGAACTGACCAAGGAGATCGTGGACGAGTACCGCAACACCGGTGGCTTCGACATGATCGGCTCTGGCCGTACCAAACTGGAGAAGGTAGAGCAGTTTGAGAAGGGTCTGGAGATCATCCGCGAACTCGGCATCAAGGCTATCGTCATCATCGGTGGCGACGACTCTAACACCAACGCCTGCGTGCTGGCCGAATACTATGCCGCCAAGAAATACGGCGTGCAGGTCATCGGCTGCCCGAAGACCATCGACGGCGACCTGAAGAACTCGCAGATCGAGACCTCGTTCGGCTTCGATACCGCTTGTAAGACCTACTCGGAACTTATCGGCAATATCGAGCGCGACTGCAACTCGGCCCGCAAGTACTGGCACTTCATCAAGGTGATGGGCCGCTCGGCCAGCCACATCGCTCTGGAGTGCGCCCTGCAGACCCAGCCCAACATCTGCCTCGTTTCTGAGGAGGTGGAGGCCAAGGGTCAGAGCCTCGACGACATCGTGGACTACATTGCCAACGTCGTGGCTGTGCGTGCTGCTGACGGCAACAACTTCGGTACCGTGGTCATCCCCGAGGGTGTCATCGAGTTCATCCCCGCCATCAAGAAACTCATCGCCCAACTCAACGACGTGCTCGCATTGCCCGAGGCCAAGGAGATTAGCCGCGACGAGCAGGTGGACTTCGCCAAGAGCCATCTCACCGATGAGAACCTGGCTGTGTTCAACAGCCTGCCCGTCGGTGTGGCCCGTCAGTTGGCCCTCGACCGCGACCCCCACGGCAACGTGCAGGTATCGCTTATCGAGACCGAGAAACTGCTCTCTACGATGGTAGCCCAGAAACTGGAGAAGATGAAGAAGGAAGGCACTTACAAGGGTAAGTTCGGCACCCAGCACCACTTCTTCGGCTACGAGGGCCGCTGCGCCGCTCCCTCTAACTTCGATGCCGACTACTGCTACGCCCTGGGCACCAGCGCTGCTCAACTCATCGCTGCTGGCAAGACCGGCTACATGGCCATCGTGAAGAACACTACCGCTCCTGCCGACGAATGGAAGGCTGGCGGTGTGCCCATCACCATGATGATGAACATGGAGAAGCGTAACGGCGAGATGAAGCCCGTCATCCGCAAGGCCCTCGTCGAACTGGACGGTGCTCCCTTCAAGACCTTCGCAGCACAGCGCGACCGCTGGGCACGCGAGACGGCTTACGTCTATCCCGGACCCATCCAGTACTGGGGACCCAGTGAGGTGTGCGACCAGCCCACCATCACGCTGGCTCTCGAGCAGGGCAAGTAAATGCCTCAAAACAGACATAGACAGCCAACACGTGGAAGTCAGGCGGGCCGGAACAGGCACCGTCTGACTTCTCCTGTTCGTCACAACCGCCCAGGACTGCTCCATCGGCTGGCAGCACGCATCTACGACGCCATGCCAGGATGGGCCTGGTGGGTGGGCGGACTCTCGGTGGCGGCTCTCTATGTCTGGTTCTTCTATTACTTCTTCGTCTCGCCCTACGGCTTCCGCTGGCGCGCCCTCTACGGCGAGGTCAGTTATCCCGCTGGCTACGACATCCACGGCATCGACGTCTCCCACTATCAGGGCGACATCGACTGGGAGCGGCTGCGCAACCAGGGCACCATCGACGAGTGCCCCATCCGCTTCGTCATGATCAAGGCCACAGAGGGTGCCAACAGGGTGGACGACAAGTTTGAATACAACTTCTACCAGTCGCGCGAGTACGGCTTCACGCGCGGCGCGTACCATTATTATAGTACCCAGTCACCGGCTGCCGACCAGGCCCGCCACTTCATCAGCACCGTCACCCTCGAACGAGGCGACCTGCCGCCCGTGCTCGATGTGGAGCAGAAGCCCCGTGAGCAGAGCGACGAGGACTTCCGCCGCGATGTCCTGCTATGGCTGCGCACCGTCGAGCAGCACTATGGCGTGAAGCCCATCCTCTACACTTACTACAAGTTCAAACTCCAGTACCTCAGCGATTCCGTCTTCGACCAATATCCCTACTGGATAGCCCACTACTATGTCGATTCGCTCGAGTATCAGGGCCCCTGGAAGTTCTGGCAGCACACCGATGCCGGCTCCCTGCCTGGCATCAAGGGTCCCGTTGACTTCGACATCTACAACGGCTCCTTCTACGACCTCCGTCGCCTCACCGTCGGCTCGCAAGAGACCATCGGCGTGGATGCGTATAGGTAAAAAGGGAATGGGATGCCCCTGACCACCTGCACGGCATTATCTTTATCAAGGAGAAGATGGAGAAAGACCTCAGCCGCATTATCCGTGGATTTAAGACGGGCTGTAACCGTAGTTACCGGGAGTTGGTTCTCGGTGTTTTGCCAGTTTCGCCTGTTCCGTCTGTTGCGTTGCCAACGCAACAAACAGGACTGCCAACGCAGAAGAAAGACCGCCGAGGTGAAGACCGCACCCACGGCCTTCTCTTTGCCCGCGGTTTCAACGACAAGTTGCTAACCATTCGTCGTGACCAGTGCCTGGCGCTGAACGAACTGTCGCGGATGATTTGTCAGGAACCTGATACATGACACTTTCTGGGCTGTTTTTTGCTCCATTTTCTGTTTCTTGACAACCGGATTTGCGGGAGGTCTGGCAACTCGCGGCGGAGGACGGGAACTTCAGCGTCGACCGTTATTGCCTCGGCGTGTACAACGAGGTCTTCATGGCACTCTGTGGCCGGGTAGAGAAAGGGTAACCAAGGGCGACGGTGTGACAGTGACAGTTGTGACAATTAGAAATTGAGGTTACAATATGCCTTATAGTACTATATAACTAATTGATATATAGATAGTTATATATAATATTAGGGGAATTGACACCCCCAAAAACGAACTGTCACAACTGTCACTGTCACGCTCAAGTCATCATTAATTCATCTAAAAAACTGATAATCAATGAAATACGAAATTAGTAAAGCGACTGCGCCCGCTATGCCGACCCTCGGCAAAGGCACAGAAATAGTGAAATTACTGCTCTCGCAGGCCTCAAAAGACATGTATGAACCCCTTGTTCCGATGCTTTTCCCCTCACTTGTCGCACATATCAGCGACGCAGAATTACAGTATCCTGATCGCTCGTGGAAGGAAATGTGCGGATTAATGACCCAACTAGTGGGCGATTCGGGGTGTAACAAGGGTCAATTGACTGATTTGACAGTCACTTGTTCCGATGCCTCCCAGCCTCCGTTCCGATGCTTCCTTAGGGGGGTAAGGAAGCATTCCTTCGACAGGTGCAAAGCATCCGCATGGGGCGTAGATGACGTTCGGACGCCCCGTCCAAGGCATTTCTATCATAGGCGCTTGTACATGTCACAAATAAAGTGGGGAAATTCCTTGGCTGTCTCAGAAAAAAAACGTAACTTTGCAGTGTGAAACCAAAACATGAACGACTATGTTGGAATACCTTTCTGAGAATATGTGGCAACTGTGGGCCGTACTGGCGCTGCTGGGCCTGATACTCGAACTCTCTTCGGGCGACTTCTTCATCATCTGCTTCTCGATAGGGGCAGTGGGGGCGGGGCTCGTGTCTCCCTTTGCCAATATCTATGTACAGATATGCGTGTTTGCCGTGGTGACGGCCATCAGCATCTTCACGGTGCGCCCCTTTGCCCTGCGCTACCTGCACAAGGGCGAGGAGAACCGCGCGAGCAATGCCGACGCGCTGATAGGGCGTGAGGGCCGCGTGACGGAGGCTATCCGTCCGGGTGAGTACGGGCGCGTGGCCATCGACGGCGACAACTGGAAGGCTCAGTCGCATGCACAGGAGGAACTGCCCGTGGGTGCCCAGGTCAGGGTGACCGGTCGTGAGAGCATCATCATCACAGTAGAGAAAGTATAACATTATTATAAAAAAGAGAACATCATGGAGAATCCGGAATTTGTATTGTATGGCGTACTGATTGCCATCGTCCTGCTGGTCATCATCTTTGCCAAGATGGCCCTTGTGATCATCCCCCAGTCGGAAACGAAAATCATTGAGCGTCTGGGCCGTTATCATGCTACGCTGAAGCCCGGCATCAACCTGATCATCCCCTTCATCGACAGGGCGAAGAACATCGTGGTGCTGAAGTACGGTCGCTATGTCTATTCAAACAACATCGACCTGCGCGAACAGGTGTACGATTTCCCCAAGCAGAACGTGATCACGAAGGATAACATCCAGATGGAGATCAACGCGCTGCTCTATTTCCAGATCATGGACCCCTTCAAGGCTGCCTATGAGATCAACAACCTGCCCAACGCCATTGAGAAACTGACGCAGACCACTCTGCGTAATATCATCGGCGAACTGGAACTGGACGAGACGCTGACCTCGCGCGACACCATCAACACGAAACTGCGCGTGGTGCTGGACGACGCAACCGACAAGTGGGGCGTGAAGGTGAACCGCGTGGAACTGCAGGACATCACGCCGCCTGCCACCGTGCTGAACGCCATGGAGAAGCAGATGCAGGCCGAGCGTAACAAGCGTGCACAGATTCTGACCTCAGAGGGTGAGAAGGCTGCCGAGATCCTGGCATCAGAAGGTGAGAAGACGGCTATGATCAACCGTGCCGAGGCCAACAAGCAGCAGGCCATCCTGGTGGCTGAAGGTGAGGCTATGGCCCGCATCCGCAAGGCTGAGGCTGAGGCCCAGGCCATCGAACTGATCACTCAGGCCGTGGGCAAGAGCACCAATCCGGCCAACTACCTGCTGGCTCAGAAGTACATCCAAATGATGGAAGATCTGGCCCAGGGCGACAAGACGAAGACCGTGTTCCTGCCATACGAGGCTACGAACCTAATGGGCAGCATCGGCGGCATCAAGGAATTGTTCAAGGTTGATTAAGAAACGTGAGGTCGGCCTGACCACAAGCAGACACAGGCAATGAATTTCGAGGAAATGCTTAACTCGCGGGGGACATCGGCACATCGTGAAAAGATGCCCCTCGGCGAGTTCTACAGAAAACAGGTTGACGGCAAGTATCGCTATGTCATCGACCTGAAGCCGGCACTTGTCGATAACGTGAAGTTCTGTGAGGCCCTCAAGGCCAACATGGAGTGGGCGGTGCGCCACCGTGAGAAACAGCAGGTGCACGGCGAACTGCATGAGGACAGCAGCGGCATCTACGAGATAGAGATGGAGACGGGCAACTTCCAGACGCTGGCCAGCGTGCTTGCCTCCAATCCTGCCATTGTGGCACAGAAGGGCTTCATCGACGAGATATTCAAGTCGCTCACGGTGTATCTGAAAAAGATGCATGCCGAGGGCGTCTATCAGTTGTGCCTCGCACCGGAGAGCATCTTCGTGCACAAGGGCAGCAGCGTGCCGATGGTGCTGACACAGGGCTCGTTCTTTCAGGGCAGCACCGACCTGAGTGCCCTCTATGGCGACAGCGAGCGCTATGTGGCTCCCGAGGTGATGAGTCACGGAAGGGTGGACGAGCGCAGCGATGTCTATGCCCTGGGACGGCTGGTAGAGTATCTCTATGAAACGGGATCCATGCCCTTTGAATACCGCAAGATGCTCAAGAAGGCCACGGCCCAGAACCCCGACGAGCGCTTCCAGACGCTGGACGAGATGGCGGGGGCGCTGAAGGAGCATCGCAACACGCGCCGCATGCTTCTGGCCTTCGTGGCTGCCGTAGCCCTGTCGTTGCTGGCAGTATGGATATACATCGAAATGGTGCCCGAAACCAGCACCGTGGAGTTTGTGGAACCGGCACCCAAGGCTCAGACCGACGACCTCTTCGGCAGTTACTACGACCCGGAGATGGGCATCATCGAGAGCGACACCATGCCCGTGACCGACCTGGATCGCATGTATCAGCAGAAGGCTGAAGAGATATTCCGTAAGCGCTATGCCCAGGAGGCTGACCGCATCCTCTCGGAAATCTACGACGACAAGCGCATGAACGGCACAGAGAAGAACTACCGCGCCAACAGCCAGTCGATGGCAGAGGAACTCATCCGGCTGCAAACGGAGATGGGCGAGCAGGCTGGTCTGACGGAGGAAGAGGCTGGGCGCATCGCACAGGAGATAGTGGACAAATTAACCCAAGACAAACAAGCACAGATCACCCGCAGAGCCACTGCCAAGGGCGTTCAAGGTGAAGAGGAAGAATAAAGGATTTTTTATTTTAAATAGTATAATGAGAAGCAGAACAGCAACGTGGTTCGAATGTAAGATTCGCTACGAGAAGACAATGGAAGACGGCATGCAGAAGAAGGTCACAGAGGCCTATGTCGTCGATGCCCTCAGTTTCAGCGAGGCCGAGGAGCGTATTATCGAGGAGATGTCAAGTTATATCAGTGGTGAGTTCAACGTCACCGACATCAAGAAAGCCCCCTATGGCGAGATATTCTTCAGCGACCTGGAACTGGCCGACAAGTGGTACAAGGCCAAACTCCAGTTCATCACCATCGATGAGAAAACGGAGAAGGAGAAGCGCTCGACAGTCAACTACCTGGTGCAGGCCGGCTCGTTCAACGGTGCCGTCAAGAGCATCGACGAGGTGATGGGCAGCACGATGATTGACTATGTGGTCAGCAGCATGGCCGAGACATCGCTGATGGATGTCTTCGAGCATGTGGCGAAAGGCTCTGCCAAGACCGACGAACGACCGGAGTTTGAAGGGTAGGGTGTAAAGTGAACAATTTGCTTCCGTAGAATTATGTATGATGTTAAGGGACATTTGAACGAAGTGCGCCAGTCGCTTCCGGAAGGGGTGCGGCTGGTTGCCATCAGTAAATATCACCCCGAGGACAGCATCATTGCTGCCTACGAAGAGGGCCAGCGCGTGTTCGGCGAGAGTCACGAGCAGGAACTGGCACGCAAGGTGACGGCTCTGCCTCAGGACATCGAGTGGCACTTCATTGGTCATCTGCAGACGAACAAGGTGAAGTACATCGTGCCCTACATCTCGATGATCGAAGCCGTCGACTCGCTCAAACTGCTGCGCGAGATAGAGAAGCAGGCTGCCAAGGCGGGCAGGGTGGTGCGCGTGCTGCTGGAACTGCACATTGCCGAGGAGGCCACCAAATACGGACTGACTCTCGATGCCTGCCGACAACTGCTTGCTGACGGTGAATGGCGCACGATGACTCACGTGCAGATCTGCGGCCTGATGATGATGGCCTCGAATGTTGACGATGAGGCTCAGATATGCCAGGAGTTCCAGACGGCTGCCGACTTCTTCGACGAGGTGAAGGCCCGCTGGTTTGCCGACGACCCAGCCTTCTGCGAGCGTTCTTGGGGCATGAGCGACGACTACCATCTGGCCGTAAACCACGGCAGCACTATGGTGCGCATAGGCACTACCATCTTCGGGCCTCGTCAGTATTAGTCAAAACAAAAACGATAGGAGAGTATGGCGTTCAAAACCCCCGTCTATATCATCGAAGAGCAGAAACTGCGTCGCAACCTGGCACTCATAGCCGATGTGGCTCGACAGGCCGACGTGGAGATCATCCTGGCCTTCAAGGCTTTTGCCTTGTGGAAGACCTTTCCGATATTCCGTGAGTATATCCGTTCTACCACAGCCAGCAGCCTGAGCGAGGCCCGTCTGGCGCTGGAGGAGTTCGGAGCCAAGGCACACACCTTCTCACCAGCCTATACCGACGGGGAGATTGACGAGATAGTGCGTTGCAGCAGTCACCTGACGTTCAACTCGCTCTCACAGTATGAGCGCTATCATGAGCGGGTGGCAGGCAAGGCCAGCATCGGCCTGCGCGTCAATCCTGAATACAGCGAGGTGGGCACGCTGCTCTACAACCCCTGTGCTCCCGGTACCCGCTTCGGCGTGTCGGCAGACAAACTCCCCGAGACGCTGCCACCCGACATCGAAGGCTTCCATTGCCATTGCCATTGCGAGAGTGGGGCAGACGTGCTTCAGCGAACATTGGAGCACATTGAGGAAAAGTTTGCCCGCTGGTTCCCGCAACTGAAGTGGCTCAACCTGGGGGGCGGACACCTGATGACGCGCAAGGACTATGATGTGCCGCTGCTCATCAGCATCCTAAAGGGACTGCACGAGCGCTATCCCTGGCTGAAGATCATCCTGGAGCCGGGCAGCGCCTTTGCCTGGCAGACGGGACCGTTGGTGAGCCATGTGGTGGATGTGGTCGAGGACAAGGGCATTCGCACGGCCATCCTCGATGTGAGTTTCACCTGCCACATGCCCGACTGTCTGGAGATGCCCTACTATCCCGATATCCGTGGTGCTGAACACATCGAGCCAGACAACAGCCAACAGCCAATTGCTAACAGCCAACAGCCAATACGCCTCGGAGGCAACAGTTGTCTTGCCGGCGACTTTCTGGGCTACTGGCAGTTCGATCATGAACTGGAGATAGGCGAGGAGGTCATCTTCGAGGATATGATACACTACACGACGGTCAAGACCACGATGTTTAATGGTATAAGTCATCCGGCCATCGGCATGTTGCACACCGACGGCCGGATAGAGATGCTTCGTGAGTTTTCCTACGAAGACTATCGTGACCGGATGGATTAGCGGAGATGTCGCGATACCATCCAGCCGAAATCTTGATTATTTTTCCTCTCCGCTGAATTGCTTGATGCACTGCTCTTCCGAGAGTTTGCAGATCAATAGCGTGTTGTCGTTCTCAGCGACGATATAGCCGTCAAGACCCTGAACGACGACCTTCTTCTCCTGTGTGGCGTGGATGATGCAGTTGTGGGTCTCGAAGAGGCTGATGTTATCGCCGATGCAGGCGTTGCCATAGAGGTCGCGCTTCGACTGGGTCTGCAGCGAGCCCCATGTGCCCAGGTCGCTCCATCCGAAGTCGGCGGGGCAGACGAAGATCTCCTCGGCTTTCTCCATGATGGCATAGTCCACGGAGATGTTCTCACATTGCGGGAACTTCTCGTTGATGACCTCCTGCTCCTCGGGGGTACCATAGACAGGGAGCATGCCCTCGAAAATCTTGGCAATCTTGGGCTGGTAGATGCGGAAGGCATTGACGATGGTCGACACGTTCCAGATGAAGATGCCGGCATTCCAGAAGTAGTTGTTCTTCTTGATATACTTTTGGGCCGTCTCCAGGTCGGGCTTCTCGCGGAACGACTCCACACGGAAGATACTCTTGTTGCGGAGCGACGAGGCCGACAGGTCGCCCTGAATATAGCCGTAGCCAGTCTCAGGACGGGTGGGCTTCATGCCGAGGGTGACGATGGCGTCGCTGTTGGAGGTGAACTCCATGCAGTTGTTGATGACGCGCTGGAACTCCTGCACGTTCATCACAATATGGTCGCTGGGCGTCACCACGATGTTGGCCTTCGGGTCCTTGGCCTTGATGCGCCACGACACATAGGCGATACACGGAGCCGTATTGCGGCGGCAGGGTTCGCAGAGGATGTTCTGCACGGGCATCTCGGGCAGTTGCTCACGCACGATGTCCATGTATTTCTGGTTAGTCACCACCCAGATGTTCTCTGGGGCAATCAGTTGCCCGAACCGTTCCACAGTAAGTTGCAGGAGGGTCTTGCCGCATCCCAGTACATCGATGAACTGCTTGGGCCGTTCGGCTGTGCTCATGGGCCAGAAGCGGCTGCCTACGCCGCCTGCCATGATGACAAGATGATTGTTCGTTCGCACCATAATATATTGTAGTGATTTCAATTAATAATTGGCAAAGGTACGAAAAAAACAATTAATCGAGAGCAAAAAATTGAATTATTTTTGGCTGGTGTGAGAAATAATTGCCATTTCTTTGCCTTTTCTCGTCTGTTTCCATTATGTTATGGCGCTACGAGGAAAATCTGGCATTTGTTGAAATCTATTTCCCAGTTACCTCCAACAGCCGATTCCCATTGGTATTTCTGAGCCATGGTGTCCCACCAATCCTGAAACTTTGATCCTGTCTGGCCCATGTCCTTCACGATTTTCTCATAAAGGTCGTTATTATCGGCTGTTAGGATTTTAGACAGTTCTATCAAACCGTTGCGACGTTCGAAGAGTGCCTTTATCTCATCGCGCTCTTCAGGTGTCACCTGCCCCACTAATTTTCTTGTTGCCATTTGTCTCTATTGTCAAAAGGGTCTAAAAATGTTGTTTCCATTATATCCTCCTGCTCTGGAAGGAACGTGGCGTGTTGTCTGATAGCAGTCAGGAGTCGTGCTGATGTATTGCGCTCAATATGTGCTACCACACACTGTTCGTGACTTGGAGTGTTTACTTCGAGTGTGATCTTCTTGTTCAGCCATACGCATCGTTTGCATTGGAAGGCGTCGCAATGGTTGCAGATGGGGGCGTGGCTGATGCCATATAGTTGTTGGTTGACAATGTGTATGCTATTGGAATGGGGCTCTCCTACATGTTGTGAGGGATTGTCGTAGTAGAAAGCTGGGCAGATGTATAGGTGTCCGTTGGGTGCCAACGTTATGGAGGCCTGTCCGGCGTTGCAGTTGTTCATTTGCTGTAGTGCCATGCGGTCAGTCAGTAGGTTCAGGTTGGGTTTCTGTCCGTTAATTATCATGACCTTCAACGTTTCAGCCAGACTATTAGTCACCTTTCTGTAGGTGGCGAAGTCTTTGTCGGTGAATGTCTCCATGTCGGTAATAACCACGTTCACATTGGGCACGGCTTGCAATAATGTGGGCAATAGGGTATAGTGTGTAAAGAGGTTGTCCTTTGTCGTTCTTAGTGTTGTCGACTTGCCTAAACTGATAGCTTTCTCAAACGACCATCCGCTCACCACAACGATATCGGTTAACTCATCGGCTGTTTCCTGTGGAACTATTTTATAGTGGTCTGTAGTCTCAATAAGTGACTGATAAGCTTCAGGCAATGGCTTTGCAGGGTAGATAAATTGAATCATCATGTTTTCCATCATGCCAAACCGTATACCTTGGCGTAGCGTTTCAATAGGCATCAGACCTGTTGACGTTGTTGGCACGGGGTAGTGGCAGAACGAGGTGCTGTCATCGCTTAGGAGAATAATGAGATATTGGAGCATAGATGTAGGCCAATGTTAGCAGATTGTGGTTGTTGATTTTCGTCTGATGGTTTCGAATTCTTGTAACTCGAGTTTACGGAAGAGCCTGTTCCAGTAGTAGTTGTTGGCTCTTACCCGAGCTTTATGCATCTTGCAGATGGCAGTGCTTCGCTGGTAGATGGTGTCGCTCTGTGCAGCATCATAGTTCTCGCCCTGACACCAGGCACAGCCACTGGCAACATCACAGTCAATACATTCTTGAGTAGACTGTGTAAGTCGGTCAAGGGTGAGAAACGGGCGCAGTTTGTTTTTGTCGATGCCATCGTGTATATTGCCTATGATGATGGGCTTCTTGGTGCGTAGCGAATAGCCTGCAAAGCGAGTGCAGGGATAGAAGTTTCCCTCAGCATCAACAGCCAGCATGCGGCCAGCACCACACCAGTTTTCTCTCTGTTGTTGCTTGTCGAGCGGCTTGCCAATGTTTTCTGAGAAGAACGTGCATGTGTTATCCCGATAGAGTTCTTGGTCTATTATTTCGTCGGCAAGCATCAGTAGTTGTTCCTCAAATCTATGGTCGTCACCTTCTTTCCATACATCCTCAAACACACAATTGATGTTGACTTGATGGATGCCAAGTGAAAACAGGTGTAACACACTTTCATAGATATAGGGGATGTCGGCACTGGAGATGGTCACTTTTGTTCCACCATCAGGAAACTGGCTCAGCCACAGGGGAATATTGCGACATACATCGTCATAACTACCTTTTTGACTGCCTTTGTACACTCGGTTCAGATCATGTTTTCGACGTGTACCGTCAATGGTGATGCCGATGCTCAGGTGTGTGTGGTTCTTTTTGATGTAGTGTTGTACCTTCTCTGAGTCGTAGTTGATACCGTTGGTAGAGAAACTGAAGCGATAGGAGTTGAACCAGGGATGGTCTAAACAGAACATCTCCTTCTTTATATAGTCACATAACTGGTCGATAAGGTCTATTTCTAAAAAGGGCTCACCGCCAATAAAGTCCCATACTACAGAATCGTCATTGAAGTCTTCGCGATGAGAGAGAATATAATCAACTGCCTGCCGCGCCACATCAAATGACATGCGCTCTTTGGTGTTCTTGCCCACTAAGTAGCAGTATTTACAGGCTAACTGGCAGTCTTTGGTAACAATAAATGTGATGCTCTTAGCCCGGCCGTCCTTCCATACGGGAACGCTCTCCTTAACAGGGTTCTCCATAGCCTAACTTGATGAACCTGTGCAACTCCACTTACATGCCAGCATACAGTCGTTGCTGCAGTTCCCACCACACTGACCATAGCAATGGCCCTGACAGCCTGTTGAGCAAGAACCAGAGCAAGTGCCCGAACAGTTAGCTGTGCAGTTGGTGCAGGCATAAGCACACGAACTACATCCGGTATTTGTGTTGCCGCCACCATAGCCGCCACCATAGCCGCCATTGTTGCCATTCGAGGTCCTGCCACCTCCTCCGCTCGTGCCTCGTTTCACGGTGCCCTGACAGCCATTCATGCAGTTGCCCTTGCAACCATTCTGGCATGACGACTGGCATCCGCCCTGACAATTGCCTTTGCATCCATTTTGGCAGGAGGTGTTGCAAGTCATGTTGCAGCCGCCTTGGCATCCGTTCTGGCATGTGCCTTGGCATCCATATTGACAGGTGTTTAGACATGTGCCTTGGCAACTGCCTGTGCAGAAGGTGTTGCACCCATTCATGCATGTGGTGTAACATGTGGTATAGCATGTGGAAAGACATGAGTAGGCGCAACCATACATGCAGTATTGTGGTGTTTCGGCGGCTTCAGCCTTGTCGTTGAGAATGGCACTGGGAAGAAATAGCGCTCCTAAAATAGGTAATGCCCCTTTTGCAGCCTTTTTGAAAAACGCTCTTCTCGACAACAATTCGTCGTCTTGTTCCTGTTTTTTTGCTTGCTTTTTATCCTTTTCCATCGTCAGGCTTTTATTTGTCTGCAAAAATACGAATTAATTTGGAAATACCCAAAACTTTTAGTAGAAAAAATCACGATTGTACATCTGTCCTCTTTTCCTTTTTCATCTTGCTCTTGATGATATAATAGACAACGATTAAGACCACGATGGCAACGATGCCAATGATGATGTAGTGGTTGTACTGTTTGATGATGACTGCCAGTTCCTCGTCGCTGACATCGCCTACTGCCGAGTGCAGATACCAGCCCATTCCTGCCAGGATGCTGTGCCATGCACCGGCACCGATGGTGGTGTAGAGCAGGAACTTCCAGTAGTTCATGCGGGCCAGTCCGGCCGGTATGGATATCAGGTGACGGATACCGGGCACCAGTCGGCCTGTCAGGGTAGCCATCACACCGTGGTTGTCGAAGTAGCGCTCGCTCTTCTCCACCTTCTTCTGGTTGAGCAGGCACAGTTTTCCCCAGCGGCTGTTGGCGAACTTATAGATGACTGGCCGTCCTACGTAGAGTGCCACGAAATAGTTGATGGAAGCACCGAGGTCGGCACCTATCGTGGCAAACAGCACGACAAGGAACACGTCAAGGTCTCCCTTGGCAGCGGCGAATGCTGCAGGGGCGACCACCAGTTCCGAGGGTACAGGTATGACTGTGCTCTCCAGCAGCATCAGCAGCAGGATGGTGCCATAGTTCAGTTGATTAAGCAGGGTTTGTATCATCTTATTGCTTTATCTTATCTTTAATATATTCATAATAGTCTTCAGGCCTGATGTATTCTGGGAACAGATGGCACAACGCATTGCGACACTCGCGGGGATTGACCTCACAGGCACGCTTCAAATAGGTCAGGAACTCATCGTAGCGCTTCATGTCGTAGCAGCACAGGGCCATGTATGCATAGCCGTTTATGTTGTCTTTGCCTGCCATCGCGAAATATCTGCCGAAGAGTTTGTAGGCGGTTTCGAGATAGCGGTTTTCATAGATAGAGACGAGGATGCGCAGGTACACTTCGTTGAAGTCGTCGCAGATTGTAAGGGCATTCTTGAAGTGTGTCTCAGCCTCGACAATCCGGTCGGCTCCCATCAGCAGATGGCCCTTCATCAGTTCAAACTGGACGTGGTCGTAACTTTCAAGATCTATCTCTTCGAGCACGGCCAGACCCTTGTCTGTCTGCCCTTCATCATTATAGATGAAAGCCAGTTCTTGGATGATTTCGTTGTAATATGGCGAGCCGACGCCACCTGTCGCTTTGGCCTTTTCCAGTATGTCTATGGCCTCCTTGCGTCTGCCGGTGTTTGCCATACAGACACCGTGATAGAGTATGGCAAATACATCGTCTGGCACCTGTTCCAGATAGCGCTCGTAGTACTTCAGGGCTTCGGCGAAGTTGTTCAGCCTGTAGAGTCCGTTGGCCTTCGCCATCAGCCCGTCCGGGTCTTGCGGGTCGATGGCAATGGCATATTCGCTGCTTTGGATGGAAGCGGAGTAGTCTTCCTCCATGAACTGTGCTGAAGCCAGCGCGTTCCAGTAGTTTAAGGAGAAAGGGTCATGGTCAATGAGTTTCGTGAAAATCTTCGCGCTGTCCTTGTATTTGCCCAGTCCGAAGAGCGTCCGCCCCATGAGTTCCTGGAAGTCGGGCGTGTCTTCTTGTCGGGCTCGGGCAATCCATTCCATCGCCTTTTCGTTGTAGCCGTAGTCGGAATAGATGTTGGCCACGTCAACCACATAGTCCTGATATTCTTCGGGTGGAACGGATTTAAACTCCTCGCGCAGGTAACTGTCAGCCTCGTCCACCTTTTCCTCGGCGATGAGAATCTCGGCTCGGTCGTAGATGTAGTCCGGCTCCGACTTTTCCACTATCTGGTCCAGCCAGTCCCACGCTGCCTGGGAGTCCCCTTGGTAGAGGGCTTCGTGAATGCGGTAGGTGAGTGGCGCAATGGCTCCGGGCGACAGGCTGAGGGCCAGCGAAATGGCTTGCTCCGCCTTGTCGAGTTCTCCCGCCATCTGGTAGTAGTCGGCAATCTCGGCCAAATCGTCAGCATCCATAAACACGGGTTGCCCTGTGTCTATGGATTCCTCGTAGTTCGCAAGTATCTCGCGAAACTCCTGACTGTCGAAATATTCGTCGCCTGTCTTCTTCAATGATCGGATTACTATGAATAGTTTCTACTTAACTCCTCAGCCCGACGGTCTTGTTGAACACGGGATGCTCGGGTGTGGAGTCGGGGTCTACGTTGAAGTAGCCGATACGCTGGAACTGCAGATAGGTGAGTGGTTGCATGGTTGCGGCATAAGGCTCTATGTAGCAGTTGGTGAGTACCGACAAAGAGTCGGGGTTGATGATCTGCTTCATAGCCGTCACGGCATCAAGTTGCTGTTCCTCGCGGATGGCTGCCAGTTCGTCGCGCGGGTTCTCCACTTTCCACAGACGGTCATAGAGGCGAACCTCGGCCTTGCAGGCGTTGTGGCAGGAAACCCAATGCAGCGTCTTGCCCTTGATCTTGCGGTCTGCTCCAGGCTGTCCGCTACGTGTCTCCGGGTCATAGGTGCAGTAGATGGTGGTCACGCGGCCTTCGGCATCCTTGTCGCAGGGATGCTCCTCATCGCACTTGATGATGTAGGCGTTCTTCAGACGAACCTCCTTACCAGGAGCCAGGCGCATAAACTTCTTCTCGGCCACCTCCATGAAGTCATCCCGTTCAATCCACAGTTCGCGGCTGAACTCTACCTCATGGGTGCCGTCGGCCTCGTTCTCAGGGTTGTTGACAGCCGTGAGCAACTCGGTCTGATTCTCGGGATAGTTGGTGATGACCACCTTCACCGGGTCGAGCACGGCGCTGACACGAAGGGCACGGCTGTTCAGGTCGTCGCGCACAACGCTCTCCAGCAGGGCCATGTCGTTCAGGGCGTCAATCTTGGTGTATCCAATCTTGTCGATGAACTTGACGATACTTTCCGGTGAGTAGCCACGACGGCGGAAACCGCAGATGGTCGGCATGCGTGGATCGTCCCAGCCGTTGACCAACTGGGCGTTGACCAGAGCCAGCAGGTTGCGCTTCGACATGAGCGTGTAGTTCAGGTTCAATTTGTTGAACTCGGTCTGGCGTGGACGGTTGTCCTCAATGTTGTCGGTCTCGCCCTTCCATTCTTTCATCCAGGTGACAAAAAGGTCGTACAGGGGACGGTGCTCCACAAACTCAAGTGTACACCACGAGTGTGTGACGCCCTCCAGATAGTCGCTCTGACCATGGGTGAAGTCGTACATCGGATAGGCATTCCATTTGTTGCCTGTCTTCACGTGGGGAATGTTCAGCACACGATAGAGCAGGGGGTCGCGGAACAGCATGTTGGGATGGGCCATGTCGATCTTGGCACGGAGCACCAGGGTACCTGGCTCGCATTTGCCGCTGTTCATATACTCAAACAGACGCAGGTTCTCTTCTATGGGACGGTCACGGAAGGGTGAGTTGGTGCCGGGGCTGGTAGTAGTGCCCTTCTGCTGGGCGATGGTCTCGGCACTCTGCTCGTCCACATAGGCACGTCCCTGCTGGATGAGCCACACGGCAAAGTCCCACAACTCCTGGAAATAGTCGCTGGCATAGTAGACATTGGCCCACTCGAAACCCAGCCACTTGATGTCGTGCTCGATACTCTCGATATACTCTGTATCCTCCTTCACGGGATTGGTGTCATCGAATCGCAGGTTGCAAACACCACCATATTTCTTGGCCAAACCAAAGTCCAAGGCTATTGCCTTGGCGTGGCCGATATGCAGGTATCCGTTAGGCTCTGGTGGGAAGCGGGTCTGTAGTCTTCCACCATTCTTGCCTGCTTCCAGGTCGTCCTTTACAATCTGTTCTACGAAACTGAGGCTCTTCTTCTCCTCGCTCTCGTTAACTGTCTTTTCTGTTGTCATATTTAATATAAGGTGTATTTCGTCTGCAAAGTTACGAATAAAAAAAGAATTAAAATACTTGAAAGCCTATTATTTTGAAAAATATCATCACTTGATGCCACGTTGGTTGAGTGCCTTTACATAGCGGTCGGCATTACGGAGGTGCTCCTGATAGGTCACGGCAAAATTATGGGTGCCGGAGAAATCTTCCTTGGCACACATGTACAGATAGTCGTGACGAGCATGGTTCAGTACGGCATCGATGCCCGCTATGCTGGCAATCTTGATGGGGCCTGGCGGCAGGCCTGCATAACGGTAGGTGTTATAGGGGTTGTCGATAGTCAGATGGGTGTTGTAGATGCGGCGAAGACCGAAGTTCTTCATCGCAAACTTGACTGTAGGGTCAGCCTGTAGGGGCATACCGATACGCAGGCGGTTGATGTACATGCCTGCCACCATTGGCTTCTCGGCATTGTTGGCTGTCTCTTCGTCGATGATGCTGGCCAGCGTGCACACCTCGTTGGGTGTCAGTCCTGCTGCCTTTGCTTTCTGGCGGCGCTCCTCGTTCCAGAAATTGTCGTGCTCGCGCGCCATGCGGTCCATCAGCCGTTCGATGCTGGTGTTCCAGTATATCTCATAGGTGTTTGGTACAAAGATACAACTGATGGTGCAGGTATCGTAGCCCAGATTCTGGCAGACAGCCTGATCGGTCACGGCTTGTACAATGGTCGCGCTGTCAATCATCAGTTTGGAGGCCAGTCTGCTGGCCAGTTGTTCCATGGTCCTCGTCTCGGGAACGGTCAGCATGATGGGTTCCTGCTGGCCGTTGCGCAGGCTTCGGAACACATCCACCGTGTTTACTCCCGGTACGATGGCATAGCGGCCTGTGCGGATATGGCTTCCGTAGTCATAGTGGCGCGACAGGGTACGGAATCCTGTGAGCGCACTCTCTGACGTCAGGGGTTGTAACTTGGCATACACAGAGTCTGCCGTGTCGTCGTTGTCTATATAGACATAGGCCGTCTCCTGCATTTCGGAGAACGACGTGAAGAAATAATAGTAACCGATGCCCACGACGCCGGCTAAGAACAGCGTCGCGGGTATCAGGTAGTATTTTGCTTTTTTCAGTTTCATCGTTTAGTGTTTACTGGTGCTGTTCACGCAACAGGTCGTTGACGGTCTTCACAGGATTGAATGTGCCGAGGGGAACCTCTACGAAGATAGTGGTCCAGTCGCTCATGGCACCATTCCACAGACCGGGCAATTCGAGGGCCTTCAGTTCCTTGCCGCCTTTCGACTTGCTGGAGATGAAGCCGGTGGTCTTGTCCACAAAGTCGGGCAGGTTGAAGGGCTGTCCCTTATAATCCTTGATGGCGCAAACCAGGTCAACAGGGTTGAAGTGCGTGCCTTGGGTGAACATCTTCATGTATTCAGCGTTGTTGGTGTCAATCTGGCTGCTCTCCAAGATCTGGAGCGACACGGTACCGTCCTGATTATAGGTGAGGAACGGACCACCGCCAGGCTCGCCCACGTTCTTCACTACGCCGCAAACGCGGATGGGACGGTTCAGTTTCTTGATGAGATAGGCCTTCAGTTCTGCATCGGATAGGGCATCGAGGTTGGGATGATGGACGAAGTTCTCCAGGAACTCGGCAATCTTGTTGAGTGCCTTCCTGTCGAGGTCGCCCTCCAGTTCACGCAGGTAACCGAAGATGATAGTCTGTGTGTCGACAAGGAGGCCTGCGATGATCTGCTTCCATTCAACTGTTTCGGGCTTCAGACGGTCGGGCACCACGTTGTCGATATTCTTGATGAAGACGATATCGGCATCGATGTCGTTCAGGTTCTCAATCAGGGCACCATGTCCGCCTGGACGGAACAGTAGTGAACCGTCAGCCTCGCGGAAAGGCGTGTTGTCGGGGTTGGCAGCGATGGTGTCGGTAGATGGTTTTTGTTCAGAGAACGAGATGTCGTACTTGATGCCGAACTTCTGGGCGAAGCCGTCGGCTTTCTCTGCCACCTTGGCCTTGAAGAACTCGATATGCTCGTGAGATACGGTGAAGTGTACATGGGCTTCGCCTTTTGAGGCGGCATAGAGTGCACCTTCTACCAGATGTTCCTCCATCGGTGTGCGGGGACCCTCGGCATATTTGTGGAACAGCAGCATGCCCTTGGGTAACTGACCGTAGTTCAGTCCCTCTTTCTTCAGCATGTTGGCAGCCACGGCCTTGTAGTTGCCTTCGGCTATCAGGGCCTCAATGCCTTTTCCCTCGTTCTTCTGGCAGACGGCATCGAGGGCATCGTAGAAGGCGAACTTCTTGATGTCAGCGAAGTATTTCTTCTCGAAGTCGGTGGTCGGCACGTCATAGTCCGCATCGACAAATGCAAACATGTTCTTGAACATGCGGCTGGCAGCACCCGAAGCGGGCACGAATTTCACCACGCGGTGTCCCTCTTCCTTGTATTGCTCCCAGTGGCGGATGCTGGCCTTGCGCTCTTCTTCGGATGGGGCGATGATGCCTTTTCCTACGGCGGCGGCAGCCTCCAGTTTCAGGAAGGGAAAGCCTGTTTCAAACTCTTTCAGTTGGTTCTCAATCTGCTCCTCGCTGATACCGCGCAGAGCAATCTGTTTTAGGTCTTGTTGTGATAGCATTTTGATTTTGGTTTTATTAGGGATAATATTATGCGTTCAAAAGTTCCTGTATCTCTTCGTCGGTAGCCAGGTTGTAGTCGCCTGGGATGGTATTCTTCAGGGCCGATGCTGCCAGTGAATAATTCAGTTGGCGCTGGTCATCGCCCGGATAAGTGTACACGCTATGCAGCAGACCGGCCATGAAGGCGTCTCCCACACCAGATGCGTCCACCACGCCGTTGATGTCGTGAATGGGAGCCTTCAGCAGACGATACGGTCCCTGATTGCTGTCTGCCGTATAGAGTAGGGCAGTCAGCAGGTGACGGCTCGAAGCCACCATGTTGCGCATGCCCATGAGCCACTTCGTGCAACGGGGGAACTCGCGATGCAAGTCCTCGAACCAAGCCTGATACTCATCCATCTGCATCTCGAATGTGGTGTCGGTGGCGGTGAAAGGTGGCTGCTTGCGCTGGCATATCCATTCAAACTCGATGGCATCGCCGAACATCATGTCACAGCGGGAGAGCATCCGTTTCAGCGTCTCGCGCGGGTCAGCCCCATAGCGCCACAGGTTTTTACGGTAGTTGATGTCGAACGACACCTTGACACCCATCTCGTCGGCAATGTCGAGTGCCTCAAAGGTAGCGTCAGCCGAACTCTGTGAAATGGCAGCCGTAATGCCCGATACGTGCAGCACGGCTGCATCCTTCAGTATCTCGCGCCAGGGTATCATGCCCGGTTCCAGTTCCGAGCAGGCAGAGTTAGCACGGTCGTATATGACTCTGGATGAGCGCATGCCAGCAGCCGGTTCCAGATAGTAGGTTCCTATACGGGTGCCTCCGAAGAGCACGTGACGGCAGTCCACACCCAGTTGCATCAGACTCTCCAGTCCTGCATGTCCCACCGGGGTTTCCGGCAGGCGTGTGATATATTCCACTTGATCTCCCATCGTAGCCAGCGATACGGCCACGTTGGCTTCGCTGCCGCCATAGCGGCTGGTGAAGTAGCCTCCCTGGGACAACCTCAGGTGGTCATTTTTTGAGAACCGCAGCAGCAGTTCTCCGAAAGTCACAAATTTAGTTTTCATATTATTTCCTTCTTTTCTTTATTCTTCAAATTCTTTCCACTTGCTTCACACCCTTTACCGTTCGAAGTTTCTTGATGAGTGTCTCCAGTCGGGTGTTGTCGTTGATCATGATGGTGAGCGTGCCGCGGAACAGGCCGTCGTTGGAGTCGATATTAATGTTGCGTAGCACCAGTTTCTCGTCTTTAGAGATGATGCTGGTCAGGTTGTTCACGATGCCCAGGTCGTCGTTGCCGATGACGCGCAGGGTGATGCTATACTGGCTGCTGCCTTTGCCGCTCCATTTGGCACGTACGATGCGGTAGCCGAAGCGGCGTCGCATCTCGGGCGCGTTGGGACAGTCGCAGCGATGTATCTTGATGCCTCCGTTCACGGTGACGAAGCCGAACACCTGGTCGCCGTAGATGGGGTTGCAGCAATGGGCCAGTTGATAGTCCACGCCTTTCAGGTCCTGACCAATGACCAGCACGTCGGAGGAGAGTTGGGAGTTGAACATTGAGAATTGTGAGTTGTCAAACTCAAACTCCTCTGCCGAGCGTGCCATGTTGTCGCCCGTGACGGTCTTCTCGCCTTGTTGCAGTTCGAGGTATTTGTCGAAGACGGCCTGCAGGTCAAGTGTCTCGTGGGCGATGTCGCGATAGAAGTCGCTGGCCTCCTTGTAGCCCAGTTTTTTCATCGTGCGCATCATGAGGCCCTCGTCCTGTTCTATCTTGCGGTTCTTGAACTTGCGTTCCAGCATCTCCTTCACCATCAGGGCCTCTTTCTGCTGCGTCTCCTTCAGGGCCAGGCGTATCTTGGCCTTGGCTCTGCTGGTCTTCACGATGTTGAGCCATTCCTGTTTGGGATACTGGGTCGATGAGGTGATAATCTCCACCTGGTCGCCCGAGTGCAGTTCCTGTCGGAAGGTCACCACCTTATTATTTATACGAGCCCCCGTGCAGGCCGATCCCACTTTCGAGTGGATGTGATAGGCCATGTCGAGCACGGTGGCACCCGTTGGGAAACGCATCAGGTCGCCCTTGGGTGTGAAGACATAGATCTCCTCGTCTTTCAGTTCGTTGCGGAACGAGTCCATCGCCTCCAGTCCGTCGTCGGCATTCTCCAGCATCTGACGGATGCCGCTGAGCCACTCGTCCATGCCACCGCCCTCGGCTTTCACGCCTTTATAGCGCCAATGGGCAGCAACACCGCGCTCTGCTACCTCGTCCATGCGCTCAGTCCTGATCTGCACCTCCACCCACTTGTTCCCTGGTCCCAGCACGGTGATGTGCAGACTCTCGTAACCGTTCGATTTCGGCACGGTCAGCCAGTCGCGCATGCGCTTGGGGTTCGAGGTGTACATGTCGGTGATGATGGCGAAGGTCTGCCAGCATTGCTGTTTCTCCTTTTCCTTGGGGCAGTCGATGATGATACGGATGGCGAAGAGGTCGTAGACACCCTCGAACGCGCACTTCTGCTTCTTCATCTTCTGCCAGATGGAGTGTATCGACTTGGTGCGTCCTTTCATGTGGAACTTCAGTCCGGCATCGGTCAGTTTCTTCTCGATAGGGCCGATGAAGTTATTGATATAGGCATCGCGTGTCTGCTTCGTGGCGTTCAGTTTCTCCTTGATATGATAGTAGGCATCGTGCTCCAAGTATTTCAGCGAGAGGTCTTCCAGTTCGCTCTTCAATTTGTACAGTCCCAGTTTGTGGGCCAGCGGGGCGTAGAGGTAGGCGGCCTCCTCGCTCATCAGTGCCTGCTCCTCCTTGTTGGATGTGTCCTTGATCTGCCGCATCAGGTTCACACGATCGGCAATCATGATGAGGATGACGCGCATATCCTCGGCGAACGACAGCAGCAGGTTGCGGAAGTTCTCGCCTTGCTGCCTGACGAAGTTGCCACGCTCGCTGTCGCTCACAGGATTTCTTCGGTAGAGTTCCTGGATATGCTGCAGGCCATGCAGGATGCGCCCCACGGCCATGCCGTAGTCGGCGGCGGCCTCGTTGACGGTCAGCAGACCGCACTCCAGACTCGGGTTGAGCATGATGGCCGCCACGGCATCGCGCCGCAGGCCAATCTCGTCGACCACCAGCAGGGCCGTCTGCAGGCTGCTCACGATGGGGTTCAGTCCGAACTGGTCGCGCTCTACCTGGTTGTTCTCAATGATTCTGTGAAAATGACGGCGCAGTTTCTCCTCGTCGCCGGGCTCCAGCGAGCCGGCGATTTTCTCTTTCAGTTCAGCGTAGAGCAACAAGGCCTGCTCGCGCTCTTCCGAGGTAAACTCAAATCGTTCTGCCATATCCTAAAACACTAATCGTCTGCAAATGTACTGTTTTTTGGGCAAACGGCCAAAGATTGAAAAGAAAATTGCTCAAAAATTTGCATTCGTCCACTTTTTTTATTATCTTTGCAGTTGCAAACAGAGATGCTGTTTGGCAAGCGAGCCGGTAAAACAGTAACAGATGACAGTTGACGGATGGAAAATGAAACCCCTCACGCGTACCGCGCGTGTGTGTACGCGACGACTTTATTAAATTTATCTGTCATCTGTCAACTGTCATATGTATTACCTATCTTAATTAGAAGACTTAAAGTAAGAGATGCCATCTATGGGTTGTTCCGACGGCATCTACGCCGCTAAACAATGGTACTTTCGAGGGAAAGGAATGGCACTTTACCCCTGTAAAGTCCTATCGGAACGACTCGAAACTGCCATAGGAACGAGTGCAAGGAACCATCGGAACGGGAGGAAGAAGGCATCTTTATAGGGAAATGTTTGGCCAATCGCATTTTTTTTCGTATCTTTGCAATCAAATTATCAGACTTCATGGAAATCGTCATTATATTCTTCTTGCTGGGACTGGCCGTCGGCGCTTTGTCGGTCTTCTTATGGATGCGCGGACATGCAAGGGCCCTGGCCGAAAAGGGTGAGCAGCAGGCTGAGGAAAAACGCCGGCTGACCACCGAGCGCGATGTGCTGCAGTCTAAACTGGACAGTACCACACTGTTCTATGAACGCCAGATCGAGACGCAGAAAAGTCAGCACCAGGAGCAGATGTCCGAACTGAAGACACAGCACCAGGAGCAGATGGCCGAACTGAAGACACAGCACCAGGGGCAGATGGCCGAGCAGATGCGGCTGATCAAAGCCGAGATGAATGCCGCTTCGGAGAAGATACTGAAAGAGCGTGCCGAGCAACTGTCGACAGCCAACGAACAGCAACTGTCCACCATACTGAACCCGCTGCGTGAGAATATCCGTCAGATGCGGGAGGCTGTGGAGAAAAGCGACCGAGCGCAGACTGTTTCCATGGAGCGTCTCGATGCTTCCATCAAGGAGAATCTACGCCAGGCACAGGAGGTGGGCGAGCGAGCCGACAAACTGGCTCAGGCACTGACTAGCGAGAACAAGACGCAGGGCAACTTCGGCGAACTGCGCCTGAAGCAATTGCTCGAGGAGATGGGATTGAAGGAAGGCCTGCAGTTTGAAGAGCAGACCACGTTGCGTGATGAGCAGGGTAGGACTATCTATGACGAGGAGGAAGGCCACAGGCTCGTCCCTGATGTTATCCTGCATTTTCCTGACGAGCGTGACGTGATCATCGACTCGAAGATGTCGTTCACGGCTTTTCAGGACTACTATCATGCCCGTACCGACGAGGAGCGCGAGTCGGCCCTGCGCCGCCATGTGGCCTCTGTGCGCCAGCATGTCAATGAACTGTCGCGCAAGAACTACAGTCGCTATATCCGCGAGGGTCGCCAACGCCTTGACTTTGTCATGATGTATGTGTTCAGCGAGAGTGCCCTGCAACTGGCTCTCTCCAGCGATCCCAGCCTATGGCGTGAGGCCTACGACCGTGGTGTCATCATCGCCGGCAGCCAGAGTCTCTTCATCATGCTCCGCGTGCTGGAGATGTCGTGGAAGCAGATGCGGCAGGTGGAGAACCAGCAGGAAATCATGAAGACGGCAAGCCTGATTGTTGACCGCGTGCAACAGTTCTACGAGCGTTTCCTCAAGGTTGATGAGCAACTGCATCGCACAGCCGAGTCGTTCGAGGACCTGAAGCGCAGCACGTCATCGTCAGGTATGAGCATCACAACGGCGGCTGCGAAACTGCTGAAGTTTGGTGCCCAGGAGAATCCCAAGCGGCGTGCCCGACTGCCCAAACAAGATGATGACGAGGAGGGTCAGCAGCACTTGGAATAGCCTTTTGACGATAGAAATGAAAAAAAATGCGGGAATCTTGTTTGGTTCTCGTATTTTTTGTTTACCTTTGCAACCACGAAGATTAAAAACTAACTATACTATGCGTAAAATTACTACAACTCTGTTCGTGCTGATGGTCGCCATGTGTCTTTCAGCCGCTAATCCTTACAAGAAGTATACCGAGAAGTTGCCCTTTGCGATGCCGGAGGTGAAGGCTCCTCAGATTCCCAGCCGTCAGGTGCTCCTGTCTGATTTCGGAGCCGATGCAACGGGCAGCAGCCTTTGCACCGATGCCTTTGCCAAAGCCGTCGATGCGTTGACAGCCAAGGGTGGGGGACACCTGGTGGTGCCCCGTGGTGTGTGGCTCACAGGTCCCGTTGTGTTGAAGTCCAACATCGACCTGCATCTTGAAAAGGGTGCCGTCATCCTCTTTGCCGCCGATGAGAGCCTCTATCCGCTCATCAATACCTCGTTCGAGGGTCTCGACACTCGTCGTTGCCAGTCGCCGTTGAGTGCTCGCGGTGCCACTAACATCAGCATCACGGGCGAGGGTGTCATCGACGGCAACGGCCAGTATTGGCGTCCTGTAAAGAAGCAGAAGGTGACCGAAGACCATTGGAAGAGGTTGCTCGCACAGCCTGGCAGCGTCGAGATGAAGAAAGGCTACTGGGTGCCCTCCGAGGGCTATGCCAAGGGTGAGAGTGGTGCCAACATGAATGTGCCTAATGCCAAGACCGAAGAGGAATGGCAGGCCGTGAAGCGTTTCCTGCGCCCTGTTATGATCAGTCTGGTGGAGTGCAAGAACGTGCTGCTGCAGGGTATCATCTTCCAGAACTCGCCTGCCTGGAACCTCCATCCCCTCATGTGTGAGAACATCATCATCGACCAGGTGCTGGTGCGCAATCCTGCCTATGCGCAGAATGGCGATGCCCTCGATCTGGAGTCGTGCAAGAATGCGCTCATCGTCAACTCGCGCTTCGATGCCGGCGATGATGGTATCTGCATCAAGAGCGGCAAGGACAAGGATGGCCGCCGTCGTGGCATCCCCTGCGAGAATGTGGTGGTAGATGGCTGTACAGTCTTTGCCGGCCACGGTGGTTTCGTGGTGGGCTCGGAGATGAGCGGTGGCGTGAAGAATATCAAGGTGGGCAACTGCCAGTTCGTGGGTACCGATGTCGGCCTGCGCTTCAAGTCGACCCGCGGTCGTGGCGGTATTGTTGAGAACATCTTCATCGACGGCATCTCGATGTCAGACATCAGCACCTATGCCCTGACCTTTAATATGTATTATGGTGGCAAGTCGGTGGCCGAAGTCCTCGAAGAGGGCGGTCAGACGGCGCAGGTGGCCAGCATGCCTGTCACGGAGGAGACACCCATCTTCCGTAACATCGACATTCGCAACGTGGTTTGTCATCATGCCGGCTTCGCTATGGAGTTCAACGGTCTGCCCGAGATGCCTATCGACGGCATCCACCTGCAAAACCTGTATATCACGGCCAAGCATGATGCCACCTTCCAGTACAGCAAGAATATCACGAAGGAAAACGTTAACATAACCCTCTACTAAATCCCAACGATGAAACCAAACCGACTGTTCCTGCTCGCCTTGCTGTTGTCCGTAGTGACAACGGGTGTGGCTCAAACGCGCTCCGTCCTTGACCTTGACTTCGGCTGGCGCTTCCATTTGGGCGATGTGCCACAAGCCGCCCAGCCCGCTTTCGATGATAGTGGCTGGCGTCTGGTCAACGTGCCTCACGACTTCCAGATAGAGCAGCCCTGGGTGGCTCCTGCTGCCGATGAGAAAGCCGACAACAGCGATGCTGCTGCCAACATCAAGAGCCGTCTCTCCAGCCGTGGCTTCAAGGAGATGGGCAAGGGCTGGTATCGCCTGCATCTGACGCCTGCCGACTCGTTGCGTGGCCGCCGTCATGTGTTGCAGTTCGATGGCATCATCTATACGGCCGATGTCTATCTGAATGGGGAGCGCATCGGCGGGACCGACTACGGCTATGTGGGCTTCGAGATTGATGTTACCGACAAGTTGAAGATCGGACAGGACAACGTGATTGCGGTCTGTGCCGATACGCGTGAGCCCAACAACTCGCGCTGGTACACCGGAGGCGGACTGTACAGGTTTGTCAGGTTGGTGAGCACCTCGCGCGACTTGTTCTTCGAGCGCCATCCCTTGCAGATCACCACCCGTGACAACCGCTTCGTGACCATCTCGGCCGAGGTGAATGTCAAGGGACGCGACAAGAAGATGCCTGTGGCCCTGCGCATTCTCGACCCTCAGAGACGCGAGGTCTATCAGGGTAGGGTAGAGATGCGTCGTTCCACCCCCACTCGCATTGTTGAGCAGAGGCTGGCCGAGGTGGAGATTCCAGATGCCCAACTGTGGGACACGGAACATCCTAACCTCTATACCGTTGAGGCGACGCTCTATAATGAAAAAGGTGTAGCCGTCGATGTGTGCCAAGCGCATTTCGGCATCCGAACCGTTGAGTTCACGCCCGACCGCGGTCTGCTGCTCAACGGCCAGAAGGTGCTGCTGAAGGGCTATGCCAACCACCACTCGCTGGGTGCTCTCGGAGCCGCTGCCTATCCGCGGGCCATCGAGAAGCGCATTCTGCTGATGAAGGAGTTTGGCATCAACCACATAAGGACTTCACACAATCCCTACAGCCGCGAGTTCATCGAACTCTGCGACAAGTACGGCATCCTTGTTGTCGATGAACTCTACGACAAGTGGACACGCCAGCATACCGGCGGACGCGTGGCGTTCACCCAACTGTGGCAGAACGACATCCCTGAGTGGGTCAAGCGCGACCGCAATTCTCCCTCGGTGGTGCTCTGGAGTCTGGGCAACGAGTTGCAGCAGGACCCCAACCAGCCGTTCAACGACTTCGGCGTGACCATGTACCGCCTGATGCGCCCGCTCGTAGCCCGTTACGACTCCACCCGTTTGGTCACCGTGGCCATGCACCCGCGCTATCGCAACTGGCAGACCGACTCGCTGCCTTGCGACCTGGCTATGGTCACCGATGTGCAGTCGTATAATTATAGGTATATGTACTTCCCTGGCGACGGTCGCCGCTTCCCCTGGATGAAGTTCTACCAGAGCGAGGCCTCCACGCAGGCCATGGGTCAGAACTACTTCGAGATGGACCTTAATCGCGTCATCGGACTGGCCTACTGGGGAGCCATCGACTATCTGGGCGAGAGCATGGGATGGCCTGCCAAGGGATGGTCTCAGGGCGTGTTCTACATCGACCTCGAGCCGAAGCCTAAGGCCTACTACATGAAGTCGTTCTTCAAACCTGAAGAGCCTGTGGTCCACCTGGCTTTCCTCGAGAGCGAGAATGCTGAGATGTGGAATGGCGTGAAGATGGGCAACGACCGCATGACGGAACTATGGAACCGTCCGCAGGGCTCGAAGGTCAACACCATTGTCTATACCAACGCCGACGAGGTGGAACTGCTGCTCAACGGCAAGAGCCTGGGGCGCAAGCAGAACGATGTGAAAAATGCCAAGATGCGCAATCAGATACGCTGGGGCGAGATTGCCTATGAGCGGGGCACGCTCGAGGCCGTGGCTTATACCGACGGCAAGGTGGTGGCGCGTCATAAGGTGGTGACTACCGGCGAGGCTGTGAAGTTGACAGCCGAGGCCGACCAGCCCCTCTGGCAGGCCGACGGACAGGACTTGCAGCATGTGCGCATCGTGGCTGTAGATAGCAAGGGTCGCCGAGTGCTGACGGCTCACGACGAGGTGACGTTCCGTGTGGAGGGCGAGGCCGACATCGTGGGTGTCATCAATGGCGACATCAATTCCGACGAGATGACCGTTGGCAACAGCCGCTCGCTCTTCCTGGGCACGTGTACCGTCATCCTGCGCTCCCACCGGCAGGCTGGACCCGTCACCCTCACGGCCACAGCTCCAGGATTGAAGACTGTGAAACTGAAGTTACAGACCAACTGAACATTTAAAACAACCACGAATTTCACGAATTATACGAATTGGCTAGTGCTCGAATATAATAATAGTGCGCAGCCTAAATAATTCGTATAATTCGTGAAATTCGTGGTTAAAAAACTTGCGTAATCTCGTGTTCCTGCTTGTTAGACGGGAATCTTGTCGATGCGTTTCTGGTGGCGTCCGCCCTCGAACTCGGTGGCGAAGAACTCATCCATGATCTTGCGAGCCATCTCCTCGTCGATGAAGCGACCGGGCATCACCAGCACGTTGGCGTTGTTGTGCTGACGGATGAGGTGGGCAATCTCCGGAATCCAGCACAAGCCGGCACGAATGCTCTGATGCTTGTTCAGCGTCATGTTGATTCCCTCGCCGCTGCCGCAGATGGCTATGCCGGGGAATACCTCGCCAGCCTCGATGCCGCGGGCCAGGGCGTGGCCGAAGTCTGAGTAGTCGCACGACTCCTCGCTATAGGTGCCGTAGTCCTTGTACTCCATGCCCTTCTCCTCCAGATACTTCTTCACAAACTGTTTTAAAGGGAAGCCGGCGTGATCGCTGGCCAGTCCGATAATCTGATGTTCCATAGTAATTTATGTGTTTTGATTGATAGATAGATTTAACGCTTCACCACCTTCTTGCCGTTGATGATGTAGAGACCGGCGGGCAGTTCGTCCGTGGTCGAAGTCTGCATGCGCAGGCCCTGCAGGTTGTAGTATGGGCCGTTGGCTGTTGGCCGTTGGCTGTTGGCTGCCTCAACATCCTTGATGCCGTTGACAGGCTCGCCGCCGTTCAGTCCGCGCACGAAGCCGGCATAGACATGCTTGCGGTAGTAGTTGAGGTCCCAGATGCCCACAGGTGTGTTGGCGCGCCATCCGCTGTTCGAGGGCGAATCGGTGGTACACCATTGGCAAATGCCCCATTGCTGTTCGGGAGGAACGATGGTAAAGTATTGCTCGATAATCCATTGGTAGAAGTTGGCCATTTCCTTGTGCTGGGCTTCAGTCATATTGCCTGTAGCAACGCTATTGCCGTTAGCATCGTTATAACCCATATCCAACTCGCTGACACGAACCAGTTTGCCTGATTTTGCCATCGCCTTGAACATGCCTTTGATGGCTGTCTTCAGGTTGTTCTGTGCGGTGGTGTTCTTATTGAACGAGATGTGCATCTGCGTGCCTATACCATCAATCTTGGTTACGCCGTCAGCCTCCCACTTCTGAATCCAACCAATGATCGACCATACTTTCTTACTTGCCGTAATGCCATTCTTGGTAGTCAAGTCCCATGTTCCCTCCAGGTTATAGTCGTTGATGAAGAGTTTCACGTCCTCCGGGCCATACTCGCGGGCCAGGCGACAAGCCTGACGCACATATTCCAGGTCGCCCATGTAGTCCTGCCAGAAGAAGGCATCGCCGCCCACATCCCATGTGGCATCAGGATTGCCATTAGGATTATAGGCCGAAGAGTGCTGCAGCAGGTAGTTGCCGCTACCGTCGTTGCCACCGCCCGAGATAGCCTCGTTCACCAGGTCCCAGCCCTTCACCTTGCCGTCGCAGGCCGTCATCATGCCCTTCATCCACTTGTCCATCGCATAGACCAGCGTGTCGTGCATCTCCTGAGCCGTCTGGGGAATCATCTTGGCAGGCTTGTTACCCTCAATCTTGATGTTCTTGACATAGACCTCGCCCACATAGTTGGGCACGTGAATCAACAGGAAACTGCTCTCCATCGTGGGTTTGACGTTGACTGACACATTCTGCCACTCGGTGTTGAAATTGAACGACACGTTGGAGCCGCCGCCCCAGTCACCAAGACGTCCATCCAACTTGCCCGACTTTGAGCCTTTGACGGTCATCGTCATCTTGTAACTCTTGCCTTTCTCAAGGAGGATATCACCCCAGGGAACAAACTGCACCTCCCATGAATACGACTTGGTGGTTTTCACCTTAAGACCATTGGTGGCGTCGAAAGAAATGGTGTAGCCATAGGTCGTCTCGTCGGCCTTCCAGCCTACGGTCTTGTCCTTGGTAAAATTCTTGCTGGCCACCTCTGCAAACACCTCGCCAGCCTCGGGGTCGGGCTTATCCTGCAACAACGACAACAGCCAGCCCTTAGGCTGCTGAGCATGCCAGGCCAGCGTGTGTCCATAGACGTTGAGCCCTGCCGCCGTGGCCGTGTTCACGTAGTTTTTTACGGTCGTGAAGTTCATGTTGCCGTTGCCATCCACGCAACTGGCCATCTTCATGGCGTTGCCAGCCACCGTCTCGGTGAAGTTGGCGTTGGTCAACTTATATACCGTGGTCTTCTTCAGGTAGTCGCTCACGGTCGTGCCTGCACCGAGTTTGAAGTTGGGGTAATTCTCATAGTTGATATAATCCTTCAGTCCCAGATAGTCATCCAGGTACCGGTAGTTATCGTTGTTGGGCTTGCCCACTTCAAAGTTCTCCTGTGCCACGGCCGGTGCCGCAAGACCTACGGAGAGCAGTAATAAGTACAATTTTCTCATGCTGGTTTCTAACTATTATATGATTATGACGCTGCAAAGGTACGAATAAGTGAGCAAAATGCAAAAGGAAAACAAGTTTTTCTTTTCATTTTCGAGCGGAAGTACCTTCTATAGTGCTCTGTTCGAATGCCTTGCATTGCTCGTTCCGATGCTTCCTTTGGGGGGTAAGGAAGCATTCCTTCGGCTGTTGCTAAGCATCCGAATGGGGCGTAGATGACGTTCGGACGCCCCGTCCGAGGCATTGCGATGAATGTCCTTGCCGACAAATTGCTATTACAAGATAGGTCAATTGACCCTTGTTACACCCTGAATCGCCCACTAGTTGGGTCATTAATCCGCACATTTCCTCCCACGAGCGATTAGGATACTGAAATTCTGCGTCGCTGATATGTGCGCCAAGTGAGGGGAAAAGCATCGGAACCAGGGGTTCATACATGTCTTTTGAGGCCTGTGAGAGCAGTAATTTGATACATTCTATACCTTTTCCGAGGTTAGGCATCTCGGGAGCCTTCTGATTACTAATGTCGTATCTCATTGATTTACTGCTTTTTAGATGAATTATTACTGACCGTCCATTTCAATTTCAATTATTTCAGTTTCTTTTTTGAGGGGTCAAACCTCCGTCTATTTATATATAACTATCTATATATTAATTAGTTATATAGTATATAAGGGGAATTGAAACCCTCTTTGTTTAAATTGAAATAACTGAAATTGAAATAAGACTCAGTTTTGTGGCTCTCAAACAAAACGATTTCGCGTTTTTTCATATCTGATTATCTTTGCCTCACCTTCGAAAGCACAGATCTCTGCGGCCAGGGTGTTGAGGTTGTGGAAACGACTATGGGTGTCGATTGCATGTGTATCAGCGGATAGCTGCCGCGACCGTAGTAGTCGTGCCTTGCGTGGACGATAGGATAAGGCCTCCATTTCTTTTTCCTTTACCCGAACAGGGCACGGAGGGCTTCCTCTACTTTGCGCACGGGATGGATGTCGATGGTGAACTTCTGGCGGTCGAGGCCCTGCAGGTTGTGACGGGGGATGATGATGTGGCTGAAGCCTAGTCGCTCGGCCTCGGCTATGCGCTGCACGATGCGGTTCACGGGACGCACCTCGCCCGAGAGACCTACCTCGCCAGCCATGCACCAGCCAGCCTCGATGGGGGTGTCAACATTGGAGGAGAGCACGGCAGCGATGACGCTCAGGTCCATGGCCAGATCGGTGACACGCAGGCCGCCGGCGATATTGAGGAAGACATCCTTCTGCATGAGTTTGAAGCCCACACGCTTCTCCAGCACGGCAAGCAGCATGTTCAGACGACGCTGGTCGAAGCCCGTAGCCGTGCGCTGGGGTGTGCCGTAGGCTGCCGACGACACCAGGGCCTGGGTCTCGACAAGGAAGGGACGCACACCCTCGATGGCACTTGAGATGGCAACGCCGGAGAGGCCCTCGTGGTCGTCGGTGAGCAGCAGTTCTGAGGGGTTGCTCACCTGTCGCAGACCGGTCTGCTCCATCTCGTAGATGCCCAGTTCGGAGGTGCTGCCGAAGCGGTTCTTGATAGAGCGCAGGATGCGGTACATGTAGTGCTGGTCGCCCTCGAACTGGATGACGGTATCGACGATATGCTCCAGAATCTTAGGGCCGGCCAGGGTGCCCTCCTTGGTGATGTGACCGATGAGGATGACGGGCACGCCGCTGGTCTTGGCGAAACGGAGTAGGGAGGCAGCACACTCGCGCACCTGGGCGATGCTGCCTGCCGAGGACTCCACGTCTTCGGTGGCGATGGTCTGTATGGAGTCGATGACTACCAGGTCGGGCTGCTCCTCCTTGATGTGGTCGAAGATGTGCTCGAGGGAGTTTTCGCAGAGGATGAGGAAATTGTCGGCGGGGGAACCGCCGACCACTCTTACAGAAGCACCAGCGGCAGCGCCACCAGAAGCGCCACTAGCGGCACCAGCGCCACTACCAGCACCACCAGGGGCACCACCAGAAGCGCCACCAGCAGCACCGCCGGCCGCACAGAGGCGCTCGGCACGCATCTTGAGTTGGTGGGCGCTCTCCTCGCCGCTCACGTAGAGAATGCGCTTGTCGGTGAGGCGGAGCATGGTCTGCAGCGTGAGGGTGCTCTTGCCGATGCCGGGCTCGCCACCCAGCAGGACGATGCTGCCAGGCACCAGTCCGCCGCCCAGCACGCGGTTGAGTTCGGCATCGCCCATATCGATGCGCGGATCATCCTTGCTGCTGATGTCCTTGAGCCGCAGGGCACGGTTGCTGCGCAGGGCGTGGCCCACATGGGCAGCGGCATGGGTGGCCGTCTGCCGGGCTGTGTCGGCGGCTATCTTGATCTCCTTGAACGTGTTCCATTGTCCGCAGGCCGGACACTTGCCAATCCATTTTGGCGACTCCTGTCCGCAGTTCTCGCAGACATAGGCTGTCTTGTCTTTTGCCATCGTTTTCGTTGTTTTATGGCACAAAGTTACGAATATTTTTCGTTGTTACAAAACTTTTTCGTATTTTTGCACCTTGCGAATGAGAAAGATTCTGATAACCCTTTCCGCAGGGCTGCTGATGGCGGTCTGCGGAGCATGCAGCGACGAGCCGAAACCGGTGAGCGTGATGGACGAATGGCTGGCCGACTCGGCATCAATCAAGGTGGCCGTGATGCCCACCATCGACTGTCTGCCGCTATACGTGGCAGAGGAACTGGGCATCTTCGAACGTGAGGACGTCAGCGTGAGACTTTATCCCTATCAGGCTCAGATGGACTGCGACACGGCCATACAGAGCGGATGGGTGGACGGCATGATGACCGACCTGGTGAGGGCCGAACGACTGCAGCAGCAGGGTACACCCCTGCACTATGCCACGGCGACGGCCCTGTCGTGGCGGTTGATCACGAGCCGACAGGCGCGCATAAAAATGCTGCCGCAACTGGACGACAAGATGCTGGCCATGACCCGCTATAGTGCTACGGCCCTGCTGGCCGACAAACTGGTGGACAGCGTCGGGCTGAAGCCTGAGCGCGTGTTCCGCATACAGGTAAACGATGTGGCGGTACGACTGGACATGCTGCGAACGGGAGTGATGGATGCCCTCCTGCTGCCTGAGCCCCAGGCCACGGCGGCCATGCAGATGGAGAGCCTGAGCCTCTACGACACGCGTGAGAAGGACCTGCGACTGGGCGTGATGGTGTTCAGTCAGAAGGTGGTGGCCGACTCGCTGCGCCGCCATCAGATGGACGCCCTGCTGCGTGCCTATGCTGCCGCCTGCGACACGCTGAACGCGACGGGACTGGGGCGCTTCCGTGACTTGATAGCCAGCCGTTGTGGCGTGACGCCCGTTGTGGTGGACTCGATGCCGCAGGATATTGTCTTCCCGCAAGTGGAAGAGCCGCGACAGTCGGATATGGACGTCGCCAAGACGTGGCTGAATGGGAATTGAGGTTTGAGAATTGAGGTTTGAGATTTGAGGATTGAGAATGCAACAGAATGAGGAACTACAGAAGGTGGTGGACCTGATAGAGCAATTTAAACTGGGACCAGCCATCAACGCACTTGAGAATGTGCTGCTCATCCATCCCGGAATGGGCAATATGGATGTGCTGTTGGCCATCAAGAACGACTATAGCCTGATGATGCAGTACTGGGAGCGAGGCTTCGAGGACGCACAGCGGCAACTGCTCTACGGACAGTTGCTGGCCAGACTCTATGTGCTGACGTCGAACATCATCACCCAGAGGCGGATGCACGAGAATCCCTACTGGATAGGCATCTACCAGCGGCCGCGACAGGTGAGGAAGGACTGGTCGATGAACAACGTGCGCAGCCAGTTGGAGAACTTCACTAGCGAGGTGGCGATGCTCGAACTGGAGCAGCCCCAGCAGCGCGAGCAGAAGGCGAAGACGCTCTACGAGGAGCATCAGCAACTGATGCAGGACCTCTTTGGATATATACTCACCTCGCGCCTATGGACCGAGAATCTGGCCGACGCCTTCGAGGAACTGCTGCTCTCGCCCACGGTCGATCCCGTGGACCAGCAACTCATCGTCAGCGCCGTGACACTATCGCTCATGCAGACTTTCGGCATCAACAAGTTCCGGCTGCTGCTGAACGTCTACAGGCTGTCCGTCGTCGAGACCGTGCGCCAGCGGGCTCTCGTGGGATGGGTGCTGGCCGTCGACGAGCGGAAGAAACGCATCTACCCAGAGATGGGAAGGATGGTGGGCGAGGTGCTGGAAGACAAGCACGCCTGCCAGGAGGTGACGGAACTGCAGATGCAGATGATTTACTGCATGAATGCAGAGGACGACCAGCAGAAGATACGAGACGAGATCATGCCCGAGATCATGAACGGCAGCAACATCAAGATGACCCAGCGCGGACTGGTGGAGATGGATGAGGACTCGCTCGAGGAGATGCTGCACCCCGAAGCCGCCGAGCGCAACATGGAAAAGATGGAGGAGAGCATGCGCCGGATGGCCGACATGCAGAAGCAGGGGTCGGACATCTACTTCGGAGGCTTCTCGCAGATGAAGCGGTTCACCTTCTTCAATGAACTGTCAAACTGGTTTGTGCCCTTCTATCCCCAGCACCCCAGCATCAGCCATATATGGAACAACACCCGCAACAAGCGTTTCCTGCAGGTCATCACGCAGATAGGGGCCTTCTGCGACAGCGACAAGTACTCGTTTGTGCTGGCCTTTGAATATGTGCTGGGACGGCTGCCTGCCAACATGCTGAAAATGATAGAGAACGGCGAGGCTTCGCCCATGCCCGTGGGAGGGGAGATCTCGATGGAGGAGCAGCAACAGCCGGCATTCATGCGCAGGATGTATCTGCAGAACCTCTACCGTTTCTTCAAACTCTACGGCAACCGCAACGAGTTTGTCAACCCCTTCAATATGCCTTCCATCGTCTTCTTCACAAAAGGCATCATGGCCCAGAACGGACTGCAGGACAGTTTGCTGGAGATGGGTAATTTCCTCTACAAGCGTAAGTTCTATCAGGCAGCAAAGGACGTCATCGCCCATCTGGACGAAGACAAACGTAACTTCAACTTCTACATGTTGCAGGGCATGCTGCAGCAGCGGCAGTACGACTTTCGAACGATGTCGGCGCTGGAGAGTTTTTCGAGAGCCCTCAAGTTGCAGCCCGACAACGAGCAGGCCATCAGGGGCTATGCACGCTCGGCCTTCAACGCCAAGGCCTACGACGCGGCCCTGCGCAAATACGAGCAGTTGCTGGAGATGCAGCCCGACAACAGGTCGTATCAACTCAATGCGGCAATCTGCCTGACCAATCTCGATCAGAACGAGGAGGCGGAGAAACGGCTCTTCAAACTGAACTACCTCTATCCGGAGGACATGTCGGTGAGCCGCGTGTTGGCCTGGGTGCTGACGCTGAACGGGAAATACGAGCAAGCCGACAAGTTGTACAACACGCTTCTCTCGGCCGACAAGCCGAAGGCGTTGGACATACTGAACTACGGATACTGCCATTGGTTGGCAGGCGAGACGATGGTAGCCATTGCGGCGTTCAGGCAGTTTGTGAACACCCCTGGCTGCGAGGACTATGACATGGAGAAGGAATTCTGGGTCACGTCACACAAGATGCTCAACGAACAGGGTATCTCAGACGTGGAAATCAGTATGATGCTCGACTCGCTGCGATGAGCCGGCGGGTAACGCTCAGAGGAATGGGCGCAACAGGTGGGCGAACCAGCCGCGGAACTTCTGCCACGGGGTGCGTATCTCGTTCCACGTCTCGGGCGTGAGGTAGATGCTCTGCTGACGGTCGCGCTCGAACATCTGGTCGAGTTCGCCCGTGGTGCACGTATCGATGATGACGGCATTCTCCTCATAGTCGAAACGCATGCTGCGGGCATCGAGATTGGTGCTGCCAACGGTACAGAAACGACCATCCACCATCATGATTTTAGAGTGGTGGAAGCCGGGCTTGTAGAGCCAGATGTTGGCACCCCGCTTCATCAGTTTATGGGCATAGTAGAGGGCACAGTCGGGCGTCAGGGGAATGTCGCTCTTGGCCGATAGCATGATGTCGACCTTCACCCCGCGGGCGAGTGCCTTCTTCAGGGCTTTGTGGACCGATGGTATCAGCGTGAAGTAGGGATTGATGATGTTGATGGAGTCGCGGGCGTTGTTGATGGCGTTGATGTAGAAATAGCGCATCACATCGTTGGTGGTATGGGGCTCGCGGTTGACGATGCCCACTACCTTATGTCCTGACGAGGCCGTAGTGTCGGGCTTCAGGCCGCTGATAATGACGGGTTCGTTGCCACGGAAATACTCTGGCTTGTCGAGCAGTTCCTCGCCGGTGGTTTTCTTCCAGATGCGGGCGAAGATGGTCTGCAGGTCGTTGACGGCTCCGCCCTCGATGCGGCAATGCATGTCGCGCCATTCACCCACCTGATCTGTGCCGTTGATATAGTAGTCGGCCACGTTCATGCCACCCGTATAAGCCACATTGCCGTCGATGACCACGATCTTACGATGGTCGCGGGGCCAGATGTGGTTGACCCACGGGAAGCGGATGGGGTCGAACTCATAGATGTCGATGCTGTCGTTGCGCAGGGCCTCCACATGATGTTTGCGAAGGGGCTGGTTGTTGGAGTCGTTGCCGAAGCCGTCGAAGAGCGCGCGTATCTCCACACCCTCGCGTCGCTTCTCCTTCAGCAGGTCAAAGAGGAGCATGGCGATGGAGTCGTTGCGGAAGTTGAAGTACTCCAGGTGGACGCTATGGCGTGCCTGACGGATAGCGGCAAACATATCGTCGAACTTCTGCTGGCCGGACATGAGCAACGTCACGCGGTTGTTGTCGGTGAACGTGATGCCGTAGTCCTGTAGTTGACGATAGATGAGCGAATCAGAGGTCTGTGCCTCTGCCGCTCCCCAAGCCAGCAATCCTGAAAAGGCTAATGCCAGTAGTCTTTTTACTCTCATCTCAAATCTCAAACCTCAACTCCTATACTTCTGCCTGTACTCCGTGGGCGATATGCCAAAGCGATCCTTGAAGATGGTGATAAAGTGCTCGCCTGTGGCAAAGCCAACATTGCTGGCCAGTTCGCTCATGTTGATATTGGTGCGCTGCAGGAGCACGCAGGCATGCTTCAGACGCAGGTCGCGCACCACCTCGGAAGGCGTCTTGCCGGTGATGTCGCGCACCTTCTGGAAGAAGGGCTTGGTGGACATGCCCATAGCGCTGGCCATCTCTTCGAGGTTGATAGAGCCGCGGCTCATGTTCTGCTGCACATATTGTTCGATGCTCTTGATGAGTTGCATATCCACCTGCTCGTTCATACCAGCATGTTGTCCGAAGGGGGAACGGTCGTCGGCTCTATCGTCCTGACGTCGGTAGTTGATGGACACGGCCTGTACCTGATCGTCTTCCACAATCTCGTCGGCCTTAAGCACCTGGTTGTTATTGGTCATCGTCTCGGTGGCGGTGGTCATGCTCGAGTTGCGGTCTTCGAGCATTCGGGTCTCGGCACCCTCGATCAGATGGCTGTTCACCTCAATGGGACCGATGCCCAGCAGTTTGTTGAAGCGCATGACGGCCTCCTGAAGATTGAAGGGCTTGGTGAGATAGTCGTCGGCACCCATCGTGATGTTCTGGTCGATCATATCCTTGGCGCTCATGTGCCTGTCGGTCATCAGCACGAACTTGATGCGGTTGAGTTTAGCGTGCATCTTGAGGTTGTTGCACAGTTCGCTGCCAGAGAATTCGGGCATGTCCTGCTTGCAGATAATCAGGTCGGGGAGCATGGTCTCGATGTCGATGGCTGCCTTGCGGATATTGTCGTAGGTGTGCAACTCATAGATATACTTCAAGCGCGCGGATACGAAGCGGATGAACTCAGGATTGTTGTCTATGAACACGACACGGAACTTCGAGGTGGGAGAGTCCTGCTGGAACGGACGAATCTCTGAGGTCAGTTCGTCGTCAACATCCTTGGTCAGGCTCGTCTCGCCCTTGCTGCTCATCATATATTGCTTGCGCACATTGCGCTCTGCCTTCTCCTCGGGATGCTCGAGTGACGACTGCATGTCGCTCACGCGGGTGATGATCTGGAGCATCTGGGTGTGGAGGGCGTTCAGTTGCTCACGTTCCTCGAGGGTCGTCTCACGCTCTGACAGGTTGATGATGATGCTGGTCATGCGCGACATGGGCTGGCGCAGGTCGTCGCTGGCCATCTTAATCTCCTCGCGCTGGCGCTTCAGTTCGGTCACTACGTCGCTCTTGCGCTTGCGGAACTGCATCAACTTGTCAAAACCTCTCTTCCACAGGTAGAAGGCGATGGCGAGGATGAGGGCATAGATGGCCACCATCCACCATTGCAGATACCAGGGGCGGTTGACTTTGATCTCAATGACGCGCTCCTGATCGCTGACGGGTCCCTCGACGCTGATGGCCTTCACATGGAGGGTGTAAGTGCCTGAGGGCAGGTCGGTGAAGGTGACGCCATGCTTCAGGGCATCGCCGTTGCGCCAGTTGTTGTCTAAACCTTCCAACTGGTACATGAACATCAGACGCTCGCTCTGGTTGTAATTGCCCGCTGCAAACTTGATGGTGATGGTGTTCTGGTCACTTTCCAGCACGATGCGGTTGCTCTCGTTGAGGGCTATAGGAAGAATGACGTTGCCGTCGTAGGAGTGGCCCACGAGGACTTCCTCCTCGCCGACGAACAGTTGGGTGAGCATGACGCGCGGCAGGTTCTTCTTCTCGTCTTCCGACTTTGGACGCACCCAATTGATGCCGTAGAGACCGCCCATATAGACGGTTCCGTCTTTCGCAATAAGTATGGAACCGTTGTTGAACTCGTCGCTCTGCAGACCGTCGTTGTGGTTATAGTTGTAGAGACCGTAGTCATAAGTGCCGTCGCCCACGTTTCGCTGAATAACGATCCGGCTGATGCCGTTGCTGGTCGTAATCCAGATGTTGTGGTTGTTGTCCTCGGCAATACCGCAGATATTGTTGTTGCAGAGTCCCTGGCGCTCAGTCAGGCAGTCGAGGACATCAGTCTCCAGGTTCAGCACGTTGATTCCCTCGCGCGTACCTATCCATATTAAACCACGGGAGTCTTCGTAGACCTGGGTGATATAGTTGTTGGTGAACTTGCTGATACTGGAGGAGTTGCCCACGAGATAGGTCATCTCTGCCGTCGAGACGTTCATGATGATGAGACCCTCGGAGGTGCCGATGAGCATCTTGTTGCCTGTGCCATAGTAGAGCGAGGTGATGCTGTTGTTCCTGATCTTGCCGTTCTCCTTGGTATAGTTGGAGAACTGGTCGAGACGGGAGTTGTAAACCTGCATGCCGCCATCGGTGGCAATCCACAGATTACCCGTCTTGTCGACGGTCAGGGCGTTGATGTGGTCGTCAATCATCGTGCGATGGGTGCTGTCGCGGGCTACGGAGTAGATTTGCGAGTGACCATTGCGGATGCGGGTCAGACCATTCTGCTGAGAGCCTACCCAGAGGCTTCCGTCAGGAGTGATGGCAAGGGCCGATATCCGCTGACTGGCCAAAGACCCGTCGTAGTCGATGAGTCCGTCGTCGCTGGTGCCATACCAGACGCGCCCTGTGCTGTCCTGTGCCATCGCCGTGATGTCGCCTATGATCTTAGACTCGAACTTGTAGATATTGTTGCCCATGAAGGCTACGCCCGATTTAGCGGTACCAGCCCAAAGCAGGTCGGTATTATCGATATAGATGCTCTGGATGCCTGCGTTATTCCTGGGCAAGTTGATGGCACTCATCGTCTTGATGGGCACCTGTTCCATCTGGTAGGTGTTGACGTTGGTGCGTATCAGACCGTTGCGGCTGGTGCCTATCCATACAATGCCGTTGTGGTCGCCGCCTATGGCGTTAACGGCATGATCGACACCCAGTCCGGTCAGTCCCAGGGAGTTACCAATGGTGGTATCCCATTGTTTCATCTGCTTGTTATAGACAAAGAGCGTGCCCTGACCATAGAGCCAGAGGTTGTCCATCTGGTCAGCAAAGACCTTCAGCGTCTTGCTTTTGCGGAGGCGTTGGGATGAGATTTCCTTGTTGGTCCACACGATGTACTGTTGCGGACTGACACTACAGCAAATCATGAGTCCGTCGTCATAGACGAGGATGACACCGTCCTTGCACTCGCCGATGGAACAAATGTTGCCTTCTGCGATGCCGGTACCGTTGTCGCTATAGGTGAACTCGTACTGTAACTGCTGTTGGATGTTGTAGCAGATGACGCCTCGGTTGGGGATATAGCCCCAGAGGTTCTTGTTGTGGTCTATATAGATGACCTCCGGCACGTCGCGGATGCCCAGACGGGTGAACATCTGGTGCATGTCGCGCTCGAAGGTCTCCTGCTGGGGGTCATAGACGCAGTAACTGGTGGCGGTCTTCACCCAAAGATTGCCGTCGCGCGTCTCTTGTATGGTCTCAATATAACTGTCTGGCAGGGATGAGCCATCCTGCGAGTCGCATTGGAAATGTCTGAACTGATAGCCATCGTAGCGATAGAGGCCCGCAGGGGTACCGAACCACATGAATCCGCGTGAGTCCTTCATGATGCAGTTGACCTGGCTCGAAGTGAGGCCATTGCGTGCATCAAGGGTCTTGAAGGTATAGTCGGCGGCTGCCGTGGCGGGCAGCAGTATCATCAACGAGAGTAATAATGCCTTAATTGTTCTCATTTATCTGTTTGTTAGGCCGAGGCCTGCTTAAATCATGCATGAATAGTGGTCTACGACACCCAGCAACTGATTGTCGTCGTTGACAACGAGCACGGAGTGGATCTTGTAGGTCTGCATGATATGTTGTATCTCTGTAATCCTGGTTTGGGGCGTGACGGTCTTTGGCGTGCGGGTCATGATGTCGCTCACGCTGTGGTTGAAGAACTCGGCTTTCCAGCGCTCGATGGCGCGACGGATATCGCCGTCGGTGATAAGACCAACGATGTGGCCGTCGACTTCGGCAACGCCTAGTCCGAGTTTACCTTCGCTGACCATCATGATGGCTTTGCCCAGATGGGTGTCGGGCGGGAATACGGGCAGGTTGTCGGAACGCATCACGTCCTGTGCCGTCGTCAGCAACCGCTTGCCCAGTTCGCCGCCAGGGTGGAAGTGGGCGAAATCCTGCGGACGGAAGTCACGCTTCTGCATCAGGGCAATGGCAAGGGCATCGCCCATGGCCAATGCTGCCGTAGTGCTGCTGGTAGGGGCCAGATTCAAGGGACAGGCCTCCTTCTTGACACCTACATATAGATGATAGGTGGAATATTTGGCAAGTAGCGACGACGGATTACCACTCATGCCGATGATGGGAATCTCCATGTGGAGCACCATTGGGATGAAACGCAGCAACTCGTCGGTCTGTCCGGAGTTGGAAATGGCAATCACCACGTCGTCGTGGGTCATCACACCCAGATCGCCGTGGAAAACATCCAGGGGGTTGATAAAGAACGAGGGTGTGCCTGTAGAGGCAAGGGTAGCGGCAATCTTGGCGCCGATATGACCGCTCTTGCCTACACCAGTCACAATGACCTTGCCCTTGCAACGGAGTATCAGGTCGACAGCCAGGTCGAAATTCTCGTCCATCTTGGGAATCAGGTCGAGCAGGGCTTCTGCCTCGTCCTTGATAGCCTGTATGCCATATTCTCTTGTCGTCATGCGATGAGTGTCTTTACCAAATTAAACAGTTTATCCAGTTCCAGCATATTGGCGGCATCGCTCAGCCCCTCATCGGGGGTAGGGTGTACCTCGAAGAAATAGCCTGTGGCTCCGAAGGCCTTGGCTGCCAGAGCCATAGAGGGCACGAAGCGGCGGTCGCCACCCGTCTTTCCGCCTTGAGCGTCGGGGCGCTGCACGCTATGGGTACAGTCCATAATGACGGTAGGCACAATCTCCAGCATGTCGCTGATGTTGCGGAAATCGACCACCAGGTTGCCATAGCCCATCATGTTGCCGCGCTCGGTCAGCCAAACGTCGGTGGCACCGGCATCGAGCGCCTTCTCTACAGGATAGCGCATGTCGCGCCCGGCAAGAAACTGGGCCTTCTTGATGTTCACCGTCTTGCCGGTACGGGCCGCAGCCACCAATAGGTCGGTCTGACGGCAAAGGAAGGCGGGAATCTGAATCACATCGACCACTTGGCCCACAGGTTCGGCCTGCCACGCCTCGTGGATGTCGGTCAGCAGGCGCAGACCGTATTTGCTCTTTACATCGCTCAGCATTTGCAGACCTTTCTCCAGGCCGGGGCCTCGGAAAGAACGGATGGATGTGCGGTTGGCCTTGTCGAACGAGGCCTTAAAGATGATGTCGATGCCCAGTTCCTGGTTAATCTCCACCAGTCGTTGGGCTATTGTATCCAGCAACTGTGCAGACTCTATCACACAGGGACCGGCTATGAGTTTTGGCTTCATAGATGACGTATTCTCTTAATTTCTTGCAAAGGTAGGTAATTCATTTGATATTTGCAAGAATTTGACATGGAAAGTTGACTTGCGTCAAGTATTTAGCGATTTTTATTATTCATTCCGTCTTTTCTGTTTGCGTAAACAGGATAATGCCTACCTTTGCAGCGTTTTCAAGGGTAAGGCCGCCCAAGTGGCGGTAAATGTTAAACTTTTAAATAGAGAAAGGTATTAAGAAATGAAAAAGATTTTGATGACACTTGCAGCCGCATTCGTTGCAGTTAGCATGAGCGCACAGGTTTATCTTGGTGGTAGCGTTGGCGTTAACGCTTGGAGCACTCAGAAACTTGCTGGTGACAAGAGCGAGACCACGTTCAGCATCCTCCCTGAGATTGGTTATAACATCAACGATGAGTGGGCTGTTGGTGCTGTGATCGGTTATTCTAGCGACAAGTTCAACGGTCTTACTGACAGACTGGTTGGTGTTACTCTCAGCGAGAGCGCTTTCACCTTCGATCCCTATGTCCGTTATACTTTCGCCAAGGCTGGTAGCGTGAACTTCTTCGTTGACGGTGGTGTTGACTTTACTACTGCAAAGAAGGCTGACTGGACTGGTCTGGCTGTTGGTCTGAAGCCCGGTCTTTCGGTGAACCTCAGCGACAATCTCAGTTTCGTGTCTCACCTCGGCTTCATCGGCTGGCAGCAGTTGAACCCCGATGGCGACGATAACAACATCAACAAGACTGGTGTCGATCTGAGCAGTTCAAACCTTACTTTCGGTCTCTACTTCAACTTCTAATCAAGGATTTAGAGTCTGATAATGACGCCCGCTTTCCATATGGAAGGCGGGTTTCCTTTTTCCGCAAATCAAGGAAATACTCTTATTTCTAGCAAAATAATGTAATTTAATTGCATGTTTTAGCAAAAATGACTATCTTTGCACCCGAAAATCTTAAAGACATAGAGGAAGCATGGATCAAGAGAACAAGAATTTTCAGGTAGTACATGAAGGATTTACGGCCAAGGAGGCCATTGACGAGGCAAAGCGTTGCCTACATTGTAAAATACCTCAATGCAGAAAGGGATGTCCGATAGAAAACAACATCCCCGACTTTGTTGCGGCCTTGTCGAAGGGTAATTTCGGTGAGGCCATGTCAGTAATCAATGAGCGTAGCAATCTGCCTGCTATCTGTGGACGTGTTTGTCCTCATGAGAAGCAATGTCAGGGCAGTTGCGTGCTGGGCAAGAAAGGTGAACCGATACAGATTGGCAAGTTGGAGCAGTTTGTGGCTGACTTCGATACCGATATGGAACTGATTCGCGAGCGTTTGCCTCAGAAGACACGTGGCATTGTGGCTGTCATTGGTAGCGGTCCTGCCGGCCTGACCGTGGCTGGCGATCTGGCTCGTCAGGGATTCAAGGTGACGATCTTCGAGGCACAGAATGAGCCGGGTGGTGTGCTGATGTACGGTATTCCGGAATATCGTCTGCCCAAGGCTGTCGTCCGTAAGGAAATCAAGAAAATTGCCGAACTGGGAGTGGATTTCCAGTTGAATACGACGGTGGGGCGTAATGGCTTGACCATCGACTCCCTGTTTGCACAGGGCTATGATGCCATCTTCATCGGTACGGGCACGTCGATACCTCAGAATATGAATACGACGCCGGGTGCCAACCTGCGGGGCGTGAATCAGGCCACCTACCTTCTCCATCAGGTGAATGTGTACAACGAAGGGGCAATCTCTCGTGAGATGGTGCCTGTGGACGAGGGTGATCGCGTGGCTGTCATTGGTGGTGGCAACGTGGCGATGGATGCTGCTCGTACTGCCATCCGTCTTGGTGCTGATGTGACGGTGCTCTACCGCCGCACCCAAGAAGAGATGCCTGCTATTCGGAGTGAGTATGACGAAGCCGTCAGCGAGGGCGTAAAGTTCTGGTGGAACACGTCGTGCACAGAATTTATCGCTGGCGAGAATGGTAGGTTGGGACAGTTGCGCATAGTGACTCCCGACGGTGAGCGCCTAGAGTCTTTCAACCGTGTATTTCTGGCCATCGGTTCGCGTCCGGCCAACCGTATTGTCTCGACTACTGAAGGTATCGAGGTAGACGACAAAGGCTATGTGAAAGTGGGGGAGCGCCCTATGGGTATGACTACGCGTCGTGGTGTCTTTGCTGGTGGTGATGTGGTGCATCGTCCGCAGACGGTGGTGCTAGCCATGAAGGCTGCAAAAGAAGTGGCTCAGGGCATCGCGCAGTATATAGATGCCGTGAAACTGTTGCAGGAATGTAATTAACTCTCACCTTTTCGGGCTTCTTCCCAAGAAAGTAAGGCCTTGATAAAAGTTTCGCACGGGTTGTTGCGGAACTTTTTTTCTTTCATAGACTTGATGAGCGTATAGACCGTGAATACGAGCAGGCATAGCAGAAAGCCTGAGGCGTAGGCATAGTAAGGCATATAGTCTATATTGACCAACAGACTGAATAGGGCTACGGGAATGACAAAGGCCAAGCCAAAGATAAGCATGCGATACTTGCGCCATGACTCTTTGAAGTCTTCGAACTTCTGTCTGCTTTCCAGATATTGCTCGAATTCTTCTTCGCTGGCTATCTGGTAGTTTCCAAGTTTGGGCAGGGTAGGGTCATCCTTGTGGTCGGTGCGGATATCCCATATATGTCCCTGAAGGCTTTCCAGAGAGATGGGATCTATGTATGAACGGTCAATCTGAAACATTTCTACAATATATTATAATAAAGGGGATGGGGCTGCGTTTGTTCAGACCCCATCCCCCTTCTTAGGGGTTATTGTTAGCAGAGTTTGCGAGAGCCGTCGCCAATGACGACATCGATAACCTCGGGCTCGTGGCCATACTTGGCAGCAAACTTCTTCTTGGCATCGGCAATGAACTTGTTGTAGAGATCGGCACGCACCAGGTTGATGGTACAGCCGCCGAAACCACCACCCATAATACGGCTGCCGGTTACCTCGTTTTCCTTGGCGATATCGTTCAGATAGTCAAGTTCCTCGCAACTAACCTCATACTCCTTGGATAGGCCGTAGTGGGTCTCGTACATCTTCTGACCAACAGTCTCGTAGTCGCCTGCCAGCAGAGCATCGCAGACAGCCAGGACACGATCCTTCTCGCCCAATACAAAGTGAGCACGGGTGTAGTCCTCTTCGCCTACCTCGGCGCGAACCTCTTCGAGTTGCTCCCAAGTGCAGTCGCGCAAAGTCTCGAACTTGCCCTCTGGATGTTTCTTGGCAATAGCCTTCACTACGTTCTCGCAGGAGTTGCGACGGTCGTTGTATGGTGAACCAGCCAGTTCGTGCTTCACTTTACTATTGAGCAGCACCAGACGGTAGCCATCGGGCTTGAAGGGGAAATATTCGAACTCACGGCTACGGCAGTCAAGGCGCATCAGACAGCCGGCCTTGCCAAAGACAGAGGCAAACTGGTCCATGATACCACAATTCACACCGCAGTAGTTGTGCTCGGTAGCCTGACCGGCCAGCACCATATCCCATTGGGATATTTTGTTCTCGCCGAAGATGTCGTTCAGACCACAGGCGAAGCAACTCTCCATAGCAGCACTTGATGACATACCAGCACCAAGGGGCACATCGCCGGCAAAGGCGATATTGAAGCCCTTCACAGGAACGCCCAACTTCTGGAATTCCTTGGCGATACCATAGATGTAGCGGGCCCAAGAGGCACGGGGACCAGCGGGATCATCAAGGTGGAAGTCCACACGGTCCTTCAGATCGATAGCATATGCCATAACAGTATCTTCAGTTCCATTGGCACGCATCTCGGCAATGATGCCCTTGTCAACTGCGCCGGGGAATACGAATCCACCGTTATAGTCGGTGTGCTCACCAATCAGGTTTATACGACCAGGAGATGCATAAACATTACCTGTCTTGCCATCAAAATGCTTGATGAAGCGACTTCTTACAAATTCAATGTCCATAACTTAATAAATGTTTTTAAGATTATTGTTTTGGGTTACTTTTTCTCGTTAAGACCAATCTTGCTGCCTTTCCAGCAGAACCAGAGCAGGTAAACATAGTAGACGAACATCAGACTGATGGCGATGGTGACACCAGTTGAGGTAGGTGTGACAACTTCCTTCAACGTATCGGGATCGGTAACGATGGTTCCGCCCGTTGACAGGCTGATATTGTCGACTACGGCACCCATGATAGGCATCAAGATGGCTGCACCGATTACACCAGTATTGATGATGCCGGAAGCAGCTTTGGTGTGGCGTCCGAGTTTCTGCAAACCGAGGTTGAATACCAGTGGCCACATTACTGAATGGAAGAGACCAGCAGCAAGCATGCACCATACGCTAATCATACCTGGGAGTACAAGTGATGCACCGATGCAGATGGCACCAAGGGTGATACACGATGACAACAGGACTCTAGGCTCGAACTTCGTAAGAATACCAGCACCGATGAAACGACCGACCATCATGCCGCCCCAATAGAAGGTGAGGAATGTGGTGGCACCATCAAGGCCAAGCACCTTGAATTTGTAAGGAAGCATCGAGGGAACGCCAATTTCAACACCCATGTACATAAAGATGCCAAGTGCACCGAGCCATACGTGCGGATATTTGAATACGGAACTCTTCTCGACAATCTTTTCGCCAGCCTCTTCGCTCTGCTTGCCTTCGTCAATCTTTGGTAACTTCAGGAACACGAGGATACCGCAGATAATGAGGGTGAAGATACCTAATCCCAGGAATGGGCCAGGAATGTCGGCACCTGTGGCAATGACATTGCCTTCTGCATCCTTGTTAGTAAAAATCATATAGGTGATAAACAGCGGTGCTACGGTAGTTGCTACCGAGTTCAAAGCCTGTGACAGCGTCATTCGGAAAGCACCCTTCTCAGGCGAACCGAGCACCATCACATAGGGATTGGCTACGTTCTGAAGCATCACCACACCCATGGCAACAACACACATGCTGCCCAGAAATACTGCATAGATGGTGCTCACATCTTGGTCAAGTACACCATTAATACCCAAAGAGTTAATGATGAAGCCGATTCCTGCTACTGCCAAGCCTAAGATAAGAGTTCCTTTGTATCCAATCTTGCTCATTAATAGTGAGAATGGGATGGCAAGTATGTAGGCTCCATAGAAGGCCGTGTTGACATATTGTCCCTGTTGGGCGGTCAGTTTAAATGCTTTAGAGCATAATTCAATCATTGAGTTGTTCATGGTGGTGATGAATCCAATCAGGAAACACACGATGAACACAATAATCAATGGGAACAGATAGTTCTGTGTTTGTTTTTGTGACATTTTAATAGGTTTTGAGTTATTATATGCAAAGAATTAAAGGTTTGAGGCTCAGACCTGTGTAACTCAAATCTTATACCTCAAACCTTTTGTCTCAAATCATTACTCGGCAACACCGAACTTATAGATCGTTTTCTGCTTGTAACGCTGACCAGGATTCAGTATTACGCTTGGGAAGTATGGACGGTTAGGAGAGTCGGGGAAGTGCTGGGCCTCGAAGCATACGGCTGAGCGACGTGGGAATGTGGCACCATTGGCTCCCTTGTAACCGCAAAGGTAGTTGCCTGTATAGAGTTGCATGCCGGGCTCAGTTGTGTACACCTCAAGGGTACGGCCGCTGTTAGGCTCTGTCACGCGGGCTGCGAAACTGAGTTCGCCCTCTTCCTGCTTGTTTAGCACATAGTTATGGTCGAAGCCGTTGCCGAACTTGATTTGCTCGTTGTCTGCATCGATGTCCTTTCCAAAGGCCTTCGGCGTGCGGAAGTCAAACGGAGTGCCCTCGACTTTCAGAATCTCGCCGGTAGGAATTGCGGTTGCGTCTGTCGGCAGATAGAAGTCTGCGTTGATTTCACAGATCTGGTTGTCAATGGTAGGAGTGGGATCAGCGGTACCTGCCAGAGAGAAGAAAGCATGATGCGTCAGATTGACGATGGTCTTCTTATTGGTGGTAGCCAGATACTCAATCACCAGTTCGTTCTGGTCGGTGAAGGTGAACTCAACCGTCACATCCAGTTCACCGGTAAAGCCTTCTTCACCATAACTGGAGATGCGATGGAGGGCCAGCGAGCGTGGTCCCATCTGACGGGCATCCCATACTTTGGCGTTAAAGCCTACGGCTCCACCGTGCAGGTGGTTGGGACCGTTGTTGATAAACAGTTGGTACTCCTTGCCATTCAGCGTGAACTGACCCTTGCAGATGCGGTTGCCCCAACGTCCAATGAGGGTTGAGAGATAAGGCTCGTTGCCACTGGTGAGTTGCTGAATGTTGGCATGTCCTTGGATCACGTTTCCTACTTTGCCGTCCTTGTCGGGAACCATGATGGCACAGATGGCGCCTCCATAGTTAGAGATGGCAACTTCGTAACCTTTACGATTCTTCAGAATGTAAAGATCGGTTTTCTTTCCGTTGATAGTGGTCTGGAAGTCTTCGCGCTTCAGACCACAGAGATTCGCATTTTCAGATGTGTTTGTCATATCAAAATGTTTTTTAGTTACTGTAACTGTTTGCAAAGTAACAAAAAAATACCGACTTGTGCAAACAAATCGGTAAAAAGTTGGTGTTAAAGATAACTAAATATGTGTTTTTAGTAAGTCTGAAATGATATAGGCACTACCTCCGACAAAGATTACGTCATCGCTGGTAGCACCTTCAAGTGCCGCTTGATAGGCTTCTTCGACTGTTGGAAAGGTCTGGCTGTTCAGCCCGAACTGGTCGCCAAAAACCTTAAGCGACATTTCGGAGAGTGCACGGTGGTTTGTGCTCTTTGTGAAGAAATATGTGGCCTTCTTTGGTAGTTTCTCAAGCACGGAATAAACATCCTTGTCGTCTGCAATACCGAAGATGATACGTAATTCTCGGCATGGTGTGTTCTCCAACTGATGACTCAGATAGGTCCATGCACCAGGATTATGTCCCATGTCGCAGATGACTCTCGGATTCTCCTTGACAATCTGCCATCTGGCCTGTAGGCCTGTCAACTTGACGATGTTTAGGAAGGCATTGTTCATTTCCTGTTCCATCTTCTCGTTTTTATCATCACCAAAGTCGGCCAAATAGCCAGCATTGGCCAATTGGCGCAAAGCACAGAGTGTGGTGTTCATGTTCTTTGGCTGGAACTCACCACTCAGTTCGCAACGGAACTCGTTATGATTCTTTTGCCGGTAACGAATGGTTCCGTCGCTGTTCTGGGTCGCTTCTGTAATCTCCTTGTTCTCATCATCGTCAGCAAAAACGATTCTTGAGTGATTCTCTTGGGCAATCGCCTCAAAAATAGGAAGTGTCTCAGGCATCGACTCACCTATGACAACAGGAACATTTGGTTTAATGATGCCTGCTTTCTCAATGGCAATCTGTTCTAAACTAGTGCCAAGCAACCGTGTGTGGTCAAGTGAGATGTTGGTGATAACGGAGAGAATAGGGGTGATGATGTTGGTACTGTCAAGGCGTCCACCGAGTCCTACTTCGATGACAGCAATGTCGACATCTGTTTCCTCAAAGTATTTGAAGGCCATTGCCGTTGTTATCTCGAAGAATGTGGGCTTTAGTTGTTCGAATAGCGCCCGTTCCTTGTCTACGAATTTTGTGACATACTCTTCCGTAATCGGGTTACCATTGACCCTGATTCGTTCACTAAAGTCTACGATATGTGGAGAGGTGTAGAGACCAACCCTGTAGCCGCAAATCTGGAGCATGGCGGCAATGAGATGGCTGGTAGACCCCTTGCCATTAGTGCCAGCCACGTGGATAGACCTGAAGTGCTTGTGTGGATGGCCAAAGTGCTCGTCAAGTGCCAGCATCGTGTCAAGCCCTTCTTTATAGCCGGCTACCCCCTGCTGTTCGTAATTGGCCGTGCGGTTGAACAGGTAATGAATGGTCTCTTCGTAGTTCATTGGAAATAGTTTTTGAAGCGTTGGAATATTGATGCCTTTGTCTGGTTGTCTCCTTTGAAATTATCGCTATCCTTGAAAGCCTCAATAGCATTCTTTTCCTCTCGTGATAGAGTCTTTGGAATATATACGCTAATGTTGACAACTAAATCTCCACGTCCAGAGCCGTAGCCCTGTACGATAGGCAGTCCCTTACCCCTCAAACGCATAGTCTTGCCAGGTTGGGTACCGTTTTCTATCTTAACTTTCAACGTCTTTCCTTCAATGGTCGGGATATCAATTTCTCCGCCCAATGCTGCTGTTGGGAAGTCAAGCAGTAGGTTGTATATCAAGTCATTGCCGTCGCGGACAAAAGTGTCGTGCTCCTCTTCTTCGATGAATACCTGTATGTCGCCAGCAATGCCGCCCCTGAAGCCTGCATTACCTTTGCCAGGTACGTTGACCACCATACCCTCAGCAACACCAGCAGGAATGTTAATCTCGACGAGTTCCTCGCCTTTGGTGACACCAGTGCCTCCACATTCATGACACTTGTTCTTAATAATCTGACCTTCACCTTGACAAGTGGGGCAGATTCCCTGTGATTGCATCATGCCAAAGATGCTTTGGGTGGTATGGGTGATGACGCCTGATCCATGACATGTAGGACAGGTCTCACGATTACTGCCGCTTTCCGCTCCTGTGCCGTGACAATGGGTGCAGGTGGTATCTTTGCGAACCTTGAATTTCTTCGTTACGCCCTGGTTAATCTCTTCCAATGTAAGTTTGACCTTCAGGCGCAGGTCGCTACCACGATGCTGCTGCGGACGACCGCCTCGTGAGCCAAAGCCACCGAAACCTCCAAATCCGGCCCGGCCTCCAAAGATGTCACCGAACATCGAGAAGATGTCGTCCATGTTCATTGAGGCTCCTCCGAAACCGTCGAAACCGCCACCGCCCATTGGACCGCTGAAACCGAACTGATCGTATTGCTGGCGTTTCTGCGGGTCGTGCAGCACATTGTAGGCCTCGGCGGCCTCCTTGAATTTCTCTTCTGCCTGTTTGTCACCGGGGTTGCGGTCAGGATGATACTTGATGGCTATCTTTCGGTAGGCCTTCTTGATTTCGTCTTCTGAGGCTGTCTTCTCAACGCCCAGGACCTCGTAGTAGTCTCTTTTCTGTGCCATTATTGTCCTACGGCCACTTTTGCGTAGCGGATTACTTTGTCATTCAGTTTATAACCAGTGGCCATACAATCGATGACCTTACCCTTCTTGTCGTCGCCCATGCCAGGCACTAGTGCTACGGCCTCATGCAGGTTGGTGTCGAAGTCGGCATCTTGAGTTTCAATCTTCGAGACACCTTGGGCCTCGAGTACTTTCATAAGTTTCTGGTATATGAGTTGCATGCCCTCACGCAAGACCTGCGGGTCTTCGGTCTTTTCGCCGTTGGCAATGGCACGTTCCATATCGTCTATCACAGGCAGTAGGGCCGTGATGGTCTTCTCACCACCGTTCAGAATCAGTTCGGTACGCTCCTTCAATGTACGCTTGCGGTAGTTATCGAACTCGGCCATTGTGCGCAGATACTTGTCTTTCAGTTCGGCAATCTGTGCCTCGGCAGCCTCCAGCGGGTCGGTTTCGGCTTCGACTGATTCTTCGGACTTCTCAGACTCTTCAGCCTCAGTTTCTGCCTTAATGTCAGTATCCTGAACTTTCTCTTCGTTCAAGGTCTCTCCATCTTCAATGTTAATATCTTTTTCTGTCATAATTACATGGTTTAATTGCTCTGCCTAAATGCAGGCAAAATCTGTGCCAAACCTTTAACTATACATCTTTGCCTTCTGCTCCTTGATTTGCTCGTCGTAGATGTAGTCATCATATTGCATCAGTTTGTCGATGGTGCCTTTTGGAGTTAGTTCGATGATGCGGTCGGCAACTGTCTGTATGAACTCATGGTCGTGAGAGGCAAAGAGAATGTTGCCCTTAAACTGTACCAAGTTATTGTTGAAAGCCTGAATCGACTCCAGGTCGAGGTGGTTAGTCGGAGTGTCCAGAATCAGACAGTTGGCATTCTTCAATTGCATACGGGCTATCATACAGCGCATTTTTTCGCCACCAGAGAGCACGTTGACATGCTTCAGTACATCCTCTTCGCGGAAAAGCATTCGTCCCAGGAATGACTTCATGGTCACCTCGTTACCTGGGCCCCATTGTGAGAGCCAGTCGACGAGGTTCATTTCAGATTGGAAGAACTCGGTGTTGTCGAGTGGTAGATAGGCGGTAGTGATAGTGACACCCCATTTGTAGGTGCCAGCCTGAGCCTCGCGGTTACCATTGATGATCTCGAAGAGAGCCGTCATCGCCTTGGGGTTGTGCGAGAGGAATACTGTCTTCTGACCGCGCTCGATGGTGAAGTTCACGTTGTCGAAGAGTACGGTGCCGTCTGCATCGACAGCCTTGAGACCTTCCACTTCAAGAATCTGAGTACCTGGCTCACGTTCCATCTGGAAGATGATGCCGGGATATTTGCGTGTAGAGGGAGTGATTTCCTCCACGTTCAGTTTCTCAAGCATCTTCTTACGTGATGTAGTCTGCTTTGATTTGGCTACATTAGCAGAGAAGCGGCGGATAAACTCCTCCAGTTGCTTGCGCTTCTCTTCAGCCTTCATCTTTTGGTTCTGGGCCTGACGAAGTGCCAACTGCGATGACTCATACCAGAATGAATAGTTACCAGAGAAGAGCGTTACCTTACCAAAATCGATATCGACGGTTTGTGTCGAGACGGCATCGAGGAAGTGACGGTCGTGGCTGACCACTAGCACACATTGCTCCAGCGAACTCAGATACTCTTCGAGCCATTGTACGGTGTCCAAGTCTAGATCGTTGGTGGGCTCGTCCAACAAGAGGTTGTCAGGGTGTCCGAAGAGGGCCTTTGCCAGCATCACGCGTACCTTTTCATTATTAGAGATATCGGCCATCTGTGCGTAGTGGGTATCTTCCTTGATACCTAGGTTCTGCAACAGTTGTGCTGCCTCGCTCTCTGCTTCCCAGCCGTTCATCTCAGCGAAAGCCATTTCCAAGTCGGCAGCGCGCACGCCATCTTCTTCGGTCATCTCGGCCTTGGCATAGAGGGCTTCGCGCTCCTTCATGTTATCCCATAGGGGCTTGTGTCCCATCAGCACGGTGTCCATCACCGAAAAATCATCATATTTGAAGTGATCCTGTTCCAGCACGCTCATGCGCTCGCCGGGCAACATCTCCACTGTGCCTTTGTTGGGCTCCAGTTCACCGCTGATGGCGCGAAGGAGTGTAGACTTTCCCGCACCATTGGCACCGATGATGCCATAGATGTTTCCACTCGTAAACTTCAGGTTCACATCCTTGTATAGAACCTTCTTTCCAAACTGTATTGCCAGATTCGTTACTGTTATCATTTTTTCCTTCTTTTCTTTTGCGGGTGCAAAGGTACAAAATATTTATTAATTTTCAGTCATGAGCCCGTATTTATTTCTATATCAAAGACTGTAGGCACTCTTTTTACTGGTTGCAGAGCAGACGGTAGGGGCAGGAGTGGCAACGGTCACGGTCGTTAGTAGGTGTATAGGGGATGTCGGGATTAAACATTTGATCGATGGTTTCTGTGAGCAACTCCATGAAACGATTCTTGTCGTTTTGGATGTCTACAATAGGACTCTTGCCGAAACAGAGCGTCGGGTCGTAGTCGTTGGTACCAGCATGCTGGATGAAGAGTAGGGCCGGTGATACGGGCGTCTGCGGATGCTCGGCTTTGATGAGGATAGAGTAGAGTAGGGTTTGCAGATAATAGTCACTATGGTTCTTGAGGTTCTCCTGCTGGAAGATGGCTTCGACATTGGCCAATGGTTTTGCCTGATAACTGCCTGTCTTGTAGTCAATGACGCGGATGCGCTCTTGACCGTCCTTGACGATTCGATCAAGGCGGTCAATGACACCACCGATAGCCGTTGTGATGTGGCGAGTTTGGATGGTGCCTCTTACCTTGCACTCCAAACCTATGATGCTGAATGGTGCCACCCGATGGTCTATCTCCAGCAACTGACGTAAATAGCGGATGATGACTGCGCGGTTAATGATTTGTAGTCCTGATAGATCCTGTGTCGTGCCCAGTTCTTCCTTCATGGCCATATCGACAGCCTGTTCTATCTCAACGCGGTTCTTCAGCAGTTGCTCGATATCGCTTTTCAGAATCTGGCGGCTCTTCTGCATCAGTCGTTCATAGACGATTTGCGAAGCCTTATGGAAGATGTTGCCGAACATGCGGTTGTCGATGGTGTCATCGTCTTCAACCTTAGGTTCCAGCAGTTCACATTCGTATTTGTAATAATAGCGTAAAGGACAGCGCATATAGGTGTTGATGGCTGTTGGCGAGAGGAACCCCGTAGTACGCTTCTTGGCCAAGTGGATGACGGGCGGCTTGCCGTGGGGCAGTGAGACGGGCACATGAAGAGTCTCAAATCGGATGTCGTGATGTCGGTCTTCTACCATCATCTGGAGCATGAAGCGTGACATCTCACCTGTCTGACCATCGGTGGTACTGTTATTGTAAAGAATGGTGATGTCACCGGCACGCTGTAACAGTCGGTGGAAGTAATAACTGTAGATCGCCACTTTGTGGTCGGTGGTGGTCAGTCCGTATGCCTTGCGGATAGTGTAAGGGATGAAAGAAGCGTCGTTGACCCCCCGAGGCATATTACCCTCGTTGCATGAGAGTAGTAAGACGTGGTCGAAGTCGAGGTTGCGCGTCTCAAGCACACCCATCACCTGTAGTCCTTCTGCGGGCTCACCGTGGAAGGGCACAGAGGTGGATTGTATGAGTTGATTGAGAAGCCGCTGTAGGGTGCTGTCATCCACGAGCAGATCACCGCTATCGGTAAGTCCCTTCAGCCTGTTTGCTAAGGTGTAGGCTCTAAACACACTCTCCTGATAGAGGGGATCGTTGCCGCTGTCGACGAGGGCTATCCGTTGTAATATCCTACATAGCCAGGGGAGTAGTGCCTCATCGTCCTTCACGAGGATACTGGCCTCGTCTTGTGGCAATTGAGCCATATAGGGGTGGCGCATCACGGCAGCAAGGAAACGTGTACGGTAGCGTTGGTGCTGCTGGTCGTAGCCGATGGTTCGCAGGTTGGTCAGATTGTTGATGAGCGATGCGACAGGCGACTGCGCAAGAGGGTAGCCGGTGGTGATGTTTACCTTCTCCACTTGATTAGGCAGACAATGGATGATGGTAGGCAGAAGAGCCTCGTTGCATAGTACCACAGCCGTTTGCCGACCTGCCTCGATGCGTCCGTTCTCGTTCAGCCATTGACCCGTATAGTGAGCCTGGGCATTTTCTGTCGTTGACGAGATGAAGTGGATGGTTTTCTCACGTGCATATTGGTTGTAGATGTCCCTGTCGGTCGTATCCAACTCATTAGGGAAGTCGGCCAGATACTGACTGATGAAGTGGCCGGCCTCATTATCTTTAATATACGACGTGTCGAAGTCCCAGTAGAAACGGGCTTTGCCTTCATGGCGAAGGGCGTTGAACAGATGCTGCTCGACGGGTTGCACGAGGTTGAAACCTATGAATAGACAGATGTCTGCATCAACATTCTTGGCGATGGTGTCGCCATTGACGGTATTGACCACCTCACGATAGAGGGCTCCCTCGTATGCCAGTTGCTGCGTGGCCAACCTTTGGTTGAAGTCGTGGTAAATGTTGCCCATCTTCGACCATAGTTTTAGGAAACGCTCTTTCAGTAGCGTGTTGTGGTCGTCAGTAAAGTTGCTGAAGAAGTGGCCGATCGCCTCTTTCTGTTCATCAGAGAGATAACTGATGTCGTCGAGTTCATGGATGTCGCGCAGGTTGCGGAATATGCTGTCAGCATCGGCCATGTTCTTGTCAAGGTCATCGAAGTCTGCCAGTAGCAGTTGTCCCCATCCGTAGAAGTGGTCGAGGGTTTCATCGATACCTGTCTGTGCCGTGAATGACTTGTGGAGGTCGCACACCAGTTTGATGGGGTCAGCAACCGTGCGGTTTGTGTTGCGGCGGAATAGGTCGCTGATGGTGATGTATGACGGACTCCAAATGGGGCGTTTGGCTTGTTGAGCCAGATAGCAGTTGAGAAAGAGCGAGGCGCGTTTGTTAGGGAAAACGACGGCCACGCGTGAGAGGTCGTTCCCGTATTTGTTGAGAATATCCTCTGCGACGTATTCTAAGAAAGTCTTCATTTCACTTCGACAATTTGATTGCTATATACGAACCAAAGGTAACCCTTCACATCGCGATGCCCCATCTCGCGGAGCAGTGCCATGTATTCATTTACCTGTTCGTGGTATTCCTGCCGTTCGCGTCCGAACTTAAAGTCAATGACGATAGTTGTTTGGCCGTCGGTTAACACACGGTCGGGGCGGCGTTCCACGCCATTGGGCAGTAGGATGGTGCATTCGTTGTAGAGCCGCCAACGGTCAGAGAACCACTCGGCCACGCGGGGCGATGCGATGCGTTTACGTATCATGTCCTCCAGTCGTTGTCGGGTGATGTGGTCGTCGTAGAGTATGCCTTCCTGCTCCAGTTGACAGAGAGCATGGTCGATGTCGTCTGCCGTGCGTATATTGGCAAAGATGCTGTGTAGCACGTTGCCCAGTTGGATGTACTGATTCTGCTGTGCCTGCTCGTCATCCTCGATGGTGGCGAATTCACGGCTCTTGTTGCTTTGCTTGAAGGTGAACTTGGGGGTGAATACCTCAATATTGACTGGGATGATGGTGCTGGGAAGTAAGAAGGGGTTTGCGCTGGCTTGACTTGAATGGCCAGTGGTGCAGGTCATAGAGAGTTGCCCGAATGTGAACGCCAGCGCGGCATTGGCATCTTGTTCGCCGCTGAGCGTCGAGTCATTCAGGTCGAGGGTGGGCAGCACCTGTTCGATGAGAGCCGATCGCGAGCCCTTGCTACCACGTTTGCCTATGACGAATAGGTTGCGGCCTGCACGGGTGAAAGCCACATAAAGCAGGTTAAGGTTGTCAACGATGTTCTGTTGGTGCTCCTCGTTGTAGTCTTTCTGGTAGATGGTACCCGTCATGCCTTTCTGACTGTAGTCGATAGGTGCAAGGGGCAGTTGGTTGAATGGTTCCTCTTCAGGACGACACCACAGCACGTCGGAGAACTCAAGCCGCCAGTCGCAGAAGGGGATGATGACATTGTCGAACTCCAGACCTTTTGATTTATGGATACTGATGATGCGAATGCCGTCGGCATCAGGACACTGGATAGTCTTGCCGCAGAGCGATGCGTCCCACTCTCTCAAAAAGTCGTAGATATCTGCGGAATGCTCGCTAGCATAGGTGGCTACCTGATCGTAAAAAGCGCATAGGTAGCCACTTTGACCCTCCATCCGATCGAGGGCGAACAGCACGTATAGCCGTTCGGTGAGTTCATAGAGCGGCTGGCGCAACAGGTCGTCACGATGATTGGTATAGTCCTGGGGCAGTACTCCTTTGATACTTCCTGAATAGACGTTGGCAAGGAAGGCCCTCGAAATGAGGTCGTCGGGGTGTATGAGATAGCGCAACGCCTGGATGATGACCTGGACTGCAGGAGAGGCATCCAGGCGGAAAGCCTCATCGCTGATGACGTTCAGCAAGGGACGCTGCTCCATCAGATAGTTGGCTATGAGGGGAATATTGGCATTACTGCGTACAAGGATTGCGATATCGCGGGCGCGAATGCCCTGTGACAACAGATGGTCGATATGGCTCAACATCTGCTCGAGTGTTGCCGTCTGGTAGTCGTCCGATGGGAGTAGCCGGATGTCTACGAGACCTTCCGCTTCCCTTTGTGATGGCCATTTTTGACAAATATCGTCGTAGGCTGCCACTTCTGACACTTTAGCCGCCTCGGTGAAGAAGGCGTTGTTAAAGCGGATGATGTTCTGCTGTGAACGGTAGTTGATGTCCAAGGGCAAGATGTCGATACGCTGGGCAGAGTTCTCAAACTGATTTTTGATATTGGCCAACAGTCGCCAGTCGCCGCTGCGCCAGCGGTAGATGCTCTGCTTGACATCGCCCACGATGAGATTGCTAGTGCCTTCGTGGCTCATGGTTTCCTCGAGTAACACCTTGAAGTTCTGCCACTGCACGGTGGAGGTATCCTGGAACTCGTCAATCATGATATGTTCCAGACGTGTACCTATTTTCTCGAAGATGAAGGGCGAGTCGCTGCCGTCGATGAGGTCGTGCAGCAGTTGCTGGGTGTCGGAAAGTAGGAAGCGGTTGCCTTCTTCGTTTAGGGCGCGCACTTTCTTCTCGATACTGTCCAGAAGACGCAACTGGTTGAGGTGGCGCAGGGTGAGCGTTGCCGACTGGTAGAGCCGCCATTGACGAGGCTGGTCCTCGATGACCTGATGCAACAGACGGTTCAGTTTGCTCTCTACTACGGCGTGGATGTGCGGGCCCTTATCGCTGGTTTTTGTGTACCATTTGGTTGGGTCGCCGTCGGCTTCCTTGACGGTTGATGTCAGGATGCTTTCGTTGAAGTCGTCGCCACGCTTCAACTTAATAAAGACGGAGCACACGCCATTGCCCTTTTTGGCAAAATCTTCAATGGAGAGCCCCTCGGCATTGATAGTGTCGAAGAACTCGTCGGCTAATTGCGTCATGTGCTGGCGGGCATCTTCGCGTATTTTACGCAGTTGGGCGGTGTAATGGTCGAAGAACTTCTTGTCGTCAGCGATAACGGCCAATCGTTTCCTCTCGTGTTTGTAGAAGTCGCGGAAAATAGTGAGGCCAAAACGCTTAATCTGTCCGATGACATTCCAAGAACGGTCATCGCCGATGGTGTCCATGATGTATTTTAGCAGCCATTGCAGCAGTAAGTCCTGAGTTGTGAGACTGTCAATGAGTTGATCGACGGCCTGCTCTTCCACCTGCTGGTCGTTCAGCCCAATGCGCAAGTTAGCCGTCAGTTCCAGTTCACGTGCCAGGTTGCGCATGACGCTCTGGAAGAACGAGTCAATGGTCTCCACACGGAAATAACTATAGTTGTGCAGTAACAGGTGGAGGGCCTTGCCTGCCTGATCGGAGGCATACTCGGGAGTGACATTCAGGTCTTTGCACACCTTGCGAAGATAGGACTCCGAGTCTTCCTGTCTTCGCCAGATGCCGTACAGTTGGCTCAGGATGCGTTGCTTCATCTCGGCCGTTGCCTTGTTGGTGAAGGTGACAGCCAGCGTCTGCCGGAACGCCGAGGGGTCCTGCACCAGGAGTTTGATGTATTCGACGGCCAGGGTGAACGTCTTGCCACTACCGGCACTGGCCTTATAGATAATCAGGGGTTTTACCATCTTCGGAATAATTCAAATGTAAACTTACAGCCCATGCTCTGATACTGCACATTAAGGAAACTGGCGAACAAACCCATCGAGAAGGCTCGGCAGGTGAAGCCATAGCCCAACTCGGAATAGATGCGTGTATGGGCGATAGAAAGACTGTTCAAGTAGACGCGCTCGCGTTCCACATAGCGCCCCAAGATAGGAACCAAGGCTACCCCAAAGAGGGGTGTCTCGTACGACACGTTGCTGCGCAGGTAGTAGTTAGAGGCATTGTACAAGTCGGAACTCAGTAATTGGAAGTCACCCGTCCAGTCGTCGTCCCATCCCTCTGGCAGGTTGTTGTCGCGGAAGTTTGCGAAGTCCATGAAATAGTCTTTCTCCCTGTAGGTGTAAAGACCGCCGCCGAAGCGCAGGTTGAGTTGCTGCAGGTGTGACATGTGGTGCTTGTACGATACATCGAACTCCCAGCGCGTGTAGGGCAGGTCGCTGAACTTCGTTTTCATGCCGTGCTCGATGTCGAAACTGAAGATGGGGGCTGTCTTCCAGGGCCTGTACTTGATGCCGATCAGGGGTGCCAGCGAGTTGTAGGTGACAGGCTTGTCGAAACGTCTCATCTCGTCGGCATTAATGGCCTTGCGGTGGTGGTAGATGAAGCCAACTTCTAAGGTGAGCCAGGGGCGTGGGGTGATGATGTTCCTAATGGAGAAGTGGGTGTCGCTGAAGAGGTCAAGGTCACGCTGTTCCAATTCGGGAATATTTCCATGCTCTGCCTGGATTTCTTCGAGTACCGTGTTGTTGCCTATGCGGTTGTCTTTCTGCAGATGGGCATAGATATGTCCGTTCAGTCTCTCGTTGTATGTGAACGTGAGGGGTAGGGTGTAGTAGAACTCATGCAACTTGAAGTTGTAGCCCACTTGCGGCTCGGTTGAGATGGACTTCTGGGGGGTGAATTTATAGCGGGCACCCATCTTCATGCGGTAGGAAAAGCCCTTGCTGGCACTAAAACTGAAGTATTGCGGATTGAGCAAGGGGAAGAGTTTTAGATAGCCCCTTTTGTTCTCGGTGCTGATGCTGTGGATGAGGTTTGAACCGATGAGGTCCCAGCCGATTTCTTCCCAGTAGTTGTGCTTGTTCTTCTGTCGTTGCTCTTCAGCAAGTGCCACAGAGTCGGGCTCTGCTGGCGTTACAGACAAGGTGTCTTCTATCTCTTCTGGCTCGTTCTGTTTGTCATACTCTTCGTAGACGGCCTGTTCAGCGGCAGAGAGGGCGATGGGACGCACGGATTCTATCATTTGGCGGTCACCCTCTATGTGCAGGGTGTCTGGCAGAGTGATGGGACAGTCATAGAGGGCTTCGAAATGGGAGGTGATGTCGTTGCCGATGAACTTGAAACGGACATCTGTCTGCACGAAACGCGGCAGCAATGCACGGACACCATAGCGTCCCTGCATGGTGAGTGTCTTGAAGCGGATCATGTCAAACTCACCGTTCAGTTCTACCTGCTCGATACGTCCTGTGCGATACTCCACCAGAGCCTGACCGCTAACCAGTTGGGTGTTTGGCATCAGGCGCGGACGGAAATTGACCCTGATGTAGCGTTCGTCAAGGCGGTAGACGGTGTATTTATAATAGATACGGTTTTCTCTGTTAAAAGGCGATAGCACATGATCACCGTAAAGCGTCACGTTATAGAGATTGGGCGTGAGAAATTCGAAGAGCGTGGGCATGGTACGGCGGTTGTGGGGGATGGTGGTATAGAAAACCTGCCGATTGGTCTCGTAGTCGTCCACATCATTGAATGTTACGCGACTATACTGCTCGCTTACGAAGTGACGGTCGCCGTTGGCTATGGAGTAGCCGTGAGGGATGAGCCATAATGCCACGTTTCTGCGATTGGTCTGGTAGTGAAACTTCACATAGACGTTAGTACTGAAGCCTTTGACGTTGTTGGTGAAGTTGCGTTTGTAGGTGAACAAACGGCTGAGCACTAGCGAATCGAGGTTATCGCCAGCGGCTTGGGACGTAAAGGCCAATAGGAGTGCTATGGTTAGTATAGCGTGTTTCACAGGTACAAAGGTACGAAAAAAAACTTTATATGCAAATAAAAAAACAAGAAAAAAGACAAAAAAATAGCAGGTTCCAATAATTGTTACTGAAACCTGCACATTATATAATAATGTATCTCTCTTATCCGAGGTATTTCATCAGAATCCTGGCGTTGCCCGAGTCGCGCAACTTGGCGATGCTCTTCTCGCGGATTTGGCGCACACGCTCACGGGTAAGACCCAGTTCGTCGCCTATTTCCTCGAGGCCCTTCTCATGACAGCCAATGCCGAAGCACTCGCGGATGATGATGATTTCGCGATCTTTCAACACTTTCGACAGGACTGAGTTCAATTCTTGAGCCATCGACTCATGATCAACATGGCGGTCGGTACGTGAGTCATCACCAGAAGCCATAACGTCGAGCATACAGTTGTCCTCACCATCTTGGAATGGGGCGTCGATAGATACATGGTGGCTATCGGCCTGCATCGACTGGCCGATCTTCTCCTCGTCGAGGTCGGTCATCTCAGCCAACTCGCTCACAGAGGGGTGGCGCTGGTTTTCCTGCTCGAAACGGTTGATCTCGTGGTTGATCTTGTTTAGCGAACCAACCTGATTAAGCGGCAGACGCACGATGCGGCTTTGCTCTGCAATGGCTTGCAGGATGCTCTGGCGAATCCACCAAACAGCGTATGAGATGAACTTGAAACCTCTGGTCTCGTCGAACTTCTGAGCGGCTTTAATAAGGCCGATATTACCTTCGTCTATCAGGTCGGTCAATGTTAATCCCTGATGCTGATATTGCTTGGCTACTGACACCACAAAGCGCAGGTTGGCCGTCACCAGTTTGTCCTTGGCACGCTCACCTTCCAAACCACCCTTGCGAATCTTCTGTGCCAACTCAATCTCTTCGTCAATACTAATGAGGGGTGCACGACCGATTTCCACCAGATATTTGTCCAGTGCTTCGCTCGAACGGTTTGTAATACTCTTCTGAATCTTTAATTGTCTCATCTCCTAATACCTTAAAATCCGTTATAACTGCCTGATAATTAGGCTACTAAGTACGTATTCACTAGTTTTGCGGATGCAAAGTTACGAAAAATATCAATACGTTGTTCAGAAATCATCATTTTTTTTGTGTTAAAAAAATAAAATTACTTTTTGTTGGAAGGCTAGTTTCCTCCCTACGGGAGCAGAGACCTTCAGGCAAGGGATGGGCTCTCTGACTTGAAGAGATGTTTCCTTCAGGTACAAAACAACTTGTTTTGTTCAGTAAGGAATGCTTCCTTCGACTCGTAGAGATAGTTTCTTCGAGAACAAAACAACTTGTTTTGTACCAACAGATAATATGCCTTCCATATAAGTGCCTTATTGTCAACGCTTTAACGTCCAATCTCTCAATGGTGTAGGATAGTGTAGGTTGGTGTAACTTTTGCAAAAAGGTACACCGTGTCTAACGAACTGATATTAAGACAGTTAAAGGCAAAAGTGTAACTTTGTAACTTTTTTGATGTTTCAAAAATAATTTAGATGAGTACATCTTCGGATAAACTCAGTCTTTCTGTTCCGACGACTGCTGGCAAAACTCTACAAAGAGCGTGCGCTGGCTTTTGGGCGTTAAGCAGAATGGTGCTGCCGTGCGGTGGCCTACAAGCCAGAGGATGCGGCCCTTGGCATCGCTAAGCACTAACGTTCTCCGTTTTTCGAAGATGTTGAGGTGGCAGTCGGTGAGGTAGTCGCTCACCAAACGGCTTCCATTCATGCCATAGGGCTGAAAACGGTCGCCCTGTCTGACAGGGCGCAGCGTTAGTGGGAAATGTATGGTGTCTGCATCCAGACAGGCCACGTGTGGCTGCTTGTCCAGGTGTCTCTCTTCAAGGATGTTCACTCGGATCTTTCCGCTCTCGTAGGCGTAATTGCCAGTTTCTGGGATGAGAAGAGTAGGGGGCTCTGTTCGCCTTTCTTCTACTATCAGTCGTCCTCGGCAGATGGTCATTTGGTGGGTGGGTGATTGCCATTCGCTGCCAGCAGGGGCTTTCTCCAGTGAAATGCTGACTTGTTCGATAACGGCAGAAGAAAATCCCATCGGGCTTAACCACTCGAAGAGAATACTTTCTGGTGACGGCTCCTGCATGAGAGCACTTATTTCGATGGAATTGTTGAGAATGAGACGTTCAAGACAGGTAGAAATTGTATTGTCATAGACGCGAGCGGTCTCTTGTAGTCGTCTGGCGGTGGTTAGAATATTGTTGGTTACACTACCATTGATCTCGTTTAGAAGAGGAATCAGGCGTAGCCGAACTTTATTGCGTACTATGTCATCTTTCAAATTCGTGGAATCGGTGACGTAGTCTTGTTGTATATCTTCCAACCATTTTATAATATTTTTTCTCCTTACAGATAGTAGCGGTCTTAGCACTTTTCCATTGCGTACCTTGATACCAGTTAAGCCGTGTATGCCAGTGCCACGCATCAGATTCATGAGGATAGTCTCTACGCAGTCATCCTGGTGGTGGGCTACGCAGATGCCGTCGGCTTCTATGTCTTGTCGCAGTTGCTCGAAATAGTGGTAGCGAAGATCTCTTGCTGCCATTTCAAGACTTACTTTATGCAGTTTGGCATAAGATTCTGTGTCAAAGTGAATAAGATGTAGTTCGATTGAGTGTTTCTTGCAGAGCGTTTTGACATAGTCTTCATCACGGTTGCTCTCTTCGCCACGCAGGTGGAAATTGCAATGCACAGCCTCAACTTGATAGCCAAGCAAAAGCAGTACACGCAACAAGCAGACGCTGTCTGCACCACCGCTAAGTGCCACCAGATAGCGTTTCCCTTTGTCAAGCAGATGCTCCTGCTCGATAAACTGTTGTATGGTCTCTGGAAAGGTCAACTTTGTAAATTATTCTACGTATAGTACGAGTCCTTTCAGATACTCTCCTTCTGGGTGGTAGATGTTGATGGGATGGTCGGCTGGCTGATGCAGTTGGTGCAGGATGCGTACCTTGCGTTTGGCCAATGCAGCCGCCGTGAAGACAGCATTACGGAAGTTGTCCTTAGTGACCACCTGTGAACATGAAAATGTGAAGAGTATGCCACCGCGCTCAATCTTTTCGAAGGCCTTCTGGTTCAGTCGGGTGTAGCCCTTCAAGGCGTTGTGCAGGGCTCCTCGATGCTTGGCAAAGGCTGGTGGGTCAAGGATGATGAGGTCATAGGAGGATTGTGAGTCGGATCTTTCCTGGCTTCCAATACTCTCCAAGAACTTAAAGGCATCCTCGCAGTAGGCCTGATGGCGCGGGTCGCCAGGGAAGTTGAGTTCGACATTGCGCTTGGTTAGTTCGATGGCTTTGGCCGAACTGTCCACGGAGTGTACTAGTTGAGCACCGCCGCGCATGGCGTAAAATGAGAATCCGCCTGTGTAGCAGAACATGTTGAGCACCCGTCTGTCCTTCGCATATTTCTCCAGCAACGCACGGTTTTCACGCTGGTCAACGAAGAACCCGGTCTTCTGCCCCTTTAGCCAGTCTACGTAGAAGCGCATGCCGTTCTCAGTGGCTATGTTGTCGTTGCTGCCTCCAAGCAGGAATCCATTCTCGGGATCGACGAACGAAAGTGTCGTATCGCTCTTGTAATATATATGAGCGATGCGATTGGCCATTACCTTCTGAAGTGCCTGCGCTATCTGGTGGCGAGCCAGGTGCATGCCTATGCTATGGGCCTGCATGACAGCCGTCTGTTTGTAGACATCGATGATAAGTCCAGGCATCAGGTCACCTTCGCCATGTACTAGGCGATAGGCGTCGGTGTTGGGACAATCTGCCAGTCCAATGCTCTGTCGGAGGTCTAGAGCCGACTGCAGGCGCGACTCCCAATAGCGGTCGTCGATGTCAACGTCGCTGAATGTCAGCACACGCACGGCTATTGAGCCCTGTTGGTAGTGGCCTACGGCAATGAAGTCGCCCTTTTCTGACAGCACGCGTACTACATCTCCCTCCTCGATGCCGTTGTCTGTGTGATGGATGGCTCCAGAGAAAATCCAGGGATGGAAGCGGAGCAGGCTTTCTTCCTTACCTCGTTTCAGATAAATCTGTTTCATGCTTCTCGGGTTCAATAAGTTGATAATCGTTGGTTTCTCTCAGTCGTACCAGTTCCTTGTAGAGTTGGATACAGGCCCAAGCATCGGTTGCGGCATAGTACTTCTGGCGGTCGCTGAGGATGTCGGCCTCCCAATTGCTCAGTTGCTGACGCTTGCTAATCTTCTTGCCGAAGAGGTTGGCATAGAGTTTCTGTAGGCTCATATCCTCGATGCCTATCTCGCGCACATGGTCCTGAATGTCAATAAAAAGACCTGGGGTGAAGTCTCCTAATTTATGGAGCGAGTTCAGGTCGTCATGCCACGACAAGCCTACTTTTGTGACAGTTTTGTCTTCCAGTAGTTTGATGATTGAGTCCGTCAGTCCTATATGGTTTAGACGGAACAGAAAGCAGGTGTCTTCGGTCGATACCTGTAGCAAGGACACCTTGTGCTGCTGTCCCTTCTTAAACGAGGGCCTTGTCTCAGTGTCAAGTCCCAGCATCTTCTGAGATAGGAGATAGCGTACGGCCCGCTCGGTCTCTCCAGGAGTCAGTATGACAATGATCCTGCCCTTGAATTCTTCGACGGGAAGGGTCGAAATTCGCACCTTTTCGTATTTGCTGTATATGATTTTAGGCATATAAATCGTTTTCGAGGTGCAAAAATACAAAAAAAATGTGATTTTATGCCGATAACTGATTTTTTTCCGCTACTTTTGCAGAAGAATTAACGTATGATTATAAAAAATGGCAAAGAAATCGGAAAAAAAATCAGATAAAAAGGGTAAGAACAACGGTAGCCGTGGCGCAAAGACCTCCTTTATGGAGTCGCTAGGACTGACACGTGCCATGCAGTTATTCCAGAGTGATCGTCTCCATTTCCTGCTCGGTATTATCCTGTTGGCACTGGCCTTCTGCCTCTCTTGGTCGTTCGTGTCTTACTTTACCACAGGTGCGGCAGATCAGAGTCTTATTGTTGACGGTGACGTAGCCAATGAGGGGTCCAAATACTTGAACTCTTGTGGTAGTTTGGGTGCGCATGCCGCCTATTTCTTCATGAATCGTTGCTTTGGCCTCGCCGCCTTTGGTGTGCCTCTGTTCTTGTTTTTGGTGGCATTGACACTGATGCAGGCTTATCGTCCCAAACTGATGAAGTGGTTCCTGTGCATCGCCATCCTCATGGTTTGGCTGTCAATGACGTTGGCAGAGTTTGTGACACCCCTTTTCCCAGACCTTCATTTTATCTTGGGTGGCTTCCACGGACAGAATGCCTGCGAGTTCATCAAGCGTTTTGTGGGCGTGCCGGGATTGGTGGCCTTGTTGGGCATCGTTGCTCTGTTGTTCCTGATGTATGTAAGTAACGAGACTATCGTGTGGATACGCAATGTGCTTAATCCTAGAAGAATTTTCGACAAGGTCAAGTTCACCGTTAGCACATCCAATACTGATGAAGAAGGCGGCTCGTCATACGAGAATCTCATTGAGACAAACGAAGATCCTGTCGTTTTCGATGATCCCGAACCGCAGACAGTTGACTTCGGGCAGGAAGAGAAAGACACGACGGAGGAAACAGAAGGCGAGGAGAGTGGTCACGAGGTGGTGAAGCCCGTTAAGAACAGTGAGCCCCCTGCAGACCCCGATTTGGAAGTTGAGGTGGCCGACGATGTTGAAAAGGCTGACAGCGATGAACTACAGACTGCGACGGCACTTGATGATATGGAGCCCTATGACCCCAAGCGTGACTTGGAGAACTACCACTATCCGACGCTCGACCTGCTGAAGTCCTATCCCGACGACGGCAAACCCTATATTGATATGGCCGAGCAGAATGCCAATAAAAACCGCATCGTAGACGTATTGCGCACCTTCGGCGTGGAGATCAGCAGCATCAAGGCTACGGTGGGACCCACCATCACGCTCTACGAGATTACTCCTGCCCAGGGCGTGCGTATTGCCAAGATCCGCAATCTGGAGGACGATATTGCCTTGAGCCTAGCCGCCGAGGGTATCCGTATCATTGCGCCTATCCCTGGTCGTGGCACTATTGGTATAGAAGTGCCTAATGCGAAGAAGAATATGGTGTCGATGCGCAGCGTGCTCGACTCAAAGAAGTTCCAAGAGACCACGATGGACCTGCCTTGTGCGATGGGTAAGACCATCACTAACGAGGTGTTCATGTTCGACTTGGCCAAGGCTCCCCACTTATTGGTTGCAGGTGCTACGGGGCAGGGTAAGTCGGTAGGCCTCAACGCCATACTTACCTCTTTATTATATAAGAAACACCCGGCAGAACTGAAAATTGTGCTCGTTGACCCAAAGATGGTGGAGTTCAGCATCTACCGCAGCATAGACAAGCACTTCTTGGCCAAGGTTCCCGACGACAATGCCGATCCTATCATCACCGACACCTCGAAGGTCATCCGCACGCTACAGAGTCTATGTGTGGAGATGGACGCCCGCTACGAACTGCTGATGGCTGCTGGCGAGCGTAATATCAAGGACTATAACCGCAAGTTTATTGCCCGTAAGTTGAATCCAGAAAAGGGACACCGCTATATGCCTTATATCGTGGTGGTTATCGACGAGTATGGCGACCTGATTATGACGGCTGGCAAGGAAATCGAACTTCCCATTGCCCGTATTGCCCAGAAGGCACGTGCCGTAGGTATCCACATGATCATCGCCACGCAGCGTCCTACAACCAACATTATCACGGGTACCATCAAGGCCAACTTCCCTGCACGTATCGCCTTTAGGGTCAGCCAGGGCATCGACTCGAAGACTATCCTCGACCGCATGGGAGCCCAGCAACTCATCGGACGCGGTGACATGCTTTATCTACAGGGTAACGATCCCGTGCGTGTGCAATGTGCCTTTGTCGATACGCCAGAAGTGGACGACATCAATCAATACATTGCCCAGCAACAAGGATATCTTGAGACATTCGAACTGCCTGAGCCTCCAGTTGGCGATGGTGATGACATTAGCAGTACCAACGATGCAGACCTAAGCCGTCTTGACCCGATGTTCGATGATGCGGCACGTCTGATTGTCAGCACCCAACAGGGCTCTACCTCACTCATTCAGCGTAAGTTCTCTATCGGCTACAACCGTGCTGGTCGTCTGATGGACCAGTTGGAGAAAGCAGGTATCGTAGGGCAGGCTCACGGCTCGAAACCGCGTGAGGTGCTCATTCAGGACGAGATGAGCCTGGATAATCTTTTGAATTCGTTACATTAAGAAGTAATAGGTGAGTGGTTTAATTAGACTTTTTGATATGAAGAAGATATTTTGTGTGTTATTTATCTTGGTGGGGTGCCTGTCGTTTGGCTCCGTAAAGGCACAGACGGCTAAGCAGGTGCTCGATAAGTGCGCCGCAGTAGTTAGTGCTCGCGAAGGTGTGCAGGCTGACTTCTCGATGACCAGTGCCCAGTATGGTGATGCCAGCGGCCAGATTATGGTTAAGGGCAAGAAATTCATGGCCTCTACGACGGTGGCTTCGATGTGGTTCGATGGCCGAACGCTGTGGACCTATATGACGAGAAATAACGAGGTGAATGTGACCAATCCCAGCGAGACTCAGTTACAGGTGCTCAACCCCTATAATTTCATCACGATGTACAAGAAGGACTTTAAGTATACGATGACCCAGTCGGCCACAGCCTTCACTGTGCACCTGACCTCGACCGATGCCGCCCGCAAGGTGAAGGAGATGTTTATCACCGTTGACAAGAAGACCTATCATCCTACAGAGGTGAAACTGCTGCAGAATCAGAAGTGGACTACCTTCACGATCTCGAACCTGAAGACAGTAAGACTGTCGGATGATAAGTTCCGCTTCAACTCACAGGACTTCCCTAGTGCTGAAGTAATAGACTTGCGCTGATGAACCGTTTACAACTCTTTCTCCTGCTGCGCCGCCACAATACGTTGGCTGTACGTCGAAGCCCTGCTTTGGAGCAGAGCATGGTGGCGCGTGTGTTGATGTTGCTGGGTGCTGGTTTCATGGTCATCTACCTCATCTTCTTGGGTACGATGATGGCGATTTTGGCTACTGATGACCGTCAATATGGTCTGTTGTTGGCAATGATGCCATTTCTGTGGATGGTCATCGATTTTGGTCTCCGCTTTGCCGTCCAGCAGACACCAGCCATGTTTGCAAAGCCCTATCTGCTGCAGCCGATGCCCTTTGGTGCGGTAATCGAGAATTTCCTTGTCAATACACTTGTCACGGGTCATAATTGGGTGTGGCTAGCGCTACTGTTGCCTTATGCCATCATCGTCTTCTTTGGAGGTGCTACGTTGTTAGAAGCCATAGGCATCGTATTCTGTGGAATGGTGCTTATCCTAGCCAACAGTCAGTTCTACTTGATGGTGCGCACGCTTGTAGGGCGTTCGTTGCTATGGTGGGTGCTACCTATTGTCGCTTACGGTTCGTTGTGGTTGACACTTGTCATCGACGAAGACCTGTTTGAGAAGTTGATGGATGGTTTTAGTGATGCCTGCGTCGCCTGGTGGTTCCCTCTAGTGTGTATCGCTCTTCTGGTTATGCTCTTCATGCTTAACCGTTGGATGCAACTGCGCTATGTGCGTGAGGAGATAGGGCGTCTGGAAAAGAAAGAGGCCGCTATGAAGCATGTCACCAAGTTCACGTTCCTGGAGCGTTTTGGCTTGACGGGAGAATACCTGAAACTTGAGATCAAGTCTATTATGCGCAACAAGGCCATCCGTTCTCGTGTCATCATGAGTGTCACCCTCATAGTCGTATTTACGCTACTAGTGTCTTATACCTCTATATATGACGGGCGCACGATGCTCAATTTCTGGTGTTTTTATTGCTTCGCTATCTATGGTGTCTCGGCAATGGTCAAGGTGATGGGTCCTGAAGGCAACTACATCGACCTTTTGCTGGTACACCACGAGAGCATCCTGTCGCTGCTGAAGGCGAAGTACTGGTTCCATAGCATCATGCTTATCATTCCCTTCCTCTTGATGTTGCCTGCCGTCATTGCAGGGAAGTTTTCTTTGCTGATGATGTTTGCCTATATGTTTATCTGCTCAGGCATGCTCTATTTCATGCTCTTCCAGTTGGCTGTCTATAATAAACAGACTTTGCCGCTGAACTCGAAGATTACAGGCAAGAACTCGGTGGAGAATGGCATGCAACTGGTTATCGAGATGCTGGCTTTGTTCCTGCCTCTTGCTCTTGTAGCCGCTATGGTGCTCCTTTTCGACGATACGACGGCCTATTGGACGCTGATAGTCATTGGCTTGCTGTTCACCGTTACCCATCCCTTCTGGCTGCGCAATGTCTACTCTCGGATGATGAAACGTAAGTACGAGAATCTAGAGGGCTTCCATGCCTCCAGATAGGTAATAGATAGATTTCAAATAAAAACAATTACTAACTGTTCTAATTCTAAAAACAAATGATAAAAACTAAGATTTTGGCAGTTCTTGCGCTGCTGGCTGTTTCTTCTGCGGTATCTGCAGACAACGGTCAGGTGGTGACAGTCAATGGCAATACGGTTGCCAAGACTGTGACTAAGATGACCTTTGAAGGTGACAATGTCGTACTTCATTATGCTGACCAGTCTACCGAAACGGTTGACATGGGTAGTGTTGTGATTGTGTTTACTGTGGCAGATGCCATCAAAGCACTTTCAGGAGAACCTGCTGATGCTCCCGTCAGTTACTATGACCTGAATGGGCGGCAACTGAAACAGGCTCCTCTTAAGGGTGGCTACATCATGAGGAAAGGCAACACGATGGTCAAACTCATAAAAAAGTAAACGACCATGAAAAAGTCTATATTATGTGTGATGATGGCCATGATGGCCCTCATAGCCAATGCTCAGTCATGGAACTTTGCCACAGTTAGCGACTCAGACATTGAATTGCTGAATAGTGAGAACTCTGGGTGGACTCATGATACCGCTAGTGGTAACGATCGTTACAATATTGCCTCTGACATTGAAAACCAACCTATGGCAGTTGCAGGTACTGAACTTGAGTATGCCAAGGGCCTGCTTTTCACTGCTTTAAGTGGTAACCTACGTGTGGATGTGAAAGGAAAACGTATGTGGCTTGGCGGTTCTTCAAAAGTGGTGATACCCAATGTCGCTGCCTATAAGGTGGTGAAAGTCATTGCTAAGTCCTCAAAGAGTGGTGAGGCTCGCGGCCTGAATGTTTCTGAGAATGTTAAGCCCGTCTCAGGAAAGTTTAATGACGTTAGCGCTGATCAAGTCATCAACGTGGGTGAAGTACAAACGACGGGTGATGTGGAACTGACGTGCAACGGTGCTATGTATATTTACGAGATATCCATAGAGGATGTCGATACGGATGATGAAGATGACGACACGCCAGACCCCACGCCTGTACCTTCACTGAAAGACAATTCAACGTCTGCCAACGCTTCGAAGAATCAGGTTGTCATCAATACCGTAACCTACGGTCCCCGTTATTTTAATACTGACGAGGTGACTAGCATTGATGTGGACGATAAAAACGCCATCACAGTAAAACAGGTTGCTGGCGACTATACCTATCAGGATGCTATCTCAGAAATCAAGTTCCGTAAGGCTAGCAGTGGCCAGAGTGGTGTCATTGAAAATGTAGATGGCAAGGTGAAAATTACTGAGGCTAAGGGCTGGTTTGAGTCTGCCTATGTGAAGTTTGAACCGTTTGCAGGTGCCAAGACTTATAATGTATATATAAAAGGTGGCAACTATGCAGAATACACAAAGATTGACGAACAGTTAGTTCGTAACTATGGTACTTATGGGCGTGCCGACATGCTTGGCTTGGTTGCTGCTGGCGATTACGCCATCAAGGTGGTTCCTGTGAACGAGGCTGGCATGGAGATGACAGAGAATGCTAACGAGGTAACGGCTCTTGCTGCCGTCAACTACGATCGTTCCGGCTTTGCCCACAAGGGAAGAACAGAAGGCGTTGGTGCCTATAATAACGATGGTTCGTTGAAGGTAGGTGCCCATGTGGTATATGTCACAAAGAACAATGCCAAGACTGTAAGCCTGGATATTGCTACCAATAGCAATGGAAAGACAGCAACCTATACAGGTTTCCAACAGATTATTTATGGTTACCAGAAAGGCGACAACAATGGTAGTTATGAGAAAGCCCCACTTTGTATCCGTATTATCGGTACCATCTCTGCCAGCGATTGTGACGAGTTCCTTAGTTCAGCAGAAGGTATACAGATCAAGGGTGCAAAGTCCTATATGCCAATGAACATCACTATTGAGGGCGTGGGCGATGATGCCACCACCACAGGCTTCGGTTTCCTTATTCGCAGTGCCGCCAGTATCGAACTGCGTAACTTCGCCAATATGCTTTGCATGGACGATGCAGTCAGCATTGATACCGACAATTCGAATATATGGGTACACAACCTCGACCTTTTCTATGGCAACACTGGAGGTGATGCCGACCAGGCAAAGGGCGATGGAACCATTGACATGAAGGGTGACTCGAAGTATATCACCATTAGTTACAACCACCTTTGGGATAGTGGTAAGGCTTCTCTTTGCGGTATGAAGAGCGAAAGTGGCCCCAACTGGATTACCTACCATCACAATTGGTTCGACCACTCTGACTCTCGCCATCCGCGAATTCGCACGATGAGCGTACATGTTTACAACAACTACTATGACGGCAATGCCAAGTATGGTGTTGGTGCTGCTTATCGAAGCAACGCCTTTGTAGAGAAAAATTATTTCCGCAACTGTAAATATCCCATGCTGATTTCCAAACAGGGCAGTGATGTGGCTACGGATGCCAAGGGAACATTTTCTGGTGAGGATGGTGGTATGATCAAGTCGTTTGACAATAAGATAATTGGTGCTATCCGTTATACTACTTATCAGCAGAATGCGACAGAGTTTGATGCCTATGAGGCTAATTCACGCGATGAGCAGGTTCCTTCTTCTGTGATTGCTAAGCAGGGTGGCCGTGGCTACGACAATTTCGATACCGATGCCTCGTTATTCTATACTTATGAACCAGATGTTGCTGACGAAGTTCCTTCCATCGTTACGGGCTGGCTTGGTGCTGGCCGTATGAACCACGGTGACTTCCAATGGGTTTTCGACAATGCCACAGAGGATGCTAATTATGCTGTGATTGCTGGACTCAAGTCTGCTCTGCAAAGTTATAAGACCACTCTTGTAGGTATCTTTGGTGACGAGAATGCTCAAAGTGGTGAACAGGGTAGTGACAATCCTGGTGGTGACCAAGGTGGTGAGCAGGGAGGCGACCAAGGCGGTGAAGCCATTGAGGGTACGGTGTTGTGTACATTTGAAACGAATGCCCCCTCTAGTAGTTTGTTTACAGTATCAGGGAATTATTCTAATAGTAAGGGAACTGCTACTGTAGATGAAAGAACATTGACTGTATGTCTGAAGATGGAGTCGTCTACGAGTGTAAAGTTCACGCTAAGTCAGTCAATGGTTATGACACTCTATTTCGCTAATTCAGAGACGGCAAGTATTAAAGTGGATGGTACAAAGAAGACTTCAACCACAAGTACATATAGTCAGACGCTTGAAGCCGGTAGTCACGAGTTGACGAAGGCTGATTCTCGCAATCTCTTCGCTATCAAATTGGTACCTGTAGAGTAGGACGGGTGCCATTAACTACGGGTTGTCCTAAAACATATTGTTGGGGACAGCCCGTGGTTTATTTATTACAAATTAAAACAATAATTCTAGAAATAATTAAAAAATAAAACTATATTGATAAAAATTCTTACGATTTATTTGTTTATTAAGAAAAAAGACGTACCTTTGCACTCTCAAATAGAGTAAGCAATTATTTTAAGGTATAAAGATTAAGAAACATGAGCGACAGATTGTACATTTTCGACACGACGCTGCGCGATGGTGAACAGGTGCCAGGTTGCCAGTTGAACACCATTGAGAAGATTCAGGTTGCCAAGGCACTGGAGCAGTTGGGTGTTGATGTGATTGAGGCAGGATTCCCTATCAGTAGTCCCGGCGACTACCATTCAGTTATTGAGATTTCGAAGGCTGTGACGTGGCCTACTATTTGTGCACTGACCCGTGCCGTAGAGCGCGATATCGATGTGGCTGCTGAAGCGCTTCAGTATGCAAAACGCAAGCGCATCCATACGGGTATTGGTACCAGCGATTCACATATTAAATATAAGTTCAATGCCACCCGCGAGGAGATTATCGAGCGGGCTATTGCTGCCGTTAAATATGCCCGTAAGTATGTAGATGACGTGGAGTTCTATGCCGAGGATGCTGGCCGTACGGACAATGAGTATCTGGCACGTGTGGTCGAAGCCGTCATCAAGGCTGGTGCAACTGTCGTGAACATCCCTGATACCACTGGTTACTGCCTGCCTGATGAGTTTGGCGGAAAGATTAAGTATCTGATGGAGCATGTCGATAACATAGATCGCGCCATCATCTCCACCCACTGTCATAATGATTTGGGAATGGCTACAGCCAACACATTGGAGGGGGTCCTGAACGGTGCCCGTCAGGTGGAGGTGACAATCAACGGCATCGGTGAGCGTGCTGGCAACACGTCACTTGAGGAGATTGCCATGATTCTGAAGTGTCACAAGGGTATCAATATCGACACCAATATCAACACGCATAAGATATATCCCACGTCTCGCCTCGTGTCGTCGCTGATGAATATGCCCGTTCAGCCCAATAAGGCTGTGGTGGGACGCAATGCTTTTGCTCACAGTAGTGGTATACACCAGGACGGCGTGTTGAAGAATGTGCAGACCTACGAGATCATGGATCCTAAGGATGTGGGTATCGACGACAACTCAATAGTGCTCACTGCCCGTAGCGGACGAGCCGCCTTGAAGCATCGTCTCCACGTGAATGGTGTCGATGTGAGTGACGAAGGCAAGATTGACAAGATCTATGAAAAGTTCCTGCAACTGGCAGATCAGAAGAAGGAGGTGAGTGATGCCGACATACTGATGCTGGCAGGTGCCGATACTGCCGACCAGCATGCTGTTCGTCTCGACTTCCTACAGGTTACTTCAGGTAAGGGCGTGAAAAGTGTGGCCTCCATTGGCCTCGACATCAGCGGACAGAAGTTCGAGGCTGCTTCTTCAGGCAATGGTCCTGTTGATGCTGCTATCAAGGCCCTGAAGAAGATTATCATGAAGCAGATGACGCTGAAGGAATTTACTATCCAGGCCATCTCAAAAGGCTCTGACGATGTTGGTAAGGTGCACATGCAGGTGGAGTACGACGGTTCGTTGTACTATGGCTTTGGTGCCAACACTGATATTGTGACAGCTTCTGTGGAAGCCTATATTGACTGTATCAACAAATTCAAGAGAGCAGAATGAATACACTCTTCGACAAAATTTGGGACAAGCATGTGGTGCAAGTCGTAGACGATGGCCCCACACAGTTATATATTGACCGCCTCTATTGTCATGAGGTGACATCGCCTCAGGCTTTTGATGGCATGAGGGCCAGGGGATTGAGGTGCTTCCGTCCGAAACAGATTATTTGTATGCCAGACCACAACACACCGACGCACGATCAGAACAAAACTATTGAAGATCCTGTGTCGCGCAATCAGGTGGACACGCTGGCACGCAACGCCAGCGATTTCGGATTGACTCACTACGGGATGATGTCCCCCAACAACGGCATCATCCATGTTGTTGGACCAGAGAAAGGTCTCTCGCTACCTGGCATGACCATCGTCTGCGGTGATTCCCATACCTCTACACATGGTGCTATGGGAGCCGTTGCCTTTGGTATCGGTACCAGCGAGGTCGAGATGGTGATGGCTTCGCAGTGTATTCTTCAACAGAAACCGAAGTCGATGCGAATCACCGTCAACGGACAGTTGGGTAGGGGAGTAACGGCAAAGGATGTGGCTCTATATCTAATGTCGAAACTCACCACCAGTGGTGCTACTGGCTATTTTGTAGAGTATGCTGGCGAGGTGGTGCGCAACCTGTCGATGGAGGGTCGTCTTACGCTCTGTAATCTCTCTATCGAGATGGGTGCCCGTGGTGGCTTCATTGCTCCCGATGAGGTGACCTTCGAATATATTAAAGGTAAGGAATATGCCCCCAAAGGCGAAGAATGGGATAAGGCTCTGGCCTATTGGAAGACCTTGAAGAGTGGTGACGATGCTGTGTTCGACAAAGAACTTACCTTTGATGCTGCCGATATTGAGCCGCGTATCACATACGGCACCAATCCCGGTATGGGAATTGGCATCACGGAAAGTATTCCGATGGAAGGCGACGCCAATTTTGACAAGGCATTGCAGTATATGGGCTTCAAGTCTGGCGAGCGTTTGCTGGGCAAGAAGATTGACTATGTGTTCCTTGGAGCCTGTACTAACGGACGCATCGAGGACTTCCGTGCCTTTGCATCTATCGTGAAGGGTCGCAAGAAGGCAGACGATGTGGTTGCTTGGCTGGTGCCAGGTTCATGGGCCGTTGACCATCAGATTCGTGAGGAAGGTCTAGACAAGGTGCTTGAGGCTGCTGGTTTCGAGATTCGTCAGCCCGGCTGCTCAGCCTGCCTCGCAATGAACGACGATAAGGTGCCTGCCGGCAAATACTGCATCTCTACCAGCAATCGTAACTTCGAAGGCCGTCAGGGGCCTGGTGCCCGTACCATCCTCTGTTCGCCGCTGGTGGCTGCCGCTGCTGCTGTCACAGGAGTCATCACAGATCCACGTGAGTTGATAAGGTAAAATGAAAATTGCTACAGCGTTATGAAACAGAAATTTGACGTTATAACATCCACCTGCGTTCCTCTGCCTTTGGAGAACGTGGATACCGATCAGATAATCCCTGCACGCTTCCTGAAGGCTACCGACAAGGAAGGCTTCGGTGATAACCTCTTCCGCGACTGGCGGTATCATGCCGATGGTACGGTAGTTGAGGATTTTGTCCTCAATAATCCGATGTATGGCGGCTGCATCCTCGTAGCCGGTAAGAACTTTGGCTCCGGCTCTAGCCGCGAGCATGCTGCGTGGGCCATTGCTGGCTACGGATTTCGTGTGGTCATTAGCAGTTTCTTTGCCGACATCCATAAGAACAATGAATTGAACAACTTTGTGCTACCAGTACAGGTGACAGAGGACTTCCTCCAGGAACTCTTCCTGAGTATCAAGGATAATCCGAAGATGGAGGTTGAAGTAGACCTGCCCCGTCAGACTGTCACCAACAAGGCTACTGGCCGTAGTGAGCACTTTGATATTAATGGTTACAAAAAGCACTGTCTCATGAATGGACTCGACGATATCGACTTCTTGGTGGCCAACCAACAGAAAACCGAAGAATGGGAACGTCACAACAAATAAACTCCTACCAGCGCATCCCTCCCTTTGTGGAGATTATGGATTCTACGCTGCGCGACGGCGAGCAGACCAGTGGTGTATCGTTCTTGCCGCACGAGAAACTGGTGATGGCACGTAAACTGCTCTACGATGTCAATGTCGATCGTATTGAGGTGGCATCGGCACGAGTGTCAGAAGGCGAGCGGGAGGCTGTTACCAAGATTTGTGCCTATGCACGTAAAATCGGCAAACTGGATCGGGTAGAGGTCTTGGGATTTGTTGATGGCGGCCTGTCGATAGACTGGATCGCCCAGTGTGGAGGTACTGTCATTAATCTGTTGGCTAAAGGCTCATTGAAGCATTGCACCCAACAATTACATAAGACGCCCGAGGAACACATTGCCGACATCAAGTACGAATTGTCACTTGCTGCTCAGCGCGGTATGAGTGTCAACCTCTATCTGGAGGACTGGTCTAATGGGATGAAGGATTCACCGGAATACGTGTATCAACTGATGGATGCACTAACATCCAACAGCCAACTACCAATACCCATCCAGCATTTCATGCTCCCCGACACGCTTGGTGTTATGAATCCGCTTCAGGTCATCGAGTATTTCCGCAAGATGATGAAGCGCTATCCCAATTGTCATTTTGACTTCCATGCTCACAACGATTATGACTTGGCTGTATCAAACTCGCTGGCTGCCGTGCTGAGTGGAGCCAAGGGATTGCATGTTACGGTGAATGGCTTGGGTGAGCGTTGCGGTAATGCACCTATGGCTTCGGTACAGGCTATTTTGAAGGATCAGTTCCACGCAAAGACCAATATCGTGGAGAGTCAGTTGAATGACCTCTCGCGTATGGTGGAGAGTTTCAGCGGTATCACAGTGGCGCCCAATCAACCCATTGTCGGTGAGAATGTTTTTACCCAGGTGGCTGGCATTCATGCCGATGGCGACTCGAAAGACCATCTCTACTATAACGAACTGATGCCCGAGCGCTTTGGTCGCAAACGTGAATATGCCTTGGGCAAAAACAGCGGCAAGGCCAATATAGCCAAAAACTTAGAGGAACTGGGTCTCGAACTCACTCCTGAACAGACGCGCCGTGTGACGGAACGTATCACCGAGTTGGGCGACAAGAAGGAAATAGTGACACAGGAGGATCTGCCGTATATCGTCTCTGATGTGTTGAAGCATGATGGTACCGACGATAAGGTGAAACTCATCAGTTATGTTGTCTCTACGGCCTATGGCCTGAAGCCAGGAGCCAATGTGCGTGTCGAGATTAATGGTCAGCAGTATGAGGCGGGTGCCACTGGCGACGGTCAGTATGATGCCTTTGTTAAGGCCTTGCGCTTCATCTACAAGAAATATCTCAACCGTACGTTCCCAGTCTTGGCCAATTACCAAGTCTCTATCCCTCCCGGTGGTCGTACCGATGCCCTTGTGCAAACGGTTATCTCATGGCACTATAAGGATGGACTCCTGCGTACGAGAGGACTAGACGCCGACCAGACTGATGCAGCCATTAAGGCCACGTTTAAGATGCTGAACATCATAGAGAATGAAATCAAAATATCGTAATATCGATATATCTTAATGACGATATGACGATTAATCGATTAAACGATTAAACGAATTAACGATTAAACGAAATGACAAAAATAACGAAAATAACATGAGACTAAACATTGCAATATTGGCCGGCGATGGTATCGGCCCCGAGATTATGAAACAAGGTGTTGCTGTGCTTGACGCTATAGCACGCAAGTGCAACCATGAGTTTATTTACGAGGAAGCTCCTTGCGGTGCCTGTGCCATCGAGGCTGTGGGCGACCCTTACCCAGAGTCCACGCATGAAGTTTGTATGCGTGCCGATGCCGTATTGTTTGCTGCCGTAGGTGACTTGAAATACGATAACAACCCCACGTTGAAGGTGCGTCCTGAAACCGGCCTGCTGGCCATGCGCAAGAAACTTGGTCTCTTTGCCAATATTCGTCCTGTGGCCACCTTCGACTGCCTGCTCCACAAGTCACCGTTGAAGGATGAACTGCTCAAGGGGGCCGACTTCGTGGTTATTCGAGAGTTGACCGGTGGTATGTATTTCGGCGAGAAGTATCAGGACAACGACAAGGCTTATGATACCGATATCTACACACGTCCGGAGATTGAGCGCATCCTGAAGGTGGCATTCGAGATGGCTCAGAAGCGCAACCGTCACTTGACTGTAGTCGATAAGGCTAATGTGTTGGCATCAAGTCGTCTGTGGCGACAGATTGCCAAGGAGATGGAACCCATGTACCCCGACGTGAACACAGACTATATGTTTATCGACAACGCCTCGATGCGGGTGCTCACTGAACCTCGCTTCTTCGATGTCATCGTGACGGAGAATACTTTTGGTGATATCCTGACCGACGAGACATCGTGCATCACTGGTTCCATGGGCCTTCAGCCCTCTTCATCGTTGGGTGAGCATACACCGCTCTTTGAGCCCGTTCATGGCTCGTGGCCTCAGGCTGCCGGTCAGAACATCGCAAACCCGCTGGCTCAGATTCTTTCTGCAGCCATGTTGTTGGAGCACTTTGGACTTAACAAGGAGGGCGCATTGATTCGTGAAGCCGTCAATGCATCGCTCGATGCCAATGTGCGTACACCGGAGATTCAGGTAGAAGGTGGCGGCATGTATGGTACCAGAGAAGTTGGAGCATGGATAGTCGACTATATCAATAAGGCATGAGAAAACTGTTTCTGTCCGTAGCCGTCCTGTTGTCTTCAGTCGCTTATGGCCAGTCCGTACAAGAATGGCGTGACTCCCTTCAGGCCTTGGGAAAGGCTATTGACAACAATCCTCAGTCTGTAGAACTGCGACTGAGGAAGGCGGCTGTCAACCTGGAACTGAGCCAATGGGACTATGCCATCGAAGAGTACGGACGCGTGCTCAACCTTGACTCGTGCAACCTCTCGGCACTCTATTTCAGGGGTTATGCCAATATGCAGTCCCGACGCTATGCGATGGCCGTTGTTGACTACGAGCGAATCCTCTCTATTGTGCCCAAGCATTTTGAGGCACAGTTGGGATTGGCTATGGCTACTAAGAAGACTGCTGGCGTCGTAGCGGCTATGGATCAATTCAACCGCTTAGTTCAACTCTTCCCCGATTCTGCACTGGCCTATGCAGCCCGTGCAGGCTTTGAGGTCGAACAGGGAAAATTAGAGACGGCCCTGTTCGATTGGGACGAGGCCATTCGTTTGTCATCCGGAAATGCTGACTTTGTCATTTCCAAGGTTGATGTCCTTCTGCAGTTGAACCGCAAGCGCGAAGCCAAAGCCTTGTTGCAGGAACTGGTTGCTAAGGGAACACCCCGTGCTGCCCTGAAGGAGTGGCTCGACCGTTGTAAATAGTCCTTCTGACTATATCCTCTTAGCGTTATTTGATATGGATATCCCTTTGTGGGAAAGGTATCTCTATGCCGTTGGCGTTGAGCGTGTCGTAGACCACCTTCAGCACGTCGCTCACTACGTATGACTTCTTTGGTGCCTCTGCCCAGACAAAGAGTTTGAAGTCGACGCTTGAGTCGTTCATGGCGCTCATCACCGCTTTGATGCGTTTTGATGAGTCCATCCATTCGTGGTACATCGAGTTGACAGCATCTTCTACCACCTGCGTTACCTGTTTCAAGTTCGAACCGTAGGCCACACCGAAAGGCACCACTGCCAGCACGTAGCCGTGGTTCTTCGTCAGGTTCTTATAATTCTTTGTGAATAGTTGGCTGTTCTGGAAGGTGATGACCTCACCGTAGAGTGATTCCACGACAGTCGATGTATAACTGATAGAGGTCACCTTACCCATCGTACCGTCAACTTCTATCCAGTCGCCCACCTTGATGCGTCCTGCCATCAGCGAGGCACCGTAGTAGATATTCTCAATGATGTCCTTTGAGGCAAAACCGATACCTGTTGACAGTCCTCCGGAGATGGCCAGAAGCCACGTCACGCTGATGTGAAGCAATGACAGCGAGATGAGTATCCATGCTCCCCATACCAGCACCTGTATCACGTTGCGTCCCATCACCTCGCGGCTGGCGGCTGTCGAGGGATCTGATAATTTGTAATGATGGCGCATGAGCGACAGGATGGTTCGCGCTATATAGGAGAAGATAAACCAGAGGTTGACGACAGTGGAGAGTTTCATGATACTCACCTGTAGGCTGCTCTCATCCTGCTGGTTCCTCAAGTCAATGAAGTCATTGTTGTAGATATTCCAGCATAGGTCGCTCAGGTTGAACACGTCAGCGGCCCAGTAGATTGACAGCAGTACCGACATCACGCCTGTCATCGGTAATAATACGCGGTAAACGAACTCGAAGAGCCACGTTTTGGTGATGGGCTTTTCGTCGAAGTTATGGCTCTTACCGTATAGTTTGAGGTACTGGCTCACACAGGTAATTGTCAGGATGCAAGCCAACTGAATGATCCACCATATCAGAATCTGCACAGCCAGTAGGGTGTATCCGAATGCCGAACAGAACAACGACAGAATGAATATGCCCTGCGACAAATAGGTGTAGACCATATCCTGGCGTGGCACATTCTTGTTATGTCGTCTGATAACCTTCCATTGCCATAATGCACACAACAATAGGATAGGGGGGAACATGATGTTGACCAGTTCTTTCGGAATGAGCACAATGCGGAAAGCAATAACCAGGAAACCAATGACCAACAGTGGTGTGTAGATAAGGAAAGCACTCCGTATCTGGCTACCATTGACACGCAGCAGAAGTGAGATCAGGATGACGCTCAGCAGCCAGGCGTATTCTATCAGGAGGCTGCTGGCCATCAGGTAGAAGTTCTGGTGCAGGGTCGCACGCAACACGCCAAGGATGGCTGCAAATGTGATGGTCGTTGTTGCCATGATGATGCAGTTGCGCTTACGCAGAAACTCCTTCGTGTGGAAACGGCGGGGTAGCAGGCGGAACACCAGTTGGTTGAGCAACACGGCAACGATAATGTAGAACCCGATGATGGCAAACATGCGGATAATCACCGCACTGTCCCAGTCCGACTTCATTGGGTTCGGTTTGTATTTCTCAATGATGATATCCTTGGCCTCAAGAATGTTCTTGCTAATATCCTTTAGTATGCTTAGGTAGTTTTCGCCACCATTCATGAAGATTCCCATTTGGATGTCGCCATAGCGCATGTTAGCATAGTCGTTCAGCGATTTCAGTCGCTGTTCGGCAAAGTGGTAAAGGCTGATATAGTCGGCCACTTGTTTGCGGTGCTCTTCCAGTGTGTTCTTGATGCTTGTGGCTAGTGTGATGCAGACAGAGCGGTCTGTCTTGGCCTGTTGCGTCAGCATCTCCGGGCGGACGGCCTTCAAACTGACAATCAGACTGTCGTATTTGGCAATCTCTACGTCATTGTTGTTCAGAAAAGTCTGGAAAGGCAGTTGGCGCTGTTGAAATTCATGGTATTGTTCGGTTGCTTCATGACAGGCATATGTCAAGTCAAACACGTAGTTCGACTGTTGGGAGTAAAGCATCAGCGAGTTCTGGTTACTCCTGCGGAATGTCTCTTTCAGCCCTTCAATGATGTCCTGTGTCATTTCCTTGCGTGCTTCCGATTCGCTGGCCAGTTCCTGATGGTACTCTGTCAGTTCGTACCGCAATACGTTCAGTGTCTGTTCCAGGTTCTTTTCTTTCAGAACCGCATGGCCTTCCGTCGCAATAATGACTAAAGCAATCAGAATGAGATATATTCTTTTCATTGTTTTGTCTTTGTATTCTTTTTTCGGCTGCAAAGGTATGATTTTTTTTTGAGATATCAAAAGACAAAGCCCGTTTTTCTTTCTCTTCTTTATATATAAATAATGTTAGAAACCTCCTTCTTGTCAAATAACCCGAAAAATATTCGTAATTTGCTAAAAATAATCTCAAAAAGTTTTGGTGGTTCGGAAAAAAGTCGTACCTTTGCATCCGCTTTCGCCCTGAAAACGGGCAGAGGCGACAAAAGAAGAGTGT
>CADCCB010000004.1 GCA_902799905.1 uncultured Prevotellaceae bacterium
TAAAGTAGAGGGTATCAACAACAAAATAAAGGTGATGAAGAGAAATGCTTATGGATTCAGAGATGAAAAGTATTTTCGCTTAAGACTCTATGCACTACACGACTGCCGTATCACTCGAAATGTCGGATGAGCCCCAAATAATTATGTCACTAATTGTCGTTATTGAAGTTCAGGCAGTATCTGAACAATTTAAAAAAGAACCACAAAAAGTATCACATCTGTCACTACTACTTTATTTATCGTGGTTTAAGCGATGATAGATATGGTGATAGATGTGACACATTTTACATTATTTCACACTATTTATAGGTGAAATACTTGCAAAACCAAAGAATTCATTGTATCTCGCCAAGTATAGTTGCACGGACGACCTGCAGAGGAAGAGTCACTAAAATCGTCAAACTACACTTCTGAGCATGTTCCAAGCCCTGGAACAACTTGTTCCACCCCCTGAAACACTTTGTTCCACCCTATGGAACATACCGTTCCATCCTTTGGAACAACTCGTTACACCCTATGGGAACAAAAGACATCTGTCACATCTATCACCACATCTGTCACCCCTTAACCCCCGATAAACAAAGGAAAGGTGACAGATGTGACACTTTTTTGAAGAAAAAACATGAACACTTGACCTTTGGTCGCTTGCCAATAACGGGACGCAAGAAATGGCGGAAATGCTTTTTGGCGCAAGCGGGTTTTTGCTTTCGGAATGGCGATTTCGTTGTTCTTTAACTTATATTTTTGATTAAATTGCCGTGTTTTATGCCCCATTTTTGTCAATAACTTTCCATAAATACGCAGATTTAGTATTTTTTAACTCTAATTCTTCTTTGTTTATTGTCTGCCTTCGTACCTTTGCACATCGCCTAATGAATAGGTGTTGACCAATGAATAATTTTATTAATTAAACTAAAAGACCAAAAATGAGAAAATTTACACAATTGATGCTCACCCTGGCATTGCTAGTTGTCGGAGTGGGGGGGGTAAAAGCACAAACTTTAATTAAAGAAGTAGACTTTTCGGAGGTCGGTTCCTACTCGATGTGGCACGCTGATGGAGTAGTGCCAACAATAACTGACAATACTCTACAATATATCAATGGTGAAGTAGCTGAGCACGAATATAACATCCAGTATGAAGCTGCAAATGGCATTAAACTAGTAGAGGGAGGTAATTATAAAATACGTCTTTTTATTAAAGGTTCCGTAGGAGGAAATTTACTTTGCGTTTTAGGAGATTGGAGTAATACGAAAAACGACAGAGTATATTTTACGACAACAGAACAAACTGTCGATATTACGTTGACGGACTTCCCTGCAACGATAAATGATGCTCATGTGTTAATTCAGTCAGGAAAATATGATGGTACAACCAATATTTCCAAAGTACAGGTGTTTGACATGGATGAGACACCGTATGTATCTGAGTTTGATATAAGTATTAATGCGGATGACTGGACTGTAGGATGGAATGCTGGAGCAGAAAACATAGATGGGAAATTAAAAATTACTTTAACAGGTGCATATGGCGGTAAAGGGCATCATTTTACCGAAGCTGATTTGACCAATTATGCCGTTTGTGACAAAATCTGCGTCGTTGTAGATACGTATGCAGGTGGATGGGCCCAACTTATTTTTAGAAATGGTAGCGATGATGTTTTCGTAACGTCTTTTGGCGGTGCTGGAACCAAAGTCCTAGAATTTGATAACACAACACCAATAACAGACTTTTATATTCAGGGATCATCTACCGAAAACCCAATTACAGTCAGTCGTGTGTACATGGTGAAAAAAGTCAATTACCTAACCGAAGGAAAGACAGTTCTCTTTAATAATGATGGGTTTATTCCACGTGCTAATTTAGCCTACTATGCAGATGATGCAAAATTGGATATTACTCTAACTGCAGCAGGTACAACACTGAACAATTATATTGGTTGGGGTATTGGTTTTTTTGAGAGTGCTGGAGCAGGTGTTAATGTCGGTACTTTTAACCTCAAAAATGAAGGCGATAATGTTTATTCATACGTGGTGGGTGATTTTAAGGCTGCTTTCAATGCTGATAAGAATGGAGCAGGTGATTATGGCATTAATTGGATTGTTTATGGACAAGACAATGAAAATAACACTTTTACACGTAAGAGCATAAAAGTTTCTCCTGTAACAGAAAGCGTGTCTATTGTTGAATCAGGCTTTGCTACTCATAGTTTCAGCAGACCAGTCAATGTAGATGGTGTGGTTACTGCCTATGGAGCTAAGTATGATGGAAGTAAGATTGTATTGACTCCTGTAACAGAAGTCCCAGCAGGTGCTGGCGTAATAATCGAAGCAGATAATAAAGATTATGACGTGCCAACAATAAGAAGAGCAAATTCGTTGTCCGATAACGAACTGCTGGTTTCTGATGGTTCTGTAAAAGGTGACGGTTCTACCATCTATGCACTTGGTAAAAAGGGTGGTGATGTAGGTTTCGCGAAAGTTAGGAGTGGTGCTACTGTTCCTGCTGGTAAGGCTTATTTGGTAATCGGTGGTGGTGGTAGCGCTCGCGACTTCATCGGTTTTGGCGAAGAAGAGGCAACAGGAATCAGCCTAACTGAGAACTCAGAACTGAGAACTGAGAACGCGGTTTATGACCTGCAAGGTCGTCGTATTGCTCAGCCTACGAAGGGACTGTACATCGTGAATGGCAAAAAGGTGCTGGTGAAATAAAATTCCCCCGTTTCCAAATAATTCTTTTAAACATAATAAATAGACGAAACAATGAAAAAAACATATATTATCCCTGCAACGGAGGTCGTTGAGATTAAGGTCTGTCAGTTGGTAATGGCCAGCCAAATGGGCGTGTTAGATGGCGAACTGGAATCTGAAGAAATCTTGTCACGCGGTACTAAGGGTGACTTTTGGGACGACGAAGAGGACGAAGACTATTAAGTCGTCATGACCAGATAAAAGCAAAAAACCCGCTATCGTCAGGAAAGGACGATGGCGGGATTGTTTTTGTTTAGGGCTCACAAGTGGTGTATATCAAGCCTAAGTGATATTCCACTATACCATTGCTATACGTGATATCCTTCACCTGAACCAAGGCACTCTCTCTGTCTTTATGATAGCCAACAAAGAATCGGATTGCATCATAGCGACGTAGATAGCGCTTTCCATCTGATTCATCCAGATAGGTATATTTATTGAGTGTCGTTTGTTTCAGTTCACGATACTCAATCTTCTTTGTCCCTTTCATAATCTCATCGAAGTATATCTTCTTGATGTTGAGCGTCAGGACCTTCATTCCTGTGGTATCAAAGGTTGATTTCTCCTTGACTATTCGTTTTTCCAAGCATTCTAACTTTGGATTGTACGTGTACCCCACAATACTTCCGTCCATGATTTTCTGGATAATGACATCCACGACAGGTAGAGGAACGACGAACCATTCCTGGGGCTGATGCTCAACACCTCTATCGTCGAATACAATCACTTGGAATTGGGCAGGCTTTAACACCTGATGTATCAAGTCTTCAAACTTCTGAGAATTTACATTAACCACCTTATAACTGGCCTGTATTTTTACTGGAGCCATCAAGTAAGTGGGTTCATTCTCTGCATTTGCTATTCTTTGCTCAACGCTATTTGTCGAGAATCCTATCTTATAGAGATGCTTTACTTCTTTGATGGCAGGGTCTTGCGACAACGAACTAAGTACATATATAAAGCCAGTCACTTTATCATCTGCTGTTACGTCCGAACTCCCAAAGAACTTTCCATTTGCATCTTCCTGCAATTCTGTTACTGCATACCCGTCACCCACAACATTCTTTCGAAGTGTTTGTAACAGGATGTCAGACTCAGTACCATTCTCATAGATACAACGCGTTCTCGCATCAGGCAGGAAGTTGCTGCTTTTCTTCAATTCGCCAATCTTTTCCAATAGCAGCATCTGGCCACTTACAAAATAAAAGCGTCCTTCTGAGAGCGTAGCCGTCTTGGTAATCTTAACCAAAGAACGAAGCCCTTGTTTCAGTTCACGATGCACTTTTGCGAATAATGGCTTGTAATCGTCAAAGTTCTCGCAGAGTTTATGCTGGGCCACATAGTCCGCTTTTTTCTTGGCAATCACTCTTCGCATATCCTGAGGAATATCGAAGAGTTTCTTCTCTTCCTCACTAACATTCAACAACGGGTCGTCAAACAGAGCCTCCAGTTCTTTATCTATGTCCATAATCCCTTTTCTTTCAATGTCGTTAATGATGCATTCATCAGTTTCTCTTTCAGGCTACCATCCTTTTGTGGCTCACGACCATTCTGGGCTATCCATTCCTTAATCTCTGCTATCTTTTGCATAATTCTGTCATCTGCAGTAATAGCCTTAGCAAAGGGGCGTGCCCCATCCAGCAGAGGATCATCAAATAGTTCAAGCAATTCTTTCTTAATATCCATACCTTACTCTCCTATTTCTAGTCCGCTCAATTGACGGCGTTTCTGGTTCCATATCTTTGCATAAGCCACAGCCAACTCCCTTACTCTTGGATCAGGATCATCCATTGAAGGAATCTTGCCGTCATGTGTGGCTACATATTCTTTTAAAGGACCCTTGAACAGGATGATGGCCTGCTCTAAGGTCATATCATATTTTTGTTCAGCAATCGTATCCTGAATCAGTTTCAGCGTCTTGGCATCCACCGACTTTGATATCACCTCGTATGCACGCTGGAAAGGATTTATCGTATCAATCAGGTTAATGCTCAGTTGGTCAATATTGATAAACCTGTTGGCAATCTTAATGAGTCTGTTGCCTTCGCTCTTTTCCTCATCATCGCCACCACATGGTATCGAAGGTATAGGTTCACCTTTCTCATTAACAACATCATTGCCTTTAATGATGGTGTCGAGGAGCAAACGCTGGCGCACCTCTTCAATCTCTTCATCCGTCAAATCAGGATAGCGTTCGCGAATTATCTTTGGAATGATATGCTGGGTGATGGTTTCTGCTGTAGTAGAACCACTCAACGCCTTTACCATCATGTCGTCCTGCAATACAGCAGCCTTCAGATCGTCAAGTTGACTTTCCACAATCGTTTTTGTCTTTTCGCTTGATAGTGGCTTCAGTCCCTCCACCACAATAGTATGCGTCAAATCGCCCTTGCCGTCGTCTTCCTCTTTTTCTGTCTTAAACTTCCAACTGGGAGCCATCACCTGTTCCATCAGAAGCGATGCCGTAATGGCTTTTAGGAAATCGTTAACCGCTACTTTCACCTCTGCCTGCTCAGCATCTGGCATAGCAATCAGATTCACAAAGCGAGCCGTTTCTTTCCCTTCACAGTCACGCGTACATCTTCCTATTATTTGTATCACCTCAGTCAGCGAGCCGCGCACGCCTACTGTCAGGCACATCTCGCACCATTGCCAGTCGAAGCCCTCTTTGGCAGTTCCCAGTGCAATGATGATATCCACATCGTCGCGATGCTTGATGTTTTGCAAATAGCCTTGTACCAAATTTCGTTCCTTCTGGTCGTCTTCCACAAGGTCTGCCACCTTCAGCAGTCTGCCATCAGCAGTCCTTACATAATAGATACCTGTATTGTAGTCTTTCGATTCCACAGTACCTATCACTTTCATGATTTCGCCAGTCTCTGTGTATTTGCCAAGTCCCGTTGAACTACGTGCATTCACACTTGGTATGTGGATAATTGTTTTCTTTCTTGTGTCGAGCACTTCACCAATACGGTCCAGATATGAGCCATGATAGAAGTGATAGCCCAAAATCAGATTCTTCAGATATTTGTAGCCATTCAGTTGCTGATAGTAATTATAGGTTACAGGAAAAAATCTGGCCTCGTCTTCTGCTCTTAGCACAGGCACACCATCGCCTCTAAAGTAACTTCCTGTCATAGCCACAATATGCCCTGTAGAGTTATTCATCACTCTACGCACAACATCGCCAAGATTAGAGTTGGCATCAGCGCTGGTGTGGTGAAACTCGTCAATAGCCAGTAATGTATCATTAAAAGCCTCGTCTTCCAATTCCTTCATGCCATTTCGCAAGGTGGCATGAGCACAGACAAGAATCTTTGCACTATTCTGACGGAAGAATTCTATAAAACGCCCTTTCTTGTCCTGCTCGTTCTTGACGTCAGTCAGATTGAAGTATGGTGCCACTTCCCAGTTAGCAAAGAAGCCACTATTCATCAGGTTGGTATTTTTAAACGAGCGACCAATACTCTTTTCTGGTACAGCCACCACAACTCTCTTGATACCTTGATTAGTCAACTTATCAAGAGCAATGAACATCAACGCACGACTCTTTCCTGATGCAGGAGGAGCCTTTATCAATAAGAATCGTTTACTGCGATGTTCATAGGCCATTGCCTGCATTTCACGCATTCCCAATGGGTTCACGGCGGTAGCCGTGCCAGTCTGTTGATACTTGATATCAACAATCGTGTTTTCAGTTTTTAGCATGTCAGAATATCTTTAGTTCAGCGCTTATTCTCAAAAGATATTCTCTACGTTTGTCTGTCTGCGGCCAAGCTTAAGAGACGTTTCGAATTCTTAGTTTTGTAGCGCTACGTTATTATTTCTGCTTTTTAGAGCTTGCTCTGGGCGATAGGCTGCAATATTTCTCGTAGCCACCTGTTTCAGATTTGTAGATTATGGTATCGATGAAATATATGTGACGCCTTTATACGCTCAAAAAAAGAAGTAAGATTATCATCGGAATAGCGGAAATCATTCAACTTGATAATTTCCATTTGGTCAGGCGAGAGATAGACTTCATTCTCGGAACCACGATCGAAGAAGTCACCCAACTGACTTCGGTCGCAGATCCAGTAGCCCTGTTCCTGCGCCCATTTCTTGAGTCTTACTAGTTGGACTGTCTTGCAAGTCGTTGTTCCCGCAAGAGCCTCAATCTCCTCAAGGACTCCTCTCGCGACTGCGGATGCGCTTTCCAGTATGCAACCTGCGCCCTCATTTCGGCATTCACCTTCTTGTGATAATCGTTCAGAATAATCTCCATTCATCGAATCTTTTTGAGTTTAACGCTGCAAAAATAGTAATTATTTTATTAATTCCCAAATTTCAACTCATTTATTTGCCTTTCGTCATCTTTTCGTAGAGCTTAAACAGACATTCCAAACGGGCTTCGTCTGAGGCGAAGGGATAGCCAGGGTAGCAACTCTCTACGATGTCGTCCAGTTTGGCATGGGCCTCGCGCAAATCCTGTGGCATCTTGTCTGGGTCATAGAGTTCTGCCAAAGTCTTTCCTGGGTAACGCTCACGAGTTATCAGCACATTCTCTGCTGCAGATTCTATCTCCTGCTTCTTCTCAGCAGAGATTTTGGGGAAGGGGAAAGTGTTGTAGCAGAGAGTCGGAGAATACCTATATCGCATTTCCAACCTACCACATGTTGTCTTCATCCATACCATGTGTATTTTAGATGAGACAAGACCAAATGTATAGATGTCTGCATCATAGATAGCAAACGCAGCATTTGAAATAACAACATCTTTGTCCAGTAGTCCAGCTGGTACGTATTCTCTTTTTTCAGAAGATACACCTGTTACAATTATAGAATCAGTTTCTTTATATTGAGGCTGTCTAAAAAGATATGGGTATTGAGCGTATTCTTGTGTAGTGACTGTATCACTCTCAAGCCTAATTCTTGCAACCCCCTCAAAACGTTTGCTTAATTCCGGAATATCTTTATACAGGTTATATTGCTCCTTATTCATCCAAAGACAATATCTTCGTTTTCCATTTAGGAAATCATCTGATCCCATATAACCTTTTACAATACTATTCAGATAAGGATATTTCGTTAATAATTCATCTTTCTCATTCTGTTCCATCAACAAATAACCTCCATCAGTAGGCATACTACCTTTTATCATCTCTGGCAAATCAGATATGGGGTAAGTTGTTCTACCTATTATAATATTGGGCGCATTTAGCAAATAGGGGTTGATATTGGTACATTGAATAACAGAGGAATCAGTATAAATGGTTTTCTTGGAAAGACCTTTCTTACATAATCCAATGATAACAACAATAACTGCAGCATTGTATTTTGCATTATTATTCCACTTGAACGAGTGATATGCAAAATCTATCTCTAACCCTAAACCAAAGATGTTTGGCCATAGTAATGCAACTTGTTCTCCTTGTGTAAGAGAGTTTGTGCAAACAAAAGCGTACTTCGCATTAGACTCTCGAATGTATTTAGCAGCGACATAAAACCAACAAGCGATATAATCAAGATTTTTATAGTTCTCAAATCCGCCACAAACGATTTCCATATCCTTCTTTTGCCCTTTGTCTTGCATACTGCTTCCCAAATACGGTGGATTACCAAAGATAAAGACTTCTTCCTCTGGGGTATGAGGACATACCGTATTCCAGTCAATGCGACAGGCATTGCCACAGACGATTTGGGTGATATTCTTTAGGGGCAGGGCTTTGGTATTGACACCAAAATTCTCGTTGAGTTTGGTGTTCATCTGATGTTCTGCCAACCAGAGTGACAGCATCGCTACTTCGTGAGGGAAGTCGAGCAACTCGATGCCGTAGAACTGGCTCAGCGAAATGACGCTGTTATCAACAAACAGGATTTCACCATGAGGGGTACACTTCTGCTCCAAAGCAAGAATATCCATTTCGAGGAATCGCAAACACTTATACGTGATGATCAGGAAGTTGCCACTACCGCAAGCAGGATCGAAGAACTTCATCTGACTCATGCGCTTCAACAAGGCGTTGCCTTTCTTGATGACATTCTTCAAGTCATCATAGAACTGCTTCTTGCCTAATGCCCCAATCTGAAGCATCTGCTTTCGCTGCTCGTAATATTCATTCAGTTTGTTATACTCTCCTCGCAATTCATCCATGAACAGCGGATTGATCACCTTCATAATATTGGGCACGCTGGTATAGTGCATTCCCTGATTGGCACGCTCTTCAGGGTTCACTACGGCCTGGATCATGCTTCCAAAGATATCAGGATTGATGTCCTTCCAGTCCAGTTCGCCACATTCGATGATGATGCGACGGGCCTTGGCACCCATCTTGGGAATCTGAATATGTTTGGAGAACAGACCACCATTCACGTAAGGGAACTGCTTCACGATGCTGGGAATATCGCTACGACGCAACGAGATATCCATCACGTTGAACGACTCATCGAGATAATCGGAAAGGTCGCTTCCGTCTTCCTTTGTATATCGCTGGATGCTGCTGGTAAAGAGGTTTTCCTCAAAGATGCCTGTATCCTCAGCAAAGAAACAGAACAGCAGGCGACTGATAAAGATATTCAGGTCGTGCAGGTCGTCGTCGCTGCGAAACTCGTTATAACTTCGCAATTCATCGTGCAACTTGGCCAGTTTCTCTGCTGCCTTGATGTCGGCAGGACTCTCCTCAACATAGTGTACACGCTCTACATCCATCAGCGGATAGAAAAAAGCAAAGTCAGAGGGCAGTCGCTCCAGTTGGTTCTCGTAGGTATCCTTCTCACGCAGGTCGTAGGCCAGAATGGTCTTGCCGTCGCTGACAGCGATAATCTTGGGAGCGGCCTTCAGTACCATCGGGTCGCGCTTCAACCGTTCCAGCCGTTCAGTAAGTTGCGTTGACGATGCCGTCTGAAAACAGAACAGCCCCTTGATGAGTAGTCCGTCAAAAGTCTTGAGGGTTCCTTTTCCCTCCTTGTAACGCTCAATGTCGCGTTCGCTTTTGCCAAAGGAGTGAAGAAGCCAATAAGCAATCTCCAAACTTCCCTCGTCCCATGGAGAGGGGGTGGGGGTGAGGCTCAGCCTTGCTTCTATCTCCCTATAGCCAAGTTGTAGTTTCTTTGCCATAGTCATTAGTTATTGAAGAAAGCGAACGGAATTTCTTCAATAACGCGACATCGGCCAAGCGCATGAAAAAACGTGGACAGTTTATACTTATCCAACGTCTCAGGCGCTTGGCCGGTGCCCACTCCAATAGATAAGATAAACGCCCACGCCTATTGCGTGAGCATTCACTTCTTACCAAATTAGAGTCGTCTATTTCGCGGCCAAGCTTAAGAGACGTTTTGAATAAAAAGCGTACGCTTCATTTGTTTTTACCCTCGAAAATCATACCGCCACCCTGCACCCAGGGAACTTGCCGAAGCGAGTGTAGTTTACTACAATTAGCAGTAGTTGATTGCAAAGATACGAAAAAGTTGGGAAAGTTATTGCAATTTGGAGGAAAAATTGTAAAATTATGGAGAAATGTTTGGCAGATAAGCAATTTTTGCCTATCTCTGAGATAAATCTCGTTGAACCAAACAAGCCACAGTTGGCCACAAAGATAATCATTATGTTGATTTCTGCCCTGACCGCAAGTCCTCCGTTGTTCTTCTGCAAATTAGTTGAAGAGGAACAAAAAACACAAAAAAGTTTGTGTTATTCATAAAAAAACATTAATTTTGCAAGGTCTAAATTCATGATTGGAAAGAGAGAAATATGGATACTTTTAGAAGAATATGGGATTTTCTGACCAGCGTGGGGGCTTTCTTCTTCCTGCCCGCCATCTGTGCCGTCTTCTCTGGGCTGATAGTCTATATCCTGCCCGACTGGGCGGTGCTGCGCTATCCGCTGATGGTTGTCTTGATCGTGCTGTCGGGCCTCATGTCGTGGAAGGCGTCGGAAATTGGTTTGCAGGACATGCTGCAGAAGGGCCATATAGACGGCGTGAAGCCCTGGATGCGCTATTTCTGCTATCTGATTGGCGTGGCGGGCGTGGCCTGCACGGCGTATGTCATGTATGCCTTTGCCATGAGCGAAAAGAAGAAGAATGCTCCCCGTCCTGCCACGGTCTATGTGGTGCGTGGCGACGAATTCTCCAGGGTGAGAGTCGAGGTGACGGATACCGCCTATACCGTGTCGGATGCCGACCGTGTGCTCTCTTTCATGCCAGAGAGCGATTCGTGCTATGTGGCCAACCTGACTGCTGACACCCTGGTGGTCTATCGTGAGTTCTATGGTCGCGCGAAGGTGAAGGATCCCCTGGTCTTGGTGGTTGCACCCGTCACGTATGCCGGGACCCCAGCCCTCGACGACCTCGGCCATTCCAGTGCTCTGAGCGACAAGACTGTGCGCCTCGTGCTCACCAGACTGTCCGATGCTCCCGATCACGTGGCTAACTCCGTCAGAAAGGCCCGAGAGGTGAAATGATTAAAGAGGGAAAGATGGAAAGAATGAGACTGGTGGTGATGGTGATTGTCGGACTGCTGCTGGGACAGCGGGTGACGGCACAGACGGACCATGTGTTCAAGATGGTGAAGGAGAACGGACACTTCTTCATCGAGACGACGGTGAACGGCGTCGAAGCGAAGTTGATGTTCGAGAGCGGCGTGCCAGGGCTGATGATGGGCGATGCCTTCTATGAGGCTCATAAGGAGGCGCTGCAGATGGAAGTAAAGGCCTGCGACGAGAAGATACGCTATCTGAACGGAATGTATAATGTGACGGCATCGGCCGAGGCTCGCCTGCGCATCGGTGATGCCTACTTCGAGGGACCGGTGAAGATAGTGGAGGGGCAGTCGGACCTGAAGATGCCTATCCACATGCTACACCATTCGGCTGACAGCAGCAGCATCGTCAGGATGGACTTGGGAAACAGCGAGTTCAGGGTGATTAGCCGCGAGAGCATGCAGGCCATGACGAAGGATGCCACGGCCTTTGACATCAGTTTCAACAAATGGGGCATGCCCGTCGTCAACACGCGGCTGAGCATGGATGTAGGGGGACGGCAGGTGACCATCAAGGGCAACTTCATCGCCGACATGGGTAATGCCTCGCTGCTCTTCCTGAACAAAAGCCGTGAGGCGGTGCAGGCGGCGCTGAAAGAGAGCGGCGTGACGCTGCAGGCGGCCCGCGACAAGAATGGCAAGGTGGTGGCCGAGGGGCTCTATGCCGACAGGCTGACCATCTGCGGCAAGACGAACAGTGGCGTCTCGGTAGGGGTGCATAGCTTCAAGTCGCTGGACGAATATGGCTTCCTGGGACTGAAGTTCTTCACCATGCCCACCGTCTTCGACTTCAGCAATCAAAAGATGTATCTATGTAACTAAAAAATCAGAATATCATGGTACAAATCAGAATCAAGAAAACAGTGGCTTTATGCTTATGCCTCCTTTCCTGTCATGTCGTGTTAGGACAAACGAAGGCGGTAGATTTAGGACTGAGTGTTAACTGGGCAGAGTGTAACGTAGGGGCTGAGAATCCGTGGGATGCAGGCCAGTATTTCCTGTGGGGAGATCCTTCTGGCCAGAAAGATGCTGCAGAAATGCCCTTTGACGTGAACGCCATGGGGGATATCGTAGGTTCGCCGAAAGATATGGCAAAGGCCAATATGGGTGGTGATTGGCGTATGCCTACAAGCGACGAGTTGAAGGAACTGGAAGGGAATTGTACATGGGAAGTAGAGAGCCGGAATAATGTTCGTGGCTTTAAGGTGACGGGCAAGAACGGGGCATCCATCTTCGTTCCGGCAATAGGTGCCTATGATCGTGGCGCCTTTCGCACGGACCAGGGTGCCGGGCTATGGAGCGGCAGTTTCAATCAGAAATGGAAAAAGATAGACTTCATGCTCGTGTGGGTGCAAGAATCGGATAAAAGTATGGTCAATGTACGTCAGGCAACCATGCGATATAAGTTTAATGTTCGTGCGGTGTGTGAAAAAGGAACTAAATGACGACATATTCATCAGTTACATTCAAAATAACGCCGTTCGTTTGGCTGTTTCATGGAAATTACTTATCTTTGCCGAAAATTCCGTGACTTATGAAATATCCATTGGGCATACAGAACTTTGAGAAGATACGTCATGAGGGCTATCTCTATATGGATAAGACCGCATTGGTGTATCAGATTGTCAAAGGCGGGAGTTACTATTTTCTTAGTCGTCCTCGCCGCTTTGGCAAGAGTCTGCTCATCTCTACGTTGGAGGCTTATTTCCAGGGCAAGCGTGAGTTGTTCATGGGACTTGCTATTGAGGGAATGGAACAGGAGTGGAAGACGTATCCTGTGCTACATCTGGACTTGAATGCAGAGAAATATACGACCCAAGAGGCTTTGGACAACATTTTGAACAGCAACCTGGTCCAATGGGAAAAACTATATGGCAAGGGAGAGGGCGAGACCACTTTGGCAACACGCTTTTCCGGCATCATACGTCGTGCCTGCGAGAAGACGGGTCAGAAGGTGGTCATTCTGGTAGATGAATACGACAAGCCGCTGCTGCAGGCCATTGGCAACAAGGAGTTGCACGACGACTATCGTGCCACGCTGAAGGCTTTCTATGGCGTGGAGAAGTCGATGGATGGCTACATCCGGTTCGCATTCTTCACGGGTGTTACCAAGTTTTCGAAGGTCAGCGTGTTCAGCGACCTGAACAATCTGACCGACATTACGATGGATCGTCGCTATGTCGGGTTGTGTGGTATCACAGAGGCCGAAATCCGTCAGAACTTGGATGCTGAGGTGGAGTCATTGGCCGAGGCTAACGGCCTGAGCAAGGATGCCTGTTACGAGAAGTTGAAACTGAACTATGACGGTTACCACTTTGAGCATTCCACCGTGGGCATGTATAACCCCTTCAGCCTGCTCCATGTGCTGGATGCCAAGGCCTTCAAGGACTACTGGTTCGAGACGGGCACGCCAACCATTCTTGTCGATGCATTGAAACAGAGCAACTACAACCTGGCCGACCTGACGCAAGAGGAGGTTACTGTCGATTTGCTGGGCAGCATTGACAGCAACGACATCAATCCGTTGCCCCTGCTCTACCAGAGCGGCTACCTGACCATAAAGGACTATGATGAGCGTTTTGAAACCTACCACCTGGGATTTCCCAATCAGGAAGTGGAGCGTGGCTTTACGCGGTTCCTGATTCCCTATTATACGCCAATACCAGAACCCAAGTCGGCTTTCTATATCAACCATTTTGTGCGTGACGTTGAAGCGGGGAGGGCGACGGAGTTCATGCAACGTCTGGAATCGCTTTTCACAGATGGCGATTATCAAATAACAGGGAATGCAGAACTCTATTTCCAAAATGTTGTCTGGGTCATCTTCAAGATGATGGGCTTCTATACCGAGGTGGAAAGACATACTACGGACGGCCGTATGGATATGCTCATCAAGACGCAGAACTACCTATACATCCTTGAATTCAAACTTGACAGAAGTGCCGACGAGGCTCTTCGGCAGATAGAGGAGAAACAATATGCCAAACCTTTCGAGCATGACCAGCGCCACCTTTTCAGGATTGGCATCAACTTCTCCACAAAGACCCGTAGGATTGAAGAGTGGAAAATGATAAATTAATAATATGATGAACGAGATGAATGAAAGAGAGATGCCGCCCATGGGCGATCCAACACCTGATCCAACCCCCGATCCAACCCCAACGCCGGACACGGACTCGGCAGAAACCCGTCTGGCCTCGGGCCCTGTCAGGAAACCAGCGGGTCCTGGCCCTGCTCCCCGTCCTGTAGCAAAGAAGAATTCGGGCATGATTGCCCTGCTCTTCGGATGCCTGGGCATAGGTGCCCTGGGCCTCATCGCCCTGTGTGTCATTGGCGCCGTGGTCTGGACGCACTTACGCGGCCGTGGAGGCGATGAAGAGCCACCCGTGTTTGTCTCAGGAGATACCTATCTTACCGTTTCGGACGATGAACTCTATTTTGAATCGGGAGGCGGAACTCAGACAATCATCGTGGGGACGAGCGGCAGTTGGTGGATAAGCACGGATGCCGATTCCTGGGGACATCTCACGCAGGATGGCAACCAGTTGGAGGTTCGCATCGACGAGAACACGAGCCACGAAGAGCGTACGGACTTTTTCATCATCACGGCCGGCGACAAGGAGCAGCGAGTGGATATCACCCAGGCGGGCGCTCCTATCGTGTGGGAAGTGAGTGGCACGTCGCGTGATTATACCGACAATGCCAAGGCCTTGGATTATATCGTGTCCCAGATAGAGGAAAACGAGAAATGCCGTTTGGGCGCTATCACGGAAAATGGAGAGGGGGTCGTCATCTACGAAAACAATGGGGCCTTCATGATGTCACTTCCCACCAATTTCAGCGACAAGATCAAAAGCATAAACGAGAGGATCAGTTCCGTTGCATTGACTCATTCCGGCTACTATTGCGTGGTCTATGAACGCAATGCCTGGTACGGCTATGTGCCTGACCAGATGAAGACGAAACTGAATGAATTCAATGCCAACGCAGAGGAGATACTCGCCGTGTCGATCAGCGAAAACGGTGACTTCGCCATTGTGACCGATGAGCATTTCTTTGCCTCGAACAGCAGCGACCATTCAAACATGACTACCGCTATGGAAAAATACGGTAAGATCAAGGATGTCTGCATCACTAACTTAGGCATATGCGTGGTATGTCAGAACGGAATCTACTACGACAATATTCCTTCGAATGTGGAAGCAAAACTGAAAGGTCTCACTTTCCATCCGGACCATGTGTCATATACCGACAGCGGCACGTTCCTGATAACGGATGAGTCGCAGACGTATGCGTTTAGGTTGTGAAACCAAAATTCAATAACCTATCGCTCGGCCAAAGGCCGCTTGCTACCGAAGGGACGCAAGAACCCATAACCAATAACCCTTATCTCCTAAGCGTCTCCACGATGCGGGCCATTTGGTTGGGGATGCGGATCTGCTGAGGACACTTCGACAGGCACTCCTCGCAGTCCTGACAGCAATGCGCCCATGTCTTCTGGTCAGGCAATGCCTTGCGATAGCCCTTGGTGAACTGCTGCTTGCGACTGGCATAGTCGGCAGAGGAGCGGTCGGGTAGGGGCAGCACCTTGGCATTGACCGCCTCGTTGTAGTAGGCGAAGTTGGCAGGAATATCGACACCGTAGGGGCACGGCATGCAGTAGGCACAGGTGGTGCACGGAATGGTGGGCACGCCAGCCATCTCGTCGGCAATCTTCTCCAGCAGCGCATTCTCGGCATCCGTACAGGGATCGAGGGGAGAGAACGTCTCCACGTTCTCCATCAGGTGATCCATCCTGTTCATGCCGCTCAGCGCGGTCAGGATGTTGGAGTGCGAGCCAACCCAGCGGAAAGCCCAGCGGGCAGGCTGGTCGTCGGGTCTCTGAGCCTTCAGTTGCTTCTCCACGTCATCAGACACCTTGGCCAGGGCACCGCCTCGCAACGGTTCCATGATGACACATTGCACGCCAGCCTTCTTGCACTTGTCGTACAGGTACTCAGCATCAGCATCATGCCTGCGTCCCTGACGGATGGAGGCATGTCGCCAGTCGAGGTAGTTCATCTGTATCTGGCAGAAGTCCCAGTGGTACTCCTCCTGACGGTCCAGCAGCCAGTCGAAGTCGCGCACATCACCGTGATACGAGAAGCCAAGGTGCTTGATGCGCCCCGCTTCACGTTCCTTCAGCAGGAAGTCGAGCACACCATTGTCAAGAAAACGCCCTTTCAGTGTCTCCATGCCCCCGCCGATGCTGTGCAGAAGGTAATAGTCAATATAGTCAACCTTCAGACGTTCCAGTGAGTTTTCGTACATGCGTTTCGAGTCATCGAAACTCCACAGCCGGCGATTCTGGTTCGACATCTTCGTGGCCACGAAAAACTTCTCACGCGGGAAACGTGAGAGCGCATTGCCTGTGAGTACCTCCGACTGTCCGCCCATATACATGGGGGCTGTGTCGAAATAGTTCACGCCATGCGCGATGGCATAGTCTACCAGCGCGTTCACCTTCTCCTGATCATCAGGCAGTCGCATCATGCCGAAGCCAAGCAGCGATATCTGCTCGCCAGACCCATGCTGCACACGGTAGGTCATGCGATTGGTATCAGGCTTGTCGTCCTTGCCTGCCGATGTATTCTCCTGGGCAAGCATATTCAGCGGCTCAAGTGCCATCATGGCCATAGCCGATCCTGCTCCTATGCCTAACCGACGCAGAAAATCGCGGCGGCTGAGGTTTGTTCCTTCTTTCTCTTTCATAACGAACCGTGTTAGGTTAATATCATATCAAATGATAGTTTAGTTTGGTGTCCAAAGGTACGGATAATAATCGAGACGGCCAAATATATCGGCAATTATTTTGCTTAGAGGCCGACATGGGGGGCGAAAAAGGGCCTGAGAGAGAATTATTTGCAAAATGACACCGCTGTTCGGAAAAAAATGATTAACTTTGCAGCGTCTTAGAAGATAAAAAAGTTGAAAGGTTAAAAAGTTAAAAGACATATAATGGAAAACTCAAAGAAGACGGTCTATCTGGGAATGATAGGCGACATCATGCATCCGGGTCTGATCAACATCATCAACGAGGGTGCCAAGTATGGCAACGTGATGATCGGCCTCTTTACCGATAAGGCTATTGCGACGCACAAGCGCCTGCCTTATCTGACCTATGAACAGCGTAAGAATGTGATTGAGAACATCAAGGGCGTGAGCACCATCGTGCCACAGGACGACTGGAGTTACGTGCCCAACCTGCTGAAGTACAAACCTGACTATATCATTCATGGCGACGACTGGCTCTACGGACCTGACAAGTATATCCGCGACGAGGTGTTCAAGACGATGGAGAAACTTGGTGGAGAGGTGATAGAGATTCCTTATACCAAGGGAATTTCTGCATCTGGCCTGAAAGAAGAAATCGATTCATTGGGAGTTACCCCTCAGGCTCGATTAGCCTCACTTCGCAGATTGATTTCAGCAAAGCCAGTTGTGCGCATTTTGGAATCCCATAATGGCTTAACAGGTCTCATTGCTGAGCATACCTCGGTGGAGGTGAACGGCCAGCATCGTGAGTTCGACGGCATGTGGGCAAGTTCTTTGACTGACTCTACATCTAAGGGTAAGCCCGACATAGAGGCCGTGGACCTGACAACCCGTCTGCACGACCTGAACGACACGCTGGAGGTGACCACCAAGCCCGTCATCTATGATGGTGACACGGGTGGCAAACTGGAGCACTTCGTATTCACCGTGCGCACCCTGGAGCGTCTGGGCATCTCTGCCGTCATCATCGAAGACAAGGTAGGCCTGAAGCAGAACTCGCTGTTCGGCACCGATGCTGTGCAGACACAGGACACCATCGAGGGCTTCTGCAACAAGATCAAGGCTGGCAAGGACGCACAGATCACCCGTGACTTCATGATCATCTCACGTTGTGAGAGCCTTATCGCTGGTAAGTCGGTGGACGATGCCCTGGAGCGCTGTCATGCCTATGTGGCTGCTGGTGCCGACGGCATCATGATCCACTCGAAGGACAAGAGCGGTGAGGATATCAAGGAGTTCTGCCAGCGCTTCCGCGAGACAGACGATCACACGCCCATCGTCGCCGTGCCGACGACATACAACCAGTTTACGGAAGAGGAACTGGCAGGGTGGGGCATCAACATCGTAATCTATGCCAACCACATGCTGCGCTCGGCCTATCCCGCTATGGTGAAGTGTGCTGAGAGCATTCTGGAGCACAGTCGCAGTCTGGAGGCTTCCGAGCAGTACTGCATGCCTATCAAGCAGATACTTAACCTGATTCCAGGAACGAAAAAGAATTGAAAGGGAAAAGTGAAAAGTGAAGAGTGAAAAATTCGCTACCGCCATTGGAAGGGAAAAGTGAAAAGTGAAGAGTGAAAAATTCGCTACCGCCGCAGGCTAAATCTCAAATCTCAAACCTCAAACCTGAAAGTTATGATCAGACCTGATTTCTTTATAGGAAAACTTCGTGAGCAGGGCATCGACTTCTTCGCAGGCGTGCCCGACTCGCTGTTGAAGAATATCTGTGCCTATATCACAGACACACTGCCACACGAGCAGAATATCATCGCTGCCAACGAAGGCGGAGCCATGGGCATCGCTGCCGGCTATCACTTGGCTACGGGACGCATCCCCGTGGTCTATATGCAGAACTCCGGAGAGGGTAACATCATCAACCCGCTGGCCTCGCTGACTGACAAGGAAGTGTACAACATCCCTGTGCTGCTGCTGATAGGCTGGCGCGGAAGACCTGGCGTGCACGACGAGCCACAGCATGTGAAGCAAGGCAAGGTGACCACAGGACTGCTGAACACGATGGGTATCAACTACACCGTGCTGAGCAAGGACGAGGAACAGGCTGCCAAACAGGTGAAGGTGGCTGTGGACTATATGCAGCAGACGAAGGAGTGCTATGCACTGGTCATCGAGAAGGACACCTTCGATGCCTACGTACTGCAGAACAAGGTGGACAGCGGACTGACACTTTCGCGTGAGGAAGCCATCGAGACGGTTGTCGAGGCTCTGCCCGAGAATGCCGCTGTGGTGTCTACCACAGGCATGATCTCGCGTGAATTGTTCGAGATACGTGAGCGCAGGGGTGAGGGCCATCAGCACGACTTCCTGACGGTGGGCTCGATGGGCCACGCCTCACAGATAGCACTGGGCATCGCCTTGCAGCAGCCCAGTCGCCCCGTGTTCTGCTTCGACGGAGACGGCGCCTCCATCATGCACATGGGCAACATGGCTATTACGGCCAGCATGCAGCCCAAGAACTACGTGCATGTGGTGTTCAACAACGGTGCCCACGACTCTGTAGGCGGACAGCCCACGGTAGGCCTCTCTATCGACCTGCCTGCCGTTGCAAAGGCTGTTGGGTACAAACAAGTCATCAGCGTTGATAATAAAGAGGAACTGAAGAAACAATTGTCAATTATCAATTCTCAATTGTCAATTAACGAATATCCAATATTTTTGGAGATTCGTGTACGGAAGGGCAATAGGAAGGACTTGGGACGTCCTACGACGACTCCCATCCAGAACAAGGAGGCTCTGATGAAGTTCCTTAGTGAGAATTAAGAATTAAGAGTTTAGAATTAAGAATTATTCTCGCTTCGCTGCGATTAAGAATTAAGAGTTGTTCTCGCTTCGCTGCGATTAAGAGTTAAGAATTATATGTTAAAGACAGCAGTCATTATGGCAGCGGGCATGGGTACCCGCTTCGGCCAATATACAGAGAAGATTCCCAAGGGATTCGTGGAGTGTGGTGGCATCTCGATGGTGGAGCGCAGCATACAGACACTGGTTGCCTGTGGCATTGAACGTATCATCATTGGAACGGGATACCACAAGGAGCGCTATGAGGCTTTGCAGCAACAGTATCCCCAGATAGAGTGCGTCTTCTCGCCCCGCTATGCTGAGACTAACAGCATGTACACACTATGGAACTGTCGTGAGACGATTGGCAGCGACGACTTCCTGCTGCTGGAATCGGACCTCGTGTTCGAACGGAAAGCCATCACCTCGTTGATGGAATGTGCCGAGCCTGACGTGATGCTCATCACACCAGTGACGAAGTTCCAGGACCAGTATTATGTGGAATATGATGCTGAGCATCGGCTGACTCGTTGTTCGACGGTGGAGACCGACCTCGATGCCAAGGGCGAACTGGTGGGCATCCACAAATTGTCAGGCAGTTTCTACAGGCTGATGTGTGAGGATTACGCCAAGAAGGTGGACGCACAGCCCAAACTGGGCTATGAGTACCAGTTGCTTACGATGTCGCAGACGCTGCGTAAGGTCTATGTGCTGAAGGTCGACGGATTGAAATGGTACGAGATTGACGACCCAGACGACCTGGCGTATGCTGAAGAGCACATCCTGCCGTTTTTGAAGTAATAAGGATGAAATAGTAAAAAGATAAAAAATGGAAAAAATGCAGATAAAGAGAAATGTCTTGTTGAATCCAGGACCCGCCACGACAACCGATACGGTGAAGATGGCTCAGGTCGTTCCTGATATTTGTCCCCGTGAAAAGGAGTTTGCCGGCCTGATGAAAGGCTTGCGAAGTGACCTGCTGAAAGTGGTACATGCCCCAGAGGACCAGTACACATCGGTGCTGTTCTGCGGATCGGGAACCATCAATATCGACGTGTGCATCAACTCGCTCGTGCCTGAGGGAAAGAAGGTGCTCGTTGTGAACAACGGTGCCTATAACTCGCGTGCCGTCGAGGTGTGCCAGATGTACCACATCCCCCACATCGACCTGAAGTCGAGTGTCTATGAACAGCCCGACCTGAAGGCTGTCGAGCAGGCGCTGAACGATAATCCCGATGTGGCGATGGTCTATTGCTGCCATCACGAGACGGGTACTGGCGTGCTCAACCCGATTCGTGAGATCGGTGCCCTGGCCCATCAGCATGGAGCCATCTTCGTGAGCGATACCACCTCGACGCTGGGTATGATTCCCCTCGACGTGGTGAAGGACAACGTAGACTTCTGTATGGCATCTGCCCAGAAGGGACTGATGGCTATGTCGGGCCTGTCGTTCATCATCGGCAAGACTGACATCATCAAGGCATCGAAGAATTATCCCACCCGTTCATACTATTGCAACCTCTACCTGCAGTATGAGTATTTCGAAAAAACGGGTGAGATGCACTTCACACCGCCTGTGCAGACCATTTATGCCACCATACAGGCCCTGAAGGAATATTTCGAGGTAGGTGAGAAGGAGAAGTTTGCCCGTCATCGCCGTGTCTATGAGGCAATCCGCAAGGGTGTGACGGCAATGGGCTTTGAGACTGTCATTGATCCGAAGATAGAGTCAGGCCTGGTGGTATCGGTGAAATATCCCGATGATCCCAACTGGAGTTTCGAGAAGGTGCACGACTACTGCTACGAGCGTGGTTTCACCATCTATCCTGGCAAGATTTCCACCACGAACACCTTCCGCCTGTGTGCCCTGGGTACGATTGATGTGAAGGACATCGACGACTTCTTTGTAGTGCTGGCTGAAGCACTGGACACCTTCAAGATTACCCTGAAATAATGATGTGTTGAATCTATGAATGAGAAGGTATATGCAAGCCTGAAGTCGGCAGAAACGGAGGACTGGGTCGACTATCATATCGTGAGGCCCTTCACATACTACTGGGCCGTGTTCTTTGCCAAACTGGGCATCCATCCCAACACAGTCACTATCGCGTCGATGTTCATCGGAGCCGGTAGCACCTGGTTCTTTGCACACGGTAGTTTCTACTATGAGGGGATGTGGGGCGTCATATACAATCTGATAGCCCTGCTGATGCTGTTTGTTGCCGATATCCTCGACAATACTGACGGCCAGTTGGCACGTATGACAGGTAAGAAGAGTCCGCTGGGACGTATCCTCGACGGAGCCGCTGGATTTGTGTGGTATTTCCCCATCTATCTGGGACTGGTGTACCGTTTCTATATCCATCACGACATAGAATTCGGGTTGCTGGGGCTCGACGACAAACAGCCGTATGTGCTGGCTGTTGCTACGGGTATCGTCTTACTGCTGGCCGTTATTGCAGGTGTCTGGGGACTGGCTCGTCCACAGCGCATCGCTGACTATTACATACAGACCCACCTCTTCTTTCTGAAGGGAGAAAAGGGGGCCGAACTGGACAACTCGAAGGCTCAGGAAGAAAAATACGAAAGGCTGACATGGAAGGACAACTTCATTGAGAAACTGTTCCAGAAGAACTATGTGGGCTACACGAAGAACCAGGAGCAACTCACACCGCAGTTCCAGCGTATGATGTCATTGCTGCGAGAGAAGTATGGTGCTACGGAGAATTTCCCCCAGTCGGTGCGTGATGAGTTCCATCGAAACTCAAAGTCGCTGTTGAAGTATGTCTTCATGCTGGTGTTCAACTTCCGTACGGCTTACCTCATCCTGTTCTGTCTGCTGGATCTGCCTGCCGAGATGTTCGTCTTCGAAATCATCGTGATGCTGTTCTTGTCGTGGTATGTCGTTCATCGCCACGAGGCGTTCTGCAAGAAGATCGCCGACAGTTTGTAATTCACAATTGACAATTCACAATTCTCAACTCTCAATTCTCAATTCAGAATGAAGTGGACTAAGCAAAGGGTCAACAACGTATTCTTCGTACTGGGCGTGGTGATGGTCGTAGTCATGATGTTCACCTTCGACGTCAGTTTCGTGGAACTGTGGGATCACCTGTGTCACGCAGGCTACTGGCTTCTGCCTATCGTAGGGGTGTGGATCATTATTTATGGCATCAACGCCTGGGCGTGGTGGTGTGTCATCCGAAGTACAAAAGACCCTGATGAGCATGTCAGTTTCATGCGTGTCTATCGTCTCACCATCACTGGCTATGCATTGAACTATGCCACACCGGTGGGAGGACTGGGTGGTGAGCCTTATCGCATCATCGAACTGTCGAAGAATATCAGTCAGGACCATGCGGCATCATCGGTCATTCTTTATGCCATGATGCATATCTTTGCCCACTTCTGGTTCTGGTTCATTTCCGTATTCCTCTATGTGGCGTTGGCTCTTGTCGGCGACCTGCCCTTGACGGTGCCCATAGGAGTCATCCTGGGCATCATTGTCGGCGTGTGCCTGCTGGCATTCTACCTCTTTTCGAAAGGCTATCGTAACGGACTGGTGGTGAAGACCATCCGCTGGATAGGTAAGATTCCAGGACTGAAAGGCTGGAGCAACCGCTTCTTGGAGCGTCATACAGAGTCGCTGAAAAAGGTGGATGCCCAGATTGCCTCGCTGCATAAGACCCACAAGCGTGCGTTCTATGAGAGTCTCGTGCTGGAATATTTCTCACGCGTGGTGCAGAGTTCAGAGGTGTTCTTCATGCTCTTACTCTTTGGCGTCGATTGCGGAGGCGATACCACAGGACTGATACTCACCTACCTGCACTCTATTCTCATCGTGGCCTTTACCACCCTGTTTGCCAATATCATCGGCTTCCTGCCCATGCAACTGGGTGTGCAGGAGGGCGGATTCGTCATCTCCATCGCTGCTCTGGGACTGTCGGCAGCCCTGGGCATCTTCGTGAGCATCATCTGTCGTGTGAGGGAAATCATCTGGATTATCATCGGACTCATCCTCATGAAAATTCCATATCACCCTAAGACCTGACACACGGCATCAAGCAGACATAATAGAATTATCCAATACAAATACACTAAAAACCTACATGATGAAGCAAAAACTGATAGTTATCGCTTTGCTGACCCTGTTGTGCCAGACCTTGAGTGCACAGAGTCATCGTTTATGGTATGCCCGTCCGGCCAGCCACTGGCTGGAAGCCCTGCCCATTGGCAACAGCCATCTGGGAGCAATGGTATATGGCGGAACTGACATAGAGGAGATCCAACTGAACGAGGAGACCTTCTGGAGCGGTTCGCCTCATAATAACGACGCTACGGAATCGCTGCAGGCATTGCCAGAGGTGCGCCGTCTTATTTTTGAAGGTAAGGAGGGCGAGGCTGCTAAACTCATCGACAGTCATTTCATTCCAGGTCCTCACGGCATGCGCTACCTGCCACTGGGAAGTCTGAAAATCCTGTTGGGACACAAGGATGTGACAGGCTATGAGCGAGCCTTGAATCTGGGCGATGCCACAGCCACCACCTCTTATATATATAATGGTGTGAGGTACGAGCGTAAGGTCTTTGCTTCGCAGGCTGACAATGTGATTGTCGTGCAGTTGACCGCTTCGAAGAAAGGCGAACTGGAGTTTGATATGGAGTTCACTTCTCAGTTGCAGAAGAATGTCTTTACGGTGTCTGAGCATGAAGGCATCAGTGGAAAAGTCAATGAATTGGCCGCTGTGGTCGATGGTGTTGAACAGGAGGGCATTAAGGCCGGACTGAAAGCCGAGTGTCGCATTATGGTTGAGACCGACGGTGAGGTGAAACGCGGCGCCGACAAGTTGAGCATCGACGATGCCACTATCGCCACCCTCTATATCACTGCCGCCACCAACTTCGTGAACTACAAGGACATCAGCGGCAACCCCGTGAAGAAAAACAACGAGACGCTGGCCAGTGTCAAGGGCAAGCCCTATAAGCAGTTGCTGGCCGCCCACGTCAGGAAATACCAGGAGCAGTATAACCGCGTCAGCCTGACACTCCCCAGGACCGATGCGTCGCTTCTGGAGACCGACAAGCGACTGGCTGCCTTTGAGAATAATGCTCCCGATACTCAACTGGATCTTGATCTCGTTTCCTTGATGATGCAGTATGGCCGTTACCTGCTCATCTCGTCGAGTCAGCCTGGCGGACAGCCTGCTAACCTGCAGGGCGTATGGAACGACAAGATGAATGCCCCATGGGACTCGAAGTACACTATCAACATCAATGCCGAGATGAACTACTGGCCTGCCCTGGTGGGTAATCTGGCTGAGACGCAACAGCCCTTCTTCTCGATGGTTCGCGACCTCAGCGTCACAGGTGCCAAGACGGCTCGCACCATGTATAACTGCAACGGATGGGTGGCCCATCACAATACCGACCTGTGGCGTATTGCAGGGCCTGTGGACGGTACACCTTGGGGGATGTTCCCAACGGGCGGTGCCTGGCTCACCACACATATCTGGCAGCACTATCTCTTTACGGGCGACAAGCAGTTCCTGGAGTCATACTATCCTGTGATGAAGGGGGCCGCTGATTTCCTGGCGGACTATATGCAGGAGTATCCTGCCAATGGCGCAGTCAAGGAGGCGGCAGGATGGGTCATGACGGTGCCTACCGTCTCGCCTGAGCATGGGCCGCGTGGCAAGGGAACTAATGTTACTGCAGGCTCCACAATGGACAATCAGATTGCCTTCGACGTGCTCTCGCAAACCATTGAAGCCGCCAATGTTCTGGGTAAGGATCAATCTCAAATCTCAAGCCTCAAATCTCAACTCTCAAAACTTCCTCCCATGCAGATTGGTCGCTACGGCCAGTTGCAGGAATGGATTATCGATGCCGATGATCCGAAGGATGAACACCGTCATATCTCTCACCTCTACGGTCTCTATCCTTCAAACCAGATATCACCCTATACGCACCCTGAACTGTTTACTGCCGCTGCTAACACGCTGAACCAGCGTGGCGATATGGCTACGGGATGGAGCCTGGGTTGGAAGACGAACTTTTGGGCACGTATGCTTGACGGTAACCATGCTTTCCGCATCATCAAGAACATGCTTCATCTGCTGCCTTCCGATGGTCAGGCAGGACAGTATCCTAGCGGACGCACCTATCCGAATCTCTTCGATGCACATCCGCCATTCCAGATAGACGGTAACTTTGGTGTCTCTGCAGGCATCTGCGAGATGTTGATACAGAGTCACGATGGTGCTGTACACCTGTTGCCTGCCCTGCCCAACGAGTGGAGGGAGGGCGATGTCAGGGGCTTGCGTACCCGTGGCGGATTTGTCGTCAATGAACAGTGGAGTGGGGGACGGCTGCGTGAGGCCTCCATCCGTTCTACCATTGGCGGAAAACTTCGTCTGCGCTCCTATGTGCCCCTGACAGGTAATGGTCTGAGGGTTGCAGATGGTGACTGTCCTAATGACTTGCTGAAGCCTGCTTCTATTAAGGATCCTTTGCAGTCGAAGGAACTGAAAGACTTCTCACCCCTGCCCGTACGGAAGGTTTATGAGTATGATATAGAGACGAAGCCTGGCAAGACCTATACGGTCAAGGCTCAATAAAACAGATATGGTCTATGGAAGAAAAAGATTTCCTATTGCCTATAGGTGCCACTCTTCAGGGTGGGAAATATCGCGTTGAGGCACATCTGGCTTCAGGCGGTTTTGGCAACACCTATCGTATTACGAATGTGACTTTTAACGAGGTCTTTGCCCTTAAGGAGTTCTATCTCCGTGGGGTGAACGAGCGTGATGAAGCAACGCAAAAGGTCAGCGTGAGCAATGCCGTTAATTCTGAAGAGTTCAAGTTACAGAAGGATAAGTTCCATAAGGAGGCCTTACGGCTTCGCAAACTGGACAATCCACATGTGGTTCGTGTGCATGATCTCTTTGAAGAAAATGGTACTGCCTACTATGTGATGGACTTTCTGGATGGGGAGTCGCTGTCGGCTCAGATGCGTAAGCAGGGACATCCTTTCACGGAGCAGGAAGTGATGGACTTTACTGATCAGGTGCTCGATGCCCTTGATGCGATCCATCAGGAGAATATATGGCATCTCGACCTGAAGCCTGGTAATATCATGACCGACAGAAATGGACGGGCTGTGCTGATTGATTTTGGAGCCAGCAAACAGTTCCATGATGCCAACGGACACTCGCTGTCAACATCAACAGGTCTTTGCTACACACCAGGCTTTGCGCCTACAGAGCAGATAGAGTCGAGTACCACTAAGATGGGACCATGGACAGACCTGTATGCCTTGGGTGCTACCATGTATAACCTGTTGACAATGAAGACACCCCCTTCGGTGTCGGAGATACAGGACGGTGACGCCTTCGAGTTCCCTTCTGGTAGCAGTAATCGGATGCAGCAACTGATACAGTGGATGATGGAACCCAATCGCAACAAGCGGCCTCAGTCTGTGGCAGATGTGCGCAGTTTCTTACAGGGGCACGTTTCTGATTCGACACGCATGGCTTCTGCTCCTACTGCTCCTTCACAAGCCACTCAGATGGCTTCTACTCCTTCGCAGGCCACACAGATGGCTTCTGCTCATCAGAATCCGACGAGGATGGCTTCGTCCAACCCCCGTATGCCATTGACTCCACAGAAAAAGTCGAAGACCCCTTGGATTATCTTGGGGGCTGTTATTGGCGTGTTCCTGCTGTTGGTGGGTATTGCCTTGGTGGGATTCATTATCAATGATATGTCAAAATCTCGTGAGACTAGTCAGTGGGAACAACCTACTCCTCAAATAGTTGAACCTGATTATCCAATACAAGAGTCAACCTATGAGGAACCCGCGTTCGAGGAGCAAACCTATGACGAGCCTGCTAGAGAACGTACCTATGACGAACCTAACGAGCCCATTTCCAACAATAGCGATACAGAATATGATTATGTATGCCAGCGATTGCTGACATATGATGATGTGGCAGGTAAGTCACGTTGGGAACTGAGTATTATGCGTAATTGGATTTTTGCACGTCATGGCTATATCTTCCAAAAAAATGTTGAGATAAGAAATTATTTCAAAGGTAAGTCTTGGTATAATGGACGGTATACAGATGTGTCATCTTTCTTGACTGATACTGAACTTAAAAATATAGAATTAATAAAAGCTTATGAGTAAGATTTTTTTGACGTGTATGCTGGGGCTTCTTTTCCTAAATTGTATGGGAAGACCATCCGAGACAAATGGACAGGAATCGGCATCGGAAGATGATTCCACTTTGGTATCAGAAGAAGTTGTTGATACAGTGCCTCTTGGTGTGAAAATATTGATGAAGGTGTACCCTCAACAAGTTGTTGGCTATGAGAACTGGGCCTTGCAGATGGCCGATGGAACATCAATTGTCTATGATGACGGTGAAGAAAAGGACTATGTGACAATGCTGGACAACTCTGACCCTGAAGATATGTTTTCTATGACTTACGATCGTACGGCAGACAAACCGGCATATTTGGCTGATGCAGGACGTTCACGCTGTGAATCATTGTTTAAGGCAATGTATGGGCATAGTGCCGCAGAGGTGGAGCGCCAGATGGAACGGGTGGACTGGTTTGGCCAGCAGTTGCCTTTTGCTAAAGTGAATGGCGCTTCAGATAGTCTGCGGGCTGTAGCCCGTGAGATGCAACAGCATCCAGACTTCCTAAAGTATATGAAAGAGAGTTCAACATTCTATTGGCGCCCTGTTCGTGGTGCCAAGCGGTTAAGTGCCCATAGTTATGGTATCGCTATCGATATTAATACGTCTTTGTCTAACTATTGGCTCTGGTCCAATAAAGGTGCTTCAGAGACCGATAGTCTGAAATACGAGAATCGCGTACCAGAAGGTATTGTTCGTATCTTCGAGAATCATGGATTTATCTGGGGGGGGCGTTGGTATCACTATGATACCATGCATTTCGAATTCCGTCCAGAATTCCTAACAGAACCCTGATAGAGGTCTGAGGAATATAGGAACACAATTCATTTCATCTTCCACATACCTTCGTCGTTCTCAATCATGGGGACGACGATTTCTTCTTTGGCGCTGTCGGCATAGATGACCTGTAGATAGACTAACATGAGATGTTGGATGGAGTCTAACTCTGTGCGTATGTGTTGGAGTTCGACAATGTCTTCATGTGCCTTTCGCTGTTGAGCAATGAACTGCTTGTAGGACACCAGCAACTGCTCGCGGTAACTGTCAGGGATGCTGTCCATGCCGGCACGGTTGTTGAGGAATGTCTCGTAGTCGCCCTGCAACAGTCCCTCGTAACTCTCCAGAACCGTGTTGATGGCCTGTTGCTCTGGTGTCGGCTTGCTGCAGGCCGCAAGGAGCAACAGGGAACTGATGGCTGTGAGAAGAATGGTTGCTTGCCTCATTTCTGTCGGATAAACACATTAATAGGCGAACCTGTCAGCGTCCAGTGCATACGGAGTTGGTTCTCCAGGAAGCGACGATAGGGCTCCTTGACATATTGCGGCAGGTTGGCGTAGAACACAAAGGTGGGAATCTGAGTGTCAGGCACCTGGCTCACATATTTAATCTTAATGTATTTACCCTTAATGCTGGGCGGTGGTGTGGCCTCGATGATGGGCAGCATCACCTCATTGAGTTTGCTGGTACCGATCTTGATCTTACGGTGCAGATAGACCTCCTTGGCAGTCTCCAGCACCTTAAAGATGCGCTGTTTGGTCAGAGCCGAGGCAAAGATGATGGGGAAATCCCTGAAGGGAGCCATTCGCTCGCGGATGGCATTCTCGAAGGTGTCGATGACCACCTGCGACTTGTCTTCCACCAAATCCCACTTATTGACCACTACCACCAATGACTTGTTGTTCTTCTGAATAAGTTGGAAGATATTCATGTCCTGTGCCTCAATGCCTCGGGTGGCATCAATCATCAAGATACAGACATCGCTATTCTCAATGGCACGGATAGAGCGCATCACGCTATAGAACTCCAGATCTTCAGATACCTTGTTCTTACGGCGGATGCCCGCTGTATCGACCAGGTAGAAGTCGAAGCCGAACTTGTCATATCGTGTATAGATGGAGTCACGTGTCGTGCCTGCAATCTCTGTCACGATATTACGTTCTTCGCCAATGAAAGCGTTGATAATGCTCGACTTGCCGGCGTTTGGACGGCCTACTACGGCGAAACGGGGGATGCCCTCCTCCAAGTCGTCTTTCTGCTTTTCAGGAAGCAGTTCCAGAACCTTGTCCAACAGGTCGCCAGTGCCACTGCCTGTAGCAGCACTAATGCAATAAGGGTCACCTAGTCCCAGTTTGTAAAAATCATACTGGCCATACAAGTCCTTGCCGTCATCGGCTTTGTTGGCTACGAGCAGCACGGGCAGTTTCGCCCTTCGCAGGATGAGGGCCACGTCCATATCCCAGTCGGTCACGCCATTCTTGATGTCGCAGAGGAAGAGCACTAGGTCGGCTTCCTCAGTGGCTATGAGCACCTGTTTGCGGATCTCCTCCTCAAAGATGTCGTCACTATTGACCACCCATCCGCCAGTGTCTACTACAGAGAACTCCCTTCCTGTCCATTCGCATTTGCCGTATTGGCGGTCACGAGTGGTGCCAGCCTCGTCGCTTACGATGGCCTGGCGGGAGTTGGTCAGTCTGTTAAATAAAGTGGATTTCCCTACATTGGGGCGTCCTACGATGGCTACTAAATTTCCCATAATGCATTATTTTGGTGCAAAGATACAAAAAAAATCCGAAACACGACATTGTTTCGGATTTTTTGTTAGTGTCACTCTGGATTATATCCGAAGTTGTCCAGTTCGCGTTTCGATGATCGCCAGTCTTTGTCAACCTTGACGAATATCTCTAGATAGATGTGCTTATCGAAGAACTTCTCCAATGCCTTGCGGGCTTCGGTAGAGACTTTCTTCAGGGCAATACCCTGATGTCCGATGATGATGCCTTTCTGTGAATCACGCTCAACATAAATGACTGCATTGATGTGAATCTGACGGTCGTCCTCCTTAAAGCGTTCCACCACAACCTCGACAGAATAGGGAATCTCCTTGTCGTAGTAGAGCAGGATTTTCTCGCGGATGATTTCCGATACAAAGAAACGGGCGGGTTTGTCTGTTAACTGATCCTTGTCAAAAAAGGCAGGACTTTCAGGTAACAGTTCCTGAATGCGTTTGAGCAGCAGGTCGGTGCCAAACTTGTTCTTCGCCGAGATGGGGAGAATCTCTGCATTAGGCAGCAGGGTGTGCCACTTCTCAACGATTTCTGCAAGTTTAAACTGACTACTCCCCTCGCCTTTGGGAGAGGAGTCGGGGGTGAGGCTGTCAATCTTGTTGATGAGTAGCAATACAGGAATCGTCATCTTCTGCACTTTCTCCAGGAAGTCCATGTTCTTCTCTGGGTTCTCCACTACATCGGTGACGTAGAGCAGTACGTCGGCATCCTTGAGGGCCGACTCAGAGAAGGCGAGCATCGACTCCTGCAGTTTGTAGTTCGGTTTCAGCACGCCAGGGGTGTCGCTGAACACGATTTGCATCTCGTCAGTGTTGACGATGCCCATAATACGGTGGCGCGTAGTCTGCGCTTTGAAGGTGGCAATAGAAATACGCTCACCAACCAATTGGTTCATGAGCGTACTTTTACCTACGTTAGGATTTCCAACGATATTTACGAATCCTGCTTTATGCATTTTCTTCCAACAACTATTTCTCACTTCCCATCATACGCCCACTTCAGATAGTTGGCTCCATGAACGAAGCCTGCACCAAAGGCTGTCATGATGATGTTGTCGCCTTTCTTCAACATGGGCTCATACTCCCAGAGTGCCAAGGGGATGGTGGCTGCTGACGTGTTACCGTAGCGTTCGATGTTGACCATCACTTTTTCCATGGGCATCTCCAGTCGCTTGGCCACAGCCTCAATGATACGCAGGTTGGCCTGATGAGGTACCACCCAGTCGATGTTGTCCTTGTTCAGTCCGTTGCGTTCGGCAATGAGGGCGCAGTCGTCGCTCATGTTAGTCACGGCATATCGGAACACGGTGCGACCTTCCTGATAGGTGAAGTGCATACGGTGGTCGATGGTGAAATAACTCGGGGGACATACTGAGCCGCCAGCCTTCATGTGGAGGAAGGGCAGGCCAAGGCCGTCAGTACGTAGGTAAGAATCCATCAGTCCGATGTTCTCCTCCTCAGTAGCCTCCAGTAATACAGCAGCAGCGCCATCGCCAAAGAGAGGACAGGTCTGACGATCCTTGTAGTCGGTGACTGATGACATCTTGTCGGCACCGATGACAATGATTTTCTTGTAGCGTCCGCTTTGTATCATCGACGATGCCACGTCGAGCGAGTAGAGGAATCCGCAGCAGGCTGACCAGGAGTCAAACGCAAAAGCATTCTTCAGTCCCAGTTTACCTACTACGATGCTAGCCGTAGAAGGGTAGTGATAGTCGGCCGTTGAGGTGGCCACGATGAGGGCGTCGATAGAATCGGGATCGGCTCCCGTCTTCTTCATGAGTTGCTTGGCTGCCTTGCGCGCCATATAGGAAGTGCCGAGACCCTCTTCGGTGAGGATTCGGCGCTCCTTGATTCCGACACGCGTCATAATCCACTCATCGTTGGTGTCGACCATACGCGAAAGTTCCTCATTAGTGAGGACATATTCGGGTACGTAGCCTCCGACGCCGGTGATGATCGCGTTAATCTTACCCATTATTCAGCAACCTCTTCGTCCTTCTTGATAGCAACCTTACCGCGATAGTAACCACAGGTGGGGCATACGGTGTGATACACGTAGTAAGCGCCACAGTTGGGGCAAACTGCCAGTGTAGGTGCTACGGCCTTGTCGTGAGTACGACGCTTGGCCGTACGGGTGTTCGATTGTCTTCTTTTAGGATGTGCCATAATTCTTTTACTATTTTAATTTTTAAACCTTTAAATTTTCAAATTCTTCAGTGCACTCCATCGGGGGTCGATATTCTCCTCTGCGTCCGCATCACTGCTTCGGGCAGCCGAATGCTCTTCGAGCACTCGCATCATAGCATCGTTACACTCGCCAGGTTGATGAACGTGCTGGATGGGTACCGCCAGGACTATCGACTCGTAGATGAACCATGCCGTCTGGAGAACGCCTTCGTTTTCGTCAACGGTGATGATGTCATCTTCCTCTTGGTATTCAGGCCCCAGTTTTACCACTAGACGCAGGTCGGCCTCTATGGGCTGGTCCATCATGTCCAGACAGCGGTCGCAGGGAACCTGAACAGTGCCTTCAGTATGCAGGAGGAGTTCAAAAAAGCCGACAGCCTTGCGTATAGACCCCGACACATGCAACGAACCGTTCTGCACCTGAGCGTCTTCAAGCGACTGGAAGAATCGATTGTCCAATTGCCATTCCAAGGGCGTGATGTCCTCGGTAAGTGCCTTTAAATCAATCTTATATCGCTCAAGACTACACATACACACTATTTTGCGGGTGCAAAGTTACGAATATTTTTCCAAATAAGCCTAACTTTTTCCTACTTTTTTTCGTTTTTGCACACCCGCTTCCGATGTGTGCAATTGTTTTTACAGGGCGTATTCGAGCATCACGAACGAGTAGGGCTTCAGTTCGATGGTCATCTTCTTGGTGGCCTTGAAAGTCTCCTTCTGTGGTGTGATGGGCTGCTGGTCGTAGTTGTTCTCGTCGTTGGCCTGACCGCTCAGTACAGTCTTCGTGGCTTGCTTCTTTATGCCCTTGAAGCGCGAAAGGTCAATATTGGCCGTTTTGGCTTCAGCGCTGGCGTTGCAGAGTTTGACGAAGAGTTTGCGTGTCTTCACGTTAAGTACCACCGACTGGCCATAGTGCACGTTCTCTTGGGGCTGGATCACATCGGGTGCATCGCCCTCGAACTTCACGCAGTCGCCGTAGTAGTATTGTCCGCTTGACTGTCCGAACATCTGCTGCACATAGTAACTGCAGGTCAGGTATGTGCGCTCGTTGTCGAAGTAAATCATGTCGGGGTTCCAGTTGGTGTTATCGCGACGAGCGAAGAGAGGTGCATAGGATGTCATAGTTACAGCATCACCGTTACGCTCTACATGCAGCAGGTAGAGTCCCTCTGCCAGGGCATCGATGAGTTTCTTGTCCTTTGAAGCATATTCACCCAGATAGACCTTGGTCTTGCGGTCACGTGGGTAGTTGTCATACTGGCGCTTGTTCAGGAAGAAGGTGTTGGGCTCATAGTAGTGCTCGTCGATGATGGGCATGCCCAGTTCTTCGGCCAGTTTCCAACCGTTCTCAAAGTCGGGGTTGTCAGGATGCGAGCCAGGGCCGGCTGTACCCACGATGACAATCTCGGGATGAGCCTTGGTGATGCGTTCGTACATATACTTGAAGCGCTCAATGAACTCGGGTGAGATCTTCTCCTCGTTGCCCAGTCCCAGATACTTCAGGTTGAAGGGGGCGGGGTGGCCGGCTTCGATGCGCTTACGGCTCCACTCGCCAGTGCCGTCGCCGTTAGCCCAGTCGATGAGGTCGAGTGCATCCTGCACCCACTCGTCCATCTGATCCATGGGTACTACGTCTTGTGCCTGAGTGGGCCACATGCCCCAGCCGCCATTGGTGCCCTGACAACTCACGCCGCAGGGGAGGATAGGCAGGGGCTCCATGCCCAGGTCTTCGCAGAACTGGAAATACTCAAAATAGCCCAGTGCCATGCTCTGATGGTAACCCCAGGTATTCTTGAGCCCCAGTCGGTTCTGACGTGGCCCGATGGTGTTCTTCCAGCGATAGGTGTCCCAGAAGCCGTCGCCACCGCCATGCACCACGCATCCGCCAGGGAAGCGCATGAATTTCGGTTGCAGGTCGGCCAGAGCCTGTGCCAGGTCCTTGCGGAGTCCATGTCCCTTGTAGGTGTCTTTTGGCATAAGTGACACCTCGTCGATGTCTATGTCGCCCTTGGTGAGCACCAGGATCTGAAGGGCAGCGTTCTTGCAGTCTTCGGAGGGTGTGAGCACCACGGGATAACGTTCCCAGTCAATGGCGTTCACGTTGATGAGGGTATCGTCCAGCACCTTGGGATCTTTGCCTGGTTCCTGTGGTGCCACCAGTGCGATGCGTATGTCCTTGTCGTCCTGGCGATAGGCGTTACGGAAGAAGGCAGAGAAGTCGTACTGTTCGCCGGCCTTCACGCTGATGCCGCCAAATCCGCTGTTCTGTAGGCCAACACCTTTCCAGCCTTTATAGTCGTAGAACTCCTTGGCACGCTCAATGTGAATGCGCATGTAGGTGGGGTTGTTCTTGTGGAGCGGTTTGTCCATGAATGGACGTATGTAGCCCAGGGAGTGGCCAGGGCGTAGGAATTTCCAGGCGGTGCCAGGACCCCACTCGTCGCGCTCTGTGGTATTGAACTCGAAGGAGCCGTTCTGCACGAGTTCTGCATAGAGGCCGCCGTCGGCAGCACTACTGATATCCTCGAAGAAGATACCTATCAATTCGTCACTGATGGCCTTGCCGCCCTGAGGCGCGGTCATGGGTTTTTGGGCGTTGATGCCCATTGCTGCCATAGCGAGGGCAGCGATGATTGTCAAGCGTTTCATATTGTGTTATTGGTTTGATATCTGGGTGCAAAGATACACATTTTTTCCGAATAATGCTTTGTCGTATGTCATTTTTTTATTCGGAAATGTAAGATGTCGTGATTATTTGGCTGTTGCTTTCAGTTCTATGCGGAAGGTGGTGCCGCGTCCCAGTTCAGACTCCTTCACGTAGATATGCCCCTTGTGGTACTCCTCCACGATGCGCTTAGCCAGTGAGAGGCCTAACCCCCAGCCGCGTGTCTTGGTGGTGAATCCAGGGCGGAACACGTTCTTCACATCCTTCTTGCGGATGCCCTTGCCCGTGTCCACTACCTCGATGGCGATGGTGTCGTCCTCCTCCAGCAGCCATAGGTCGATCCTTCCGACACCTCCCTCCATCGCATCGACGGCGTTTTTGCAGAGGTTCTCGAAGACCCACTCAAAGAGTGAGGCGTTGATGCGTGCGATGACGGGGTGGTCAGGGTAATGGCCCCTGATGGCTACCTTTTGTGAGGTGCGTTTGTCCATGTATTCGATGACGTGGTCGAGCACGTCGTTCAGTGACGTGTCCACGGGTTCTGGTAGCGAGCCTATCTTGGAGAAGCGTTCAGCAATGCGCTCCAGTCGCTTCACGTCCTTTGCCATCTCTGGTATCATCTCGTCATTGGGATATGACTCCTTGAGCACTTCCACCCATGCCATCAGCGACGAGATGGGTGTTCCCAGTTGGTGTGCCGTCTCTTTGCTCAGTCCCACCCATACCTTGTTCTGCTCAGCGCGTTTCGACACCAGTAGTGCGAAGACGGCCACTGCGCCGAAGATGGTGACGATGCCCAGTGCCCAGTAGGGGTACTGTGTCAGGCGTTTCAGCATGGTCGATTCTTCAAAGCAGAGCACCTGATAGGGGCTGATGCGTATGGAGTCACCGTGCGTCAGCATCCGTTGTGCCAGATTGGTGGTGTCCTCTATGTTGCTATAGTCCAGCACTTGTCCGTCGTTGCTCAGCACTACGACGGGTATGGTGTTGTTGCCCTCGATGACCTTAGATACCAGCGAGAGGTCGGTATCCTCGTCGGCTTCTGTGAACACACGCATGGCCTCGGCCCAGATCTCCATCTTCGTGCGTTCCTCCTTCTGCAGGTCCTCGACCAGTCGGTGCGACACATACAAAGAGGTAGCAGTGATGGCCACAGCCACCACTACCAGCCATATCTTCACCTGTCTGATCCGATCAGTCCACTGCATAAGCCTCAAACCTCAAATCTCAAACTTCAAACCTCAAATCTCCAACCTCAAATCTCAAACCTCACCCGTGTCTCACGGCCTCTCTCATCTCTTTCAGCAGGTCGCTGGCGAAGATGAAGTCAGTCAGTCGCTTGTTAGTCGAACCCATGATGTCGGCTGATACGCCCTGCCATTCCTTGTGGCCTTCGTAGATGAAAATGACGTTCTCGCCGATGCCCATCACCGAGTTCATGTCATGCGTATTAATAATGGTGGTCATGTTGAACTCCCGCGTGATGCTGTGCAGCAGTTCGTCAATCACTAACGAGGTCTTCGGATCGAGGCCAGAGTTAGGCTCGTCGCAGAACAGATACTTGGGGTTCAGCGAGATGGCGCGGGCTATGGCTACGCGCTTCTGCATGCCACCCGAGATCTCTCCAGGGTATTTGTTCTCCGCTCCCACTAGGTTCACACGTGCCAGACAGTCCATAGCCCGCTGTTGGCGTTCGCGCAGCGTCATGTTGGAGAACATGTCGAGCGGGAACATCACGTTCTCCAGTACCGACAGCGAGTCGAACAATGCTGCACTCTGGAAGATCATGCCCATCTCACGGCGCATCATCACCTTTTCCTTCTTCGACATCTGCACGAAGTCGCGCCCGTCGTAGAGCACCTGTCCGCTGGTAGGTGTCAGCAGTCCCACAAGGTTCTTCATCAGCACGGTCTTTCCCGATCCCGACTGTCCGATGATAAGGTTGGTCTTGCCGTCCTCGAACACGGTGCAGATGTCCTTCAGCACTTCCTTGTCGTCAAACGACTTGTATAGGTTCTTAACTTCAATCATTATAAGTGAAAAGTGAAAAGTGAATAGTGAAAAGTGAATAATTTCTTTCAGTCGCTTCGCTTGGTGAAAGCGAGCAAGCTCGAGCGGCTACCGCCCGCAATATTTTAGACTTTTGACCTTTGAATCATCTACGATAACAGTTGCGTCAGGAAAACGTCAGAGAAGAGGATGAGCACGCTCGACGACACCACGGCGTTTGTCGAGGCCTTGCCCACATCTACCGAACCGCCTTCCACCGTGTAGCCGAAGAAGGCCGGCACGCTACTGATGATGAAGGCGAAGAACTGGCTCTTGATGATTGACATCCAGAGGAACCAGGGCACGAAGTTGTGCTGCAGTCCCAGTGTCAGGTCGTCTGGCGGCATGATGTGTCCGATGTAGGCTGTGCCGTAGGCTCCCAGTATGCCCATTGCCGACGAAAAGATGACGAGGAAGGGCATGATGGTGAGCAGTCCTAGTATTTTCGGCAGAATGAGGTAGCAGGCTGAGTTCACGCCCATGATCTCCAGGGCATCTATCTGCTGCGTCACTCGCATGGTGCCTATCTCTGAGGCGATATTCGAACCCACCTTGCCTGCCAGTATCAGGCACATGATGCTCGACGAGAACTCCAGTAGCATGATCTCGCGGGTGGTATAGCCTGCCACCCAGCGAGGCATCCATGGGCTCTCGATGTTCATCTTCATCTGTATGCATATCACAGCACCGATGAAGAACGAGATGAGCAGCACGATGCCAATGGAGTTGACGCCCAGTTGTGCCATCTCCTTCACATATTGCTTCCAGAACATCCTGAAGCGTTCGGGCATGGCGAACGTGCGTCCCATCAGCATCAGGAAGCGACCGAAGGTGGTCAGCCATTTCACTATCAGCATGTCAAATGTGTATCACTTTTGTTTTCGCCGACAAAGGTACGAAAAAACTTTCAAATGCCATGCTGCATGGCGAAAATAATTACTCAACTTCCTCACATTATGGCTTTTTCTCTATGATGAAGTCGCAGGCCGAGAACCATTTGCTGCCCTCACCGTATTGTTTCACGATGTCACGGTCGAGGGTGATGCCGTAGGTCAGTTTGTCGTTGGTGATGTCATCTGGTACGATGATGTCGTCCAGATAGATGCGATTCCAGCCATAGCCCACTCCGCCATGTGCTGAGGCCTTGTTGACATCAAGCGCCAGGACGCCTTCGTGGGAGTTGGCACCCTTAGAGAAGCGGTTGAGGGCCGAGAACCACACGTTGCCACCTGTATCACCATCGGCAGGAATCTCTCTCTTGACGGTCTTGTCGCCAGCCTGGGCGAAGACGACTACTCCTGAGTGCCCACTGTCCGTCTTCTTGGCACGTACCACAGCCGATACACGATAGCGTCCTGGACGCAGGTTTTCAATCGTGCTCTCTATGCGGATGCCGTCGCTGTAGTTCTCGCTCTGCACATGGATATAGCCCGTCTGCTGGTCGGCACTATAGTGTTCGCCACGACCTGTAAACATATCCTCGTGCTGGTATGCCACGGGCTGATGGGTGAGTTTCCAGTGGTTACGGTTCAGGTAGTCCTGATCGTTGTCGCTGAGACTGTCGATATCGGCAGTCTTGTTGCGCAACACTTCTATTGTGAGCTGGGCTCCCTTGACCTGCTTCTTCAGGTCATCGGGCATATATTTGGCAATGTCATTGGACATATTCGTCAGTTCCTCAGCCTGCCGATGGGAGAGCATGTAGGGGTAACTGTCCATCTCCTTGTTGAGTGTCCAGCAGATGGCTTTCTGTTCAGTAGCCGTGGCGGTGCCGCCAATACCCGTCATGAGCCAAAGTTTGGCCTTCAGAGCCTCGTAACTGGTCTTGAGGTTGAGTGTTTTGGGATCGTCGTAGAGTTTCTGGACCATTGTGATAAAATTGTACTGGTGGACCTCGGCCAATGTGTCTGTGTCGAGGGTCTTGGCACGTTCGGGCTCCTTTTTGCGCATCTCAAACAGCAGGTTCTGTGCCACGCTGAGGGCCGTGTTGGTGCGGTCGAGGTATTCGTCTGGGTCGTAGGACTTCACCTGCGGAGCCTTCAGTTTCGGACAATGGAACTCGTACATAATGCCGTTGGTGATATAGTATTTGTGCTTGCCGTCGGCTTCGTCCTCATCATAGTTAGCCCATGAAAGCAGATAGGTGGAGCGAAAACCGTCGTCATCCTTGAAGCCGATAATGCGAGCATTCATCGTAGGATGAAGTTGAAGTGGAAAGGTCTCGCCATTCTCGCCGTATGCGATGCTGACACCTGGGAATACGGCCTGCTCGTCGCCTGCCACATAACTGTAGTAACTGGAGGCATAAGGCGCCTGCTTGTCGAAAGCGTCAAGGATGTGGCGCAAGGGCAAATTGGGGTCATCGGGCACGTTACGGAACTCGAAACTCCAGCCGTCGAGGTAGTTGGGGCCTATGTCGGCCCTGTTCTTCCCAAGTTTCACCACATGAATCTTGTTCTTGGGAACCAGACCACCGCCATCGAGGGCCGTATAGATGATGCTGAGGCTGTCCTTGCTGCCAGGTATCCACCTTGAGGAAATGTCCTTGGGGGCCCTGCGGGCGAGTGTTTCCCTGAAGGCCGTATGCATGGCCTGAGCGTGTATGTTCTCCTGAGCGAATAGAGTGCCTATGGGCATCAGCAGGAGTGCTATGGAAATGATAAGTTGTTTCATCTTTTTATGATATTCGTTTAATTCGTGGTTTTAGAAACTAATGTAATTAGCGGTACTATCGTTTTGTATGTTGTTCATCGCCTGTTCCGCCTGTTTGCCAACAATGCGATATACCATCTGTTGTAGACGGGCATCGGCAGCGATGAGCCTCTCAACCTGTGCCGAACTGACGCTGTCGTCTAGTTTTTCCATTTCGGCCTCCAGACGGGCAATGCAGTCGGCGAGGTTCTCGGCTGTTGGAGTGGAATCGGTCGCTTGGATGTTGGTCCTCTTGGTTCTTTGTGGCTTAGCAGGAATTACTTGGGCCACGACGGCTTCCTCCGTTATCTCTGTGGGGATGATGACCTCCTGTTTTGGCTGGATGCTATCCTTGGCGACTACGGTTTTCTCTGCCACCAATGGAGGCTGTTCGGCTGTACTCCTTCCAAGGTGGAACGCAACGAGCAAAACAATGCTTGCTGCGATGCCAGCCATGAGCCATCTGAGGGCCACTATCTTCGGCTTCTCCCTGACAGCCTTTGGAAGCATTTTTATTTTCTCGCTGTCAGCCTTGATGGGTTGTTCTGACGTTTTGTCTTCTGTCTCAATGTCCACCTGGCCGTTGTCGAACAGCGTGAACATCTCCTTATATTCAGCCCACTCTTCGTCCACTTCATGGGTGCGGAAGTACTGTGCCAGCACCTCTTCCTCAGCAACGCTGGTCTCGCCAGCCATGAACTTGCTGAGCAGTTGGGCTATCTCTTGTTTATTGTACTGTTGTTTCATTGCTGGTTCCTCCTTTTTAGTTTGTTGAGTAATTCGTTGCGGGCTCGTGATAGCAGCGTGGATACTGAGGTCTGCCGTATGCCCAGGATGTCGGCAATCTCGCCTAACTCGCGGTGTTCCAACTGTCGCATCCTTAGCACCATCCCTGCTGTAGAAGGCAGACTGTCAATCTGTTCGGCTATCCAATGTTCCAACTCTGTGTATTCAAGTCGGTCATATAGCGAGTCTTCATCTATCAACGGCATAGTGGCGGCTATCTCCGCGTGCTGATGGGTTGTGCGCCATTTGTCTATGCACACCCTTTTCGTGGTGATCACAGCCGAGGCCTTCAGGTGAGCCGAGTCGTTGAACTGTTCGTGCAGGTTCCATAGTTTCAGCATCACGTCTTGCGCAATGTCCTCCGCGTCGTCCTGCGAATAACCGAACTGTCCCGCTATCGACACGGCCTTTGCCCGCGTCTCATGAGCCAAGTATGTAAACTCTTTTTGCGTCATTACACAAATATAACGAACGAATCCTGGAAAATTAAACAAGGATTCGCATTTTTTTTTCGAAAACCTCAAATCTCCGCTCGAGTTCTGCTCGCTTTCACCAAGCGAAGCGACTGAAAGAAACCTACAAAATGTTCAGGAAGAGGGTGATCATTCCCGTATTGATCAGATCGGCGAACATGGCGCCAATGATCGGCACGATGAGGAAAGGCTTGACCGTATAGCGATATTTATAGCCCGTTGGTCCTCCAATAGGCTGACATGTTCAGTTCCACAAAGTTCTCCTCTTCTTCCAGGTCGCAGTAACTCGCCACCGCCTGTACCGTCAACTTCTTCCTGCTATAGGCATAGGCCAACTTGGCCTGATTGATGGTCCATTCCCTCAGATAGCCCTTGGTGATTACCCAATCCTCGTCAGACTGCGCCCTGGCCGTCATGAAGAAAGACGCGTGGGAGGGGTTGTGGTATTTGCGGTAATAGCCCAATTGGATCTGCTGACGGTTGTCAGGGACAAAGATGACGCAGGCATTCGCATTGTTGCGGGTGTCAGAATGCTTCTGACTGGCTCCTGCTTCCATCAACTTGTAGTCGTAGAACATCACGCGGTCACCAAGCGTGAACTTCCACTTCGACAGGGAATAGGTGAACTGCAGATAGACGTCGTAGTTGAAGACGTTCCACCCCTTGTTCTCATCTTTTTCGCTGGTTATCAGGAAGTCACCCTCTGCACCCAGCGTCATGGACAGTCGTTTGGTCAGCAGGGGCGTGTTCAACTCGACGATATACAATGGCAGTTTGTTGGAAAATACCTGGTCGCTGGAATACTGATAGCCGCCCACGAGGAGCAGTTCGGTACCCAGGTCGTTGAAGGTGTGGAAGTATCGCGCACGTCCCATCACCTTGCGTGACGTGGAAGTGGGAATGTCAATATATTGTTGGGTGAAGTAGGTCAGCAGCCTGTTCCTGTCGTCAAAGCGGTTTGTCATGTGAAGCGTCAGATACTCCTGGTTGCCGTCCTGGTGACGATAGGAAGCATTGGCATAGAGGTCAGAATGCTGACTGCCGTATAGCGCATTTGCAGAGCCGATACCAGCCACGTCCTTCCCAAGGTCGCCTTGTCCTTCCACGAAGCCCTTCATGCCCTCAGACATCTTCATGTTGATGTCCAGCACCTTGCCCAGCCCTATGGTTCCCTTCATCACGCCTGTGTTGTCGCAAACCTGTATCTTGGCGATGTCCTTGGCTTTCATCTGACTGAGAATCACCCTCACGTCGCCGTTCATCGGACAGTTATCGATGCGGAGGTTGTAGTCGGAGATTACGTCCTCATAGCCGGAAATCATCAGTTCGGGCACCATTTGGAGCATGTCCATCAGCGTTTCCTCCCCCGTCAGTTCCATTCGCTGGGGGTAGATGGTCGTCCTGTCTGCCTTCATCTCGATGACGGGCAGGTCGCTCTCTGCGAACATCGTGGCAGAAAGGAGCAGCAAATTGACCAAAAAGAGAATACGTTGATACCACATTGCTTTGCAAATTTACAACTTTCTTCTGAAAAATGAGGCAGATTAACAATATTTTGTATAAATCCCACGCCACGCATTTCTTTGGTTGATGGTGGATGGAGGATGGTGGATGGGGGATAGACCTGTGCCTCTCTGATGCCTCTAAAAGCAAGTGAAGCCCTCTTCGTGAGAAAGAAATGCCTTCTACGGGTGAAAGGAATGCTTGTTATCCCCTGTAAGGAAGCATTCCTTTCCCTCGTGCAAAGCATTCCTTACTGCCGTAGAAAGCATCGGAACGACCGTTAGGGATATATAGTTACCAAAACACCCCTCATTTTGCAATGTCTGGATAGCAAAACGACATCTTTTCCAGGGCTTGTTGCAATGTTGCATGTTGCAATGTTGCAATAAGGTGTATAATAGTAGAATGATAGGATTAAATGTTAATTCTATTTATCATAATGTTTCAATAGTCTCCGACTATCTCTCCAAAGCGACTGAAAGAAATCTCAAACCTCAAACCTAAAATCTCAAACCAAAAAAGTGGTGGAGGGTGCTTATTGCAACATTGCAACATGCAACATTGCAACACCTCAAATCTCAAACCTCAAACCAAAAAAGTGGGGAAAAGATTTGTTTCTTTCCCTGCTTATTTGTAACTTTGCCGTCAAAATGCAGGATATGGAAAAAGAATCGATAGTACTACGGGCCGAGGGGCTCGTGAAGAGATACGGCAAACGCACGGTGGTCAACGACGTGAGTTTCGAGGTGCGACAGGGAGAGATCGTAGGACTGCTGGGACCTAACGGAGCCGGCAAGACTACCTCTTTCTATATGACAACAGGCCTGGTGCTGCCCAATGGCGGTCATATTTACCTGGGCGACGACGAGGTGACCGACTTCCCCGTCTTCAAGCGGGCTCGCCTCGGCATAGGCTATCTGGCCCAGGAACCCTCCGTGTTCCGTAAAATGTCGGTAGAGGACAATATTCTCTCTGTGCTGGAGATGACGGGAAAGCCGCGCGACTACCAGTTAGAGAAACTGGAGAGCCTGATCAAGGAGTTCCGTCTGCAGAAGGTGCGTAAGAACAAGGGCGACCAACTGTCGGGTGGCGAGCGTCGTCGCTGTGAGATAGCCCGCTGTCTGGCCATCGAGCCGAAGTTCATCATGCTCGACGAGCCCTTCGCCGGCGTCGACCCCATAGCCGTGGAGGACATCCAGTTCATCGTGTGGAAACTGAAGGATCGCAACATCGGCATCCTCATCACCGACCATAACGTGGAGGACACGCTCTGCATCACCGACCGTGCCTATCTGCTCTTCGAGGGCCGCATCCTCTTCCACGGCACGCCTGAGGAACTGGCCGCTAACCAGATTGTGCGCAAGAACTATCTGACGGAGTCGTTCGTGCTGCGCCAGAAAGACTTCCAGTTGCTGGAAGAGGAGCGCAGTCGCAAGGAGCAGGAAGAAGGGTGACCATTGACCATTGACCATTGACCATTGACCATTGACCATTGGATATAGGGTGTTGGGTTTTGGTTAAAAAATAATAATGTTCAATGTTCAATGTTCAATGTTCAATGATTATTTCGTACCTTTGCACCCCAAAACGAGAATATATAATAAATAAGGTATAACAGAAAGATGAATATCAAGTTTGAAAGTGCCGATAAAATCAATGGTCTGATGACTGTCACCATTGAGCAGGCAGACTATCAGGAGGCAGTTGACAAGAAGTTGAAAGAATATCGTAAGAAGGCCCAGGTGCCCGGCTTCCGTCCTGGTATGGTTCCCATGGGTCTCATCAAGAAGCAGTATGGTACGGCTGTGAAGGTCGACGAGGTGAACCGCATCTTGGGTGAGAAACTGTATGAGTATATCCGCGAGAATAAGATTCAGATGCTGGGCGAGCCCCTCCCCAACCAGGAGAAGCAGCAACCCCAGGACCTGGCTGGCGACGGCCCCTTCGAGTTCGTGTTCGACATCGCCGTGGCTCCAGAGTTCAAGGCAGAGTTGACCGCCAAGGATAAGATTAACTTCTACACCATCAAGGTGGACGACAAACTGATTGACGACCAGGTGCAGATGTACGCCTCGCAGGCTGGTGAGTTCGTGGAGGCCCAGGAGTGGAGTGGCAACGACACGCTGAAGGGTGACCTGCGCCAACTCGACGCTGAGGGTAACACCCTCGAAGGTGGCATCACCACCGAGGGCGGCATGATCATGCCTTCCTATATCAAGGGTGAGGACGAGAGGAAGAAGTTCGAGGGTGCCAAGCCCGGCGACATCATCACCTTTAACCCCAAGAAGGCCTATCCTGACAACGACGCCGAGGTGGCTGCCCTGCTGAAGGTGCAGAAGGACGACGTGAAGGACATGGAGAGCGACTTCTCGTTCCAGGTGACTGAGATCCGTCACTTCCAGCCCGCTGCTGTAGATGAGAAACTCTTTGAGCGCGTCTTTGGCGAGGGTGTGAAGGACGAGGCTGACTTCCGTCAGCGCATTGCAGACGGCTTGAAGGCTCAGTTGGCAGGCAACAGCGACTATAAGTTCCTGCTCGACGTGCGCGAGTACGTGGAAAATAAGGTGGGCGACCTGCAGTTCCCTGAGGCTCTGCTGAAGCGCGTCATGCTGCAGAACAACCAGGACAAGGGCGAGGACTTCGTGGAGAAGAACTTCGAGGCCTCGATCAAGGAACTGAAGTGGCACCTCATCAAGGAGCAACTGGTGGCTGCTGCACAGGTGAAGGTGGAGGATGCCGACCTGAAGGCTGTGGCCAAGGAGGCTATCCGTGCACAGTTCGCCCAGTATGGCATGAGTAATGTGCCTGAGGACGTGCTGGACAACTATGCCGAGGAGCAGTTGAAGAAGCGCGAGAACATCGACAGTTTCGTTGACCGTGCCGTGGATATGAAGTTGACACAGGCCCTGAAGGGCATCGTGAAACTCGTAGAGAAAGAGGTAACCCTCGACGAGTTCAACAAGATGATGCAAGGATAAGGGCGGTTGGCAGTTGGCTATTGGCTAACGGCTAAATGCTAAAGGCTAAGGGCGAATTATAATTCTTTAACCAAAAAAACAGTCGGGATGTTTGTGCATCTCGACTTTTTTGTGTAATTTTGTATCTAGAAAGCGAGAGGGAGCCCCCGCTATCCTCTTGCGGACACTATAAAAAACTAACGAAAGTTATGAACGATTTTAGAAAATATGCAACCCAGCATCTCGGCATGAACGGCCAGGTGCTTGACGATGTGATGCGCTCGGCAGAGGCCCAGGCACAGTACTTGAATCCCTATATTCTTGAGGAGCGTCAGTTGAACGTCACCCAGATGGATGTGTTCAGCCGACTGATGATGGACCGCATCATCTTCCTCGGCACACAGATAGACGACTACACAGCCAACACGCTGCAGGCTCAGTTGCTCTATCTCGACTCCGTCGATCCTGGCAAGGATATCAGTATCTATATCAACTCGCCTGGCGGCAGCGTCTATGCAGGACTGGGTATCTATGACACCATGCAGTTCATCTCGAGCGACGTGGCTACCATCTGCACAGGTATGGCCGCCTCGATGGCCGCCGTTCTGCTCGTGGCCGGGCAGGAGGGCAAGCGCTCGGCGCTGACCCACAGTCGCGTGATGATCCACCAGCCTCTGGGCGGCGTGCAGGGACAGGCCAGCGACATCGAGATTGAGGCACGCGAGATACAGAAACTGAAGAAGGAACTCTACACCATCATCGCCGACCACTCGCACACCGACTACGAAAAGGTGTGGAACGACTCTGACCGCAACTACTGGATGACAGCAGAGGAGGCCAAGGCGTATGGAATGATTGATCAGGTGCTGACTAAAAAATGAATTAAGAGTTAAGAATTGAGAGTGGTTGCCTATGGCAATTAAGAGTTAAGAATTAATTCTAAATTTATAATTCATAATCGCAGCGAAGCGAGAATAACTCTAAACTCTGAATTCTAAATTCTAAATTTCTGGAGAATGAAGAAACAATGTAATTTCTGCGGACGCTCTGAGCGAGAGGTGAAACTCCTGATAACAGGAATCAACGGCTATATCTGTGAAGATTGTGCCAAACAGGCCTATCAGATCGTGAAAGAGTCGGGGCTGGAGAATAATCAGGCACAGAAAGCCTATCAGCCTGGCACCAAGGTGCCCAAGCCGACGGAGATCAAGGACTATCTCGACCAGTATGTCATTGGACAGGACGAGGCCAAGCGCTTCCTCTCCGTGGCTGTCTATAACCATTACAAACGACTGCAGCAGCCCGCCAGCGAGAGCGACGGCGTGGAGATCGAGAAGTCGAACATCATCATGGTGGGCTCGACAGGCACGGGCAAAACCCTGCTGGCACGCACTATAGCCAAACTGCTGGATGTGCCCTTCACCATCGTCGATGCCACGGTGTTCACCGAGGCCGGCTATGTGGGAGAGGACGTGGAGAGCATCCTCAGCCGACTGCTGCAGGTGGCCGATTATAAGGTGGAAGCCGCTCAGCGTGGTATCGTGTTCATCGACGAGATAGACAAGATTGCCCGCAAGGGCGACAACCCTTCGATAACACGCGATGTCAGTGGCGAGGGCGTTCAGCAAGGACTCCTGAAACTGCTGGAGGGCACCATCGTCAACGTGCCGCCACAGGGTGGGCGTAAGCATCCTGACCAGGAGTACATCCATGTCGATACGCGCAACATCCTGTTCATCTGCGGCGGAGCCTTCGACGGCATCGAACGCAAGATAGCCCAACGCATGAACACCCATACCGTGGGCTACAACTCCGTGCAGAATGTGCGGAAGATAGACAAGAATGACCTGATGAAGTATGTCCTGCCACAGGACTTGAAGTCGTTTGGGCTCATTCCTGAGATTATCGGCCGACTGCCAGTGCTCACCTATCTGAACCCGCTCGACCGGCAGGCCCTGGAGCGCATACTGGTGGAGCCGAAGAACTCGATAGTGCGCCAATACATCAAACTGTTTGAGATGGACGGCGTGAAACTGTCGTTTACTAAAGATGCCCTCGAGGCCATCGTTGACAAGGCCGTGGAGTATAAACTCGGAGCCCGTGGACTGCGCTCCATCGTGGAAGCAGTAATGATGGATGCCATGTTCGAGGTGCCTTCGAAGAAAATAAATGAGTTTGAAGTGACAGGCGACTATGTGCGACAGCAGTTGGATAAGTCGCATCTGCAATAGATAATACAAGCCTATGACCGACAAGAAGAATCTGACGGAAGCCTTGAAGAAATACTTCGGCTTCGACACTTTCAAGGGTGACCAGGAGGCCATCATCGAGAACGTACTGGAAGGGCGCAACACCTTTGTGCTAATGCCTACAGGCGGTGGCAAGTCGCTATGCTATCAGTTGCCGTCGCTGCTGATGGATGGAGTGGCTATCGTCATCTCGCCGTTGATAGCGCTGATGAAGAACCAGGTGGACTTCATCAGTCATCTTAGTGAGCATGAAGGGACGGCCCACTTCCTGAACTCGTCGCTTAACAAGGCAGCCATCGACCAGGTGAAGACCGATATCAAGGCAGGTACAACCAAACTGCTCTATGTAGCCCCAGAGTCGCTGACAAAGGAGGATAACGTGGAGTTCCTGAAGACCTGCAAGATATCCTTCTATGCCATCGATGAGGCGCATTGCATATCTGAATGGGGACACGACTTCCGTCCTGAGTACCGTCGCATCCGTCCGATTATCAACGAGATAGGTAATGCTCCCGTCATTGCCCTGACGGCTACAGCCACAGACAAGGTGCGTACTGATATCAAGAAGAATCTGGGTATTCTCGATGCCGACGAGTTCAAGAGTTCGTTCAACCGGCCGAATCTCTACTATGAGGTCCGTCAGAAAACCAAGGAAATCGACAAGGATATCGTGCGCTTCATCAAGCAACACCCAGGCAAGAGCGGCATCATCTACTGTCTCTCACGAAAGAAGGTGGAGGACCTGGCTGAAGTGTTGCGTGCCAACGACATTAAGGCCCAATGCTATCATGCCGGCCTTGACTCTGTCACACGGTCGCAGACACAGGACGACTTCCTCATGGAGCGCATCGATGTGATTGTGGCTACCATCGCCTTCGGCATGGGTATTGACAAGCCCGACGTGCGCTTCGTCATCCACTACGACATACCAAAGTCGTTGGAGGGCTACTATCAGGAGACTGGACGTGCAGGACGAGACGGAGGCGAGGGCCTCTGCATCGCCTTCTACAGTTATAAGGACTTGCAGAAACTGGACAAGTTCATGGAGGGTAAGCCTGTGGCTGAACAGGACATTGGACGGCAGTTGTTGCAGGAAACGGCAGCCTATGCCGAGACATCGGTGTGCCGTCGTAAGATGCTGCTCCATTACTTCGGCGAGGAGTATGACAAGGACAACTGTGGCAACTGCGACAACTGTCTGCATCCTGGCACGAAGATCGAGGCGAAGAACCAGTTGGTGATCGCCCTCAATGCCATCCTCGCCATCAAGGAAAACTTCCGTACCGACTATGTCATCGACTTCATCATGGGGCGTGACACCGATGAGATACTGGCTCATAAGCATCAGGAACTGGATGCCTTCGGCTCTGGGGAGGACGAGGATCCCAAGATTTGGAACCCCATCATCCGACAGGCACTCATTGCCGGCTACCTGAAGAAAGAGGTGGAGAACTATGGTCTGCTGAAAGTCACCGCTGCTGGCAAGAAGTTCATCAAGAAACCTTGTTCGTTTATGGTTGTCCAAGACCATGAGTTCAATGACGATGACGATCCGACGACGGCCGAGGGAGGAACCAGTGCGCTGGATCCCACGCTGTCGGCCATGCTCCACGACTTGCGCAAGAAGTGGTCGCGTAAATTGGAGCGTCCGCCTTATGTCATCTTCCAGGATGTATCGCTGGAGCAGATGGCTACCGAATATCCCGTGACATTGGAGGAACTGAAGAATATTCAGGGCGTGGGCGACGGTAAGACACGTCAGCCTTATGCCAAGGAGTTCGTCGATCTGATCAAGCGCTACTGTGAGGAGAATGAGATAGAGCGTCAGGCTGACCTGCGTGTACGCACCAAGCCCAAGGACTCGATGCGCAAGTTGAAGATCCTGCAGAATATCGACCGTCGCATAGCCCTTGACGATATTGCCAACGCCCTGGGTATAGACTTTGGGGAACTGTTGGATGAACTGGAGGGCATCGTGCTCTATAGCGGTAACAAGATCAACATCGACTATTTCCTCAACGAGATAATGGATCCTGACGATGTTGCTGACATGTGCGACTTCTTTGCCGAACAGGAGACAGATGACTTGGAGGCAGCCTATGAGGAGTTCGGTTCCGACTTCTCGGAAGACGAGATCCGGTTAGTCCGCATCAAGTTCATCTCAGATATGGCGAACTAGCATGTTCTGGCGAGTCTCAAATAGTTTTGGGAAATGAAAAAATATTTACCAATAGCAATCTGGCTTGTGGCACTCCTTGCCACAGCGGGAGCCCTGTTGTATCTGGAGTCTGACTTCCTGTGGAAAGTGCAGGAGCAGAATCTTTTTCTGAATACATCATTGTTTTTCAACGAACGGATGGTGGTGCCTGGCGGATTCTTGTCGTGGGTAGGCACGTATCTGACGCAGTTTTTCTACTATCCCTGGCAGGGCGTAATCATGCTCTGTCTGCTATGGCTGCTACTGATGTGGTTGGTGACGCGGGCTTTTCAGTTGCCTGCTCAGTGGTCGGCTCTGGCATTGGTACCTGTAGGACTGCTGCTGTTGACCATCGTCGACATGGGCTATTGGGTGTATATGCTGAAATTGCAAGGCCATGTGTTCGTTGGCACACTGGGTGCGTTGGCTGTCGCTGCATTGCTATGGGCCTATAGGGCATTGACAAGTCGCTATTGTCTGCGTCCGCTGTTGATAGTAGTCACGGCGGTTCTGGGCTATCCGCTGATGGGTATCTACGGATTGGCTGCAGCGTTGCTCATGGGCATCTGGGCATGGCGGTTGGAGAGTGGGGCACTCTGGAAAAAAGCAGGTTATAGTCTGTTGGCTTTGCTTTGTGCTGCTGTCGTACCTCTGATATGCTATCGACTGGTATATTATCAGACCAATTTGGCAAATATCTACTATGCCGAACTGCCACTGTACTATGTCACGGAAGAGCATCACGGCTATTATTTGCCCTATTATCTGCTGGCAGCCTTCTTCCTGTTGATGACCATACTGCCTGTCAAACCTGTTAAGCCCATCAAGTCCGTAATCATCCAATCTTTGACCTTGGCAGTACTGATTGTGGGCGTTGTCAACTTCTGGTACAGGGATGAGAACTTCCATCATGAGTTGACCATGCAGCGTTGCATAGAGCAATGCGACTGGGAGGGCGTGATTGCCGAGGCTGCCCAGCAACAGGATGAGCCAACCCGTGCCGTGGTAATGATGAGGAACCTGGTTCTGAGCCGGCTGGGACGGCAGGGCGATGAGATGTATCTCTTTGAGAACGGCTCGAAAGCCTATGATGCTCCCTTTGGCATGCGCCTGATGCTGGTTGTCGGTCCGCAAATCTATTATCAATATGGAATGTTGAACTATAGTTCGCGTCTGAGTACGGAGATGGGCGTGGAGTTTGGCTGGCGGGTGGATAACTTGAAACTGCTGGCAAAGAGTGCCTTGATCTGCGGCGAAGAGCAGCAGGCACGCAAATATTTGAACTTACTAAAGCATACCACCTTCCATGCCGACTGGGCTGAGCAGGCAAGGGCATTGCCTGAATTGAAAGATGTCGGTCGGATGATGCACTATGGGAATAAACTAACTAGCGACCAGGGTAATATAGAGAGTTTCCTGATGAAAAGGCTGGCAGAGAGTATCGATACGACAGATGTCTATTTCCAGGAACAGACGTTGCTGGCATCGCTTTGGACTAAGGATGTCGATCAGTTCTGGTACCACTTCAACGACTATGTGCGCCTGCATCCTAACGCTCGCATACCTCGTTTCTATCAGGAGGCTGCCTACCTGTACTGTATGATAGAGGGCCGTCCGACTGACAGGATGCCTTTCGACGAGAGCGTCAAGCAGTCGTTCGAGAATTTTGCGAAGGTTGCCGAACTCTATAACGATGTGGATGTGGAAGTAGCCCGCAAGGCGCTGCAGGCCTATCGCCATTCGTATTACTATGACTATTATCTGATGAGGCAATTGCCAGAGTATTGATAGATGAAAGATATGAAAAGATTCTTCTTCCCTTTGTCCCTTTTCGTTTTTTTACTTTTCGCCTGTAGTCCCAGTGTACCTGAAACTTATAGCGAGAGTGGGGAACTGCCAAAGATTTATCCTGACTATGTGGATGTGACCATCCCCGTGAACATAGCACCGCTGACCTTTGAACTGGATGATGACGAGGCCGACGGGATGATTGCCCGCTACCAGGCAGGTGACGTGGAGGTGGTCTGTGAGGACAAAATGCAGCCTTCAATGGAACAGTGGCATGAGTTGACGGCACAGGGGGGCGACATCAACGTAGATGTGTTTGTAAAGTATGGAGAGCAGTGGACTCACCATAAGCCCTTTGCCATCCATCTGACGGAAGACAGTATAGATTCGTATTTGTCGTACAGACTGATTCCTGCTTCTTTTGTGAGTTATGAGGCTTTGACCATCAGCCAGCGTTGTCTGGAGAACTATGACGAGAGCGTTATTTATGATAATATGCTTTGTGGCTTTGAGGTGGAAGGGCAGTGTATAAACTGCCATAACTATCAGCAATGGAATCCTGAAAGGATGCAGTTCCACGCCCGTCAGAAGGACGGTGGCACCATCATTGCATACGACGGACAGATAAAGAAGGTGAACATGCGCAACGACTCCATCCTCTCGGCTGGCGTCTATCCTGCCTGGCATCCTTGGCTGAAACTAATCGTCTATTCTACAGACAAGACCTTTCAGAATTTCCATACCACCAATCCCAATAAGATTGAGGTGTACGATTTGGCCAGCGATATCATCGCCTACGATATTGACAGGGGTGAGGTGACTAATCTGGAGAACGACACCACCGAGTTTGAGGTCTTTCCTGCATGGGCGCCCGATGGTCGTACGCTATACTACTGCAGTGCCCACTACGAACGGAAAAACTACAACTTGTCGAAAAATACGGAGTTGTTGAGTCGCTGTGAGGAGTTGAAATACAATATCTATAAAAAAAGTTTTGACCCAGAAACCAAACAGTTTGGGGAACATGAATTGGTGTTCAACGCCGACACGCTGGGAATGAGTGCCGTGTTGCCGCGCATCTCGCCCGATGGTCGCTGGATGGTCTTTACAATGTCTGGCTTTGGCTACTTCCATATCTGGCATCATGATGCCGATTTATGGCTGTTGGACCTGCAGACGGGAGAGGCGAAACCATTGGCTATGGTGAATAGCAATGATACGGAGAGTTATCATACCTGGTCGAGCAGTGGGCGATGGCTAGTGTTCGGCAGTCGCAGGGACGACGGCACCTTCACCAGACCTTTCTTTGCCCATGTGGATAAGGATGGTAAATGGGGAAAGCCCTTTGAACTGCCACAGAAGGATCCGGACTACAACCGACAACTCCTGCGTAGTTATAATATCCCAGAGTTTATGCGAGGACCTGTGACGATTGCTCCACAAACCTTTGCCGACATATTGAAAGGTGAGGGGGAACCAGTCGAATACGTGAAACAACTGAGGTGACTCAGGATAATAAAGCGGATGGGTTAAATCGTATTAATATTGTAAGAAAAAGGTTGTAAGATAGTCGGCATATCGGAAAAAATGAGTATCTTTGCACGCAATAAAATTTAAGGTACCAAAATTATGTCATCATTTATTGCAGATAGAATTGTGATGGACGGTCTGACGTTTGACGACGTCCTGTTGATTCCCGCTTATTCGGAAGTACTGCCCAAGACGGTGGAGTTGCAAACGCGCTTCTCGCGCAACATCGTGCTGAATGTGCCGTTCGTGACGGCTGCTATGGACACTGTGACAGAGAGCCAAATGGCTATTGCCATTGCACGTGAAGGTGGTATCGGCGTGATTCACAAGAATATGTCCATAGAGAACCAGGCCCGTGAGGTGGCTATCGTGAAACGTGCCGAGAATGGTATGATCTATGATCCGATAACAATCCCCCTCGGCTCGACGGTGGCACAGGCTCTGGATATCATGGCGGAGTATCACATCGGCGGCATACCCGTGGTGGACGACGATAAGCACCTCGTAGGTATCGTTACCAACCGTGACCTGCGTTTTGAGCGTCGTCTGGACCGTCCTGTCGACGATATCATGTCAAAAGAGAATTTGGTGACGACGCATCAGCAAACTGATTTGGCTGCTGCCGCCCAGATTCTGCAGGAGAACAAAATCGAGAAGTTACCCGTAGTGGATAAGGACAACCGTCTGGTGGGCCTGATTACCTATAAGGACATCACAAAAGCCAAGGATAAGCCTATGGCATGCAAGGACGAGAAAGGCCGTTTGCGAGTGGCTGCAGGCGTAGGTGTCACTTCAGATACCCTGGACCGTATGCAGGCACTGGTTAATGCAGGTGCCGATGCTATTGTTATCGATACGGCTCACGGACACTCGAAGGGTGTTATCGATAAGTTGCGTGAGGCCAAGAATGCATTCAAGGGCATTGATATTGTGGTGGGTAACATTGCCACTGGTGCTGCTGCCAAGATGCTCGTGGAGAATGGCGCAGATGCTGTGAAAGTGGGTATCGGACCAGGCTCTATATGCACGACCCGTGTGGTGGCTGGTGTAGGTGTGCCTCAGTTGAGTGCTGTCTATGATGTCTATGCTGCTCTCAAGGGTACGGGTGTGCCCCTGATTGCTGATGGCGGTCTGCGCTATTCGGGTGATATCGTGAAGGCACTGGCTGCCGGTGGCTCTTGTGTGATGATCGGTTCGCTGGTGGCAGGTACAGAGGAGAGCCCTGGTGACACGATTATCTATAACGGCCGCAAGTTCAAGAGTTATCGTGGCATGGGCTCGCTGGAGGCTATGGAGCATGGGTCAAAGGACCGTTACTTCCAGGCTGACACGAAGGATGTGAAGAAACTGGTGCCAGAGGGTATTGCCGGTCGTGTGCCTTATAAAGGAACGGTACAGGAAGTCATTTATCAGTTGACGGGTGGTTTGCGTTCTGGCATGGGCTATTGTGGCGCTGCCAACATCGAGCGCCTTCACGAGGCTCAGTTTACACGTATCACCAATGCCGGTGTGATGGAGAGTCATCCGCATGACATCACTATCACATCTGAAGCACCCAACTATTCAAGACCTAACGACTAAGCAGATGAGAATAATGATGTTTTGCGCGGCATTGCTGACAAGTGCTGCCGCTAGTGCACAATCCGATCCTGTCATCATGACTGTGAATGGTGAGCCGGTGCTGAAGTCGGAGTTCGAGTATTCGTATAACAAGAATAACTCGGAGGGCGTGATAGACAAGAAAACGGTGAAGGAGTACGTTGACCTCTTTGTCAACTATAAGTTGAAGGTGGCTGCTGCACTTGATGCTAAATACGACACTCTACAGTCGTTCAAGGATGAGTTCGCCATGTATCGTGACCAGCAGGTCAAGCCTATGCTCGTGACTAATGAGGATGTGGAGGCTGAGGCTCGGAAGATATATGATCAGACGGTGGAACAGATTGGACCGGACGGACTGATTCAGACGGCTCACATACTGATTCGTGCTAATCAGCAGGCTACACAGGCAGAGTGGGATGCTGCCAAGGTGCGCATAGACTCTGTATATAAGGCATTGAAGGCAGGTGCTGACTTTGCAGAGTTGGCTACTAAAGTGTCGCAGGACCCAGGTTCTGCCCGTCAGGGAGGGCTGTTGCCTTTCTTACAGCGTGGCCAGTTGGTGAAGGAGTATGAAGATGCTGCCTTCGCCCTGAAACCGGGAGAGATGTCTGGTGTCGTTCAGTCGCCTTATGGCTATCATATCATCCTGATGAAGGAGCGTAAGATGCTGGAGCCCTTTGAGTTTCATCATGATGCCATCCTCCGTTTCATCGAACAGCAGAATATGCGTGAACAGATTGCTGACCAGAAGGTGAAAAAACTGGTAGAGCAGTCTAACGGTTCACTGACGGAATCCCGTCTGATGGAACAGAAGGCCGATGAACTGTCGAGCAACGACCTTGAATTAAAATATCTCATCCGTGAGTACCATGATGGTTTGTTGCTTTATGAGATCAGTAACCGCCTAGTGTGGGATAAGGCATCAAAGGATGAGGCAGGATTGGCAAATTTCTTCAAGAAGAACAAGAAGAAGTATGCTTGGGATGAGCCTCGTTTTAAAGGTATGGCTTATCATGTGAAGGAGCAAGGACAAGTGAAGGCTGTGGCTAACTGTGTCAAGAAACTCTCGTTTGACAAGTGGGCTGAGGCTCTGCGCACGACATTCAATGGCGATTCTATCATCCGAATCCGTGTTGAGAAGGGCATCTTCAAGAAGGGTGACAATGCTGTGATTGACAGCATCATTTTCAAGAAAGATACCACGGTGAACCATTTGAGAGATTATCCAATAGATGCTGCCTATGGCAAACTGCTGAAGAAAGGGCCGGAGGACTATACAGATGTGCGTGCCTTGGTGGTGGCTGACTATCAGGAGCAATTGGAGAAAGAGTGGGTGGCCGATCTGCGTCGCAAGTATACCTGGGAAGTTGATGAGGAGGTGCTGAAAACTGTCAGTGAAGGCTCTTCAAATCCCAATGGCAAATGATAATGAAAGATGATAAAATGAAGAAAACAACTTTATTATTTATTCTTTGTCATTTGTTGTTTGCCCCCGTTGGGGTGCTGGCACAGAGTGTCGTTGACGAAGTGGTCTGGGTTGTCGGTGATGAGCCTATCCTGAGAAGTGATGTGGAGGTTACCCGCATTCAGGCTGCGATGGAAGGTGTGAAGTGGTCTGGTAATCCTGACTGTGCCATTCCTGAACAATTGGCAGTGCAGAAACTCTTTCTGCACCAGGCTGCATTGGACAGTATTGAGGTGTCAGAGTCAGAGGTGTTGTCGGCTATTGAACAGCGTATCGATTACATGACTCAGCAAATAGGATCGCGCGAGAAACTGGAGGAATACAGGAAACAGAGTATCAGCCAGATTCGGCAGTCGATGCATGATGACCTGCGTGATCAGATGATGATTCAGCGCATGAAGGAGAGTTTAGTGAAGGATATCACTGTGACTCCTGCTGAGGTGCGTCGTTTCTTCAAGGATCTGCCAGAAGACAGCATTCCCTATGTTCCCACAGAGGTGGAGGTACAAATCATATCGCAGACCCCTAAAGTGTCTGTCGAAGAGTTGAATCGCGTGAAGGACGAACTGCGTGAATATACTGATCGCGTGAATCGTGGCGAGACCTCGTTTCAGACGCTTGCTCGTATGTACTCGGAAGATCCTGGTTCGCGTCGTCAGGGTGGTGAACTGGACTATACGGGTCGTAGCACACTTGATCCCGCCTTCGCCGCTGTGGCCTTTAACCTGACGGATCCGAAGAAGATTTCGAAGATTGTTGAGTCAGAATTTGGTTTTCATATTATACAGTTAGTCGACAAACGTGGTGACAAGGTAAAGGTGCGTCATATATTGCGTAAACCTGTGGTGAGTGATTCTGCCATTAATGTCTCTCTTTTACGACTTGACACTATTGCTGATGCCATTCGTGCCAATGTGGTACCAGAAATGTTGCGAAGCCAACTTTTAACGGTACCAGACAATTTCTCGTTTGAGGATGCCGTTGCTGTTTATTCAGATGATAAGGACACTCGCAATAACAAGGGCCTGATGGCTAATCGTTCTGAACGAGGACAGACCTCGCGCTTCCAGTTGCAGGATTTGCCTCCTGAAGTGGCTAAGGTTGTGGACACCCTGCAGGTGGGACAAGTATCGAAAGCGTTTTCGATGATTAACGAACGTGGCAAGACCGTATGTGTCATTGCCAAACTGAAGAGCCGGACGGAAGGCCATAAGGCCACCATCACTGAGGATTTTCAGGTAATGAAGGATGTGGTGTTGGCAAAACGACGTGAGAAGAAACTCCACGACTGGGTAGTTGGAAAGATAAAAAGCACCTATGTCAGGATTGGGGATGAATATCGCGATTGTACTTTTGAATACGAAGGGTGGATACGCTAGACTCGGTATTGATAATTGAATATTAGAAGTTCGATAATAGGACAGGGACGCAGAAGCATCGTAATGGTGCTTCTGTGTGTGCTTTGTCTTGCAGTATCAGCAGTGTTGCCATCGTCTCCGGCTAAGTCCAAGAAGGCTGGGGATAGTAAGCGTGTCTACCTGATTCATTCTGATGAACTGACCTATGACCGCTGGCGTAACAATGGTGCCCAGGTGTTGCGGGGGCATGTGCAGTTCGAACATGATGGTGCCCGTCTCTATTGTGACAGTGCTAACTATTTTGAACCCAGCAACTCGTTTGAGGCTTGGGGTAATGTGAAAATGGTACAAGGTGACACATTGTCATTAACCAGCGACTATGGCTACTATGATGGTAATGACAAGACACTGGAGGCCAAGACCTTTACCGCAGGGAAACAGGTAGTGTTGAAAAACCGCACGACAACACTCTATACCGACACGCTTCATTTCGACCGCCTTGACAATCTGGGCTACTATGATGATGGCGGAAAACTGGTGGATAAGACGACAACACTGACCTCTATTCACGGTGAGTACCATACTGATACTAAGGATGCCTTCTTCATGGACGAAGTGGTGATGGTAGATGTGAACTTCAACCTTACTACCGACACGTTGATCTATAACACTCAGACCAAACTGGCACATATAGTTGGACCGTCGGATATCGTCTCAGGCAAGAGCCATATCTATTCAGAGCAGGGTTATTATAATACAGTCAGCGAGCAGGCCGAACTGCTGAACAGATCGAAGTTTGATAATGAAGGGAGGACTCTGGTTGGTGATAGCATCTGGTATGATGGATTGAGTAGTATCAGTGAGGCTTTTGGGAATGTGGTTTATCAGGATTCTGTTAACCGTAATGGGTTTTCCGGTAACTATGGCTATTACAATGATGTTACAGGCTATGCGATGTGTACTGATAGTGCTATGGCTGTGGATTTCTCACAGCGTGATACACTTTTTATGCATGCCGATACTTTCAAGGTTTTTACTTATAATATAGAGACGGATTCGGTTTATCGTGTTATACACGCGTATAATAAGGTACGCGCGTATAGGACAGACCTTCAGGCTGTGTGTGACTCGCTGGTCTACAACACACAGGACTCGTGTATGACATTGTATCGTGATCCTATCGTATGGAATTTGGAGCAACAGTTGCTTGGTGAGGAGATTAAGGTCTTTATGAAGGACTCAGTTATCGACCATGCCCATGTGATCAATCAGGCTTTCTCGATAGAGAAACTTCGTGAAGACAAAGCCTACAATCAGGTGTCATCGCAGGAGATGTTTGCCTTCTTCGAGAAAGGAGAGATGCATGAGGCCAGGGCAGTAGGTAATGTTCAGGTAGTCTTTTATCCTGAGGATGACTCCGATAGTTCCTATGTCGGACTGATTAGTATGACTACGGAACAACTGAAGATGTTCTTTGACAAGCGTAAACTGGACTATGTCTGGGCTCCTGCTCCGGAGGGTAGGATGTTCCCGATGTCGCAGATACCTCCAGAGAAACGATACTTGGAGGGCTTTCAGTGGTTTGATTATGTGCGGCCTATATCGAAGCAGGACATTTTCAACTGGCGTCCAAAGGCTGCAGGAACAGAACTGAAGAGCCAGCGCAAGCGTGGCAATGGGACGGCTCGTAAAGAGGCAATGATTGTTGATAGAGAACGATGAGTGATGTAATTCAATTGCTACCGGATTCGGTGGCCAATCAGATAGCAGCAGGAGAGGTTATCCAGCGTCCTGCCTCTGTAATTAAGGAACTGGTGGAGAATTCTGTTGATGCCGGTGCTAAGACTATCAAGGTTGTAGTGGTAGATGCTGGCAGAACCTCACTGCAGGTCATTGATGACGGCTGCGGAATGTCGGAAACAGATGCACGCCTGGCTTTCGAACGTCATGCTACTTCTAAGATCCGTCAGGCTTCTGATCTCTTTACCTTACATACCATGGGCTTTCGTGGCGAGGCCCTTCCGTCGATAGCAGCAGTGGCTCAGGTTGAACTGACTACAAGGATGGCAACGGACGATATCGGCTCCCGACTGACCATTCACGGTTCGAAAGTTGTGAGTCAGGAACCTGTAGCATGTCCGGTAGGCTGTAACATTAAGGTTGACAATCTCTTCTTCAATGTGCCGGCACGTCGTAAGTTCCTAAAGTCAAACGCTACCGAATTGAATAATATACTTACGGCTTTTGAACGAATCGTATTAGTATATCCGGACATTTCTTTTATGTTCTATAGTAACGGCCAGGAACTGATGAATCTAAAAGCGGGGACGCTTCGACAGCGTATCGTTGATGTATTTGGTAAGAGACTCAATCAGGATCTGTTGCCGCTAGAGGTGGAGACTGCCATCTGTAAGGTGACTGGATTTGTAGGTAAGCCGGAATCTGCCCGAAAGAAAAGTGGCGTGGACTTCTTCTTTGTGAATGGGCGCTATATGAAGCATCCCTATTTTCATAAGGCCGTGGTTGGTGCCTATGAGCGATTGGTGCCTGTCGGCATGCAAGTCCCCTATTTCATATATTTCCAGGTGAACCCTTCCGATATTGATGTCAATATACATCCGACCAAGACGGAAATCAAGTTTGAGAACGAACAGGGCATCTGGCAAATCCTGTCTGCAGCCGTAAAGGATGCTATTGGCAAGTTCTGTGATGTGCCAACCATCAACTTTGATACAGAAGGTAAACCTGATATTCCTGTCTTCGACCCACAGCGTGATGCTGTCCAGATGCCTCACGTGCATTATAATCCTGGCTATAATCCTTTCAATTCAGACCATACAGCCAAGACGGAGCACAGTAGTACCGATATGCAGTTCCGTAAGCAGCGGGTGCCGACAGACTGGCAGCAACTCTATGAGCAGCAGCCGATGCCGATAGAGTATCAAGAACAGCCGCTTTTCAATGATAATGCTTCGGCCATGTCAGAACAACTGTTACAGGAGAAATCGCCCGTACATTATCAATATAAGGGACGGTACATTATGACAACGGTTAAGTCGGGCCTGATGATTATTGATCAGCATCGTGCAGACATCCGTATCAGATATGAGCGGTATCTCACGATGATGGAGCAGAAACAGGCCAGTACACAGAAGGTGCTCTTCCCTGAGGTTCTTCAGTTGTCGGCATCTGACAATGTGATGATGCAGCACTTCCTGCCAGAGATGTCTGTCATGGGATTCGATTTGAGTGATCTTGGAGGTGGTAACTATGCCATCAATGGCGTACCAGCCGGCAGCGAGGGACTAGATCCCGTTGCTTTGGTACGACGTATCTTGACCGACTCGTCCGAGCAGGGTAGGGGTGTGAATAGTGAATTGCAATCGAGATTGGCTCTGAGCCTAGCACGTCATACGGCCATCGAATATGGACAAGTGCTGTCTAATGAGGAAATGGAGCATATTGTAAATGAACTCTTTGCCTGCAAGAATGTCAATTATACCCCTGATGGCAAAGATATCTTATGTATTTTACCACAGCGGGATATAGAACAAATGTTAGGCTGAAAATGATTGCTTTTGTTAAAAAACTATCCAGAAAGGTATTGTTTTAAAACTTTTTAACAGTATTAACGCATTTTCTTATCTAGTTTTGTTGCAGGTTTAAATATTTTTACCTACTTTTGCACCAAATTTTGAAATAATGTTATTGTTTTATTAATAAGAATTGTATGAAAAAGTTTTTAATGATGCTGGCTTTTGCCGGCGTTTCTGTGGCTGGAATGGCACAGACGGAACTGACTGAAAAGTACAGCGTTGCTACGAACTCATTCTGGAGCAACTGGTTTATTCAGGCAAATGTTGTTGGTACCTCTTTCTTCGACAATGGCGAGAAGTGGTCAAGCCCCTTCAAGGGCTATCGCACGAATCTTGGTGCTTCAGTTGCTATCGGTAAGTGGTTTACACCAGGTATCGGTCTGCGTACGAAAGTAAATGGTATTTGGGGACGTTCTATCATTTCTGAGGACAAGTCGACCAATGCCATTAAGTATTGGAATGCACAGGAGCAGGTTTTGTTCAATCTTAGCAATCTGTTCTGTGGCTATAGCGAGACTCGCGTTTGGAACATTATTCCTTTTGTCGGCGTAGGTGTTCTGCGTAACTGCAGTGCCAATGAGTATTGCCATGGTGCAAGCCTTGGTTTGCTGAATACTTGGAAAATCTCTCGTAAAGTTGCTGTGAACTTTGAACTTGGCTTGAACATCCTTGATGATGATATGGAGGGAACAACTACTGGTCATCAAAATTATGGCTATAATTTTAACTCCACAGATCGTCACATCAATGCTGAGTTGGGTCTGACCTTCAATCTTGGTAAGGCTACTTGGAACAAAGTTCCCGATGTGGATGCTATCAATGCTATGTACCAGAACCAGATCGATGCTCTCAACGCTCAACTTAATGATGCTAATGCAGAGAACGAGCGTCTGAATAACCTGATCAAGAACCACAAGTGTCCCGAAGGTAAGACTGTTACCGTCAAGGAGGTTGCTGCTGCTCCCGTATCAGTGTTCTTCAATTTGGGTAGCGCTAAGGTTGCTTCTAGGAAGGATATCGTGAATGTTCAGGCTCTTGCTGATGTTGCCAAGGCTAATGGCAAGACCATCGTTGTCACAGGTTATGCTGATAGCAAGACTGGTAGCGCAAACTTCAACCAGACTCTGTCTCAGAAGCGTGCTGAGACCGTTAAGAACGAACTCGTTAATATGGGTGTTGCAGAGGATAAGATTGAGGTGAAGGCTGCTGGTGGTGTGAACGATATCAATCCGTTCTCTTACAACCGTCGTGCTACTGTTGAGATTAAGTAAATTAGATATAATCGATAAAGAAAAATGAAAAACTTAATTAAAACATTGGCATTAGGCGCTGTAGTGATTGCTTCATTCACAGCGTGCCACACTCGCGAAGGCGAAGCCACAACTCAAGTTGACAACGTGGTTCGTACATCAACCCGTGTGCTGGTTATCAATACAAATGTTAGTGCTAGCATCAGTTTTGGTGGACAGACAATTAATGGTACGACTGCAACATTCAACACGAATGCCAACACAGGTAAGGTGAATATCACTGCAACTGGCAAGAAGGCTGTAACTTTGGACATCGACTTTAACGGTGGTGAATATCTGGCATACGATATCGATCTGGTATCTGAGGCTCCTGCAGTAGCCGCTGCAACTGCTGAGGCACCGGGTGCTGCTCCTGTCAGCAATGGTGATGCGAATGCCGCTGATAACGATGGTGTAACCGCTGATTTCAGTGTTGCTGGTAACTCTAATACAGGTACCACTGGTGACTATTCAATCACAGTGTTCACTCCTACTGAGGTTGAAACCGACATCGAGGAGGTTAAGAAGAACGAACAGATTGAAGAGCCCGTTCTCGCTTTGGATTGCCGTCCCGATGGTGCTGTATTCGAGAATCCCATCACTGTCAATGTGAACATCCCCGAATCTGATGGATTTGATCTCGGTTGCTTCGATGAGAATGGCAATGAGACCACTTCTGCCCACACTGGTGATAAACTCCAGATTCAGTTGTCTCACTTCTCTATTTGGGACATCATCCTGAAGGCTAAATTGGTCGAAGATCCAAAGGTAGACGTTGTGGAGAATGTTTACACTGCTGATGCTTCAAAGGGTGCTATTGCCTATACTTTCAAGTTCGGCTTTGACAACAACGCCAAATCTCCTCTGATCGTTAAGTACCTGAAGAAACTGTTCGGTATTTCTGCAAGAGATGCTAATAAGACAGTTACCTTCAAGAAGGTTGAGGGTACTGCAAAATTGACTGTTAAGCAGCAGGTGACGACTTATAACTTCGAGTCTGGTAGCCAAAAGTTCTCTGTGACTGTTTACGGTAAGGTTACTGAGAACCTCAGCATCGAGGCTGCTCCTGAGGTTGTTCCCGTAATTCCCACTCATGGTGGTGGTAGCAACGACTAATCATCGTAAGGAATATATGAATTTTGCCAGGTTGGATATCCCAACCTGGCAATTTTTTTATAGAAAAGCGTCATCATCCAAAAATATTTTGTACCTTTGCAGGCAATAAACATGATTAAGAAACTTTTCTTCATTTCTCTCTTCTGTCTGTTTGCATGTAATAAGGTTCAAGCGCAAGAGATGCCCGTCGCAGAGTTTTTCTGTGGTGCGGAACTCAATTATGCAGATGTTAACTTTACGCGTTTATATAATGTACTCATCAACCTGACACCTGGCGCGAAAATAAATCTTGGACGCGATTGGCAAATAGGTTTACAAGCACAGGTGCCCATTGTAAATGAGGGATACGCAGAGAAAGACAGTTGGTTGCGGCTGAGTATGGCCAATGTCTCTAAGGAACTGCACTTTGAAAGTGCCCGCCAACATTTCAAAATAACGGGTGGGCTGTTTGGAAAGAGTAGATATGGAGGTGATCTTCGTTGGATGTTTCCCATCAATTCATGGCTACTATTTAATGCACAGGTAGGTGTCACCAATAGTTGGGTCGTCAGCACAGATCTGTCTGAATGTGGAGAAACGTATTTTGATACCGAGAAGTGGAGTCTGACGAGTATCTTAGGCGGACGTATCTGGTTGGATAAATGGGCTACCGAACTGAGAGTTAATGGCGGACGCTACTTAAACGAAGATTACGGAGTAGAAGGAGAAGTCATGCGGCATTTTAAACACTGCTCCGTGTCATTGTTCGCGCAATATCACGAGAAGGCTCCATCTGAATACTACAAAGGCACCCATCGGTATGGTGGAGGTTTCAGAGTGGTGATGATGCTACCACCCTATAAAAAGCAGAAGAAGGCGGTAGTAGTACGACCAGCCTCGAATTTCCGCCTTACTTATAATGCTCAGTCTGATGGCTTCTCTATGAAGAAGTACACCACAGATCCAGAAGAGAACGAAAGGACATATCCAATACATATCCCCTGGGGAACGGGTAATTTCAACGAATAATTGTGATGAAAAGACTACTTCTGACATTCGTTATAAATGTTTTTGCTGTCTTTGGCAACTTGTATGCCCAACAGTATTGTGGCATCAACGGACTTATTCATGTGCCTACGGCTGACATGGATACGGTTGGCATAGCCCGTATTGGAGCCCACTATGTACCCAAGGTTATGATGCCCGATAAGATGTTGATTGACGGAGAGAAGTTCAATTCGCTCACGAATTACTTAAGCATTACACCCTTCCGATGGATTGAAGTGGGTTATGGCTATACCCTCTGGAAATTCCATCAAGATCTGGACCCCAACAAAAAAGTTGGATTCTATGCCAAGGATCGTTATTTCTCTTTGAAACTTCAGCCGATTAAGGAGGATAAGTGGTGGCCTTCTGTAGCCATAGGTGGAAATGATGTGTGGGGTTCTGGCGATGATGGCGAGTCAGGTAGTAATTACTATCGTAACTATTTCGTGGCTTTGTCAAAACATACAGATTTGGGTAGGTTTCGTTTGGGTGGTCATTTGGCATATCGTTCCTGGAAACGCGACTTTAATCATCGCTGGAATGGAATAGTTGGTGGTGTTACTTTACAGCATTCTTTTTATGAGCCTCTTCGTGGGATAGCCGAATGGGATGGTAACGCAATTAATGTTGGAGTTGATTGTTTGCTGTTTAATATTGTCCTCGTACAGTGTGGACTGTATGATATGAAATACTTTACGGGGGGCATTAGCCTTTATTTCCATCTTCTTTGAAAATGGATTCTCTTGGGTTGTCTCGTCTTGATTTTTGGCAAATAATGCGAAAAATATATTTTTTTTGATAAAAAAGTTGCAAAAAAAATTGGCAGTTTCGGAAAAAGTGTGTACCTTTGCAGCCGATTTAGAGAAATCAACAACATTTCGGGCGTTTAGCTCAGTTGGTTTAGAGCATCTGCCTTACAAGCAGAGGGTCGGCGGTTCGAATCCGTCAACGCCCACAGTAGAATGAGTTCTATTGGAACTCATTCTATTTTGTTAAATATACCAAAAAATAAGGCTCTGATACGAATTTGTTTCTCTTATATGATAAACTCTCATTTTTTTTGCCTATATTTGTAGCCGTCTTTATCACAATACGGAATCGTTATGGAGCGAAAAGTCATTTGCGTTATCAATGCCATCCTATTATGTAGCCTTTTGTCAGGGCTGGTTGCGTGTGGCAATGACGCTGTTGACGTGGACGTTGATGAAGAAAAAGACAGAGCCATGAAAGTCATTGATTCTTGGATATGCCAGAAGGCGGAAGACGATGAGATGGATGTTCTGATTTTCTCTGTTGATGGTGTCATGGTTAGGTCTGTACTCAAACAAATTGATGATGTTTATCTGAGATGTGACATGAGTGAAGTTGATTGTTCTCATGATGGCTACCATGTTAAGTATATCGTAAATGGGGACACAATTTCAAAACTATGGTCGGTTCAAGAAGATGTTTTGTCTTTTGATGGTCGGCAGTATAGTCGGATGGGGGAGGAGTGGAAATCCCGTTTTGCTCAGGCTACATTAACTACTACCGAAGGCATCAAATATGATAAGAATGGGACGTTGGCTACTTGCGGGGATGAAATTTATGGTAATTGGACTGCTCATGGCTACGTGCTGAGTTTTTTCGCGGACGGGCGAGTACATCTCACAGTCTCTGCCGGTAAGTACAAGGATGTGTTCCTGGGTACGTTTATGTCATCATCAAACAATGAACTGGTATTTTATGCCAAGCAAGAACTTCAAGAGGATTATACCTGGTCGGACGAACAGCCAGTGCAAGGCTCAGGAATATGTCGTATGGATAAGGGGGATTTGATCGTCAGTCTTCAGATCGGTAATGACATGTTTGATGCTACCTATCAGAAAATGTTTTAGCCAAAGTCATCACATCGGCTTGTAACATCAAAAAATGCCTTTTTCTTTTTGCTGTTTCAGAAAAATGTTGTAATTTTGCAGTCTCGTTGAGAAGTGACTTTTATAAAAGTATATAGTATTAGTATTTGAAGTTTAAATGGAATTAGGTGTGTTGACGGCCATCTCGCCTATTGATGGTCGCTATCGTGGTAAGACAGAACCGTTGAGTGAGTATTTCTCTGAGTATGCTTTGGTGAAATACCGCGTGCGAGTGGAAATAGAGTATTTCATTACCCTTTGCGAACTGCCATTGCCCCAACTTCAGGATTTCGATCATGCTTTGTTTGAACTGTTGCGGGATATTTACCGTAATTTTACCATGGCTGATGCCCAACGTGTAAAAGACATTGAGAGCGTGACCAATCACGACGTGAAAGCTGTGGAGTATTTTATTAAGGAGAAACTTGACCAAATGGGCGGTTTCGACAAATACAAGGAGTTCATCCATTTCGGATTGACATCGCAAGATATTAATAATACGAGTGTACCTTTGTCTATCAAAGAGGCACTTGATAATGTATATCTGCCTCTTCTGGAAGAATTGATAGAGCAGTTGAACGACTACGCTGAAGTATGGAAAAATGTGCCTATGCTTGCAAAGACCCACGGACAGCCTGCTTCTCCCACTCGTTTGGGCAAGGAGATAATGGTTTATGTCTATCGTCTGGAAGAGCAGGTGAGGGCATTGAAAGACATACCTGTTACTGCTAAGTTCGGTGGCGCCACGGGTAACTTCAATGCCCATCATGTGGCTTATCCCCAATATGATTGGCGAGAGTTTGCCAACTTGTTTGTAAGTGAGAAACTCGGACTGGAGCGTGAACAGTATACAACTCAGATATCCAACTACGATTGGCTTGCTGGACTGTTCGACGCTATGAAGCGCATTAACACCATCATCATTGACTTGGATCGCGACTTCTGGATGTATATCTCAATGGATTATTTCAAGCAGAAGATTAAGGCTGGTGAAGTGGGGTCCAGTGCTATGCCTCACAAAGTTAATCCTATTGATTATGAGAACAGTGAAGGTAATCTAGGTATTGCCAATGCTGTGTTGCAGTTCCTGGCTCAGAAACTTCCTGTCAGCCGTCTGCAACGTGACCTGACCGATTCGACGGTATTGCGTAATGTTGGTGTGCCTATGGGACATTCGCTCATTGCTTTCCAGAGCACGCTCAAGGGCTTGCGCAAATTGATTCTTAACGAGGATAAACTGCACGAAGACTTAGAGAATACATGGGCTGTGGTGGCAGAAGCCATTCAGACAATTCTGCGCCGTGAGGCATATCCCAATCCTTATGAGACATTGAAACAACTGACTCGTACCAACCAGAAAATGACGGCCCAGACTATTCATGACTTCATTCAAACACTTGATGTTAGTGCGGAGGTCAAGGATGAACTAATGACTATTACCCCTTGGAATTATACGGGAATTTGAATCGGCAATGAGCATTGTAGAACACCAGAATGGTAGAATTGAAAATAAAAAGACGCCGTGAGGCACAATATTAACCTATTTTAAAGCAAATTATTGTTATGGATTTTGAGAATGAGAAGAAGCAAGACGAACAGCAGTCTGTGGAGAAGGATGGTAACCGTGAGGGCTATCAGCGGGAGTTTCGCCCTGTAGGACGTTCACCGCGTCCCCGTATCCACACAGGACAACGCCCGGCAGGGTATGAACGTCCTAATTTCAGTAAGCACAATCAGGATGATGACGGTGGATTCCGTCCGGAAGGTTTTGGTGCTGGCCTGCAAGGCCAGGCTCCTCAGCATGGTTATCGTCCTCGTACAAATAATTATAGTAGTAATAGCGGTTATCAGCAGCGTGGTGGCTATCAGCCTCGTCAACAGCAAGGTGGGTTCCGCCCCCGATACAATCAGGAAGGAGATGAGCAGGGCTATCAGCAGCGTGGTGGCTATAGTCAGCGTCCTCAGGGCCGTCCTCAAGGTGGTTATGGTCAGCGTCCTCAAGGCGGTTATGGTCAGCGTCCTCAAGGCGGTTATGGTCAGCGTCCTCAGAGTGGTTACGGTCAGCGTCCTCAGGGTGGCTACGGCCAGCGTCCTCAGGGTGGCTATGGTCAGCGTCCTCAGGGTGGGTTCCGTCAGCGTACGAGCGACTATGATCCCAATGCCAAGTATAGTCTTAAGAAACGCATAGAATATAAAGAGCAAAACTATGATCCCAACGAGCCTATTCGCTTGAATAAGTTCCTTGCCAATGCAGGTGTTTGTAGCCGACGTGAGGCTGATGATTTCATCCAGGCAGGTGTTGTTACGGTCAATGGTGAGGTGGTGACGGAACTGGGCACCAAGGTGCTCCGTACTGATGTTGTGCACTTCCATGACCAACCGGTAAGTTTGGAGAAGAAAGTATACGTTTTGCTCAATAAACCTAAGGACTATGTGACAACGAGTGATGATCCTCAGCAGCGTAAGACTGTAATGGATCTTGTGAAGAATGCCTGTCCGGAACGCATCTATCCTGTTGGTCGTCTTGACCGCAACACGACGGGCGTACTTCTTCTTACCAATGACGGTGACTTGGCTTCGAAACTGACTCATCCAAAGTTCTTGAAAAAGAAGATTTATCATGTATACCTCGATCGTAATGTGACGGCTCACGACCTACAGCAAATTGCAGAGGGTGTCATGCTTGATGATGGAGAAATCAAGGCTGATGAGATACAGTATGCTGATCCTGTCGATAAAAAACAGGTTGGCATCGAGATTCACTCAGGTAAGAACCGTATCGTGCGTCGTATTTTTGAGAGTCTGGGCTACAAGGTGATAAAACTGGACCGTGTGCAGTTTGCGGGTCTCACTAAGAAAAATCTCCGTCGTGGTGATTGGCGCTATCTGACAGAAGAAGAGGTAGATCGTCTGCGCATGGGGGCCTATGAGTAAATGTTGTGTGTTGCGATTTAGTCGCAACAAAGAAAGCAAAAGAAACAATGAAAAGAACAAAGATAATTGATGTGCTGAAGAGCACGGAATATGGTAAGGAGGTCTGTGTGAAGGGCTGGGTGCGCTCGCATCGTGGTAGTAAGAACGTAGACTTCATTGCCCTTAACGATGGCTCCACAATCAACAATGTACAGATAGTGGCCGATGCTTCCAAGTTTGATGATGAACAACTGAAGCAGATCACCACAGGTGCCTGTATCTGTGCTGAAGGCATTTTGGTTGAGAGTCAGGGCGCTGGTCAGAGTAGTGAGATTCAGGCCACCAATTTGGTGATTTATGGTCTCTGCGACGCAGAGTATCCCATGCAGAAGAAAGGCCAGTCCTTCGAGTATATGCGTCAGCATGCCCATATGCGTCTGCGTACCAATACTTTTGGTGCTGTGATGCGTATCCGACATAACATGGCAATGGCTATCCATACCTATTTCCATGAGCACGGTTTCTTCTATTTCCATACGCCGCTGATTACTGCTAGCGACTGTGAGGGAGCAGGCAATATGTTCCAGGTGACTACAAAGAACCTTTACGACCTGAAGAAGGATGAAAATGGAAGAATCATCTATGATGATGATTTCTTTGGTGAGCAGACTTCACTGACCGTTTCTGGTCAGTTGGAGGGTGAACTAGGAGCCACGGCTCTGGGGGCAATCTACACATTCGGCCCCACCTTCCGTGCTGAGAACAGCAATACTCCTCGCCATCTGGCAGAGTTCTGGATGGTAGAGCCTGAGGTCGCTTTCCTTAATCAGGAAGAACTGATGGATCTTGAGGAAGACTTCATCAAGTATTGTGTTAAGTGGGCACTCGACAACTGTAAAGACGACCTTGCATTTCTGAATAAGATGGTCGATAAGACTCTAATAGAGCGTCTGCAAGGTGTGTTGAAGGAAACCTTCGTGCGCTTGCCTTATACTGAAGGTATCAATATCCTGCAGGAGGCTATCAAGAACGGTAAAAAGTTCGAGTTTCCCTGCAACTGGGGCGACGATCTTGCCAGCGAGCATGAACGCTACCTCGTTGAGGAGCATTTCAAGAAGCCCGTCATCATGACCGACTATCCGCGTGCCTTCAAGTCGTTTTACATGAAGCAGAACGAAGAGCAGGGCGAGGGTAGTGTAGGCTACAAGGGTGCCATAGCTCCTGGTCCTACGATGCAGGGTACAGACGTGCTGTTCCCGCAGATTGGTGAGATCATTGGTGGTTCCGTCCGTGAGGAGAGTTATGACAAGTTGATGGGCGAGATTGAGCGTCGTCAGATGGACAAGACTCACCTTTGGTGGTATATAGATACTCGCAAATGGGGCTCATGCCCCCATGCAGGTTTTGGTCTTGGTTTCGAGCGTCTCATTCTGTTCGTCACAGGTATGCAGAACATCCGTGATGTTATCCCCTTCCCACGCACACCGAAGTCTGCAGAGTTTTAATGTTTATTTAATACATAATAAGCCCCGACCTTTGAGCCGGGGCTTATTATTTGTATGATTGCTAAATTCTACCAGGTGATATTCATACCCAGATTAACACTGGCTTTCGAACTGAGAGGAATACCCTCCTTGGTTTGCTTGCCTAAGATATGGTCCATACCTAGGAATAAGTTATAGCCCTTAGGATGAATGTTGATGAGCCATCCAGCGCTTGCTCCAAAAGAACCAACACCTACAGACAATCCTCCGTCAAGCCAGTTGAGAGGCTTCCAATTGGTGCTGAGTCGAGCCTCAGTCCAAGAGTATTTTCCTTGAAGACGTGTGTTGCTCAGCAAGCCGAACGACAACTTGCGGTACACGGGTAGGGTGTATTCTGCACCTAGATTGATTGTACTGCCGATACCTGTTGTACGCCCACCTTGGTCTCCTTGATCCTGAAGATTTGCAAATTCGGCTAACTGGTCAGAATATGTTTCGCCAGCATCGCGCATACCACCATGACGGGTAATTTCGACATCATGGAAACCATCGAAAATAAACTGTTTGTTGAGGTTGCGAGCCTGCATATCGTTTGACCAACTGATAAAGCCGAGGTCAAGCAAAGCCGCAGAAAAACTCCAGTCGTCATTCAACTTATAAGATGCACCAAGATCAACAGCCAAGCCAAAACCGCCTACGCCAGCGCCATCGACATCAACATCGTTGACATAGTTATAACTGCCGGGCTTCTGTTTGAAATCTTTTGTCTTCTCTTTGTAGGTAAAGCCTTTGAATGATACATCAGCCTGAGCATCGGCAGAAATCAGCCATTGGTTGGCATCGCTCAACTGAGCCTGTACATTCTCCATCTTAACATCAGCACGACCGACACCTAGCAAAACTTTAAACTTGGCACCGACGCGTAACTTCTCATCCAGTTGGCGAGAGTGGCCGAAGGCAATCTCTGCATATGATATGGCTCCAACATTTATATCACCGATGTTGTAGTCGCGGTTTCCTGTGTTTTTGGCAAACTCGAACAACTCATAAGGCAGTGACACACCGAAACTGGTTCTGGAATTAATCTCAATCGTGTTGTAACCTCCCCAAGACTTAAAACCGGCAGACAGGATGGTGATTCCAACATTACCAACAATACGGTTGTTGCCATTGGTAAAACCATCAAGAGCCGTGTTTACGTCAATATAAGGGTTCAAGAACGTTGTCAATGTCTTATTTCCGTAAGGGTTGGGGTTGTCTTTGAAGATGGCTTTGTATCCAAAGTTGCCTTGAGTACGTACATTGATGTTACCTAATGCGGGGATAGACACATAATTCTGCTCGTTTCCAAAGGCCGGATTCATGTCGTGACGGAACTTATATTCTTCAGTGAAATAAGCCGAGTTCAGCGACTGGCCCATTGCTGTAACCACCGATAGCATTAAGGTGGCAACAAGTATGATTCTCTTTTGTTTCATCTTTCTATTGCTTTTACGGGGTTCAACATTAGTTTGCATCATAGATTACCTTACCAACTACCTTGACGGTCATATCTTTTAGTTTGAGGGTCTGTGAGGTCTTGTTAAGGGTAACACCACGCAGTTGTTCATTACTTTTTGCCTTCAGTTTCATTGTTACACCATCCAGACGGCTAATATCACCACTAATCTTGACTTCGAGGGGAGACTCCACGGAAGCATCCTTTGCTCCTGCAATATCTTTCTTGATGAGGTCAATATTGATGATGTTTGCATTCAACTCCTGTCCGTTCTTGTCCAACGGTGTAACTTCCAGAGTCAGGTCAGCAGGAATTCTATTGATGGCTGTGCCCGTTACCTGAACATAAGCATCTTTGGCCAGTTGCAACTTGTCGATATCCTTGTTCCAGTTGGTCTGTGTTTCAGAATAAACAATAACAGCCTTGTCGCCGAATGCTAATGGGCATTCAAACTTGTATTCGGGTGCCAATGTGTAGTTGACCCCCAACTTGATAGTTGCTGTCTCTTGAGAAGCCTTAGCACTTGTGACGGTGAAATTGATCTGCATCGGTTCCTTTAGTTTCTCTATCAGTTCAGACAGGTTGGGAACAATCATCGGCGTGTAACCTGTCAAACCAGCAGGTGCTTGGCGGCAGATCACGATGCGTGTGAGGGCAGGGTTGATACCGTCGGCTGAGGCTGCAACAGTAATGGGATCGAGTACAATCGGTGTTGGGTGGGTGTCAGAGGTCAGTTGGGCATTGATGGTGCCTCCCAAAGGCATAGTGGATGATAATGTCAGCCAGATTTGAGGGTTGTCAATGTCGGCAACCACCTCTTCATCGGTTAAGAAGTTTGGTAGGCTGTTGATATTCACAGTTCCTACATCATCAAGGTCGATTTCTGGGTCGAAAACGCCACGGGCTTCAGTGATGGTGATGGTGTTGAAACTGGCTTCACCTGCCACTGTCAGTTTATCGGCGTTCGGTACAATAATCCTTGAAGCCTTCAGTGCAAGGTCTACATAGGCCTTTAATTTAAACTTGCCATTTTCTAGTTTTGCGAAGTTATTCTCATCAATGGTCTTCACATTGATGCGGGTGACTTTGAATACAATATCTATTGGCCCATTGACAGTATAGTTGGTCAGGGTCAGCATATTTGTTTGCTTGTCGAACTTGTCTGGCATCGAAGGACATTCCATGTCTAGCATGTCTGGAAGATTAATCTTCAGGCTCTCAAACTTTTTGACTTCTGTCGGAAATTGCAGGCTTAATGTCAGGTCTACGCCTTGTCCGTTCTCTCCGACCTCTACATATTCCAATGATTTAATAGCGGCATCGGCATCGAATTCATATTCCAACAGCGAGATGTTGCCCGTTTGTTCACCAATGTCAATGGGATCTTGTCCTGGAGTGAGAGGTGTATAAGGCAAATCAATCTCCTGCCCTATAGTCTCAGCAGGAAACACAGGCAGGTTGATGTCGAACGACAGTCCCTGTGACTTGTTGGCTTCATAAGTAATAGGCTTAACATTTACTTCAACGGGCTCAATAGCTTTATCTGGCTCTTTAGAGAGTTTGTAGTCGCCATTGGTTTCTGTTGTGATAAGGTCTGATGTGCTGATGTCCAACAGGTCATCCAACATAATCTCCTTGGTTGAGTTGTTGCCGGGTAGGGTGATTGTTTCGCCACCGAACCCAAGGGTGTAGTCAACCTTGTCAAAATCATAGTCTGCATTGGTACAACCCAATAGCAGTAGACTGCCACAAATGGCGGTTTGCATGGGCAGTCTGTAATTTTTGAAAAGTCTTTTCATTCTTTTAATGATATTTAGGTGAGTAATTTTAGTTATAATATCTTAATGAAATGCACTGACATGTCACTTTTGCCCACAAATTTAGGCAAAATATCTTAATGTTCCAAATGTTTTTTGAATTTTTTTCTACTTATAGTAAAAAAACAATAAAAAGGTTATAATATATGTGTTGTCGAGGAATATCAGGCAAGGTGTATGCCATCATCGGTGAGGACGATAAGGTGACGGCGGTAGAGGTCGCCGATGGCTTTCTTGAAGGCCTTCTTTGACACCTTGAAACGATCTGCAATGAGTTCGGCAGGGCTCTTGTCGCTGAGGTCACAATGCCCGTCGTTCTCATAGAGGTAGCGCAACATAATCTCTGCAAAGTCTAGGGTGTGCTGACGGCCGGTGGGCTGTAGGGTGATGTCAATCTTGCCATCCTGACGCACGTGGTCAATATAGGCTGTCAGACGGTCACCACTGTGGAGTGGCTGGAAGATTTGATTGTCGTAGATTTGTCCTTGAAACCGGTTGTTGATGATAGCCTTGAAGCCCAAGTCTGTCTTCTGCCATATAAGACAATCGCAGGATTGGCCGTGCTTCAGAGGAGCCCCAGCGACGGAATCGCCGGGCACACTATCGGGGGTGATAGTAGGTGCAGGTTCCAAATAGCGCTCCACCTTGGCGGTGGCCATCAGTCGATGAGTCTCTTCGTCCTCTTTGACATAGACGATATAGTGCTTGCCTACCTCCATGCGTTTCTTCTGTTCACGGAAGGGACAGAAGAGGTCTTTCATCAGTCCCCATTTTAGGAAGGCCCCATATTTGTTAATCCATGCCACCTCCATACAGGCGAACTCTCCAACCTTTGCAAGCGGGTGTTCTGTTGTGGCAATGATGCGCTCCTCTTGGTCGAGGTAGATGAAAACCTCAATCTCGTCACCGATAGTCAGACCTTTGGGAACATAACGGTTGGGTAACAGGATGTCTCCATTCTTTTCATCACCTTCAAGATAGAGTCCTTGGTCGGCTTGTCGAAGTACTTTCAGGGTCGTGTAGTCGCCGAGTGTAATCATATCGCAGGGGAAGTTATGTTAGTGGGGGAATTGCAAACCACTGGGGTTTCTAAAAGACCGTCGCGCATGTGTATGGTACGGTCGGTAAGGGTGGCCAAGGTCTCATCATGGGTGACAATGACAAAGGTCTGGCCAAAGCGGTCACGCAGGTCAAAGAAGAGTTGGTGCAGTTCCTTTTTGTTTTTACTATCAAGGGAGCCGCTGGGTTCATCGGCCAGGATGACGGCAGGATTGTTCACTAATGCACGTGCTACAGCGATGCGCTGCTTCTCTCCTCCGGAAAGTTCGTTGGGCTTGTGATGGGCACGGTCATTGAGTCCCATAAACTGGAGCAACTCTGTGGCACGTTCTTTAGCAGCCTTTTGAGAAGTTCCTGCAATAAAGGCTGGAATCATGATGTTTTCAATGGCAGTGAACTCGGGCAGTAACTGGTGGAATTGGAATACAAATCCGAGATGGCGGTTGCGGAAGTCGGCCAGGGCTTTCTGAGAGAGGGTGGTCACGTCGACGGAATCGACGTGCACAGTACCGGTATCGGGCTTGTCGAGGGTGCCGATGATTTGCAGTAGGGTGGTCTTTCCTGCGCCACTGGGGCCGACGATACTGGCCACCTCGCTTTTGTCGATGTGGAGATCGATGCCCTTGAGAACTTGCAGTGAGCCGAAACTCTTGGTTATGTTACTAATTTCTATCATACTAAAGGATGTTTTGAATGGAACCAGCGGAGAAGGGTGTCGTAGATGCTGTTCTCCTCATGGTGTTGTGCTTCAGTGAAACTCATCTTGTCTTCCTTCGTGTTTCCGTATTGGTCGGGGAAGATAATCATTAGATTGGTGCCGGAGAAATATTTCGTCAATTCGTTTGGCAGACGGTCGAGGGCATTCTTGTAACTGATGGTGCCCTTACGGGCTGTAACAACAACGAGGAGGTGGTCATCGCCAATATTGGCTGCCAGTTTTGGCAGTTCGTTCCAATGAGCCATAAAAGTGTATTCGGCCCTGACGCTGGAATGCTGTTTGTTGATAAAATCCTTGATGAATTCCAGTGACTCATTGCGCCCGTGGAATTGTATGCGGCAGTCCAGTTGGCCGGCAAAACGGCACAATCGCTCCAGCCAGCGATGAAAGCCTGGTTCGAACTCAGCCCTTGAGGGCACTGCTACCTGAATGCACCGCAGCGTGCTGAGGGGCTGTGCAAAGCGCATCAGCAGAATCTGTCGGTTCAGTCCGTTATAGAGGCTCTGTATGAACTCACCCCAGAACTTGGTGGTCACCTCTGTGTGGACATGCATACCCATGACCACTTCAGAGCAGCCGCTCTCACGGAAGGCATGCTTGATGCCGTTGGCAATGTTGGTGGCCAGTCGTACCTGAGTCTGTACTCTGACTTCGGACGCGCTGGCCTGCTGCTGTAGTTTCTCCAGCAACTCAATGCCCTGTTCCCTGTCGGCATTGCTGTTCTCGCCATCATAGACCACATTGAGTGCTACCAATTCATGATTCAACTTTTGGTTTCTGACGAGCATGGCCAGTTCTATCAGTTGGGGGGCTATTTCCGGATATTTCACGCAGACCATGATCTTCTCGTCATCGTCCCCAGACTTATTCGGTTTTGGCCGGGCATTCTCACTGAAAATGATCTGACGGGAAGCATAGTCGGTCATCAGCGTTGAGATGACGCATGTGACTAGAATCATGATGACCACACCGTTGAGCATGTTGTCGTCAGCCAGTGGTGTCTCAGGACCCACCATCAGCCGCTTGCCTACCATTACCATCGCGATGGCACCGGCGGCATGGGCCGATGTCAGACCAAACATCATGTGTCCGTCGGCCTTAGTCAGGCGGAAGAGCAGTGCCGACAGATAAGCAGCCAATGCTTTGCCGAAAGTGCCGAAAAAGACGATGAGGAACATGATACCCCACACCTCAGGCCCTCTAGTCAATGTGCGCAAATTGATCAACATGCCTACACTGATGAGGAAAAAGGGGATAAACAGGGCATTACCGATAAACTCGATACGGTTCATCAGTGGTGATACATGTGGTATATACCTATTTAATATTAGGCCGGAGAAGAAGGCTCCGAAGATTCCCTCCAATCCGATGAGTGCTGAAAGGGCGGCACTGAGGAACATGACTGCCATGACGAAGATGTACTGCATCACGGCATCGCTGTAGCGGCGAAGAAAATAGCGAGTTAGGCGGGGGATTACTAAAACGCTGCCTGCACAGAAGGCTGCGAATTTCAAAATAAACAGCAACCAGAACAAGATGCCGCTGTCTTCGCTGAACAATCCCGCCAAGCCTGCCAGCATGACCAGTGCCATGAAAAGCGAAATCATCGACGAGCCTACGCTGAGCATGACGCTTGAGTTACGCCCTAGTCCATAGCGTCCGATGATAGGGTAGGCCACAAGGGTATTAGAGGCCATGATACATCCAAGCAGGAATGAGGCCCGTTGAGAGTAACCCAATATCGTGATGGACATTACGTAGGTGAGTACCAGTGGTACGAAGCAGGTCAGAAGTCCGAATGTAACGAATCGCTTGGAGTTCTTCTTCACGCTTTCCAGATCCATCTCCATTCCAGCCAGGAACATGATATAGTAGATTCCCACCTGTCCGAAGACTTCGAATGAATTGCCGCGTTCGAGAATGTTCAGTCCGTGCTGTCCCACCAGCACGCCCGCCAACACCATTCCTATGATATGTGGAATGCGCAATTTACTCATCACGATAGGTGCGAAGAGAATGATGAGCAACACCACAAAGAAGATCATTGTGGGGTCCTGTATGAGGGGTGTAGCGACTTGTGTTGTTTCCATTTGTCTGCAAAGTTACAAAAAAATCTGTCCAATTGATACATATTTGCTAGAAAAGTTGTAAATTTGCACGCAAAAACTGAGAAAACGAATATGAAAGTAGCAATTGTGGGCGCGAGCGGCGCCGTTGGTCAGGAATTCCTGAGACTGCTCGACGAGAGAAATTTCCCAATGGACGAACTGGTTTTGTTTGGTTCCGAGCGTTCGGCTGGTACCAAATATACCTTCCGTGGTAAGGAACTCACAGTAAAACTTCTGCAACATAATGATGACTTCAAGGATATCGACATCGCCTTCACCAGTGCTGGCGCTGGCACCTCGAAGGAATTTGCCGAGACCATCACGAAGTATGGCGCTGTGATGATTGATAACTCAAGTGCCTTCCGCATGGACGATGATGTGCCCTTGGTGGTGCCTGAGTGTAATGCCGAGGACGCCTTGAATCGTCCCCGTGGCATCATTGCTAATCCCAACTGTACGACCATCATGATGGTGGTTGTTCTTCAGCCGCTGGAAAATATCAGTCATATCAAGCGCATCCACGTGTCTTCTTATCAGAGTGCTTCTGGTGCCGGTGCTGCCGCTATGGCCGAACTGCAGCAGCAGTACAAGGAGATTGTAGAGACAGGTGAGGTGAAGACCATCAAGAAGTTCCCACATCAGTTGGCCTACAATGTGATTCCTCAGATTGACGTGTTCCAGCCTAACGGCTACACGAAGGAAGAGATGAAGATGTACAACGAGACACGCAAGATTATGCATACCGATGCGAAGTGCTCGGCCATGTGTGTACGTGTCAGTTCGCTGCGTTCTCACTCTGAGTCGGTGTGGATTGAGACAGAAAAGCCCATCTCTGTGGAAGAGGCTCAGAAAGCCATCGCTGCTGCTCCTGGTTGCACGCTGGTTGACGATCCCGCTACCCTCACTTATCCCATGCCTCTCGAAACCGCTGGCAAGGATGATGTTTTCGTAGGACGTGTGCGCAAAGACCTTACCGACGAGAATGGACTGACCTTCTGGCTCAGTGGTGATCAGATCCGTAAGGGTGCTGCCCTGAATGCCGTCCAGATAGGAGAGTACCTGATCAAGGTTGGCAACGTGAAATAAGCAAACCGGGAGTTTGCTCCGTGCAAACTCCTAGTCCGCTCCGTGCAAACTATGGGTCTGCTCCGTGCAAACCCATAGTTTACATTTTGTTAATACCTAATTATTGTTATTGCATATTCCATTTTTATTATGTAATTTTGCACCCGAAAAGTTATCAATCAAAATAATTAATGCTTATGAAGATTTCTACATCATTGAAGACATTGGCCCTTGTGGCTGGAATGTTGCTGACGGGAACAGGTCTGGCTTGGGCTGGTGATGGCACCAAGGCTTCGCCCTATACCGTAGCAGAACTGAATGAACAGAAGGATGCGTTGGCTGCTTCTGGTGAAACAGTGTGGGTTAAGGCAGACCTGAAAGGTTTGGGTGAAGACGGTACGAAGACCGACAATGCCACTGTTGATAATGTAAAGCAGATGGCAGGCCTCTTTGGCGATGCTACGGGCACCTTCGTTGCCTATAGTTGGCAGATTCTGGGTGAATTGGCGCTGAGCGACCTGACCAATACTAAGGATCTACTTATTGCGCTGACCTACGGAACAGCCGGTCATCCTTATGGCAACTCTTCCAGTCCCCAGTATGCCAGCAATTACGAGCCTACGGATGCTCATTTCTCGCTGGTTGAGGTACACAATGCTCTGTCTGTGACTATCGAAAATGGTCTGCGTGGCTATCATATTTCCAGTAGTTACATTGTTCCTGAGAATGTTATTGCCGTTAAGGTCAATGCCGGCTATTCTTCAACAAAGGGTGCTTACGTTACTTACACAAACTTCGATGGCGCTGAGGCTGTTATTCCTACGCCAAAGGATGCTGCTCTCGTGCTGATGGCTAATAGTGGTACTTACGACTTTGTGCTGACAACAGCCCTGTATGACCAGACCATTAGCAATGGTAATACTTTAAATTCTGGTAAACAAGCAGGTGTCAATACCGGTACGACGAAAAATCGTGCAGCCTTCGCATTCGTCAACAATGGTTCTGGGGCTGGCTTCCAGAAAAACAGCGATGAAAACTATACAGTCACATTGAGTCAGAAAAGTGACGTATATCTGCTGGTTAGTTGGCTTGAGAACAACTTTTACGGTAATTTCCCCTGGGAGTCTCCGACAAAGGACTGGATTACATGGACAGGTGGCAAGTATAGCGACTTCCATGCACAGTCACAGGCAACCGAGGTAATCTTCGATTTTGCCAGCGAATCATTCCGTGAGAATATAGGTACAGCAATGACTGATGTCAAAGGCTATATCTATAACGAGACATTCACGGCAGACGATGTGACATTACAGGTAACTGGTGGCTCCGCTCCTTCGAGGGTTTATGTAGATGCTAACCGTGGTCAGTGTCTTGTAACATATCCTCAATATACTACGTTGACCTTCAAAGCCCCTGCCGGCTATGCAATCACTCAGATTGCATTTACGGCTGCAGGAAATAGTAATATTAATAAACTCACTGCTAGCAGTGGTGCTATTGAAGGTATGACATGGAAAGGCAATGCCGAGGGCGTGCGCTTTACCCAGGGTGCTACTTCTTATCTTGCAAATGCTATTGTGACATTGGCTGCGAAGGACGGATCTACCACAGCCTTGCCTGCTATCGAATATAAGGAATGTGCAAACATTGCAGCCTTCAACGCCCTTGCTGCAGGAGAATATGCCAAGGTGACGCTGACAGATGCTGAGGTTATTGGCAAGAGTGCTGATGGCTATTCAACTGTTTGGATTCAGGATGCCACAGGTGGTTGCTGGATTCAGTACACCACTCTTAACGACAAATTGCAGGAGAAGAACAAGGTTAATGGCTATGTTTATGTAGTTGCTCGCCCTAACTCTGGTAATGTGCAGATGAAGGAAGCCGAGGCTACTCTGGAAAGTCAGATTACTGCTACTGAGATAAGCGACTACACCGTTGTCGAGGGAACTCTTGCTCAGGTCAATGTTGATGCTAATAAGAACAAGGTGGTGAAGATAACTGGTGCCACACTGGAAGAGAATACTGCTACAACTCAGGCCGAGAATGGAACTTTGACTCAAGGCGATGCTTCTATTATGGTAAACAATGGTGTTGCAACCGCAAACCAACAATTGCATAAGATTGCGAATTGGACTGCGGGTACTAAGTTGGAGAACGTAACTGTTGTTGCTATTCTGGTAGGTAAGTCTGCCACGGAGAACCAGTTGTTGCCCATCTCTATTGTCGCCGGCGATGCTAATGGCATCAGCAATATCAATGCTGATGGTGGAGAGGACACGGCCATCTACAACCTGCAGGGTGTTCGACTGAACCAGTTGCAGAAGGGCGTGAACATCGTCAATGGCAAGAAAATCATTGTGAAATAATATGACCAAAAAGACAGTGCTTATCATCATGGCTCTCCTGCTGACGATTCAGTGGGGAGCCATGGCACATACAACAGACACCCTCACTGTGCGCATCAAGGGAATGCGCTGTGAGGAGTGCGCTCATAAGGTGAAAAACGCCTTGAAGAAAGGGCCTGGCATTCAGGGTATATCTTTCAATATTGAGCGTCGCACTGCCACGATAGCCTATGATCCTGCTGCCACATCTGTCGACAGCATTCAGGCCCGCTTGGCTGCTACAGGGCGTTATAAAGCCTCTGACTATAGTCCCAGTGATACCATTATGCGCGGAATGGGTCTGCGTATCGATGATATGCATTGCCAGAAATGCTATAACCGCATCAGTCAGCGGTTGCAGATGATGGAGGGTATCGACAGCATGGCACCACATCTGGACAAGCATTACATATTTGTACGTTACGATGCCAACCGTACCTGCAAGACCAATATCCGACAGGTGCTTGGCGGACTTGGCTTTACACCAGTGAACTATTACAGCGGTCCGAAGGTGGCCTATGCCTATTATAACATCCCCGCAGAGGTCGCCAGCCAGGAGACCATCGATGAGGTGATGATTATTGATGGGGTAGAGGATGCCAACGTCAATGCTGAGAAAAAATCGCTTGCTGTCACCTATTTCACAGACGAGACGACAGCCGAGAAACTCTTTGCTGACATCAAGGCAGCAGGCATAGAGGCGGTGATGCCGCCTGCCCACGAGTGTAAGGAAGAACAATAATAGGTCTTAGATCAGAATTCACATCCGATGGCCAGGGTCGCTTGCGTGCGGTTCTGGCCATTGCTGTACATATTGGTCTCGTTGGCCTTACGGTGGGCGAGGCTAACCTTTGCATAGGTCTTCAGTCTAGTGGCTGGGAAGACGAAAGCGTACTTCACGTTGCCGCCAATGCTGAATTGTGCTGCCGTGAGGTATAGGTACTCACGGTAGAGATAGGCATCCATGGATGGAGGAACCGTCTGTTTATCGCTGGGTGTCTGGAAGGTGAGGTCCTCATAGGGTGCACCACCGCCTTTCAGATAGGAGCCAAACAGGGAGACTGTCCACACACCTTTGTTTGCTATGATGTTACGACTGACAGCCAGCGTACCCTCGGTGTTATGCAGGTTCTGACGACGGTAGTATGGAAAGATGTAGGCTGTCTGTTTGCGCTTCATCCAGTTCATTGCGGCTTCAATGGTCCAGGTGGGCATGGCCTCTCTGATGCCCAGTTGGAGTGTATAGGCAAGGCGGTAGTCCTGCCACTGTTTGTTGGCTGTCTTAACAGGTGTGTAGTATGCATAGTAGGTCGCACCAGATGCGTTCTGCAACTCGCGGTAGGTATTGGCATCGTTCTGCAGCGTCTCTAAATCGATAGCGAGATCGAGGCGATGCGTTGATGTGCGCGAAATCTGATGTGCCACTTGAACGTGAAACTGGTGGCGGTCGGTATGATGCTCGGTATAGGTGATGGTATAGGGCGACTTGCGTCCGTAGTAGCCCCAACCGTGAACATAGTCGTAGGAGGCGAAAATTGAGAATGGAGAATTCTGAATGGAGAATTGAACACCGAGACCGTTACAGTCGGTTACGAGTGGCATCTCGTGGCTCTTGTCAGTGTAGCCTTCCTGTCCGAACTGCTCTAAATGGCCAGTGAAGTTGGCATAGGAGACAAGTGTCTTATAGACCTTGTCACTGGTACCATAAGTGCCGAAAGTGATGCTCTCCGTGTTGCGGTGGTACTGATAGTGGGCACCCATGCCGAGCCATGATGTGACAGGGGCGTAGATGCCTGCTGTTACCTGTAGGTCCATCAGTTTGTTCTGGTGGCGCAGGTCTTTATATTTGGCATAGTTGGCTGCTGTGAAGTCGAGTTTCATGCCAACGGAAAAGCCGTTGGCCACTGTACAGCCAAAGCCACCCGTGAGGTGATAGGTGTCAAGGTGCTTGGTGCCCTGGTTGGTGAGCGAGTCCTCCACGAGGTCGAAGGGGCGACGCTCAGGGTTGATGAAGGCCGAACCTGCCATGTGACGGCCGGATGCATTTTCGTAACTCATGCCGCCAAAGAACACCGTGCTGGGGCTGAAGCGATAGAACGACTCCACACCGGCATTGAGGTGGGTGATGTCATCAGAACCATAGTAATTGGTGAAGCCACCGCGTTCACCTCCCAGCGATAGTTCGGCTTGAGCCATGTTCTGATAGTCATACCTGGTCAGAGCTGCAGCATTGGGACTGTTGAGCCATGGGTCTCTCTGCTTAATGAACGTATAGTCACGAAGCAGTAGTGAATCCTGTGCGCTTACAGGTATTACCACTGTTATAGAAAGAAGAATATACAGTAATCTGATCATGTCTTTCATCTCTCCTCTTTCATTTGTCATTTCTCAACGAGCATGTCTCTCGTTCGTGGAAATCGTTAGACGAATTGTTAGTGTCTTGATAGACGATATGAGCGCCATTGCGGAGGCTTGCCTCAGCATCGATGCCACAGGGATCTGACGTGTAGCCATAGACCAACAGCCCCTCATTCTCTGGCAGTGCCTCTGTGGCCTCTCGGTCCACGTTGCGATAGAGTGAATGGCCGTGTTGGTTGGTCAGGTTGATGTAGCCGGCATCGATAGTGGACGTCAGTCGCTTCTGGTTGCTGCTGACATGGGCAGCAGAGAATACCTCTATGCCGTCGAGAATCCAGTCGACAGGCACCTTGACAATTTTGTTGATATCGGTCTGTGCGGCTCCTGGGGTATATGCCATGTTGTTGATATTGGTGGCAAACTCGCGTGGTGTGGTGTCGTGTGTCTGGAAGAGAAACATGGCGGGCGATGTGACGCTAAGTGCCCAGGCATTGGCGATGCCTATCTTGACGGCTTTCAAATAGTGTGTCGTTGGAATGACCTCCGATGGAGTCGGGTAATAACTGGTATTGGTGTATCCTGCTTCTGGATCGTACATGCAGTAGTAGTCTGCGTTAGCGTAATTGACAGATTGTGGATAGGTGAGTGTGTTGTCGATGGCACCATGCACGTTGACTACAACCTGTGAGTACGGCTCAATGGCTAGCGTGTTGGGGAAGAACCAGATACCGTCAAGGGCAGGGATATAGCCGTCATTCTCGTAGATGAGTCTGCCGTTAGCGTCATACCAGTAGTTGTTGCCTTGGCTGTTGTATGGTGCGGTGATTCCTATACAGAGATCAGTCAAACTGGCCGTTGTGCTGGAGTTGTTGTAAAGGATAAAGGACTTATCGTTTGCAAAGTTCTTGCCGTCGTCTTTCATCACACCGCCGTTGTATAGTTCTTTGATGACCAATTGGCTGATTTTCGAACTCTTTAGGCTGAAGGAGGCAGAGACCTGTGGCTCATCCCCCTTGACAATAATCTGGCCAGAGTTGCCATTGAGAATGAGTATACTGTTAGTGCCTTGCATGCGTGTGGTCGACGAACTGGCTTCGTAGATGCCCGGTGTCACCTGGAAAATGGCGATGCCCTGTGCATTGGTGGTATCGACAAAGATAGCCTCATGGCCGATGCTTTTCAGTTCAACACGGATGCCCTCCATCGTTCCTTCCACCTCATCAGGAAAGTCCAAGGCTATCGTGAGCGTGTTGGTGTCGACAGTCTCGTTGTAGTCGGAGCAGGCAGTTAAGAGCAAAATGCCAATTGCTAAAAGCCAAATGCTGTATTTCTTCATATCTTGAGTCTGAGTGAGAGTCCGTAGTAATAATTGGGCACATAGGCACTGCCAAAGAGCGAGGTCTCCAAGTCTGTCTGTGAGGAGTGCACCCGTCGCATGGTGTTGAAGAAGTTATTGGCATAGAACGACAGCGACACATGGTCTCCTATTTCCTTTGTGACGCTGAGGTTGGCTGAGTAGTAAGCAGACAGGCTGTTGGGGTTCATCGTATAGGCATAGTTGGAGCGTACCACCAGTTTCGAGAGGTCGTTATAGAGAGCCGGATCATTGTCTTTGGCCCAGAGGAACTTCTCGGCAAAAGGAATCATCTCCGTGGGAGCATCCCAAGTGGTGTAATATTCAGGGTAGACCACCACATGTTTATCTGTCGATGTGCCGTCGTAGGGCACTCCGAAGTAACTGTTGCTTTCGCTGGGCATATAGCCGCGTGGGCCATCACAGAATTCACTGAGTGAGCGACGGTAATTGTAGAGCGTGCTTTCCACCCGCAGTGAGACGATGAGCCGGATCTTGGGGATATGTGTCGTGATGGTTAAATTCATGTTCAGTTGCTTCGCCAAGGCACCATTGGCAACGGCAGCATCTGCGCTATAGCCAGTGCCCGTCACGTTGGAGCCGCGGTAGTAGCCCACGTACTGGTAGAGTTGACCGTCACTTTGGTTGGAGTTAACACCTAAGGGGATGTCGGCGAAGAGCACCTCGTCTATACCTTTATAATAATAGTAGTTTCCATCCAGTCGGATACTGGTATGTAACGGTTTGATCTTAGCAAAGTCGATAGTCCATTCCAGACCAGAGCGGCTGATGGGCGATTCGGCATTCACAAAGGTGGTGCATGTGGTGTAGGTCTTACGATTGTAGCCGTCAAGGGTCGTTGGAGCCACATTGCCCGTAGCATCGCTCATCGTGACCATACCAGTCTGCTTGTCAATGCTGAACTGTCGGTTCGCTGCGTCTATCGTACTGTAGTTGGCTGTTGGCGTATAACGGTATTCAAAAGGCGTGAATGCCGACTTGGCCATATAGGTACGATTTGTGCTGTGATGGAAGCCGGAGATGGCTATGCGTGTGTCTTTGATATTCATCTCAATGCCTAGATCAGTCTGATTGGTGTATTGCCAGCGCAAATCGGGGTTGTAGAGAGGCTTTTGTGGTGTGGTGTGGTAAGCACGGAACGAACGGTTCTGTGCATCGCTTGTGGCAGCGAATACCTCACGGTCTGTATAGGATGGGGCAGGGTAGAGCACCTGGAAAGAAGGTAACTTGACATTCTTGCCCCAGCCGGCATGAATCTCCAGACTACTGACAATGCGCTTGCGCTGGTTGCGCCAGAAGACGTAGCGGCCGTTGAAGCGGGGCGACAGACTGCTCACAGTGCCATAGTCAGATCCGCTGATCATGGTGATGTCATCACGCAGGCCGGCAGTCAGTTCCAAAGTTGCATGTTTCGTGGTGGGTACGATGATCTTTTCCTCGGCAAAGAGACCCAAGTTGTGCATGGTGGGCAGTTCGTCGTAGCGGTATTCGCGCCAGGTGGGTGCTGTGGACATGTCATCATAGTAGGTGCCGCGTCCTTGGTTTTTGCTGCCAGTGTACTGTACACCCATCACGAAACGGTTGGCCACTTTGCCAAAGCGATGGTTCCAGTCGGCCTTGCCTTTGAGTGACCATGTCATGGGCTTGGAGTCATTGAATCCTTTCACATACCAGTAGCCAGTCGGACCTAGAGTAATCTGCTCGTCACCAGCCATGAAGTAGCCCTCTTTGGTAGTGTGCAGGTAAGGCTGTGTGGAGGCACTGCTGGTATAGGTGTATCTCTCAGTCTTTCGGTCGGAATAGGAGATGGCACCGTTAAGTTGTATGTTTGTGATCCATGACTTGTTGAGCAGCCATTGTAGGTCAAAGTTGGCACGCAGGGCATTGTCACGGGTCTTGTTGTAGTCTTCCTTCGTCTCGTCGGGGTCTGCCTCCGAGTTGTAGCCTCCTATGTTGCCAGACAGTCCGACATTGAGTGTCAGTGGTGTCGTTTCTGCCATGAAGACGTTCATGTAGTGCAAACTCATGATATTGCGCTGATAAGCCGTGTGGGGCGAGGCGGCATTGGAGAACGACCGAGCGTGTTCCAGCGAAGCATTCAGTACACCGCGGTTACGACCCAGGTCAAAGCCTTTGTTGACGGCCACTTGGCGTGTGTGTTGGTTAAGACTGCCCTCCACGACAAAAGGCGACTTGCCTTTACGGGTATTTACCCTCACCACGCCATTCGACAAGTCACCGTATTCTACGGATGGAATACCGGTGACAATCTCAATACTTTCAATGTTGGAGGCGCTGATGGTACGTGTAGAGGCTCCTAATGTCTCATCATTGATGGCGTTGTTGTCCAGTCGGATGCCGTCCACCTCTATGGCTGTGCCAAACGAAGCGTTGCCTTTTTCCTGAGTGCCACTGCGCAGACTCATTCGGTTGTCGTTGATCAGTGAGGGATTGACGCTTTTGCCGCCAGGCAATAGTGTGGCGATATCTGCCACGTTGATAATCTGTTGGTTGTCCAGCGTTTGGCGGTCGATGGTATAGGATGTTGTGGCTTCGTCACGCTTACGTTTGGCAACCACCGTTACTCCTTCAAGTTTTAGGTTGCCCTGATGCAGCCTAAGATTCAGGTCCACGACGTCGCGTGCGACATCACAGGGCCATGAGCGTTTCTGATAGCCCAGACACTGCACAGTGAGGGTGTTCTTGCCTTTTGTCACGTTTTTGATGGAGAATTCACCTTTCTCGTTGGTGATAGCCCACAGGCCATTCTCTTCTAGCAAAATAGAGGCGAACTCAATGGGGGCTCCTGTTTCGGCATCAACTACCTTGCCGGCCAGTCGCAGAAACTGTGCCTGCATGGCTGTGGAGGCTCCCAGCAGTGCCAGTAGTATGATAAAGATTCTTATTCTCGGCATACCTTATATAATAATTGGGTGCAAAGGTACACAAATTTCTAATAAATACCAAAATATTGTTATCCCTAAAATTTGGTATTATGGCTACTTCTTTGTAATTTTGCAGCCAAATTATCATAATCATGTAAGAAATGAAGCGTTTAGTAGTATGTTTACTGTTGTTCACGGCTTGGGTGGGCTTGAGTGCCCAAGAGGCTTTGACAATGGATCCTGAAGTGCGTGTCGGTAAGTTGAAGAACGGACTTACCTACTATATCCGTCATAATGGAAAAGAGCCGGGCCTGGCCGACTTCTATATCGCCCAGCGTGTAGGTTCTATTCAGGAAGAGTCGCGCCAGCGTGGATTGGCCCATTTCCTGGAACATATGGCCTTCAATGGCACGAAGAATTTCCCTGGCAAGGGCAAGCGTCTGGGCATCGTGCCCTGGTGTGAGACCATTGGCGTGAAGTTTGGTGCCAACCTGAATGCCTATACCAGTGTCGACCAGACGGTTTATCACATCGGTTCGGCTCCTTTAAGGCGAGAGGGCATCATCGACTCCTGCCTGTTGGTACTCCATGACTGGAGTCACTATCTGCTGTTGGAGGACGCAGAGATAGACAAGGAACGTGGTGTCATTCACGAGGAGTGGCGTACCCGTCGTGCTGGCAAGGCCGTTCAACGGCTGATGGAAGAGGCCATGCCCAAAATCTACAAGGGTACGAAATACGAGGATTGTATGCCTATCGGTTCGATGGATATTGTCGATAACTTCCCCTATCAGGACCTCCGCGACTACTACCACAAGTGGTATCGTCCAGACTTGCAGGGCATCATCGTGGTAGGCGATGTCGATGTAAATCAGATAGAGAAGAAAATCAAGAAGATGTTCTCATCCATCCCCATGCCAAAGAATGCGGCAGAGCGCATCTATTATCCCGTGGATGACAATGAGCGTATGATTGTGGACATCGAAAAGGATGTCGAGCAGCCCATCGTGTTATGTTATATCTACATGAAGCGTGACGCTACGCCAGACGACCAAAAGAACAATGAGGCCTATCTGCGTGGTGGCTATGTGGACGAACTCATCGGCTATCTGGTCAATGGCCGTCTGACAGAACTCAAGCAGCAGCCTAATCCGCCGTTCCAGAGTGCTACGGGTCGCGCCTCCAACTTCTTCCTCAGTCGTACCAAGGAGGCATTTGCCCTAAGCATCAGTTGTAAGCAGGAGAATATCCTCGGTGGAATCATCAGTGCTGTGGCTGCCTGTGAACAGATCCGTCAACAGGGCTTCACCCAGGAGGAACTGGATCGTGCCAAGAAGTTCCGCCTGAATCACAACGAGCGTAAGTATAATGAGCGCAACGACCGTACCAACTCCAAACTGGTGAGCCTCTGCGTACAGCATTTCCTGGCAGGTGAACCGCTCGTCTCGATGGAAGAGCAATGGCGGCTCACGCAGAAGTTCGACCGTGAGGTGACACTCGAAGACGTGAACAAGGCCATGCGCGAACTTATTACCGATCAGAACCAGGTGGTGGTGATGTATGCGCCCGATAAGGAAGATGTCCTCCTGCCTACAGAAAGTCAGATTGAGGATGTGATTCTTGCCACCCAGCGTCAGCAGTATGCCCCATATACTGAGGAGGCCGTTGATGATAATCTGCTGACTGAACAGCCAAAGGCTGGTACGATAGTCAGCGAGCAGCCCTGGAAGCACGGATTCACCCTGTTGACGCTGAGCAATGGCATGAAGGTCTATGTGCGCCAGACAGATTTCAGTGCTAACACTATTCAGATGGCCATGAAGTCCGATGGGGGAACAAGTGCCTATGGTAATGAGGATATCCCTAACTTCTCGCTCATCTCCGCTTCGGTCAGTGAGGCTGGCGTCGGACAATGGGATGCTACGACGCTGCGCAAGAAACTGACGGGCAAGAGCGTCCGTGTGCAGACCTCTGTGGGCAGCAGGTCACAGAGCATCACAGGTGGTGCATCAATCAAGGATGTGGAGACCATGATGCAGTTGGCTTATCTTTATTTCACCTCGCCTCGCCATGATACCGAGGCTTTCGAGGGATTGCGCAATCGCACTCACTCGTTCCTGAACAACCGCAACGCCTCGCCTCGCGTTGACTATAACGACTCTGTCTCTGCCATCCTTTATGGTCACCACCCGCGTCTGGAACCGATGACCCAGGAGCGTTTGGCAATGGTCGACTATGACCGCGTGCTGCAGATTTACAAGAAGGCGTTCAGCAATGCCGCCGACTTCCAGACTGTCATCATTGGCAACATGTCGCTGGACGAACTTCGTCCGCTCGTATGCCGCTATCTGGCCTCTCTGCCTTCGCAGCAACAGTCCAACGCTACCGTCCATCAGGAGAATCTTCCGCATATAGTGAAGCAGGGTAGCACCACCGTCTTCCGTAAGCAGATGGCCACGCCTTTGGCAAATGTCAGTATCTATCATACGGCCGATGTGGAGTTCACTTCAAAGAACGACCTTGTGCTCGATTTCCTGAAGCGCGTGCTGTCCATCGCCTATACCGATTCTGTACGTGAGGAAAAGGGAGGAACCTATGGTGTAGGTGTCGACTTCTCGTTGGTGAGCGATGAGCATCCCAATGCCATACTGAAAGTCAGTTACAACGCCGATCCGCAACGCTACGAGGAACTGAATCCCATTGTCGACGAGCAGTTACGCATCATTGCGGAACAGGGGCCCCAACAGGCTTCGATGGATAAGGTGCGCGAGTATCTTCTGAAGCAGTACGACCAGATGGCCATCACCAACGACTATTGGAACTATGTGGTATGGCATGAGTTGGACGACAAGACCGATTTCGATGTCGACTACAAGGAGATGGTGCGCCAGATGACGGCTGTTGATGTGCAGCAGATGGCCCGTCAGTTCCTGAGTCATGGTCAGCGCATCGAGGTGACCATGCTTTCGGAATAGCAGAGGAAAAAAACTTGCCAAATCATTTGGCAGTTACATATTATTTTCATAAATTTGCAGGCAGAATGCTAACCTTGAACCCTTGAGGCAATGAAGTATGTCGTTCTGCCTGCAAATTGTGTGAGACGCCTGTCGTTTTACCTAGCAATGGAGGAATATGTCGCCCGTCATATTGACGAGGATGACCTGTTCTTTATGTGGCAGGTGAAACCCACTGTTATTTTTGGCCGCAACCAGGTGATGGAGAACGAGGTGAACGTGCCCTATTGTCGTGAGCACGGCATTGAGATGTACCGTCGGAAGAGTGGCGGCGGCTGTGTCTATGCTGACTGGGACAATGTGATGATGTCCTACGTCTGCAAGGAAGAGAATGTAGGCCTCACCTTCAATCGTTTCATAGGCATGCTGCTGCTGGTGCTCCGCAAACTGGGCGTTGAGGCCACGGGAACCACCCATAATGATGTGATGATTGGCGACCGCAAGGTGAGCGGCACGGCATTCTATCATCTTCCAGGCCGTAGCATCGTCCATGCCACCATGCTCTACGACACCGATATGGAAAATATGCTCCATGCCATTACGCCCAGCCATGAGAAACTGCAGTCGAAGGGCATCCAGAGCGTGCGTCAGCGCATCACCTTGCTCAAGGAGTACATCCCCCAGACTATCGACGAGTTCAAAGCCTTCGTCAGGGCCACGCTCTGTGATGGCGAACTGATGCTCACGCCCGATCAGGTGGCTGGTATTGAGGCTTTGGAACAGACCTATCTGCGAGAAGAGTTTATTCATCTTGTTAACTGAAAAAATATATGGAGAACAAAAAAACATGTCTTTACGACAAACATGTGGCACTGGGGGCATTGATGTCGCCTTTCGGCGGCTTTGAGATGCCCATTCAGTACACGGATATCGCTGACGAGCATCGGGCCGTGCGCACAGCCTGTGGTGTCTTCGACGTGAGCCACATGGGTGAGGTGCTTATTGCCGGACCTGATGCCGAGCGTTATGTCAATCACATCTTTACCAACAATGTCACGGATATGCCTATAGGGAAAATCCTCTATGGCATGATGTGCTACGAGGATGGGGGCGTGGTGGACGACTTGCTGGTGTATAAGATGGCCGACCAGCGTTTCTTCCTCGTCATCAATGCTGCCAATATCGATAAGGACTGGGCCTGGATTCAACAGCAGGCCAACGGCTATGATGTGCAGTTGGAACACCAGAGCGACCTTTATGGTGAACTCGCCATACAGGGCCCAGAGTCAGAGCAGGTTCTGAAGGACGTGCTGGGCATTGACGGCTCCGACCTGTCGTTCTATACCTTCAAGACTATCCCCTCAAATCTCAAATCTCAAACCTCAAATCACAAACCTCAAACCTCAAATCACGAGGTTCTCCTCTCCCGTACAGGCTATACTGGCGAGGATGGGTTCGAGATTTACGCTTCACCTTATTATATTAACGAATGCTGGGACAAGTTGCTGGCCTCAGGACGTTGCAAGCCCTGTGGGTTGGGCTGTCGCGACACGTTGCGCTTCGAGGTGGGACTGCCCCTCTATGGCGACGAACTGTCGGCAGAAATCACACCCGTCATGGCAGGATTGGGCATCTTCGTAAAACTCGATAAGGCAGAGTTTATCGGTAAGGAGGCACTGGCCAGGCAAAAGGCTGAGGGCGTGGCAAGGAAACTCGTTGGCATCGAACTTGCTGACAAGGCCATCCCCCGTCATGGATACAGTGTGCTGAACAACGAAGGGGCTCCTATAGGCGAGGTGACCACAGGCTATCATTGCCTCTCTGTGGACAAGAGCGCCTGCATGGCACTCATCGACAGCCGCTATGCTACCTTGGGCACGGATGTGCAGATTCAGATTCGCAAGAAGGTGTTCCCTGGCAAGGTGGTGAAAAAGCAATTCTACGCCAAGAACTACAAGAAGGGAACAGGTAAGAGTGAATAGTGAAAAATTCGCTACCGTCGTTCCTGCAAAATATAGAACAATGATTTAATTAATAATAAACAGTGATAGTTAGAAGAGCGGAAGCAAATTTTTCACTTTTCACTATTCACTTTTAACTTTAATAACTATGTCAAAAGTAATTGAAGGACTCTACTACTCGGAGTCGCACGAATACGTAAGAGTAGAAGGCAACTATGGTTTCATCGGTATCACGGACTATGCCCAGAACGCACTTGGAAATGTGGTGTATGTGGATATGCCGGAGGTGGACGATGAGGTAACGGCTGGTGAGGAATTTGGTGCTGTGGAGAGCGTTAAGGCTGCCAGCGACCTGTATTCACCTGTGAGCGGAACCGTGGTCGAGGTCAACGAGGCTCTCGACGATCAGCCTGAACTGATCAATCAGGATGCTTTCGAGAACTGGATCATCAAGGTGGAACTCAGCGACAAGGCTGAACTCGACAGCCTGATGGATGCTAAGGCCTATGCCGCTTTCTGCGAAAAGTAAACATGCTAATGGCTATTGGCTTTTAGCATTTAGCTTTTTTGCCAATAGCTAACGGCTAAGAGCTAATAGCAAATATTATGAATTATAAGTATTTCCCCCATACTCAAGATGACCTCCAGGCCATGTTCGAAAGGGTGGGCATTGATGGCCTCGATGCCTTATATGCCCAGATTCCTGAGAACATCCGCTTCAGGGGCGACTACCAGTTGCCGTCGGAGATGAGCGAGATGGAGGTGCGTGACACCTTTGAGAAACTCGGCTCCCAGAACAGGACGCTGACATGTTTTGGCGGCATGGGCGTCTATGACCACTACACCCCCTCCGTCATTCCTCAACTGCTGCAGCGCTCAGAGTTCCTCACCTCCTATACTCCTTATCAGGCCGAGATCTCCCAGGGCACGCTCCACTATATCTTCGAGTATCAGTCGATGATGGCCGAACTGACAGGTATGGATGTCAGTAATGCCTCGATGTACGATGGTACTACTGCTGCTGCCGAGGCCATGATGATGGCTGTGGCAGCAGGTAAGAAACAGAACAAGGTGCTGGTGTCTGCCTGCATCGATCCCAAGACGCGCAGGGTGCTGGATACCTATGCCCTGCACCAAGGCATCGAACTCGTGACGATACCTGCTGAGAACGGAGTAACCTCAATCTCAAACCTCAAATCTCAACTCTCAAATCTCGATGGCGTGGCTGGCGTGATGGTGCAACAGCCCAATATGTACGGCATTGTGGAAGACTTCACGGGTTTTGCTGAGGCTTGCCATGAGAAGAAGGCTCTCTTTATCATGGATAGCGTCATTGCCGACCTTGCCGTGCTGAGGACGCCTGGTGAGTGGGGAGCCGACATCGCCTGTGGCGACGCCCAGTCGCTGGGCATTCCCATGCAGTTCGGAGGACCCTACGTGGGCTATATGTGCTGCACGGAGAAACTGATTCGTAAGATGCCAGGACGTATCGTTGGTATGACCAGGGACAATCGCGGACAGCGTGCCTTTGTGCTGACCCTTCAGGCACGCGAGCAGCATATCCGTCGTCAGAAGGCCACCTCGAATATCTGCTCCAACCAGAGCCTGATGGCCCTCTTCGTCACCATCTATTGCTCGCTGATGGGCAAGCAGGGACTGAAGGAGGCCGCGCAAATGTCTTATGCTGGAGCCCATTATCTCTGTGATGAACTGATGAAGACGGGCAAGTTCCGTTTGGTGTATGAACAACCGTTCTTCAACGAGTTCTATGTGAAGTACGGCGGCGATGCCGATGCCCTCTACCAGCGGTTTACGGATGCAGGCTTCATGGGTGGCGTCCGACTGGATGACGGTATTGTGTTTGCCGTTACTGAGAAGCGTACCAAGGAAGAAATTGATAACCTCGTAAAAGTAGCCGTTAGTTGTTGACTATTGGCGTTAGCAAAAGCAAGGATATGAATAACAGATTATACGGCAATTTGATCTTCGAACTCTCGAAAGAGGGACGCAAAGGCTACAGCCTGCCAAGAAATAATTTCGGAGATTACGAGATACCTGTCTCGATGCAGCGTCAAGAGGAGGCACAGTTGCCTGAGTGCGACGAACTGACGGTGGTGCGCCACTATACGAACCTCTCAAATAATAACTTCGGCGTGGACACAGGCTTCTACCCCCTGGGATCGTGCACGATGAAGTACAATCCTAAGATCAACGAGGAGATGGCTGCCCTGCCACAGTTCCAGAACCTGCATCCCCTACAGCCTCGTGAGACGGTGAAAGGGGCCTGTGCATTGACGGTTCTTCTGGAGAAGGCGCTCTGCGCACTCACGGGTCTGGCTCACTTCACCTTCAAACCCTATGCTGGAGCACATGGCGAACTCACGGGCCTGATGACTATTGACAACTACCACCGTTCGCATGGCGACCTGCAGCGCAAGAAGGTCATCGTGCCCGATTCGGCCCATGGCACCAATCCTGCCTCTGCTGCTGTTTGCGGTCTGGAGATCATCGAGGTGAAATCTACTCAGGATGGTTTGGTTGATCTGGATGATCTAGAGCGTCTGGTTAATCAAGAAGGCAATTCCATCGCTGCGATGATGATGACCAATCCCAACACCCTGGGTCTCTTCGAGAAGCAGATACCCCAGATAGAGCGGCTCATCCATGAGGCTGGCGGCCTGATGTACTACGATGGTGCCAACCTCAATCCGATGCTTGGTGCCTGCCGCCCAGGCGACATGGGTTTTGACGTGATGCACATCAACCTGCACAAGACCTTCTCCACGCCGCATGGCGGTGGTGGTCCTGGTAGCGGTCCTGTCGGCGTGCGTGAGGGACTTGAGGCCTTCTTCCCAGAGGTGTCGCCCTATAATGGCAACTACAGCGTGATGATGCGTGCCTACGCCTATATCCTCTCCCTGGGTCGTGAGAATGTCAAGTTGGTGGGACCGCTTGCCACGCTTAATGCCAACTATATCAAGGAGTCGTTGAAGGATGTCTATGAACTGCCCATCGACGGCCTGTGCTGTCATGAGTTCGTCTTCGATGGCCTGAAAGACAAATCATCAGGTGTCACCACGATGGATGTGGCCAAGCGTCTGCTTGACTACGGCTATCATGCACCCACCATCTATTTCCCCCTGCTCTTCCACGAGTCGCTCATGGTCGAGCCCACGGAGAACGAGTCAAAGGAGACGCTCGACGGCTTCATTCAGGTTATGCGACAGATTGCTGACGAGGCCAAGAACGATCCTGACCTTGTGAAGTCGGCACCACACACCACCCCCATCGGACGTGTGGATGATGTCCTCGCCGCCAAGCATCCCGTCACCACCTATAAACAAATGAAAAATGAACAATAGTAGTGTGGTCAGCGGTTCACCCGCTGATGTCCTCATCATCGGTGCAGGCCCAGGAGGCTATCGTGCTGCTGAATATGCTGCGAAGCAGGGACTGAAGGTCACCATCATCGAGGAAGGAGAGGTGGGTGGAACCTGCCTGAACGTGGGGTGCATCCCCACGAAGACCTACGTTCATAGTGCCACCTTCGCTGAGGCCCGTGAGCGCATGTCCCAGGTCGTCCCCCAACTCCGTCAGGGTGTCGAGGGCATCCTCTCGCATCCAAACATCACCCTCATCCGCGGTCGCGCCTCGTTCATGGATGCTAATACCGTTAGTGTGGGCGGCGATTCTGTCGCCGCCAAAAATATCATCATCGCCACAGGCTCTGAGACCAAGTGGCTACCTATCGATGGCGTCAAGACCGATCCTCGTGTGGTTGACTCTACCGGTCTTTTGAACCTCGATACCCTGCCCAAGCGTCTTGCCATCATAGGTGCTGGTGTGATAGGTATGGAGTTCGCCAGCGTGTTCCATCGTTTCGGTTCTGAGGTGACGGTGATAGAGTATCTGAAGGAATGTCTGCCTGCCCTTGACAGCGACATCGCCAAGCGTCTGCGCAAAGTTCTTGAGAAGCGAGGCATCACCTTCAAGATGAAGACCGCCGTACAGTCTCTGGCCGACATCGATGCTGATGTCATCCTGATGGCCACAGGGCGCCGTCCTCGCACAGAGGGCTTGAACCTCGAAAGGCTACGGGTAGGCAACGGCACGTCGGGAATGGCCGCAGGCATCACCCTCGCTCCCAACGGTGCCATCCCCGTTGATGACAATTTCCATGTGGTCAGCGGTTCGCCCGCTGACATCTACGCCATCGGCGATGCCAATGGTCGCCAGATGCTGGCCCATGCCGCTGAGATGCAGGCCGTTCGTGCTGTGAACCACATTCTTGGCAAACAGGACAACATCCGTTTCGACATCATGCCTGCCGCCATCTTCACAGAGCCGGAGGCCGCCTGCGTAGGCCCTACTGAGGACCAACTCAAGGCCGAGGGTATTGCCTACGAGTGCAAGAAGGCCTTCTGGCGTGCCAACGGCAAGGCTCTGGCTATGGGCGAGACGGAAGGAATGCTGAAACTCTTTGTCGCACCTCCTATGGAGGGGCAGGGTGGAGGCACCATCCTTGGTTGCCATGCCTTTGGTGCTCATGCTGCCGACATTGTCCAAGAGGTCAGCGTGCTGATGTGCATGGGGGCTACCCTGGGGCAGTTGCGTGACATGGTGCACATCCATCCCACGCTCTCTGAGATTCTACTGGCTGCTGCTGAGGCCTGATCTGATGCCTTGGGGGATTCCTCCTGTCATAAATAGGGATTATCCCTGCCACAAATAGGGTTTTTCCCTTGTGACATAAGAATAATAATCCTACCTTTGCACCAGAATCAGTAAATAACCAAAACGATACGACAATGAAAAAGTTATTATTCTTCGCAGCAGTTGCCATCACCAGCGTGATGTCTGCTCAGGCACAGGATGCCAACGACACCTTTATAAAGATTGAGAACGGGAATATTTTCTCGCATTGTTTTGAGATGTGCGATGCCAACGGCGATGGTGTGGTGACCTATGGTGAGGCTGCTGCTGCCACGAAACTGGGGCTCGACAGGGGCGGACGCTCGAATGTCATTGAGGACTACTCGTTCCTCAAGTATTTCCCCAACCTCGAGGCCTTCTCTGTAGGCAACACCCCGCTGGAGGAGATTGACCTGAGTTGTCTGACGAAACTCAAGTTGGTGAATGTCTCCAGTGCCCTCTGGCTGAAGAAGATTACCGTGGGTGGTAGTGTCGCTCCTGAGATTACAGGCGAGGACATTACAGGTAATAAGATTCAGGTGGTGCTGAAGGGTGCTGGCGGTCTGGTCTTCCAGGACGCTGGCATCAAGGATTTCTGTCTGCGCAACAAGGTTGACACCAACAAGGACGGCGAGATCTCTGCCGAGGAGGCTCAGGCTGTTACGTCGCTCAGTTTCATGAATTTCAGGAGTTTCATCCGCAACATCAAGTCGTATGAGGACCTGAAGTACTTCCCCAATGTGGAGCGTTTCCATGCTGGTATGACCTATCTGGAAACGGTTGATGTGAGCGCTTGTCCCAAACTGAAGGAACTCGACCTCAGCGACTGCCGCATGCTGAAGACCATCGTGCTGGCCAAGGGCTGCAAGCCTGAGATCAAGTATCCCGTGGCCTATAAGGGCGAGCAGGCGAAAGTGGTCTACAAGTGAAATAAGAACTTAATTTGATATTGAAATGAAGAAATTGATGCTTACGATGGCCTTGGCTCTCCTCTCGATGGCAGGCTATTCCCAGGAGGTCTTGGGCAAGTGGCTGACAGAGGCCGGCGATGCCCAGGTGGAAATCTATCAGTCGGGCGACAAACTGAACGGTCGGATAGTCTGGCTGGCCCAAGGTCCTGAGACGAAGGACAAGCACAATCCTGACGAGAGCCTTCGCAGTCGCAAACTGATGGGTGTGAACATCCTGTCGGGTCTCTCCAAGTCGAAAGACAGGTGGGAAGGCGGCAGGATCTACAATCCGAAGAACGGCAAGAGTTACAAGTGCGCCATCTGGCTTGATGGTGAGCAACTGAAGGTGAGGGGCTACTTAGGCATGTTCTACGAGACTCAGACCTGGAAACGGAAGCAATAATCCGCAATCCACCACCACTCCCTTTATGACGAAGAGGCACATTCTGCCTCTTCGTTTTACTTAGTTCCTCTGCCGAGTAGGTTCTTGGACGATCCAAGCGGACAAAATAATAAGTAATAAAGTGTCAATTCTCTTTCTGTAAACAATAAAAATAAGAAAAAACTTGTTTTTGTTGTTTATAAACAATAAATTTGCTATCTTTGCATCCAAAACATTATGTTATGGAAGTGATAACAAGAAAGTATTATGCTGATATTGTGGATTCTTGGATCGGAAAAGGCAATATCATCGCCATCGTCGGAGCCCGTCGTGTTGGCAAAAGTTATGTGATGAAGGATTTTATCCAGCGTCACACGGATGCCCCAGATACCAACATTGTCTACATAGACAAGGAGAAGAAGTCCTTCAAGGACATCAAGACTAAGGATGACCTCGATGCTTGGATTGAAGAGCGTTTTATCAAGGGCAGGCATAACTATATCCTCGTCGACGAGATCCAAGAGATAGAACATTTTGAGGAAAGCCTCTGCAACTGGTATACGGAGGAGAATACAGACGTTATTATCACAGGTAGCAACTCCAAGATGCTCTCAGGTGAACTTGCCACCCTGATTTCCGGTCGACACGTGGAGGTGCGTATTCATCCGTTGACATATTCAGAGTTTCTGGAGTTCCACAACCTTGTGGACAGCGACGAGAGCCTGATGACCTATCTGAAATATGGCGGTCTTCCTGGACTTCGGAAAGTGGGATTGGACAGCGACGAGCAGGTGTGGGCCTACCTCACCAGCGTCTTCAACACCATCATGCTTAAGGACATCATTGAGCGGCACGATATTCGCAACATCCCGTTCCTGAACAATCTCATCGCCTTCTATGCCGACACCACCGGCAAACTCACCTCAGCCAACAGTATCTCGAAATATATGAAGTCGCAGCAGGAGGACGTATCTTCAAACCTCATCCTTCTCTATCGTGGGTTCTATGATGAAGCTTATCTGTTGGATGTTGTACCGCGTTACGACATCCATGGAAAGAAGATCTTTCAGTCGAACGAGAAAGTCTACTGGGACGATCTGGGACTTCGCAACCTGAAGGCTGAAGGGGCGATGGATTCCTATATCGAGAAAGTCATTGAGAACGCTGTCTATAAGCATCTGTGCTATCTGGGATATGACGTGAAGGTAGGGGTGCTGAATGCCGGTGAGGTGGACTTTGTCTGCACCAAACCTGGCAAGACTATGTATGTGCAGGCAAGTTATATCGTTTCAGAGCAGTCCACTCGCGACCGCGAGTTTGGACCACTAGAGAAGATACGCGACAACCATCCCAAATACGTCATCAGCGCCACACCGCTCTTGACACAACGCGATGAGAACGGCATTACGCACCTCTCGCTGAGGAAGTTCCTGAAAGAGGGATTCTGACATGTGTTCATGGTGAATGGTTCTTAACGGGTAAACGAACAATAGGGTATGAAAAAGAAACAATAACAATTATAAAAAACAGAAGAATTATGAGTACATTTATTATTAATCTGAACGATACTATAGCGATGAGCGATTCTGCTATAGTGGAACTGGCCAAGGTGGTCAGGGGGAGTGAATCGAGTGTCCAGGAGGCAGCGACGACTTGGCAGGATGTCACCATCGTTGGCTTTATTTGTCTGGCAGTAGTCTTAGTTGTCTTGATTGCTAAATGGGCTACGTGGTCCTGGAAGAATGCGGAGATTAAGGCAGCCAAAGAAGAACGGATTGCCAAAGAAGAGAAGGAAAGGGAAGACTGTATCAGAAAGCAAAAGGCAGACCTGCTGAATAAACAAATAGAGTTTCTGAAAGAATACTGCTATGAGGTGAAAGAGGTGCCTCAGGGGGATGGGGGTACCAAGTCCCAAAAGACCCTCAAGGCGATGAATAGTAAAGAGGTGGAGGCCTATCTCAAAGCCCTGGGGTACGATTTTCCTGCACCAGAAGAAACAGGAAACTAACGCTTCCTTACCCTTGTCCGAATGCTTCCTTACCTCCGTCCGAATACTTCCTTAGGGGGGTAAGGAAGCATTCCTTCGACTGTTGCAAAGCATCCGGACGGGGCGTAGGAGGCATTCGGATGCCCCGTCCGAGGCATTCCGATGGGAAACGAAAGTGATGGTGTTCGATTAAGAAACGAAGGCGTTTTTAAGAAACGAATTTGCCTAATTATATCTAATTTGGTCCACGAATTGGAATAATAATTATTAGGAAAATTAGGACTCATTAGAATAATTCGTTTCCAAGAAAAATAAAAAATGTTCGTTCTCATTTGTTCTCATTCTTCGCAAGCGAAGCGCGTAGCGAGTCTTCTAATTTGTTTCCAAGAAAAAGGGTGATTAACAAACATATAATTATTATGTAATGGCCCATATAATTTCTCATATAATAATTAATGACAAATTCGTGTTCAATTAATGATAATTCGTGTTCAAAAGTAAATAAAGAAATAGGCAAGAATAAGCAAGAATTTAATCCAGAAATGAGTGGGAAGGAGTATTTTTAAGAAACGAATTTGAAGACTCGCTACGCGCTTCGCTTGCGAAGAATTAAAACGAATTTTATCCACGAATTGGAAAAATAATATTATTAGGAAAATTAGGACCCATTAGGATAATTCGTTTCTAAGAAAAAGCAAGATATAATTTGTTTCCTTCATCAGATTTTTGCGTGTCCATTATAGGCGTGGCAACAGGGGCGAGGGCGCAAATTTGCGCTGACGCTGATTCTAGTTGTTCACTAAGACTGTGAGACTGTGAGACCGTACCATTAGCTATTTATGACTCCCTGATTCAGGGACCCACGCAGTTTCACAGTTTCACAGTTTCATTTGCTATTTGCGAAGTTACCCCTGAGACTGTTACACTGTTACATTAGCAATCTGCTAATTGTCGCCGCTACGCCGCTACATTAGCATTTTGTTAAGTTACCCTGTTTTACACGCAGTGACGCAGTGACGCAGTGACGCAGTGACATTTGCTCTTTGCGAAGTAGCATAAAAATAGTGATATTTATCTTATATTATATATATTATTATAATAATATATATAATATAAAAATTATAGTCTTTTTCAAGTCACACACATTGATTTCACCTAATGTCACTGCGTCACTGCGTCACAGCGTCACTGCGTGATGTTTTACTAATGAAACTGTGAAACTGTGAAACTGCGTGTCAATGTTTTCACCTAATGGTACGGTCTCACAGTCTCACAGTCTCACAGTCTTCTGCTTTCAAGACTTGCAAGCCGATGTTTTGCCATGACCTGCGCGTTTGTAAGGAATCTGTCGGCAAAGGAGTGTCCGAAATGTCCACCCCCTGCAACGAGGGTGGGGGTGGGGTCGCGAAACGCGACGTCATTGATCGTATGCCTGCAAGGCAATGAATTTTGCAAATGGTACACTATCTGTATGCTTAGTATGGTCTGTCGACCATCGCCATTTATGATAGATTATTGATGATTTATGTCCTTTTACGTCTCATTCTGTATGTGGTAGGCCTCAAAATTGACTGATTGCCTATTATTTTTCGTCAACCATTTTAGCAGCAAACGCATGTTTCTTCATCGATAAATGCCGTTTTCGCATCGTTTTGATGGCTTTTAGGGCAGAAAATGAAAGCAATATGCGCCTTTTAGAGAATAGCCATCTGGAAGCCTTGTGTGTTACAATATCACGTTTTGTGCTGATAGTCAACTATTTACGCGATGCTATGGCATCTCGGCGTTTCAGCGTTTCAGCGTTTCAGTAGGGGATATGTGGGGGTATTCAATCTCCTTTCTTATATATAACTACTTAATTATTAGATATTTATGAATATTATTGAAGAGGGTGAAATACCTTTTTCTTGGGTGAAACGTTGAAACGCTGAAACGCCAACTTATTAAAAAAACGAAAGCCGCAGGTGCTCGACCAACGGCTTTGTCTTATTAGAACGGTTGCGGAGCTTGATGCAATCGCGCCTATATGCCGCTCGGCTTGGTTAGCCAAGACGCTCGCCTAAGCGAGAACTCTCATTCACGCTGTAAAGATAGGCAAAAATTGCTTATCTTCCAAATAATACTCCATTAATTTTCAATTTTTCGCCCAAAAGAGATTTACTTTTCCAACTTTTTTCGTATCTTTGCAAGAATTTGCAGGATTTCTTTAAATAGAGGCAGTCTGGGGATTTGAGGATTTTCTGGGTTACGGATTGGAGACCGTTCTCAATTCCACGTTCTGCTATAAATTGCTTTCAATGAGCACCCGAAGATGGGTCACCAGCCATTTCATGATTCAACTTCGTGTGCAAAGGTAATCATTTCTTTTAAATTACCAAAAACATTTATTGTTTATTTACTGTATAATTTCAATATTAATCTCCGTCTTGAACTTCCTCACATAGATAAAATCTGAAAGGGCGAAGTTCATGTGCTGAAAGAGCGTGTGAAACTGATTGATCAGATGCAAATCCTTTGTCAGTTCCTGGTCTAGGCCTTCATTCCAATTAGGAGGCGGACAGTCCATACCTATGAACGTATCAAAAGTATAGTCCTCATCCCTGGGGAATGTCAGAGTCAGCACAGATATGCCATCAGCATACATGGGATTCAAGTCACCATCGCAAAGTGCATCCCATAAGTCCTGCCGGTCCTCGCCCTGCAAGGGATGCAGTTCTGGATAGGTGTAGTCGAAATAGAGTTTGGTAGTCAACTCCATTTCTTCCCCATCCGTCTCATCCATGACCTCAATCACTTTCTTCCATACACGATGAGCACGATCATACATCTCACAAAGAGCCTCTCGCAGAGCATCATTGAAAGCAATAATATCAGGCAGAATATCCTTCTGATGAGCGAGAACCATCTTATTGATGATACTCCTACGCAAAGACAACAGGTAATCATAGTTGGTCTCATAACAACGAGTACTCTTGTACCTGTAAATGATTTCCCTCTCAATAGCCTCGACGCTAAAGTCCGTAATATACTTCTTTTCCTTCTTCATCTCTTCTATCTTTTTCTGTTATTTCTTTAAATTCTTCTGGAAATTGATGTTTCAATCTCGCTAAATAGATAGATAGGTACAATCTCCCTATGTAATGCGATTTACTTCGTAATGGCGTTCTCTCAAAAAGGGATTCCCAAATATGTACGAGTTCTGCCTCTTTGAAACCATTATCTATTCCTTGACGCAAATAAATTTTCTTAAGTTTGCCAGCTTCGCTTTCTTTTTTCTTAAATACGAACTGGAGTACTTGCCATGTTTGCTTCCATGTGAGTCCTATCCAACCATGAACAAACCAAGCTGCATCCTCCGCATACAGGATTCCATATGGTAATAATTTTATAAAAGGGAATAACTGATATTTTTTCTTGTATTCAGCAGTCTTTTTCTTATTTGACAGAAAATCGCATTCTCCCAAACTATAAAGGCCCTGAATTATGAGGAGACGATCGAAATAAGGAAGTCCTTTACTTTGTATCATCTTTTTTGTTATTTCTTGGATATTATCACCATCGAAACCTGGGATATCGTCTAAATCCCCATTACAGAACAAATGATAATCTTCGTTCCAAATATTCTTCTCATACATCTTAGGATAATCCTTGCCATTATTATCTAACAGTTTCTGTATCTTCTTAATTCTTGTTAGAATATGAGATTGCAGGACATTGAAGCGCAATACTTTTGTATTGTCATACTCCTCAACAAATTCTCTAACGCACAATATTTTTTTCCCGTTCTCATCATTAACCTCTTCTACATCAAAATGCTTTTTAACCCCATCCAAACAAATCAATAGAGCACACGCATGTAAATACACTTTTTCACCATTAACTTTCGTTCCAATAAATTCGTGTTTTTTTATATTCTTCTCATTCATTACAGGCATTCTTGCAACATTTTTAAAGCCAAATAGTTCAATTGCCTTATTATAAACGAGATGATATGATTCTTCATCAACTTCAATATTTATTGTAGGATTAATTTTTCCGTTACCCCATAATAAAATGGGATCATCATGCATGTTTATGTTTGTAATTCCCAACACATAACAGATATGTGAACTAATCATTCCACCCCATCCTGGTCCCAAAAGGACTTCTTTGTTATCTTTCAATTCTGACACAAGCCGATGTGCTACAAGGAAGTAATCTTCCAAGTGGCGATCCTCGATGAATGTAAGTTCATTATGAAGAATAAACTTTGATATGCGATAGACCATTTCATTTGATGCTCCTTTCTTAACGAGCTTCCTAAGTTGATTTATTTTTGATACCATATTCTAATCCCATAAGTTTCTAAAATGCTTGCAAAATAAATCCAGACCTTCATCAATCGTCTGCTTTTCTTCATCAGTATATGATGTAATATGATCCAGCAATTCGAAAGCATCTATCATCTTCTGAATAGCCTTGTTCCATGTCTCGATTCCACTAAAAGCAGGACAATAGCCATGCTTATCAAGCGCCTTGAATGCTTTCAATCTTGGAACAATCAACTTAGCCAAATAGGTATCTGTGTTCCAGACCTCCTCTATAGGGTAGTCATTCTTATAACTCCAATTTTCAGTTGAGTCGTTTCTCTTTTTCCTCTTCATACAAAAATCAAGTTAATCCGACAAATCACGATAATACTTACAAAACAATTTCACACCTTCGTTCATAATCAGGATATCTTCATCATAAGACGGAGAATAATCCTTCACTAATTCAAAAGCATCGATCATCTTCTGAATAGCCTTATTCCAATCCTCCTGATTCTCGAAATCTTCTGGCCATCCATGCTTATCAAGGGCTTTGAATGCTTTCAATCGTGGAGCAATCTCTCGTGCCAAATAGTGATAAGTGCCCCAGACCTCACTTATTGGATAACTATTAATATAGTCATCATTTCTCACTTTCTTTTTTCCCATATTACTTGTTTTACTAATGGATTTTTTGAATTGAATGATGCATAGTCGATGCGGACTTGTCTGCCCAATGAGGGATCTGTGGCTACAAGGATGTCGCTGGATTTGCAATCTCCAATAAGGAGCTTGCATAAGCGTTGTTCATCCTCAGTCAGTTCTTGGTGCCATTCGCCAGTGGTTAGAACTACTACCATTCTGTCTAATCTGGTATTGATATCTTCCATCTCCAGCAACTCGCATAGATACTTGGCCCCATTCGTATTCTCATCAGCATACGATGTGATTGTTTCTGGGCTGAACAGGTCAGACTGAAACAAGCCGCACAATTTATCCAAACTCATATTGTTTCTTTCGTCACTCAAAGCAGGAATTGCCTGAACGATGAACTTGCTGATGGCTGCCATACGCTCATAGTAGTGTGCCATAAACTCTCTACGAAACATCTTCTTCCTTTTAATCCTGTTCATCGATGCGCTAATACACCAGAAATAATCTTTGGCCTTGTTGAACAATTCTTGTTTCTTTGATGGAGCCAACTCTTTGACGGATGGGATATAGCCACCATTTCTACGGATGACGGAGAAATACTTCTCTGCACGCACCTTATTATATACAAAGTCATCCCATCTATCTTTGTGGTATTTATCGAGTTTGAAAAATCTGAATTCTTCCTCTTGATGTTCTTTCACAAAACCATAGAATGAAGTATGCCAGATGCAACAAGCCGCAATCTCTGCATTGCCATTTGTTCATGGAGATATGGCACACGTCAGAATTTGCATCATCATGATGCTTGGGAGTCATCAAGCGCAGCATATCGAAATGAATCTTATACCATTTCAAATTACCCTCTGCTTTTGGGTATATCTGCAAAAGGCAAGGAGCCACCTCATCAAAAGTAACACTATTCAATAATTCTTTGAAAGTCATAATCCGTTCTTTTATCTTTTTTCGTTTATGGTGCAAAGATAAAAGAAACCCCTGCCGTTTTGGGGCAGAGGTCGGAAAAATTGTTTCTTATGTAGTTTATTATCTACGATGCCAACTATGACCTCCGTCTTTTGAACAAAAGAGGCCCTTTGATGTCGTTGTCAGCAGGTCTTGACCATCAGATGCTAATTGTCTAAATTCGCCAATGGCACTATTTGTGCAACGACTATGCCAACTATGTCCTTCGTCCTTAGAAGAGTATAAGGCTTTAGAGGTGCATGCAAGGATTTCAGAACCGTTATCGTACAAATCTGTAAAAATGCCCTTACATTCACTAGAGAATCTAATGTGTCAACTACGTCCACCATCTTTTGAACATTCAATGGTGTTATTTTGAGTGTTGATGCGGAGTAACTCACTTCCGCGCTGAATCATTTGTGCCATATCTCTCTTTCTTAATCCATGAACTCAGTGATGCAGTCTACAACAGTTTGTCTTTCTTCTCTATATAGATGAGCAGAAGGATGTGGTACAGCCAAAAATGATATGCCATTGAATTTTCCTTTGCAAACCCTCGGATTTATCATCTCGTAACTCATATCAAATAACTGGTTATTACGATTGAATCTATTCAACTTATCTAACATTCCTTTTCCGCCTAAGAATATTATTTTTTTAGGTTTTGTAATTCTAATTAATTCTACAGAATAAGGAATAGATTTAAAAAATAGTGGGCTTTTAATATTTTTAGCTCTTTCAGAATTAAAAAATGTGACATTCGAAAGAATAAATTTGTTTTCATCATCAAGAGGATTAACTGGTTTTACGCCTACAAAATAAGCTTTCAGTCTTTGCCAATAGGGCCAGTTTTCTCTATCACTCCAGCTAGAGCCCCCATTATTTACAAAATAATTGCCAAGAATTAGATGATCCCCATCCATATCAGAACCATTTAACCCCCATCCTGTTGATGTCTTTTGATCTATATAGAGACCCTCTGAACCCGGATTAATCCCTAATATCAAAACAATAGGCGATTCCTTAATTTTAGTAAGGTCAGATTGTGTATAAAAACTGGGTGCTGTTTCACCATAATCATTCGCAATGGACACATATCCTTTAGCTGTTTTGTCAGCCCATTCTCTAAGTTCTTTTTGCATACTCATAATCTTTCACGTTTTGTTTTTTTATAATACAAATATTATTGATAATTCCATCTCTTTCACTTCAGCAAAGAGTCTTCTTGTTTGCCAAACTGCATTCAAACCTTCCATGCAATCAGCTAGTTTTTCAAGTAAACCTGAAGGATCTGACGAACCACATAACGTTACAACGACTTTCTTTGAGGAATGTAGTTGGGCCTGGTATTCACTTCTGATAGTATCAATAATGCTCTGAAGTTGCTCTTCATCATTGGCGCCTTTTCCTTTTATGCGGACTTCATAGACACAATCTAAATCGTAGAGGTCTTTGATGTCGTGGTAATCTATCGAAATATGGCCATGTTGCTGCAAGATTCCACATACAACAGCATCGATGTTTTTCCATTGATAGGGCCAAGGGCCTTGGCAAGCATTATATTCAGCAATGGCTGCTTTACGTTTTTCGTCGAAGTCACGCCCTGCTTCCTCAAAATCCTCATCAGAGATTCTTCCAGCATCGTGAAGTTCGCCAAGTGCAGCATAGTTGTCATAAAGACTGGGCTTTATGCAGCTTTCAAGGTATGTTATCGACTTGCCTTTGAATTCTGCATAGGCAATTTCCCGTCTTGTGCTATCGCCAATATATCCCCCAACGTTGATGACAAAGATTTCATCTGCCAAGTCAATCTTTGCCAAATGCTGGCGGTCAAGCATATCTTTCACACCCTCCGTCCATACTACATCATCACCAGAATGGCCAAAAAGGCCAACAGTAATAACAACATTGCCTTCGAGGGTCAGTCGCTTCTGAGTTTCCAAGAATTCTTCCTTGAAGCGAGTGCTACCACAGAGGGTTATAACCTTAAATCCGTTAATCATATTCCTTATTTCTTTTAGGTGCAACAAAGATACTACTTTATTTTGAACAATAGAGCGTATTAACATAATTTCGTATAACTATCCATTTTCTTTAGGACCATAATAGGTCATTTCCCAAAAGAGGCCAGCTGCCAACTCCACCTCGCTGATTTCAACGTCTTTATCTACTCTCACTTTCATGCTCAGTACTTCGATCATATCTTTCTGATCTGCTACTGCGTAGCAAAAAACATTCTTCTCTTTAACATGGCAA
>CADCCB010000005.1 GCA_902799905.1 uncultured Prevotellaceae bacterium
ATTTTGTTTTCTTTCAGTCGCTTCGCTTGGTGAAAGCGAGCGGAGCTCGAGCGGAGGTTGGAGATTTGAGGTTTGAGATTTGTACCCCGCGGCGGTAGCAAATTTTTCACTCTTCACTATTCACTCTTCCCTTTTAATTCTTCACTATTCACTTTTCCCTTCCAATGGCGGTAGCGAATTTTTCACTTTTCACTATTCACTATTCCCTTCCGAACGTCTCGCAAGAGTCGTTCGAATATCTCCTATGGGGGGTAAGGAGGCATTCCTTCGGGTGATGCAAAGCATCGGAGGAGGGCGTCGGAGGCATTCGGATGCGGCGTCCGAGGCATTGCGATGGATGACTGTGCTCTGTGTGTGCTTCATGGCTTTAATTCTTAATTTTCTATTGCAAAGTTACGAAAAATAATTGATACTACCAAATATTTTACCAATTATTTTTCAATAAAATAACACAATATTATTTAAGTAATAGTTTAATATGGAAAGTAGGAAAGTCGACATTAAGGCTTTCCTACTTTCTCCTTTATTTTGAAAGTTTATATTCCAGTTTCTCATAGCGTCCGTCTGGCAAACGCTTGATCCACTTTCTGCTCACCCATACGTTGAGCATGTTCTTCGTGCCTTTCTCCGATTCGTCCATGCTCTGACTTTTACGCATGACAATAGCATCTTGCAGCGTAAAGATGTTGGTGGTGATGAGTGTCAGCAGGTTGGGCTTGCCAGGCTTCGTTGAGTACTTCAACTTACTTTCTGCCTCACGTAGTTTGTCGCCAAAAACTTTCAGTTTGCAAAATAGACAATAATGGAATGACCAGCGGATGAACGGCTCTATCAGCGGGTCCCACTTGCAGCCGTTGGCAGCCCAGAGCACGCAGGCCTTCAACAGGGCGTGCGTCAGCCCGCGATGGGTCATGTTGTCCCAAGTACGGTCGAAGTTGGTGTCCAAGTAGGCGGCACACTCGTCTTTCAAGTCCTCAATCAGTTTGTAGGCCTGCTTGCAGTAGATACGTCCGTACTTGTCGGCGTGTGCATTCTCACGCGTCTTTTTCAGGTTGTCGATGAAAGGCTGCAGGCGCTTGGCATAGCGCTCGTCATAGGGTTTATATTTTCCCTCCTTGGCGCCAATAGGCTGTTCGGGTATGAAAGACACCTCCTCACGGCCAACACCACCTTTCGTCATGTCGTTCTTGAAAAAGTTGAGAGCAGAGTCGAGCTGAGTCGACACGCAATAGTTCAGGTGGAATGGCACGTCGACCGTCACACTCTTCTCGCCCACGCGGCGCTGGCGGATTTTACCGTCGCGGTCATCGGCCTCGCGTAGCAGTACCAATGGAGAGATGCCTCCGGCACCGTTCTTGAAACAGTAGAGGTCCTCTATCTCCTTACACTCCATAAAGCTGGGCAGGCCGTGGTTCATTTTCATCTGCTTGGCCAAAGCCGGCAACGTAGTGTTTGGGAATACGATGCGCTGTACCAAGTCATCGGGGCGTGCCTCTTTCTTGGCGTTGGCACCTTTCAGATTGTTGCGCTCATCTACATCGACCTGCCGTTCCATGTTCTCATGGCTTTCTGCCATCATGTCGGCAAGCATACCCCCGAATATATCAGGCAAACCATTCTTGCCCACACCCGATGGTCCGACAATCAGACTGTTGAGTTTGGCTGGGTAGTACAGATCGTTGGTGTGACGGAAACTGACATCGTCCATTAGTACGGCAGCGGCAGTAATTCCTGGCTGGCTAAAGGCTGGCTGGAGGGCGCTGGGAGTGTTCCACAGGTAGGCATTAACGAAGCGCGGCCTATACCTTGTCATCACGGGTGGCTCGTCGCTGGCGTAGATAATTTGCATGTCCCTGACGGCACGGCGCAGTCGCTCCTCGTCACTCAGTCCGCGGTAGTTGAAGTCGATAACTGTCGTTGTTTCGTCTTCCGTACTCTTTTTAACAACGTCCTCTGCCGTCGGCAGGGGAATTTTTGTCTCATTTTCTTTTTCCATCTCGATTAATCTTTTTGTTTGTTAATACTAATAAATCTTCGTAATCTTCGCGCGACAGTTCGCCGCGCAGGAGGGCTTCCGTGAGGTCGGCCCTCCATGCATCGGCCATGCTGGCAGTAGAGTTTTCAAACACGCTGGAACTAATCATACAGCGTTGTTCAACACACTTTCGAGGGCGTTCATGAAGCTGCGCGCTTCCTCGGTTTCACTTCGCATCAGTTCACCCACACGGCGCTCGCCCAAGTTGTCGGGCAGCGACAGGTGCAGTTTGTAGCGCTTGGCCGACTTTCGGATCCAGCCGTGGGGAAGGGTCAGAAGTGTCTGGCTGTGGCGGCGCCTGAACACGTTACGGCGATATTGGTAGAAACCTATCACGACCTCGTTACCTACTCGCTCCGCAAAAATGGAGCCTGGAACTCTCTTCCCTGTCATCAGGGTTCTGAGCAGTTGCTCAGCTAAAATAATCTTCATTTCCATACTTTTTTTATTTAAAAGTTTCATGATGCAAAGTTACGAAAAAAAGGAATTCTATGTTTTAAAAACAGGTAAAATGTCCTAATATTTCACTTTGTTTATCGTAATGAAGGATATATTTCTCCCCACTTTATTATTCGTCAATCATGTTTGACAACTGGCGTTTCAGTGCTTTATAGTCTACATTCAAGTTAGAGTGTTCTGGTGATGAAATGTAACGATAAAATACCATTAGGTTGTGCTCCATTCCTTCTGTGTGACCCACCTGACGAATGAGGTCTGCCAGCGCCAAATAAATGTCGTATTTACAGAACTCACCTCGGCCATGACGAGCATGTGGGCGAAAGTTGAAATGCAAGCAAGTAATGCAACTTGGCGTTTCACCCTCCTGGAGCATCAGCAACCCGCGCTTCTGTTGCGTAATCATCCATTGGCATACAGTGGGCCAGTGTTTCGGCTTGAATTGATTCATCACTCGCGAGTTCTTCCTGAACGGAGTCAGTCGCTTTCTACTCTCCAATCTTTTCTTTGACTCTACGGTCAAAACATTTTTTGGCATAATCTTCGTCATCCGGAGGAAAATCTTGAATTCCGGATTCACTATGCCGGCAGAAATGCGTTCTGGGTTTACCGCGCAAAAATGGAACCGATGCCCTTACCCTTCTTTCTCTATCTTTCTTAGGCAGATAAAATCAAAAGATAACCCTTTGCCGATGCCCCGAACGCCACTTTCGCAATTACGATTATTACAATTACAACTGAGATTCTTCACGAGATATACCAAGAATCCTCTTTTATTCTTGAAGAAATTTTATTATTATATTATATATAATAATACTATTATTTTACTCTATTTCCACCTATATGAGGACAAGAAAAACTCAATTGTAATTGATATTTGTATTCTCCGAACTTGTCCTACAATACTCAAAATCCTGTTATCAGACACTTTTTAATGCAAATTCTTTTGGAGTATCGGGGAATTTTATGAAAATCGCGTCCGGCGTATGGGTGTCACTACACACCCCCCTATATCCCTATATTGGGATATTGGGGGTGGGGTGGGTTACGGCTTACCGCGCTCAGAATAATTTTCGCTCAAAATATTTGGCGTGAAAGAAATAATTTCGTATCTTTGCCCTCGGTTCGGGGAGAAATCCGGACTGACAAATAGCACTCGCTATTATTTCGCGTTCAGCCAAGCAAGCCTAGGAAACTTAAATTGGTATAACAAGCACGAAATAATATGTGACAGGTGGGCCGTAAATGGTTCTCTGTTCAACCAGATAGCGATGCAACACGTTAAAGCGTGGTGCATCTTATGGTTGACAGAGGTACCAAGTTTCCTAGGCTTCGCCTCTTGCTGAACGCAATAAGAGCATCACGCCCTTTTTGCGTCTTGGCGTGATTGATAGTTGAGCGCATCAACTAAAACTATCAATTGAGTATGGCAAATACAAACTTAGCAAATGCGAAGACTGCGAAAAGCGATGAATTCTACACGCAGTATAATGACATACAAAAGGAAGTAAACGCATACCTGGAATTTGATTCTGATGTATTTCGAGGTAAAACGGTACTATTGCCTTGCGATGACCCAGAATGGAGTAACTTCACAAAGTTTTTCGCACAGAACTTTGAAACCTTTGGTTTGAAGAAATTGATAAGTACGAGTTATGCTGTAGAGTCAAAGCGAATAAAGGATTGGCAACCGACGCTCTTTGAGACAGAAAGCCCCTACTATGATGCAGACAAGAGTCGTACACATGGAAAGATATTTGTACTGGACGAGGATATTAATGGTGACGGGCGTTTCAATATAAACGATTTACAATGGTCGTATCTCAAGGGCGATGGTGACTTCCGAAGTGATGAAGTAAAGGCTTTGCGCGACGAAGCAGACATTATTATCACCAATCCGCCATTCTCCCTTTTCAGAGAGTTCTTGAGTTGGATTGTAGAAGCAGGCAAGAAACTGTTGATTATTGGTAACATGAACGCAATCACCTACAAAGAGGTCTTTCCCCTAATCAGAGACAATAAACTTTGGTATGGGCCTTCTATTACGAGCGGTGATAGAGAGTTTATGGTTCCCGAATCTTACCCTATCGAGGCTGCTGGATGGCGAATTGATGAAAAGGGAAAGAAATATATTAGGGTGAAAGGTGTTCGATGGTTTACTAATCTTGATCACGGCCGTCGTCATGAACCTCTACCTTTGATGACAATGGAAGACAATATTATCTACTCAAAGCATAAAGAGGTGAAAGGTAAACAATATGTGCATTACGAAAATTATGATGCAATAGATGTTCCCTATTCTGATGCAATTCCTTCAGACTATGAAGGATTGATGGGAGTTCCCATTTCATTTCTTGACAAATATTGTCCTGAACAATTTGAAATAATAGGCCAGACTCAAGGTGACTCCGGCAAAGAACTTGGCCTAAAACCATATCCGCGAGAATTGAAAAAACTCAATCCAAGTCTGCGTGACGGGCAACTCTATTACATCGATGAAGATGGCATTCCTCAAAAGCCATACGCAAGAATACTAATCCGCAAAAAACAATAGATCTATGCAAACGACATTGATGACAGACCTGACGGTCAAAGAAATATGCGAGGGCTTTGTTTACAACCAATTGGAAGGCAAAGGCCTGAACGGCTGGGCTGGTAAACTGACTATACAGCCAGAGTATCAGCGCAACTATCTCTACCTTGAGAATGACGGAAAAAAGGAAATGGCTGTCATTGACAGCATGCTAAAGGATTATCCCATCGGACTTATATATTTCAATGAGCCAGAGCCTGGAAAATACGAGATTCTTGATGGTCAGCAGCGTATTACAAGCATTGGCCGCTTCGTCACTGGTAAGTTTGCCATCAAGGACAAGTTCGGCATGGAGCAATACTTCACAGGACTGACTAAGGAAGAGCAAGAGAAAATTCTTAATTACCGACTGTTGATATATATCTGCAACGGAACCGAGAAAGAAATCAAGGAATGGTTCGAGACCATCAACATTGCTGGTGTGCCACTTAATAAGCAGGAACTGCTAAACGCCACCTATAGTGGACCGTTTGTTACAGAAGCAAAAAGGATTTTCAGTAACTCCCGTAGTCCACAACTTCAGAAGTGGTATAGTTACATCAATGGTAATGCCAACAGACAGGACATTTTGCATGCGGCTCTCGCATGGGTAGCAAAAGGTGAAGAGAACATCGGTGGCTATATGAGCCAGCACCGAAATGAAGTTAACATAGAAGAACTGAAGACCTACTTTGACACCGTGATAGAATGGGCAAAGACATTGTTCGGTGAGCCTAAAAGTGAGATGAGAGGTCTGGAATGGGGAGCCTTTTATGAGCAGTATCATTCTAACTCATATAGCCCTGCACAATTGCAAAAGCGGGTGAACGAATTATATGCCGATGAAGCTGTAACCAACAAACGAGGAGTCTTTGAATATCTGCTTGGTGGAGAAACTGACCAGCATTTGCTGAACATCCGCATCTTTGAAGAGAGTGTGAAGAAGACGGTGTATGCACGTCAGACAAATGAGGCACGAGAGCAAGGCATCAGTAACTGCCCAGAATGTGCCAAAGGACATGATAATATTCGCACAAAGATTTATAAGTTCAACGAAATGGATGCCGACCATGTATCTGCCTGGAGCAAGGGAGGTGCAACGGACATCAGCAATTGCCAGATGTTGTGCAAGACCCATAATAGGATGAAAGGAAACAAATAAACAATTACAAGATATGGCAAAAGAACATGTAGGCAGAACAAAGGCAACAGCTACCAAGACGCTGTATGCTGTGATGAAAGAGATAAGCCGTCGCGGCGGCAGCATGCCTGCCAAAGAGTTGTATCCATTTGTGGAAGCCAATGTAAGTCTCACAGATTGGGAGAAGGAACCGGCTGGTAAGAACAAGTATATCCGATGGACGAATAGTTTCCAGTTCTATTCCATCAACTATGCCAAGGCGGGGCTCATTGTCAAGAAGAACGGCATGTGGTATCTCACACCTGAAGGTGAGGCTGCCCTCAAACTATCGCCTGAAGAGGTGATGGAAAAGGGTGAGGTGGCTTACCGTGAATGGCGAAAACTGAACCCTAGGGAAGATAAGCACGACGAAGAACCGACGGACGACAATGTTGAAAGAGACAGGGCTGAGGAACTGAACATGCTGGAGTCGGATGCCCGCGAAGGTATCAGAAAGTTCATTGTGTCAAAGAGTCCCTATGAATTTCAGGACATGGTAGCGGCTTTGCTACGGGCTATGGGCTATCACACGCCGTTCATTGCGCCTAAAGGTAAAGATGGTGGTATAGACATCACGGCTTACTTAGATCCACTTGGTGCTCAGACTCCACGTATTAAAGTACAGGTGAAGCATAAGCCAGAAACGGCCATCGGTGCCTCAGACATTCGCGCCTTGTTGGGCGTGCTACGTGCTGGCGATATTGCCTTGTTCGTCACCAGCGGCACATTCTCGCCTGATGCCAAAACTACAGGAACCAGTTCGCGTGAGTTCATCCGTCTGATAGACGGAGATGAGTTCATCGACATGTGGCTGGAGTTCTACGACAAGATGACGGATGATGACAAGAACATGTTGCCGCTAAAGCGCATTGCTTTCTTAGGAAATAACGAGTAATATTGACACTTCGTGTTGATACTGCTCACGCTCGGCAATGTCTAAAAGCGAGCTTTTGTCATTGCTCTCGCTAAAACGCAGCCTTCCAGTATGGCGGCAAATGTGGCGATAGCGGCCACAATGGCGATGGGAATGATAGACCAAAAATTGCTTATCTTCCCAACTTTTCGTTCATTTTCTTTCTTTATTTTTAAATTATTTCGTATCTTTGCCCTCGGTTCGGGGAGAAATCCGGACTAACGAAGAAGCATTTGCTATTATTTCGCGTTAAGCCAAAAATGCCCAGGAAACAGTTTGGAATAAAATACGCTCTGAAGTAATAGAGATGTGAGGTGTCAGGTAATGTCATCTCCACTCCAGCCGATATAGCTATGCATTCTCGCCAACAGGCGTGGTGTATTCTTATATGGCTGGATGGGGTTCCTTTTCCTGGGCATGCCTCAAGCTTAACGCATAGGGAGCATAACGCTATCCTTATGGCGAAGTTCGTCCAGTTTCTCTTGATTCAGAATGCCCTCATCCCACAGCCGGTCTGCCTCTGCATCAAGGCGAGACTGGAAATGACGTGTAAGCACCGTCTGAATTTCACGGGCGTACTCCTCGCTGTTGTTGAATGCGAACAATTTCAGCAAGTGCATTTGTGTAGGGTTCAATGACGCTGTTTCCATATCGTTATACTATTTTACGAGGGCAAAGATAGTGATTATTTCTGTAATCACAAAACGATTTTGTGTTTTTTCTATCTGATTTTGGGAGATAGTAGGAAAGTCTTGTGCTGAAATAGGTTGATTTTCAGTACGGGTAGGCAAGTGTTAAAAAAGAGAGCCTAACAGGAGTCAACCTTATTCAGGGAGAGACAAACTCTTGCAGCAAGTCCTTCAGGATATACTCATCGCTCTGCAGTTGGAGGCCGCTGTCGGGATTAGCCAGCAGGGTGTAGGTACGCGAGTTGTAGAGAATGTCGAGGGCACGCTCGGTGTCGATGTCGAGTCGTTCGGCCAGCAGGGCTACGATGCGGCCCTCCTTGCGCCATAGTACCTGGTCTCTCATCCTTGGCCTCCTTCCTTCGCATCCCAGTTCTTCAGCGCCTGTTCCACGTTCCACACCACGCCGTCGATGCTCTCGGCGTGCAGCGTGTCGTAGCAGTCGAGCAGCAACCGGCGCACCAGTCCGTGGCGCTTCAGGCGGTTGTGCAACTCAGTGGCCGAGATGCCCATATGTCGCGCGGTAGCTCCGATGGCTAGGGTGGCAAATTGCGTCTGTCGATTATTAATTGTACTCATATCCCAGTTCATATTTAGATAACTCATGAGTTTAAACTCTTGTTCGTCATATCTTCATACCATTATCTGAGTGCAAAGATAGGCAATTATTCCGATACTTCCAAACAAAAGGGGGAGAAAAGTGTATTAACGCATCCCATTCTTTGAGGAGAAAGTAGGAAAGTAGGAAAGTAGGAAAGTGGACATTAAGCACTCTCATGCCTCAACAGCATGGGGGTGCTTCTGTTTTCCCGTTATTCCGAACTCTTGCTCACCCCTTGTACCGCCACGTTGAATTGCAAAATTGACTTTGTCGATATTGCCAACGTTCGGCATAGTTCAGGTAAACTTCTTGAGACCCTTCGGGAACAAGCGAGCAAAACTCGAGCGCGATTCTATCCTGACGAACTCAATGACTTCTGTGCCCGAATGCAATGGGCCGCCGAGGGCAAGGGCAACCATAATCCGCGTGTCGCGGTTAGTGTGCTCAACGGTTTTGCCGTTGAGGGTCTCTCCTCCGTCGCCCCCATTCATATCACAGCCAAGGCTGGCGAGACCATCCGTCTTGATGCCTCAAAGTCAAGCGACCCTGACGGCGACGCCCTCACTTTCCATTGGTGGCAGCAGCCGGAGATTGGCAGAACTAAAGTGACGATTGACCAGTTCGACCTGTCGTTGGCCACCCTTCGTATTCCCACAAACGCGAAGAGCGACACCATCCACCTCGTCTGCGAGGTTCACGACGACGGTCCCTTCCGTCTCGTCGCCTACCGTCGCATCATTATCGCTATTGAGCAGTAGTCAAATTGGATGAGTAAAACGAGGGACGGCACTTGGCTGTGCTCAAGCCCTTCGGACTGGATGCGTGGCAGTGGCAGGCGTCGGCCTCCCGAATCTCTTTTCCGTCTGTACCGTTTTTCTACTGCGCCTGCTTTTCAGCGATGTATTTTTTGATTTTCTCGATGAGCGCGCGAGTGGGTTCGATAAAAGGGGATAGTTTCTCCTCGGTAGCCTCGAAGAAACAGTTGTAGTCGGCATTGTCGCGCATGATGACCAGGTCGGAAAGTAGCGAGCCGTCCTTCTTACTGAAGATTTCAGTGCGGACATAATGTTCGCCGAACATGGCCATGATGCCGCGGTGACTCTTCACGTTGTAGCCGTCGCAGACGAGCAAGGCCGATATAGCGTGAAAAAGCGCATAGTAGAGGCGGTTGGCAGCAGCCTCCCACTTGCCCTCACGCGCATTGAAATCCATGTCATCGTATGTTCGCAGCGCCTTTTCCATCTCTCGATCGACAATAATCTGCCGTTCATTCTCGCTAAGACTCATAAATCACCTCCTTGTCTTCTTCAACATTATAATAGAACATGGGGTGGGGGCCATCGAACCACTCTGCCTTTGTATAAGCGTGGGGGCGGATGTCCTCGCCGAAGTCCCAACCCAAGAGCACAAAGGGGTAAGAATACTTGTCGAAGTCGCCGTGCTCCAACTTCGGCTTGTCAAGCAACACGAGTAGGTCCCAGTCCGAGTCCTTATGGTAGTCGCCGCGGGCACGAGAACCGTAGAGGTAGAGCGTTGAGCCCTTGGGGAGCACTCGCGCGGCCACCTGCCGGATGTTGTCTATCACTTGAGTTCTATTCATGTTCTTTGTTTGTTTACGGGGACAAAGATACGAAAAGTTTCCGATATTATATTGTTTTTCGTAGGAAAAGTGAAGAAAAAACTACAGTCTCACGCCAAACGACAGGTGGGCGTAGGCATCGTAGATGTTGATTTTGCACTCATCATTTTTGTAGTTGAAGTTGTTGTACTGCGCCTGGGCACCGATGAAGAAGTTGCTCCAGTTGTAGGCTATGCCGAGCCGCAGGTCAAGGTTGAGGCGGAACATGCTGTGGTCAACCTCCGGCTCGATGTCCCAGTAGTCAAACTGACTCATCACGCCATTGGCCATCAAGAGGGGCTTGTGCGACTTTCCGTTGGCCCATGTCCTCGTCTCCGGGTTCCAGTCGCCATAGTCATCTACGGGAGTTACGGCAGAGAGATCGTAGTTGGTATCGTATTTGTAGGCTTTCACGCGGTTGTAGACGCTGACGGTAGGCATGGCCATCACGTTGACAGTCAGGCCGCGCAGCGGTACCCAGTTGTAGCCGTAGCCAACACCGAGGTTAGCCTGGTGTACCTTGGCGCGATAGACGCCGTGGCCTACGATCATAAAGACTGCGTTCTGGATGTCCGCATAATCGAATGACGACTGATACCATGTGGCTCCTACCAGCAGCGATCCTGCGGAGCGACGCTGGATGACCGACTGGTTGTAGGCGGCAGCCTGCGAGTAGCGACGCCCGTTGAACACGTAGTAGCCGTTGATATAGACGGAACGAATCCATACAGGCGAGGGCATGGTGAAGTCGGCGTCACTTCGCTCTTCGGTGCCTGTTTCTATGTCGCGGTCTGTAGAACTGAACTTGGCATCCTGCGTGTTGAAGCGCCTCAGCCGGAAGTTGAAGCCGTATTTGGCTCCCGTCGAACTGAAAGAGTAGTAGCGGCCAGCGTTCTTGGTGAGCGACTTGGAATAGGCGAATCCCGTACCGCGATAGCCCACCCAGAAACCGACGGAGGAAGCCACGGGAGGCTCGAAGCACAGGTGCCAGTCAGAGTGCTCGTTGGTTGCGGGAATGTCGACACTCTGGCTGTAGTCCACGTCTACCGCGTTCTCCTTGTAGCGCAGTATCACCCTCCAGGGTTTGTCAGGCACTTCGATGTATTGTGGGTCCACCGCTGCCTTGGCTTTGTTGTCTAAGTATTGCTGCAACTGACGGAGCCGCACCATCAGGCCCGACTCGCTCTTTTGTGTGCTGACGCTGTCTGTCGTCTCTTGTTGTCCCTGTGCTGCTGCATTCAAGGAGCATAGCAGGCAGCAGATGATGATGATTCTTACCATATTCATGAGGCTGCAAAGGTACTACTTTTTTTGAAATGTACAAGAATAGAACTGCGATAACTGGGCCAACGTAACGAAAAAAATACTCTCTCACGTGAAATATTTCTCCAAAGTGAGCGTTTTTCTCAGATTTTATTCTTACCTTTGCCCCTAAATTAGATGATTTTTACTCGTCTTAAACCCCAATATAATATAGATATTAACAAAAAGCAATCTTATGAGAGAAAAATTACTACTATCTTTGCTGCTCCTGTGTATAGGGGTAAGCATGCAGGCTCAGTCCGTCGCCACCGAGCAGATGGACGAGCGGTTTGACAACAAAGAACAGAAACTGCCGTACGGATGGTTTACTGAGGGCTGGGTGGTGAAGGACAGCGTCATCCAGACACAGGCATCCTCAGGCTCCAGTTTTGACCTTACGAAGTTGATGGGTGGGGGAGATCCCGAAGAGAAAGGCGACGACCCTGAAGAGAAGGGTGATAATCCTGAGGAAAACCCTGATGAAAAGGGCGACGATCCCGAAGAGAATAAAGGTACCTTCAACATGGAGGACCTCATGAACTCCTTCATGGGTGGCGACAGCAAGCCCAACTACCTACTCACACCTCCGCTGGTGGTGTACGACGGTGAGAAACTGGTGTTCAGGGCGATGAAGGGCAAGAAGGACGACTCGGGTTCAGGCATGAGCATCAGCCTGGGTGCCGCAGACTCTACTTTCGTCGTGGAGCGTAGTGTTTACAGCAAGAACGAGTGGGTGCGTGTGGCTGACTTCACCACAGAACTCGACACACTCTACAAGGACTTTACAATTGACAACACGCCGGCAGGTGAATACCGTTTCCGCTTCAGGGCTGGTGGTGCCGTGATGATTGACAGCGTGGCAGGCTTCCATATTGACAACGAGGCCCCTGACATCTACATCATCGAGAACGATGCCCGTGCCTGGCACCTCGACTATAGCCTATGCGCTCAGGATAGCACGCGAACGCTGAAGGTCATCAATACGGCCACAGGTAAACTTGGGGTAAACATCGTCTCTGATGATGAGGCGCTGTTCTCGCTCAGTACTAAATCTATAGAGGCAGAGTATAACGACTCGGTGGATGTCAATATTACTTTTAACTATGCTGCAGGAAAGGCAGGCAAGAACGAGGCACAAATCGGGTTTGCTCCTACCGACGAGCGTGTATGTGGCAAAATTCTGTATGCGACGGCTGTTGTTACCCAGCCTGGCGTGTGGATGGAGGACTTCAATGGCAACGCTCAGCCCAAGGGCTTCTTCACCGAGGGATGGGAGTTCCGTGACAGTGTGGCAACGACCAGTTCCGGTGGCGGCATGGAATCCATGTTCGGTGGCGGCGGTTCGTCATCGTTCCTGATGACTCCGCCCCTCAAGGTTGAAAACATCAACGAGGTGCTGCTCTTCTCCGTTAAGAGCGGTAGTGGCAATGATGGTATGGCCGGCATGGGTGGCATGTTCGGTGGTGGCAGTTCGTCTGTCGTCGTAGAGAAGTCGGTCTATGGCAGCAACAAGTGGGAGAAGGTGAAGGAGTTTACCGAACCGCTCGATTCCGCTTATAGAGTACTCTGGGTAGGATATGTCGAGCCTGGTGAGTATCGCTTCCGCATCCTGGCCTCCGACAGCATCGTCGTTGACAGCATTGCAGGATTCCACCTCGATGAGAATGCCCCCGACATCTATGTGCTTCAGAACAACACCGCGGCCCGTGCCGTCAACTTCGGTATGCCGCAGGCTAACAGCACGGAGACGTTTGCCGTGGTCAACACGGGAACAGGTTCGCTGCAGGGTGCCGTTGTCTCTACCGATGAGACCACCTTTGCCCTCAGTACCAAAGAGTTTGCCGTTGAGGCCAGCGACACGGCCTATGTCGATGTCACCTATCTCTTCGACGAGCAGTCGTTGGGCATACACCAGGGACTCGTCACCTTCGCACCGTCGACCTCTGTCCTCGATCCCCTCGCTTATCCGCTTACGGCCTACAGCACCTATGCTGATGCCTGGACTGAGGACTTCGAGCCGGAATTCCTGCGCGAAGACGAGACGAAGCCCATCGACCTGCCTGTTGGTTGGGAGACCACAGGCTGGCAGGTGGAACTGCCCGGTAGCGGTGGTGGACTGATGGATATGCTGAGCGGCATGATGGGCGGTGGCGGCGACGCTGCACCCAAGTCGTGGATGGCTACTACAAGTTCTGATGCCTACGAACTCATCACCCCGCGTCTGCAGGCCAAGAAGGGCGACGTGCTGCGCTTCGAGGCTGAACTGGGCGGTGGCGGCATGATGGCCATGATGGGTATGTTCATGGGTGGCGGCGGCGCCAGCGGACAACTCAACGTGTATTATAAGGTGGATGCCAGCGGTACCGTTGCTCCCAACGATGACGACTGGACCTACTACGACACCTTCGTACAGAGCGGCTACGCCTATTTTGTGGCTCCCTATTCAGGTGTCTACCAGTTGCGCTTTACCTCGCCAAGTGCTTCGCTTGACAATTTCTACGGTTTCCGCAAACCCATCCAGAGCGTTGCCCTTTCCGATGATAACGATGATATCAACAACGCCATATTCGAGATGTACAACGGGCAGACCGTCAACGTCAACTATGACCGCACGCTCTCTGCCTCACAGCAGAGCGATGGCACATGGTTACCCCGTGCCTTTATTGTCAGCCTGCCCTACGACTACGACTTCACCGACTACTATGAGGCCGATCAGGTTAAGATTTTCCGCCTGCAGTTCAAGGAGGAATACTACAAGCAGTTCGTCTTCCTGCCAGACACCAATCCCAATCTCATGCAGGCAGGTAAGGCCTATCTCGTACTGGTGCTCAAGGGGCAGGTCAATCTGAGTGCTGCCGGTGTCACGCTGAACAACGCTATTGTTGACGATGAACAGAACGTGGTCAATAGTTTCGAGGACTGGTACTTCGAAGATAAGTTCACACCTGTAGGAAAGTGGAAGGCCAACTTCCGCAACATTTCTGACGTTGAGGCCGACACGCTGAACATCTATGGTTTGCGCGACGATGGTTCTTGGGCTCGCTTCCATTCGGAAGAAGGCGTAGAAAAGCACCACCTGTCAGCCTTCCGCGGCTATTTCGAGGCAGCGGACACCACTGCCGCAGCACGGCGCGCAGCAGCCCTGCCTGGCACCTATAAGACCATGTTCCAGACGTCAGACCAACAGGGAACCAGCACTGGTGATAATGTCAGTTACGACAATTTGGGCTACGAGGGTAACATCCCCTTCCTCAAGGACAATACCACGGGTGTGCAGCCCACCATCGTTGCCATTGATGCCGACGGCACCAGCCGCTACTTCGACCTGCAGGGCCGTCTGATAGCCAATGGCCAGAAGCCGAGAGCCAAGAGCCTGATCATCACGAATGGCAAGAAGGTTATCAACCGCTAAAATGCTCTTTGTATTTTTGCTTGCTTACAAGGCTCGACTGCACGCAGTCGAGCCTTCTTCGTGGTATATGACAGCATCCTGGCAGATGGTTGTGTATATAGATGAGTATGTGCTCATACTCTGTTATGTTGTGAATACAGGGAAAGTTGATGGCTTGGGGACTTGGTGAGCATTTTTTTTTGCATAATATTTTGATGTTTAAGAAATTGTTACTACATTTGCCACATAATTATATAATATGTAGGATATGACAAAGTTCATCCTTCTCTTTCTGCTCCTTACGCCTGGCATGTTCTGGATGTCGGCACAGCCAGTCGCTGCCGATGACATCACGCAGTTGCAGAAAGAGATGTACCAACTCTACAGCAAGAACGACGAGGCGGCCTTCATCGACGTGACCAACCGATTGAAGGAGGCGGCCGAGAAGGCTGGCAACGAGCGTACCTTCTACAAGGCCTGGGCCAATCAGGCACTCTATTTCGCCAACCACCAGCAGCGCAACAGGGGACAACTCACCGCCAAGGACATGCAGCAACATGCCCTGACCCATGACCATAAGTATGGCATCTATACCGGCACTCACGTGATGGGCACCATTCAGACCATGATGGGCGACTATCAAGAGGGCGCCCAGAACTTCAGGAAGGCCATCGGTTATCTGCACGACAATTTCCCCGAGGAGAGTGCTGCGGCTTCATGGATAGAACTAGCCCGCATCAGCCTGACCAAAAGAAATAGCCTTCAGGCTTGTCGTGATGCCGAGCAGGCCCTGAAGGAACCCAACATCAGCGCGATGCACAGGCTGAACGCATGGTCGGTCATCTGTCTCAGCAAGGTGGATACCGCCTATTACCACGTCAGCGATGCCGCTGCATACCAACGGGAGTTCGACCGTGTCTGGGACGAGCGTGAGAAGGCCAAGAAGGCCTATGGCCGCGATGACAGCAGCGGCCCTGCCATCGCCGTATGGCGAAAAATCAACGACCATCAATACGATGAGGCCCTCGCCCTCTGCGAGCGACTGTCGCCACTGTTCAGTCTCGACATGCGTAGCCTCATCTATAAACGCATGGGCAACTATAGGGAGGCCTACCTCACACAACAGCGATTTTGGGAGATGCGCGACTCTATCAACAGCGTGCGCAACAACCACCTGCTCATGGAAATGACCGCTGACATGGACCTGGGGCGCGTGGAACTAGAAGCCAGGGAGTTGAAACTGCGCAACCAGCAGATGCGGCTCGACATGGCTGCCGACGAACTGGAGCACAAGCAGTTGGAGGAGGAGGCATTGATGCTCACACTCAAAAACCGTGATGCCGAATTGGCTAACGCCACCATGCAACTGGCTAACGACAGTCTTGAGGCCCACAACCGCAACCTGCAACTGAGCGAATACCAATCGAAGATTCATGCCCAAGAGGAGAAGGAGCATGCCCATCATATACTTATAGCTGCTGGAGGAGCCATAGCGCTGCTAGTAATCAGCTTCCTCAGCTTCTACCTCTACCGCCGTCAACTGGCGGCACGCCGACTGAAACATGCCTACCACCAATTGGAGGATGCCTACAGTCGACTTGAGGAGACCACCACCGCCAAGGAGCGCATAGAGAGCGAACTGCGTATCGCCCGCGACATACAGATGTCGATGGTGCCACAGGCCTTCCCCAAGCGCAGCGACCTCGACCTCTATGGCCTGATGACCCCCGCCAAGGAGGTGGGCGGCGACCTCTATGACTTCGAGATCATAGACAACCAACTCTACTTCTGCCTTGGCGATGTCAGCGGCAAGGGTGTACCTGCCTCACTCTTCATGGCGCAGGCTATCCGTCTCTTCCGCGCCATGGCCAAGCAGCGGCGCAAGCCCAGCGACATTGCCACCCGGCTGAACAACGAACTGTCAGAGAACAACGACAATGGCATGTTCGTCACCATGTTCATTGGCGAGGCTGACCTTACCACCGGTCATCTCTGCTACTGCAATGCTGGCCACAACCCGCCGCTACTCGACGGCGAGTTCATCGAGGTACAGTCGAACGCGCCCATCGGCCTGTGGCCTGAACTGGAATTTGAGGGTGAGGAACTGGACAGCATCAGCGGCAAACTGCTCTTTATCTATACCGACGGACTGAACGAGGCAGAAAACCACGCACAGGAACAGTTTGGCGACGATCGGCTACAGCAGATGCTGCGACAGATGAAGTCATACACCGCCAAGCAGGTGGTCGATACCTTCAGCCAGACGGTGCAGTCGCATCGCAACGGTGCTGAACCCAACGACGACCTCACCATGCTTGCCGTGAGGTGTCTCGTCAAAGAGATAGAGAATAATGTGTAAAATGAAGAAATGAAAAAGGTTGCAGGATCAGCGATGCTGAACTCCTGCAACTTCTTTCTTTTTGTCCTATTGCCAACGGCTAATTGCTAATTGCTAAATGCTAACGGCTAATAGCCAACTGCCAATAGCCAACTGCCAATAGCCAACTGCCAATTACTTCGCGCTATTTTCTGCATCGATGGCCTTGATCTTTTCCTTGATGAGTTCAAGGTCGTCCTTGAGTTTCTGCACCTTGCGGTTCATCTCGTCAATGAGCGAGTTGCCCTTCTTGGAACTGGCATTGAGGAAGCCCAGGTTGTTTTCGTAGGTCTGGATTTCCTGCTTCATGCTCTCATACTGGCGCATCAGGCGTGCACGCTCGCTGTCGAGTGCGCCCTCGCCACGTTCAGCCACTTGCTTCAGGGTGTCCTTGAACTTGCTGAGACGGCGACGAGCCACGGAGATGTTCAGTTCTTTGTAGAGACGGTCGAGCACCTCGTGGTATTCCTTGTAGAGTTTGTCCTTTTCCTTGAATGGCACATGGCCAACGGCATTGTACTCTTCAACGAGTTTCTGCACCTGCTCCTGCAGGTCGTCGCCACCCTGTTCGGCAATGGCTTTCAGACGGGCAATGACGTCGCGCTTCTTCTCCAGGTTGGCATATTCCTCGCTGCGCTGACCGGCTCCTGCTGCATTGCGGGCCTCGAAGAACTTGTTGCAGGCAGCCAGGAACTCCTCCCACAGTTGGTCGCCCAACTTCTTAGGCACCATACCGATGGTCTTCCACTCCTTCTGCAGGGCGATGAGTTTGTCGCTTGTAGAGCGCCAGTCGGTGGAGTCCTGCAGGGCTTTGGCCTTCTCGATGAGGGCACGTTTCTTCTCTGCATTCTCTTTGAATGCGTCCTTCATGGACTTGAAGTATTCGGCCTTGCGGGCGAAGAATGCGTCGCATGCAGCGCGGAAGCGCTCGAAGATCTTGACGTTCATCTTCTGTGGGGCGAAGCCGATGGTCTTCCACTCCTGCTGTATGGCGATGATCTCCTGCGTGTGACGCTCCCAGTCGGCACTGCCTTTGTTCTCCTCGGCAGCGATGGCTTCCACTTTTTCGCAGAGGGCGGTCTTTTTCTGGAGATTCTCTTCCTCGCGGGCACGCAGATTCTCGAAGTGCTGTTGATGACGCTTGTTGATGACGGTGCTGGCGGCCTTGAAACGCTGCCATATTTCCTCGCGCAGTTCCTTGCTGACGGGGCCTATCTCGCGATACTCCTGGTGGAGTTTCTGCAACTGGTGGAAGGCACTGATGACATCCTCCTCGTCGGCCAGTTTCTCGGCAGCCTCACACAGGCGGGTCTTGGCTTCCAGATTCTTCTTGAAGTCCAGTTCACGAGCCTCGCTGTTCAGTTTCAGCAGATCGTAGAACTGCTCAACATAGAGTTGATAGTTGCGCCACAACTCGTTGGCTCGCTCTGCGGGCACAGCCTTGATGTCGCGCCACTCCTGTTGCAGGGTCTTGAATTCCTGGTATGTCTTGCTGGCCTCTTCGGGTGAAGTGACCATCGCTTTGATCTTCTCGATGATCTCCAGTTTCTTTTTCAGGTTCTCTTCCTTCTCAGCCTCCATCTCGCGGAACTGCTGCTGACGGCGCTCCTTGATGATGCCCATCTCGGCCTTGAACACTTCCTCGTCTTCGTCGGGGGTGATCTGGTAGGCCTCCGGGTCGCCGCCACCGTCGATGTAGTCCTTCAATTTGGCTTCGCGTTCGGCGATGTGCAGTTTGTAGAAGACAGTCTTCAGGTAGTCCACCTCCTCTTTCTGGGGGGCGTCCTCGCCATGGGCAATTTCCTTCACGCGGTCAAGCACCTCTTTCTTGGTGGTGTAGACTTTGTGCTCTTCTTCCTGTGGAGTTTCCTCAATGTCCTGCGGTATCTCCACCTCTTCCTGCTGGTTTTCCACTTCAGGTGCCGTAGCCTCCTGCTTAACCTCTTCCTGATTCCCCGTTTCGAGGATGATTTCTTGAGAGTCCATCATTTAACTTTTTAGTTACTGATTCGATTAGTTCAAAACAAAATTGGGTTCAAAGGTACGAAAAAAAGGTAAAAGGGTAAAAAAGTAAAAAGGTAAAAGGCTCCGCGTTTGCATTATTTAACTATTTGCGGCACCTTTTACCCTTTTATCCTTTTACTTTCGTGATTTTAAATCAGTCTCTTATGACGGAAGAACCACCAGGCAGCGCCTGACACACCGACGGAAATGACCAGTGCGGCGATGAAGCCGAACGGCTTTTCCTCCATGCCGTTGATCAGGTTCATACCGAAGAGCGAGGCGATGAGCGTGGGGAACATCATGATGATGGTCACAGAGGTCAGCGTACGCATCACCGTATTCATATTGTTGTTGATGATGCTGGAGTAGGTGTCCATCGTCGACTCCAGAATGTCGGAGTAGATGCTGGTGGTCTCACGGGCCTGCGTCATCTCGATGTTCACGTCCTCGATGAGGTCGGCATCAAGTTCGTCGATCTGCAGTTTGAACTTCAGTTTCGACAGCAGCGTCTCGTTGCCTCGGATGGATGTCTGGAAGTATGTCAGCGAATCCTGCAGGCGCGACAGGCCGATGAGGCTCTCGTTGTTCACGTCCTGGTCGAGGTTGCGCTTGGCCTTGTCGATGAGCGAGTTGATCTGCTTCAGCCTCTTCAGATACCAAACGGCAGATGACAGGAACAGGCGGAAGATCATGTCGACATAGTCCGTGAAGCCCACACCGCGCTTCTGCTGGTAGGATACGAAGTCGATCATTACGTTTGTCTCGTAGTAGCACACGGTGATGGTGACGTCGCGCTTGTGGATGATGCCGAGGGGCACGGTGGTGTAGGGGGTGCGTGAGCGCACTTCCTTCACATAGGGGATACGCAGGATGATGAGCATCCAGCCATCGTCGTACTCATAGCGGGCCCTCTCGTCGGTATCGCTGATGTCACTGATAAAATAGTCGGGTATGCCGAACCTCTCTTCAAGTTCGCGCTGGTCGTCTTCTGTCGGACACGTCACCTGTATCCAGCAGTTGGGCTGCCACTCCTGTAGTTGGTTCAGCCCGCCTTGGGTGTTCCAATAGGTCTTCATTGTGCTAATCCGTAAAATAATTACTAATTATTAATTACTAATTACTAATTGACTTAGCGGCAAGAGGATTAGCAGCCTTGCTCGCTATCCCCTGGCCTAACGTTTGTTACTATTCGCCGGGTAGTCGTCCATTTTTATTGTTGTTATTTGGTTATCGGGTGCAAAGGTAATAAAAAAAGGTAAAAGTGAAAAACGAAAAGAGAAAAATTTGCTGCCGCCCTCAATTTTTTTCATTTTCTTGAGTAGCGGCAGCAAATTTTTCACTCTTCACTCTTCACTTTTCACTTTTCAGAGTGGCGGCAGCAAATTTTTCACTTTTCACTCTTCACTTTTCACTTCTCTGGAACGTCCTCGAGCGTCTTCTTCAGTAGTGTCCAGAAGGGCTCGACGGTAGCGATGAGGGCGCGCTCGGTGGTGGTGTGAGGCGACTTCATCGTAGGTCCGAGGCTCACCACATCGAGCCAGGGGTACTTGCCGAGGATGACCGAGCACTCCAGACCGGCATGGTCAACCTGGATGATGCCGTCCTCACCGAAGAGTTCCTTGTACTCCTTCAGAAGCAGGTGCAGCACTTCACTCTCAGGATTGGGATCCCAGCCGCCATAGGAGCCAGCGGTGTCCACCTTCATGCCTGCCATGTTGAAGCAACTCTCCAGCATCTTCACAACATAGTCCTTCATGTCTTCACGGCTGCTGCGGGCCAGAATCTTGATGTTGGCCTTGCCGTCCTCAATGGTGATGATGGCCAGGTTCGAGGATGTCTCAACCACATTGGGGTAGGAGGGAATCATGCGGATGACGCCGTCGTGACATGCATAGATGGCATCGATGAGGTTGTCCTGAATCTCTACAGGCACTTCCGTCTTGGGGGCTTCCACCTCTTCGGCAATCACCTCGATGCCCAGCGTCTCTATCTGTTTGTATTCGTCGCGGAAGTCCTCCTGCCAGTCGGCACAGAGTTCCTTCAATGCAGCGACATTGTCCTTGGGCAGGGTGAGCACCACTTCGGCCTTGAAGGGGATGGCGTTGCGCATGTTGCCGCCATGCCAACTGGCCAGACGGGCATCCAGTTCTTCGATGGCCTCACGCACCAGGCGAACCATCAGTTTGTTGGCATTGCCGCGTCCCTCGTGTATCTCCAGACCGGAGTGTCCGCCACGCAGGCCTTTGATGGTGACGCGAACGGCAGCATCCTCGCTGTCGGTCTCCACCTCTTTGTAGTCGAGGGTAGCGGTGACGTCGATGCCACCAGCAGATCCGATGACGAATTTGCCCCAGTGCTCAGAGTCGAGGTTCAGCAGGATGTCGCCCTGCAGTTCTCCTTCAGGCAGTTCGTTGGCACCGAACATGCCCGTCTCCTCGTCGCGTGTGATGAGGGCATCGATGGGACCGTGCTTCAGCGTCTTGTCCTCCATGATGGCCATGATGGCTGCTACGCCCAGACCGTTGTCTGCTCCCAGCGTCGTGCCCTTGGCCTTCACCCATTCGCCGTCAATCCAAGGCTGTATGGGATCGGTCTCGAAGATATGTGTTGACTCTGGTGTCTTCTGAGGCACCATGTCCATGTGGGCCTGCAGGATGACGCCCTTCTTGTTCTCATAGCCTGGTGTGGCCGGCTTGCGGAATACGATGTTGCCTGCAGGATCCTGGAAAGCCTCTACGCCGGCATTCTTGCCGAAGTCGAGCAGGAACTGCTGTATCTTCTCGAGATGTCCGCTTGGACGCGGAACTTGTGTCAGTGCATAGAAGTTCTTCCAGATGCACGTAGGATTCAGATTCTGAATTTCGTTCATAGTTTCTTGTCTTTATGGTTTGTACTTAGATATATTTTGTAGTTTTAAATCTGTCTTTTTGTAAAGGAGAGCCTGATCCATGCACAGATGCCCAGCAGGATGACAAGCATGGTCTGCACGGTATGGACGATGAGCACGAAGTAGAGAGCCTGATGGTCAGCCACGCCATAGAGGATGAGCATGGTCTTCACAGCAAAGTGCCAGGGGCCTGCACCATTGGGGGTGGGCACGATGACGGCGATGCTGCCTACTACAAACGTCACCATGGCACAATCCAGTCCCAGGTCGGAGGTGAAGTCGAAGCAGAAGAACGTCAGGTAGTAGTGCAGGAAGTAACTCAGCCAGATGCCGATGGTCAGCACGAGGAACAGCGGCAGGTTCTTCACGCTCTTCAGCGAGATGATGCCCTGCCAGATGCCGCTGACGGTGGCCTTCACCTTATTATATATAGAGAGGCGCTTCAGCAGCAGGTGCAGCAGGATGAGCACCGCCAAGCCGCAGATGGCTGTCACCAGGTAGCCTGTCAGCGAGAATTTTGCCATGATGCTGTCTATCGAGGTGCCTGTCTTCTGGAAGAAGGTACCGAAGATGCTCATCTCGAAGAGTAGGGTAGTGACGGTGACCAGCAGTACCAGCAGCGAGTCGATGGCACGTTCGGTGACCACCGTGCCCAATGCCTTGGAAAACGAGATGCCGTCCCAGCGTTTCAGGACGCCGCAACGGGTAAACTCTCCGATACGTGGCACGACGAGCGAGGCGGCATAACTGAGGAAGACGGAGTTGGTGGCTACTGATGAGCGCGGCTTCTCGCCCAGAGGCTCCAGCGTCTGACGCCATCGCCAGCCACGAAGTGCTTGAGCCAATATGCCGAAGGGAAACGACAGCAGCATCCATGTCCAGTTCATCTCATGCAGCATGACATGCTTGATGCTCTGGAAATCGAAATCGCGATACATCCAATAGAGAATAGAGCCACCCAGTATGAGTGGCAGCACGATCTTCGCGATGTTTGCAAGTATGTTTTTCGTTTCCATTGGTGCAAAGGTACAATTTTCATTGAATATTGAACCTTGAACCTTGAACATTTTCAAGTCGTTTTAATATTATTAACGCATTGTTCCGCAAAATAATGATTAATAATCAATGTTCAATGTTCAATAATTCGTAACTTTGCACCCAAATGAAGCAAGTAAGACCCAAAAAGAATCTTGGTCAGCATTTCCTGACTGACTTGACCATAGCCCGTCGCATTGCCGACACGGTGGATGCCTGTCCTGACATTCCCGTGCTGGAGGTGGGACCAGGCATGGGGGTGATGACGCAGTTCCTGGCTGAGAAGCCCCGTCCGTTGCGTGTCGTTGAGATCGATACGGAGTCGGTGGCCTATCTCCACGAGCATTTCCCCCGTCTGCACGACAATATCATTGGCGAGGACTTCCTGCGCATGGACCTGCGTACCTTGTTTGATGGCGGACAGTTTGTGCTGACGGGCAACTATCCCTACGACATATCATCGCAGATTTTCTTCAAGATGCTCGACAATCGCGACCTCATTCCCTGCTGCACGGGGATGATTCAGCGCGAGGTGGCTCTGCGCATGGCCTCGCAGCCTGGCACGAAAGCCTACGGCATCCTGTCAGTACTCACTCAGGCGTGGTATGATGTAGAGTATCTCTTCACGGTCGAGCCTTCTGTCTTCAATCCGCCTCCCAAGGTTCAGAGTGCCGTCATCCGGATGACCCGCAATCAGGTGGAAAGCCTGGGATGCGACGAGGACTTGTTCAAGCGTGTAGTGAAGACGACGTTCAATCAGCGGCGCAAGATGCTGCGCGTGTCGCTTCGCCAGATGCTCTCCCAGGATGCCATCAACAGCCTGCAGGAATCAGACTTCATGACCATGCGCCCAGAGCAGTTGTCAATACCCCAGTTCGTTGAATTGACTAATATGGTCGAGAAAGTACTGTTTTCGGACACAAAGTAGGTGTGCTCGCGCACAAAGCGATTGATTTGCATCAATAATAATGCCTTTTTCTTTCAAAACCCGATGGAATTTGATACAACCTATCAGATTTCGTCGTACCTTTGCATCGTCAAAAGACAACAAGAGATCTTCAATAGGAATAAAAAAGGTATTAGTTGCTAAGGTAATTAAGATTGGCCTTGTGAAAGGCGAGAGAAAGCATAGAAAAGAAAGTTCAAAAAGTTAGTAATAAGGTTCATAAGTTAGTAATAAGGTTAGTTAGGTTTTTAAGTTAGATTGTTTTGGATTCAATGGGTGTTAGAAAGGTAATAGAGATTGCAGGATAGGATAACATTCATAAGAAAGGTTTTTAGTTATTAATACTTCAACGGTCAGCCTGGGTTGTGATAACCCGGGCTGTATCTTTTTTCTGTCATCTATCACTATTGCTTATAACCTGTTTAATATCAGTTTCTTAGGTTGAGTGATATTTGTTTTGGATCTATCACTGCCTTCACTTAAAGTAAAACAAGTTGTTTTACTGTCGTAGATGACGTTTCTTTCCATCGTAGAAAGCATCTTAACGAAGGTAAAACAAGTTGTTTTACTTTTAAAGGAAGTATCTCTTCGACTCATAACCCCCGCGACTAAGCCACATAAAGGCGTGACTTAGGGTGAGAAAGTTTACTTTTTTATCACGAAAGGCATATAATCTCAGAAATTTTGTCTATATTTGCATCATGAATCAGACATTCAACCGCGAACAGCAGATGGTGATCGAGGCCACGGGAGGTTATCATCTCGTGCTGGCCCCTCCTGGCTGTGGCAAGACTGCCGTTCTGGCCGAACGGGTGGTATGGGCCCATGAGCATGGTATAGACTTTGGTAGTATGGCCTGTCTGACCTTTACCAACAGGGCAGCCCGTGGCATGATGGAGCGCATTCACGAGCGGCTGCCCCATGCTGAAGGCATCGACCGCCTGTTCGTGGGCAATGTGCACCGCTTCTGTTCCCGTTTCCTGTTCGATCATGCCGTGGTGCCCGAGCAGGCCACCATTATCGATACCGACACCTCGTTCAGCATCCTGGCCGATTTCCTGGGCGAGAACGAACTGAAGGTGCTGGGCGATAACAAGGACCGTCAGCGCTATTCGCAAATCGTCAACCTGCAGCACCTGATGTACCAGTGCGAGCGCCACTATCCCTCGCGGCTGATGGTCCATCGCGAGGCTCTCACCTCGACGGCACTCAAGGAACTGTGCAACGCCTTCCGTCTTCCCTATACGCAGGATACGTGCATCAGCCTTTATCACATGGCTGATCATTATCTGAGTGAGAAGGCCCTGCTCAGCCGCGAGGCCACCTACCTGCTGGTATGCCTTGACGCTGCCCGCCGCTACGAAAACTACAAGCGGCAGAACGACCTGCTCGACTTCGAGGACATCCTGCTCAAGACCTACGACACCCTCAAGGCCTCTGACGGCGAAACGCCGTCAGTATCGCTCAGTTGGATACAGGTTGACGAGGTGCAGGACCTCAATCCCCTTCAGTTGGCCATCATCGACCTGTTCAAGGCACCCGATGCCACCGTAGTCTATCTGGGCGACACCCAGCAGGCCATCTTCTCGTTCATGGGGGCTCAGACTGACACACTCTCGCTGTTGCGCCAGCGGGCTGGTGAGGACCATTTTCATAACTTCTTCGTCAACTACCGCTCTCCGCAGTATCTGCTCGATGTCTTCAATCGCTATGGCGAACGCCAGTTGGGCATTGCCCGCGAACTGTTGCCTTCGACGCAGAACCTCACGCCGCAGCGGGCTGACGACCTGATGATGATCGAGGCCGACAGCAGCGTCGATGAGATCAATATGGTGGTGCGTGAGGTGCGTCGCATCTATGATGTCTTCCCCAACGAGACGGTTGCCGTCGTCGTGGCTTTCAATAGCGATGCCGACGAGATTAGTGCTGCCCTGTGTGATGTTCCCCATTTCAAGGTGTCTGGCGTTGACTGCTTCTCCTCTCCCGAGGTGCGCCTGTTGCTGGCCCATCTCAGCGTGCTGTCGATGGAACAGAACTTCATCGCCTGGTCGCATATCTTCACAGGACTTCGTGTCTATACCTCCAATAGTGCTTCGCGCCAGTTTGTGCGCAGCCTGATGGAACTGGCCATCTCGCCTGTCGACTTCCTCGACTACGAGGGCTCCACCTATTTGGCGGAGTTTGTCAATGCCTACGAGCAGCAGGAGGTGGTCGTCTTCGATACCGAGACCACGGGCCTGAGCGTCTTCGAGGATGATGTGGTGCAGATAGCCGCCGTCAAGGTGCGACAGGGTAGGGTGGTCGACGAACTGAACCTCTTCATCGAGACATCGCGGCCAATACCCGCCATGCTGGGCGATGTGCCCAATCCGCTCATCGAAGAGTATGCCTGTCAGCCTCATCTTCCGGCTGCTGAGGCCTTGCAGCGCTTTGCCGACTTTGCCAGCGGCTGTGCCATCCTGGGACATAATGCTACCTACGACTATCAGATCATGGAGCATAACATGCGACGCTATGCCCCTGGCCTGTCGATGTACCGCCTCTGGCCCACCTATTTCGACAGCCTCAAACTGGCCCGACTGCTACATCCTCGTCAACCCAGTTACAAACTGAAGAACCTGCTCGTGCAGTTGAATCTGGAAGGGCAGAACTCCCATCTGGCCAACGATGACATCATTGCCACACGCAGCCTGATGGTCTACTGCTACGACCGCGCCCGCAGCATCATCGGAAGGCAGCGTGAGTTCATCCACAACCATAGGCAGGTGGTGGACCGCTTCCGTCACCTCTATGGCGACCTTTACCAACATGGTAGGCACCGTCTCTATGAACAGACCGACGGGGCCGTGCTCGCTGACGAACTGCAGTATGCCTACGACTACCTGCGCAACATAGGCCGCATAGAGGTGCTACCCAAACTGGTGTATATCATGCGGTATATCGAGCGTGAACTGCTCACGGCTGAGTCGGGCCGCTCGCTGGCAGAGCAACTCAGCCGTCACATGCAGGACCTGAACACCATGAAGGAGGCCGACCTCTGTGGCTCGTCGAGCATGACCGAGCGCATCTTCATCAGCACCGTCCACAAAGCCAAGGGCCTGGAGTTCGATCATGTCATCGTCTTCGATGCCGTCGATGGCAAGTATCCCAGTGCCTATGCCGCCACCTCGGGTTCTGCCGTGCAGGAGGAGGCCCGCAAGTTCTATGTCGCCATTTCCCGTGCCCGTCGCCGCCTCGTCGTTGCCTTTTGCCACAACAGCATCAGCCGTTGGGGGCGCTCCTATCCCAAGCAACTGACCCCCTATATGGCTTCTATTCGCGAATTCTTCGGCTGATAGCCACTTTGCAACCGAGTTGCAAGACAGATGTCGTACCTTTGCAGCGGAAAATGATAAAAAAGAAAAAGGTATGTCACATCATCACCACCACGAACACGAGTGTTGCTCTCACGAACATGAGCACCATCACGAGCATCATCATCACGAGCATCACCACGAGCACCATCATCACAGCCTGAAGCGTCAGTTGGTGCTCATCATCGTCGCTGCCCTGTTGCTGGGCATCGCCGCCATCATCGAACATCGCTACAGCCTGCCCGTGTGGCAACTGCTGCTCATCTATCTCGTTCCCTATCTGCTCGTTGGCGTGGGCACTTTGAAGGAGGCCGTCGAAGGTCTTTTCCACGGTGAGCCCTTCAACGAGCATCTGCTGATGTCCGTCGCCACCATCGGTGCCCTTTGCATCGGTTTCCTCCCAGGAGCCGAGAGTCAGTTTCCTGAGGCGGTCTTCGTCATGCTCTTTTTTCAAGTGGGTGAACTCTTCGAGGGCTATGCCGAGGGCAAGAGCCGTGACAGCATTGCCCATCTCATGGATATCCGTCCTGATGTGGCGCATGTGGAGGCTGTTAGCAGCAGGCCATTGGCAGTAGGCCAAGAGAAAAAAGCCAATAGCCAAGAACTCATAACGGTGAGCCCCTCTGAGGTTGCCGTCGGCTCTGTCATCGTTATCCAGCCAGGCGAGAAAGTGCCTATAGATGGTGTCATCATCGAGGGCACCACCTCTCTTAATACGGTTGCCCTGACTGGTGAGTCGCTGCCGCGTGAGGTCACCGTCGGTGATGAGGTCATCTCTGGTTGCGTCAACCAGCAGGGAGTGGTACGTGTACGCACTACGAAGTCGTTTGGCGAGAGCACCGTCTCTAAGATTATCGATTTGGTGGAGCATGCCGGTGAGCACAAGTCGAAGAGTGAGACTTTCATCACCCGCTTTGCCCGCGTCTATACTCCCGTCGTTGTCATTGCTGCCTTGCTCATTGCCATCGTGCCGCCGCTCATCTGTGCGGTAGCAAATTCTTCATTTTTCACTTTCCACTCTTCACTTTATAAGGCCCTGATGTTCCTTGTCGTGTCCTGTCCCTGTGCGCTGGTCATCAGTGTGCCTCTCACCTTCTTCGGAGGCATTGGCGGAGCATCGCGGCAGGGCATCCTCATCAAGGGCTCCAACTTCATGGATGCGCTGGCCCGCCTGCATACTGTGGTCTTCGACAAGACGGGCACCCTCACTCACGGACAGTTTGCCGTCACCGCCGTTCATCCCGACACCTGCGACGAGCATCAGTTGCTCCATCTGGCTGCTCATGTTGAGCATTTCACCACCCATCCCATAGGAGCCGCCCTGCGCAATGCCTTCCCCGATGAGGCTACCGACGGTTGCGAGGTCAGCGATGTGGAGGAGGTTGCCGGTCAGGGCATCCGCGCCAGGGTAGGGCAGCACATGGTCTGTGTGGGCAACACCAAGATGATGGATGCCGTGGGGGCCGCTTGGCGCGACTGCCATCATGTGGGTACCATCATCCATGTTGCCATCGACGGCGTCTATGCCGGTCATATAGTCATTAGTGATCAGGTAAAAGCCGATAGTGCCAGTGCCATCGCTTCGTTGAAGGCACTTGGTGTGAGCCGTACCGTCATGCTCACTGGCGATCGCCAGAGTGTGGCGGAGGAGGTTGCAGCCCAACTGCAACTCACCGAACATCATGCTGAATTGCTGCCTGGTGACAAGGTGGAACACGTAGAGCGCCTGCTTAGCGACAGGCCCGTTGGTACTACTCTCGCCTTTGTTGGCGATGGTATCAACGATGCCCCTGTGCTTGCTCGTGCCGATGTAGGTATTGCCATGGGTGCCTTGGGTAGCGATGCCGCCATCGAGGCTGCCGACGTGGTGCTCATGGACGACCGTCTCTCACGTCTGCCGCTGGCTATCCGCATAGCCCGCCGCACGCTGTCCATTGCCCGTCAGAATGTCTGGTTCGCCATCGGTGTCAAGGTCGCTGTGCTCCTGCTCGCCGCCTTCGGACTGGCCACCATGTGGCTCGCAGTCTTCGCTGATGTAGGCGTCACCGTTCTGGCTGTGTTCAATGCGATGAGGGCCCTGCGCACTCGCGCTATTTAGGGCCCTATTCTTGCTTCTGACTGATTCTTACCGTTGAGTTACCCGTCACTTCAGCCTCATTGCCACCACCGAAGACATCGCCACGGATGTCGGCTCCGATGACGTCCTTCTTTTCGTAGTAGGTGACGTCAGCAGAGGCAGTGCCGGTGACAGCAGTGTATACAAACGGACTGGCGGTTGTACCTGCTCCGCTTCGGGTATAGCAGCCTGCTGGCAACGTGGTATTTGTAGTAACCTCCTTCACCACAAAGACCTCCGCCTGAGTGGCAATGTTGACGGTCGTGTTACCCATGACCTTTGCCGCGTTACCGCCACCGAATACCTCGCTGATAGCCCCCATTTTGCCCTTCTCGTGTGACGGGATGGGATAGTGATTAGGCGTTTCCGCACCCTCAGCAACAATAGACCTATCATCATTATAGTATCTGCCATAGATCTCATTGACGTTCACCGTTGGATTACCCACCATCGTAGCACCACTACCAAAGCCACCGCCAAAGACTTTTCCGATGCTGGTAAACGACATTACGTTGACTTGGGGATCTTCATAGAGTTTCGTGCCAGTCTCTTTCGGTGTGCCATCATCGTTGTAGCCATAAACAGAATAACCTGCCTGGTTACCACCACCATAGAGCTCACCAATCTTGATAGGACGGCAGCCTACCTCCTCGATGTTCACGGTGATGGAGCCTTCAATCGTACCACTGAGGTTATTACCACCAAACACGCGGTCGAAGGTGCCGTTGGTGATATTCAGTGTGACGTTGCCCTTGATTGCGGCAGCCTCAGCACCGCCGTAGGCAGCCTGTAGTCCAGGGATACATGCCATCAGCAACTTAGCCTCAGCATCCATCGGAGCACTCTTACCACCGCCGTAGGCCTCATCCACACAGAATTCACAACCACCGTTCTCATCCAGCAAGGTGACAGCTGTCTGACGCACATTGCCCTTGGTGTTAGAACCGCCAAAGACACGGTGAATCGTACCACCATAGACATTGATGGAAGCCTGGCCGGTACCATAGGTAATGGCACTGGTTCCTGCAGTTCGTTCTTCTTTCGTATCATAGGCAGGGTCATCCTTGGCTTCCCAGTCGTCATCGACTTTCTCGTAAATCGTATAGTTCTTATAACCCACATTGGCACCGGGGTTAGGTCTCCCATCAGAAAGTTTGTCCTTACCATTACCACCACCGAAGAGTTCTTCAATCTCGTAGGTGCCATTGACAATCACATTGGTGGCAGGTGTCGATGCTGCATTACCTCCGCCATAGACCGTTTGAATACTGCTCAGACCGCAACCATCGATGATGACCTTGGTTGAATAGTTGGTACTCTTCCCACCAGCAGGTTCGTAGGCAGCCAAATTGCCACCGCCATAGACTGCCGTGACATCATACGTTTTGGTATTCTTTTCCGGCTTGGTGCTGATGTCGGCTTTGTCCTTATTCTGCGTCGCATAGACATGCACCGTGACTGTGCCCATTGGCGAACCGGCAGCATTATTGCAGCCAAAGACTTCATGGACGGCACAGCCCCTTGCACTCTCATCAATGACAGTGCCTGTTTCGCCCGATGTTGTCGTACCGTTCAGATCCAAGAGCACATCACCATAGACATAGGCAGGCTTGTCTGTTTCTCCCAGTCCGCCGCCGTAGGCTTCGCCAAGGATATTACCTCCTGTCAGGCGAACGGTCGTCGTGGGGCTTGCAGAGGTCTTGCCTGCTGCCCACCCGCCGGCGCCGCTATTTGCCGCAGCATCCCAGTTGCTGGTCTGCGTATCAGCCAAAGCGCCGCCGCCATAGATGTCTTTCATAATCAGACCACCAGTCATCTTGACTGTTACACTGCCCTTCACGGTTCCGGCCTCACCGCCGCCAAAGACAGAACCGGCAATGAGTTGTTCGGTCTTTCCTTCATTATCCTCTGTAGGAGACGTTGTATAGTTGATGTTCACCTCTGTCTCTCTGACGTTGGCAAGAGCAAGACCTGACGCTGCAGTACTAACGCCAAACTCACCGCGGGCTGCACCAAAGACATGCCCATTTCCTTCACCATCGTAGCCGATACGTCCACCGCAGATGTTGATAGTCGTCTTACCACTCTCGGCATCAGAGGCGTTACCCACAGAACCCATGGCACCAGCGCCATAGACGTTGTGAACCACCTGACCGCCAGTGATGTTGACGGTTGTCGCGCCTCTAACGACACCAGCTAACGGGTTGTAATGCTCCTCGCCCTCATCATGTGTTTTATTGTCGTTGGCGTCAATCCAATAGGTATCTGTACCGCAGCCACCACCATAGACATTGCCACGATAGGGATAGGCAGCACCTGAGTAACCTCCAACCGTCTCACCAACAGCAATACCGATAGTACCTTTCTTAATATCTATGATGGTATTCTGGAAGGTGTGACCATTCTCGCCACTGCCATAGACAGAGCCCCTGATCCAAGGCGTTGTTTTTACATCAGCATCCCCGATTTTGACATGCGTGCTATATACCCATGCCATGCGGTCATTAGGATCAACACCATCTGTGCCAGGAACTGCCACATCACCACGCGAAGAACCGAATACCATACCATTCTCTTGGCCGTTGCTGCCAATCGTACCGCCTGTAATGTCGATAGTACAAGCACCCGTGTTTGCCGTAGCCAGGGCGGTAGGCATACCTGAAGTAGCATCGTAGGTGAAAGTGCCCACAGAGCCGTAAGCACCGCCACCATAAATATTATGGAGAATCGTAGGAGAGCCGCTGATATTGATATTAGTGTTTCCCTTTATGAGTCCTGCAGTGACATCATTTTCCTTACCTTTACCGCCACCATAGACGTTGCCCCAGGTAGCACCGCCCTTGTCGGTTGTACCGATGGTGCCGCCATTGACATTCACTTCGGTATTACCACTTACAGTAGATTCCTCACCGCCGCCATAGACGCTCTGGCCTACTTTCATCACCTTGCCGTGTTCATCAACGACAGTATTACCATTGATGGTAAGGGTGACGTTACCGCTGACAGATCCAAGGTTTTCGAGAGATACCTCGGTGTATATATAGTTTTTCCCATCACCATTGGGGTTTGAAATGGTTGGACTTCCTGTACTAAGTGTTTTTGTTCCAAATGTCTTATTGTTCGTCCATTCGTATGTGGTGAATGTGCCGCCCGTCTGTGGCTTGATCATACCGGTGTAAGTGTTTGGTACAGGTGGAACCTTGTCCTTGTTGTGAATGTCAACTGTACCAGCAGAAGCCGAGTATCCGGCTCCGAAGACAGCGCCATTGACTTTGCAATTATTAAGTGTTGAGGTGACATTGCCTGTCACGCCACCAAGGAAACCGCCACCATAGAAATTGGTATTGATGGTGCAGTCGGTCAATGTATTGGTGACGTTACCTGTGTTGGTGGTGGCAAACTGAGCAGAGTAGTAATAACTACGGTTAACAACTTGGCCTTCCAAGTCTCCTGTAGAAGGATTAATCACCTCAATGTCATAGTCGGCTGCATAGCCCTGATCTTTACTGCGGTACTTTCCAATGGTATAATTAGAAGTGATGGTGCTACTCCAATCGGAGATAGGAACTCCCGTATTATCAGTATTTTTATACTGCATATAGTTGGTGCCGCCATTGCCTGCACCAAAGAATTGGCCAAAGGTAGTACCAGTTGCGCTGGTGGTAACCGTCTTTCCCGGCAACATATCACCGAACTTAGGACCACCGCAGTATTTGCCTACGATGCTGTTGTCGATGACCACATCGATGCTGCCTTTCACTATCTTGTATGTTGTGCCAGTAGCCTGAGCCATGACACCGCCACCGTAGAACTCGCCAATGAGCGCATGATTGATGCGCCAGGTGACATCACCCCAGATGCCCTCCTTATAAGCAGCGGCTATCGTGCCAAAGCGACCACCGTCGATATAGCAGTGGGGGTTGTCTTCGTATGGCGCAATGGCCTCATTGTATCCACCAGTGAGGTAGAAACTGGTGAAGTCTCCGCCAAGAACATTGACAGCACAATGACGTGTTTGATATTTCGCATTGGTATTGACATGGGCTCCAGGGGTGAACGATGGCATGACAATATGGCCACCGAGGATGACGTAATTGATATGCTGATTACTTTCACCATTACGTCCACGGCAGTACTGGTCGTAGATACCACCATTGAGAATAACAGGACCATCATCACGGGTACCAAGTTCAAACTCAAACTGTCCGAAGCGGATAAAGGCGGTCTCTGTCACCTCGAAATGTCCTTTGGAACGGTAGCAGCCAAGGGAGAAGAAATTAGTTGAATTATGTAACTTGCCAGCGATACCCAACTCCACTACTGGGAGGAAGTCAAAGCGTATGGGGGCGATTTCCTGGCGTTTCATTTCTTTTCCAAGCTGCCATTCAAGACAATAATCAGGTTCTTCGTCGAAGTCAAGGTCCACACTCATGATAGTGAAACCGCGAGTGGCTTCAGTTTTATGAGTGACATGATTTTGACCAACGGACTCCTGCACGTTACCCACCAGCACAAGGGCATAGTCATAGACAGTCTTTTTCGCATCGATATTAGCAGCAGTGAGCGTTTCCTTTATCGACGTGGTCTGGATGGTAGCATCGTTGATATTGTTAGCACGTGTACCAGCAGGAGCAAAAGCAGCCCCTGTATTTCCTAAGGTGATATTTACTCTGTCGTAGTAGCCGCCATTATTTCTCACGTAGATGGCTTTGCCCCAATAGGCCTCGATAGTGATTTCAGAAACTCCATCAGGAACATAATAGTAGCCGCCTTGCGCAAAGACACGGCCTGAAACACTGTAGAGGTCCTTATTCGTGCATTTACGGTCGGCAAAATTATAGCCGTCCTGCCAGTGAGCGACAAATGAACCTTCATTACCGCCACCGACGTTGGTTATCTTCCAACCTGTCACCACCTGGTCAGTGTAGTTGCCAGCATATTTCTCTTCCCATGTAGCGCCGTCGGGGTTGCCGAATACGGTGTTGTAATAAGGCAGCTGCACCTTGCGATAGCCGAAATCGTAGTGCAGGGAGTCCATGTCGGTGATGGGGATAAATAAATGCTGGTCAGGAGCAGAGCCGCCCGACTTAATAATGACTGAAAGCGTTCCGAGTTGCTTTCCTTCAAATGGTGCGGCTGTGGTTCTGTCGAACCATGGGGTGCCTGTATTGGTGTTGATAATGGAGGGATATTTGCCGAAGGGCTTCAGTATCGGGTAAGGAGCAAGATTGGGGTCAACCACCCACTTGTACATCAGTGAGGCATCCTTGGGAATAGCCTGCACCTGGGCGGTTGTCAGCGTGCTTGGCGCCACGTCGGAACCTACCCACCAGCCGCAGAGTTCACGGTTACTGTTCAGCAGGCTGCGGTGGAACTCCACCTGCGTGAGATAGCGCTCATCGGCAGGGAAAGAACAGTTGTAGGCTGTGGGCTCACCAGTAGCAGTTTTGAAGGTAGAACCGTTTCTGTAGTAGTTATAACTGCTGATGCCTGTAGCGGCGGCATTGGTAATCAGAGAGCCACCATAAACGCCATGCTGGTTAGTTCCGCCAGTGATATTACCATAGAACATACAGTTGACCACAGCCGTCTTCAGTTTAGTGTATTTTTCACCTGACACTTCTGCGGTTGACGCAAAAGTATTCTGTCCCACAATGCCCGCAGCGTAAGTGGAAGCGCTGACATCGGCATAACTATAGCAGTTGATGACGCGAGAATCTCCGTCCAGTTTACCCACAATGCCTCCGGCGCAAGTGCCAGAAGTGGTGACGGTAGGATGCGTGCCTTCGGGGAATGTGGCATCGTTAGGCAAAATGCCGCAGTTATAGATTCGGCTATATCCCTGAGCGATGCCAGCGATAGCACCCACATAATCTGCATTACTCTCGATGGCTACATTCTTCAGCGTGACATTCTTCACCACCCCACCATCAACGGTGTTGAAAAGAGGGTGCTTGAGGTCTGTAATGAACTGTGTGCCACCATCGAACGTGCCGCTGAAGGCTTGGGTGATGGCGGCGGCACTACTGAAGTCGAGAGGTTTGGTGGCGATAACCTTATAATGTAATGAGGCTCCTTCCGGCGTATTGGCGTGTTCAAAGAAATCCTCCACGTCAGCCTGGTACTTGATGGTATAAGGGTTCCCTACTGTGCCATCGCCATCCATGCCTTGTTTCAGGGTGGCTGTGGCTACGTCAGAGTTGTCATAGTTCGTTGCGACAGCCATCGCATTGACAGTAACGGGTAGTGTACACGTTACCGTGCCGCCAGAAGTGATACTGCTACTTGACGTGGTGGGGGTAGTGCCATCGGTAGTATAGTAAATGGTGACCCCCGAAGCAGGGAACGAACAACTGACGGTGAAGCCGTCGTTGCCACTGCGGGCAATGTCTGGTGCTGCACATTGCAATTTCACCGCATCGCTACCCACGACTGAAGTGATCATACCTTCCTTGACAGCAATCGCCTTGATGGTGACATTGCTGATATTTTCAGTTAGTGGCACGGTGTATTTTGTACTCGATGTAGTGGGAGTGCTACCGTCGGTGGTGTAATAAATGGTTGCACCAACGGTTGCCGTTGTAATGGACACAGCATTGCTGCCGTTGTTCTGGATGGTAGGCGTAGCCACCTGGGGAATGACTAACTCAGCCACAACGGAAGGTGGCAAAGTCGCATTGGTGGCAATTGCTTTTACTGTCGTGGGACTGGTCACAGAGAACGGGACGGTGTATTCAGTACTCGAGGCAGTAGGTTCGCTGTTATCAATCGTGTAATGAATGGTGCTCCCTTCGGTTCCACAAGTAATAGAGACCATCGAGGTAATATTGTTAAAACTTATAATAGGTGTGGCACACCTGATGTCTATTTCACCCTCACCTATGTCGGAATTTATCATTCCGTCCTTAACGGCTATCGCTTTGATGGGTTTCCCTCCCAATTCCTCTGATGCACCAGTGTAAAGTGTTGACGAGGTGGAGGGGGTGGTGCCATCGGTGGTATAATAGATAGTAGCACCAGGAGTTGCTGTTGTGATGGAAACAACAAGAGTTCCCGTTTCCTGCTGGATAGTGGGAGTTGCTACTTTGTAGATGGTTGATGTTGTCACCACAGAATTTGTATATCCTTCTTTGGTGACAATGGCCTTGATGGTGGTCTGCTCAGTCAGGGTAAATGGTCCGCTATACAACGTACCGTTAGTAGATGATGGTGTTGTTCCATCTGTGGTATAATAGATGGAAGGCAATAAGGTCGCTGTCGTTATAGATGCTTTCCCTGTGGTCCTGTCGAAGGCAATAACAGGGTGGTCACAGTCAGTGGTAAAAACGGTGGCATCAAATTTCCAATGAGAACCATTAGAATCTTTGTTATTAGAATCTTTGATAAGACCTCTGCTATTTACTATACCCACATTGGCACCATTGGTAATGTTGGCTTCAGCAATAACACCGACGCTACTGCTTGTCCACAAATTATCGATAAGTAGTTTCGGTATGATGGCATAGCACGTTACACGGGAACTTCCGTCACCTCTTGCTGCCTGAACTACAACAAACTGATAACGGTCTTCGTTTGCTGAATTATAATCTTTTACACTGATTGCATTTGTTTGATCATTGGTATTGTCAGCAGTGCCTTCATAATACATGTATTTGCCCCCTGTTGCAGGGTTGATAATGTAATAGTACTTATACCAGGTATCGGATGCTGCTTCCTTAAAATACCATGCCCTGCTTTCGTTTGCTTGATTGGTGAAGATTACCTTGTCGGCCGTGGCGTCTGTCGCGGCATAGTATGTGTTTTTTTGGATATTGTGAATCTCGTAATAATGCTTGTTCGAATCCGTCGAAGGCGTAAAAGGAGGGGTTGGATATGTAAAGGTTCCGCTAAAGGCTATAAACTTCCACGTGGAGTTGACATCATTGATATATTGGGTATTTGTCAATCGGATTGGATTGTCATTAGCTTGACTACCATTTTGCTTGTTCAAACCATAATATGTTTGATTAGCTTTCACATTAATGTTATAAAAGCCTTGTGAACCATTTGAAACAATTTTGAACTTGCACTTTTCCTTGTCATTATCAGACAGGGGACCCAAGTCTATAAGTTTGATTTGTCGTTTGTCACCATTACCACCATTTGTGCCATCATAGGTTCCATTGTGATTATAGATGTATTTCCCCGTACTATTGTTGACGATATAGTAATATTGAGTACCACCATCAGTGCCTGCATCCAGGAAATACCACAGCATATATTCACCAAGGATATTGTTGGTAGTAATGGTATTATTGGCCTGAGGCGCTATATAGAAACTCGGGAACGCATTCGTCTGAATCAGATAGAATTTCTTCTCGCTATCTTCGATGGTACCGTTCCCATTAGTATCACTTGTTATTTCAACAGGACTTTGTCCCCACACACTGCCGCTTCCAAATGTGAGGAGCAGGAGCATGGATAGAATATGGCCAGAGGCTGCCATCAACTTTGTTACTTGCTTTCTATGTCTATATTTCGTGCTCATATCTTGATTATATTTTGCAGCGGGTGAACCGCTGAACATCGTTTTCGCTTTTGCAGCGGGTGAACCGCTGGACACTTTATTCGCTGTTTTTCCACCAGTCGTCTTTTTGGTGGCAGAGGGCTTGAGCAACACAGTTCATCGTCTTGCAGAAGGGAATGGTCACTAGTTCGTTCTTGCCGCGGTATTGGTATTGCCACGGGGTGACTATCAGCAGTTGGCCAGCGGCACAGCGGTCGATGCGCTCCGCTGAGGGGTGGTAGCGCTCTGGGAAACCGTTGTCGGAGATGGTAATCGTGGGGAAACCGTGATTCACCGCCTCATTCATGATTTCCTGCTCGCCAGGGGCGATGCGTGCAGAAACGAGGACGGCACCATGTGCGGCCTCTTCTAAGCAGCGGGCCTTCTGTTGGGCGAAGCGGCCCCTGTCTTTATAGTGGCAGACCACAGGCAACAGGTGGCTGTTTAGTAGTTGGCGGTTGCCGTAGGTATCGAGGGTGACGAAGGGGGTGCTTATCCCAGCGGGCGAACCGCTGGGCACCCTGATAGCGGGGGAAGCGCTGGGCACCCTGATAGCGGGGGAAGCGCTGGGCACCCTGATAGCGGGGGAAGCGCTGGGCGCACTGGTGGCGGGCGAACCGCTGGGCACCCTGATAGCGGGAGAAGCGCTGGGCGCACTGGTGGCGGGAGAAGCGCTGGGCGCACTGGTGGCGGGGGAAGCGCTGGGCGCACTGGTGGCGGGGGAAGCGCTGGGCGCACTAGTGGCGGGGGTGCCGGTGGGCGCGCTGGCAGTGAGAAGCAGGCGCTGCTCGATGGCAGCGAGGGCCTCGGGCGTGGCGTGTTGTGGCAGGCAAACGCTCTGCAGGTATTTGCGGAGGGCTGCTGGCGTCAGGGCTGTAACGAAGGCACCGCGGCTGGGCATCAGCGTGGCACGCAGACTGGTGCGCAGCAGGCGACTGCGCGGGTTGCCATGGATATAGGCACGCTGGGTCTCCAGTTGTTCTGCGGTAATGGGTTGCACGTCGCAATAGCCTGTGGCAAAGAGGGGCGGGCGGGCAGTAGTGCCGTATGAGGGCACGCGCTTTTCATTCCCGGAGGGGGAATTGATCCCAGCGGGGGAACTGATCCCAGCAGGGGAATTGACCCCAGCGGGGGAACTGATCCCAGCGGGGGAACTGAACCCAGCGGGCGAACCGCTGGGCACCCTAAGGGCATTTCGGGTGTTCAGCGGTTCACCCGCTGAAATGTCTTGCCCCGTCATAGCCCAGAAGCGGCGGTTGCAGCCTTTCTTATAGCCAGCGATTACCTGTCCCAGATGGGTGGGGCGGCCGTTGCTGCTGACGATAGGCGCCGTTACCTGTAGAAGAACGTGCAGGTGCTCGGGCATGATGACGAACGTATCGACGTTAATCATGCTATAGTGTGCAGTAATGCTGGAAAGGAGTTCCTCGCGCACCATTTGCCCGATAGGCGTCAGTGCAACGTGAGGACCGGACGGTGTGCCATCGGGCTGTTCCAGGGAACCTTCCACCAGTCCTAGGGGCTGGCCCATCCCTTCTGCCACATGCAAGGTGATGTGGTAGATGCCAGGCAGCGTGTAGTTGTGAGTCGCCATACGGCGCTGCATGCTGTGGTAGTTTGGGCCTTTCTTTTCCATTTTCTTTTCCAGCGGGAGAACCGCTGGGCACTCTTTTTTTCTTTTCCAGCGGGGGAAGCGCTGGTGCTTTTTTTTCTTCCAGCGGGGGAAGCGCTGGTGCTTTTTTTCTTCCAGCGGGGGAACCGCTGGACACACTCTTATTTTACTGCTATTTTCTTTTGGATGCGGCCACCGTCGGCACGGATGATGTAGACACCTGCGACAGGGATGCGGGTCTCGATGGTCTCACCTGGCTGTATGGTGAAGTTGCCAATGTTGAGGCCACCCACGTTGGTTATGCGTACATCGGCCTCACGCTGGAGTGAGGAGGTGACGCTGATAATATGTTTGCGTACCTTGAATACCAGATTGCCCTCACCGAGGTCATCGTCCGACGGGTCTCTGTCATCGAAGGTGAACGACGCGTCTTCATTGTCGAAGAGAATCGAGCGGGCGGGTGCCGAAGCAGTAGATACAAAGTAGGGACGGAACGGTGTAGCAGCAGAGCCGCCGCTGGGTGTTACGTCGAAACTATTGCCATCCTGGTTCATGAGGTAACCCACAACTTTCTTGCTCATGTAGTTAGGCATGAACTTATAGTCGTTAGCATCAATAGCAGAAGCACTTATTTCATCGTCGCTAACGGCAATGGGGATTCCCGTCTTGGAGACGAAACTGATGGTCTGCTTGCCAAGTTGTTCTGGTGCAGTGGTTGCCGTGTTCTTGACCTTCCACTCACCGCTGAGGTCGAACTCATAGAACGTCTTGCCGGGGAAGCCTATCATATACGGCGTGGCAGTAGCCAGCAGCGGATACTGTTCCATCGTACGGCTTGCCTCGTAGCGGGTCTGATAGGTATCCGTATGAGCATCCTTCTGAGTGTTCTTTCTGTAATAGTAATCCCACAGGAAGGTGTTGTTCACCTGTTTTTCAGCACCAGTAGCGGTTGGATAGTTGAAGGTGGCGGTGAGGACCCCAGCGGGTGAACCGCTGGATGCCGTGATGCCTTTGTATTCAGACAGCCAGTACTCATGGCCGGTCTTGGTGCCATTCGCATCGAAGGAGGGGCTCTTGCTGTAGAAGTGTGTGATCTCACCCTTATCCTGAGTAGATACCAGTTCGGCATCGAAGGGCAGGCTGACGGTTGACCAGCCATCTGTCAGACTGACGTAGTTGTCGGGAATACGCTGATACCACATACGCTTGCCGCCGGCGAACTGGTAACTGATAGGACAGTTGAAGTCTTTCTTATCGACTAACAGATGGTCGCTGGTGGCGGTCAAGTCATTCATAACCAGATGGCCGAAGACGGTCGAAGTGGGTGCTGCACCGACACGGCGATAGTCATCATCCTCGTTGTAATAATCGCTGTATGAGGGTTCGGTAAAGTAGTCTGTCAGCACGTCGTAGGTCTTCTTGTTAGCCTCATCGGATGGCGCGTAAACCAACAGGTTCGGTGTCTCGTCACGGTTGGTGATGCTCTTCAGGCCACTCTCGTCGAGCAGTGGTTGGTAGAAGAGATCGACTCCAGCGGGAGAAGCGCTGGACACGCGACCGAGGGTCCAGGCGTTATCATTATGACCGGCAAAGTCGATGGCCGTCATATTCGGATATGCAGGAAGCGGGGTAACATTGGGGCTCGTCGTCTTCGTGTATGCCACGAGGTTGACAGCAGGGTTGAAGTGAGCCACATCCATGACCTTCGACTGATAGTAGGCAGGGGCGCGATAGATGCGGTTGCTCTCATCGGAGGATGACAGGCGGCCACTGTTCTTGACGATGCGTGATGGCACATTCTCGTGTGGACGCTGGTCGTTCCATCCGTAGGTCAGCATCTGTCCGAAGTAGATGTAGTCATCAGGCCAAATAGGATAGAAGTGACTGACACCATCAGCATCGACAAGCGTGCGCTGATCCTCGCTCTCAGGAATCACACCGTCTGCATAGCGGAAGTCACCGTCAGCAAAGCGGTCTTCTACATAGCCTCCGTTATCGTAGATACCAGTAATGCCCGACGAACAGTAGGTGGCATTTTCATCGACATAGTTCTTGGTCTGCGGAACAGACAGCGTGCCATCGGAATTGATAGTATAGAACGTATGGGCAATACCCAATCCGGTCTTCGTGTTGTTATACCTCTTATATAGATAGAAACCGTTCAGGTCGTAGCCCACCGTACCGTTATAGAAGGCTATCTCAGGCATTGGGATGGCGTCGCCAGTCTGATAATCCTTCGTGTTCTGATAGTAGCAGTTGACAACTCTCTTGCGCTCTGTATTTTTCGTAGGATCAGCACCCAAAATAGCCTTGGTGGTGAAGCCTTCGGTAGCACTGGTGTTAATCCAGCAGTTCTCCATATAGGCCTTATCCTTTTCGGCATCTTCCTTATCGGCAATACCTGCAGAGGTGAAGGAGCCCGTGACACCGAGGTTATAGACATTACCGCAGAGGTTACGGAACAGGGAGTGGTCCAGACCGTCAATGTGGTAGCCGTCGCCATGCAGGTTGCCTTCGAAGCAGTGTTCATCGGTGCCGATGGGTTCCCAAGCGGGAGAACCGCTTGGCACGGTGATATTGGTGTGCAGGAAGAACTCCAGGTTCTTGCAAGCCTCGACATGCTCATTCAAGACAGCGGGTGACTCGCCGCTGGGCACGCTGAGGTCGAAGATCTGCTTCAGTTGCGTAGCGCCATCGGTAGCATCGGTGATGTATATCTTGGAGTTGCGCTTAACGGTAGGATTGTCCACGTAGTAGTAGTGCTCGGTATCGTCAAGTACCTTCGTCAGGTCGTGGTAGTTGGCCACGCTCACCTGTACGGTGTTAGAGTAGGTCTCACCGAGATAGGTCTTAGCGTAGTAAGCCAGATAGTAGCCGTGCTGATACCAGTAGAGTGGGTCAGCGGTAGGTGTGTATTCTACGCCATTGATGTGGCTCTCAGCGTCAGACTTCTTCTCGAAGAGTTTCCATCCGCCACCAGTTACCTCGTAGGCACCAGGTGTGACATGTGGCTCACGGATACCGACAAAGGTGCCAGGCAACACAATCTGCGGAGCCTTGATGTCCTCGACGAAAGGAATGCCGCTCTTGAACATGACGTGGATGTTCACCACATGGCGCTCAGTGACAGGCGTGACGTGTGTACCAGAGACATCGCTCTCTTCATAGTTATACTCGTAGATGACGGTGATAATCTTCTCCTTCGAGAGGTCGAAGATGTCAGAGAAGCGGCTTACGTACAGCGTACTTGTCTCCGTAGGAGCAATACCGTGGATGGTGAAGTCCGTCTGGTAGTTTTTCAAACTGTTGAAGTTGCCCTCTGAGATAACGAGGCCTACAGGCACATTCTGCCCGTTAATATAGGTTCCTGATATGCCACCAGAGACGGCTACACCAGTCACTGTTTCACCTTCCGTATTCTCACCAACCTTATATTCCTCGCGGCAGTAGTAATATTTGCCTGTCTGCTCACTGGTGAAGGTCAGTGTGGTGACATTTGCCTGATCTGTTTGTCCCAGACTGCTAAATGTGTTTGCAGAGATGACGGTGCCCACAGCGTAAGGTATGTTGCCAACCTGGAATGGAGTTTTGACAACATATACGTTGCCTTCTTCCTTCACGTCGATAGTTGTGTAGTGACGCTTCTCGTTAGGCAATGACTCATATTCTGTACGTGAATATTCCTTACCGTTCTCCAATGTTATGTCGTTGTGGGTAGATGTCTCACTACCATTATAGGTTGCCCTATAGTCAACAGGCTTCGCAAGTGAGTAGCCGGCAGGGTTCAGTTTTGCGGCAGCCTCTGTGCCTGCGGCAGAGTCATACTCGTATTTCTTTCCCTCAGAATGGATGACACTGGTACCTCCTTCATTCCAACCGTAACGTGGGTCGATGAGTACATCAAAGGCATCGTAGTTGAATTCGAACTGCTCACGGTCTTCCTTAGACATAGAACTCCAAACTTCAAGACCACGATAGTTCTTGTTTGCCTCATAGTAGTTACCACCGTAGAAGCCATCCTTGGTACAGTAGTATGCAGGAACGATGTCATCCTGAATCATCTTTGCCAACGTAGGATTAGAGTCCTTGTAGGTCAAGTAGTATGCATCTTTCTCTTCTGCTGTCATGCGGTTGCCGACATATATGTAGTCGGTCTTGCTGAGTTGGATGGTGCTGGTGCAGATATATGCAGGCGCCACGTAGCCTGTCATATCCTTAGCCTGTGTTTCAGAAACAGAACTGCCGACATTCAGGTGAACGTCATCATTTGTATATTCACTTGTGACGATATAGGCTTCTTCGAATTCTGCCTGTCCATCTGGTATGGCCTCAGAATGGTTCGTTGCCATTGTCTGGTAGGTGGTATAAATATTCTCAGCGATAAGGTTGCTTACCTTATACTCACGCTGTCCGAGGACGCCACCCTTACTGCTGTCCTTCAGATGATAGGTAGGTCCATCCTCATAACCAGAGCCGCCCGCCTGATCCTTTTCTGCAGATTCGCTCTCTACCTTGGTGTACCAAGTGTTCCAGTCTGTCGGGTTGTTCACCTTATAAGTCAACATGTAGCCCGTATCGTGGCTCATGTTGTTGGAAGAGCGGAATACGAAGTCGAAGTCCACATCCTGCTGCTTCTCGATGTGGTAAACAGTTGAGTGAGTAGCCTTCAGTGTGTTATATTCTTCAGGCAGCATCACTGTGCCGGCAGGGATGATGTCAGCATCGCTACTGCTGTACTTGCAGTCAGCAGTGGTGACGTATGTTTCATCCTTAAACAGATTCTTCTCTGCAGGAGTCAGCAAGTACCAATCCCAGTAACTGATAGGATCGTTCAGGTGATACTCCACTTCGTTGATGACAATCTTCTTGCCATCTCCAATCTTTTTGCCGGGAGCAGAATAGTAAGCATATTTGTTAGGCATCACGTTGAGCAGTTTCATCGTGCCGTGTGAAGCGGCTGTGATGGTCAACGGAATATCCACTGTCTCGCTATATGCATTTGGTGCTCCTGTATATGCAGAGATGTACTGGTCATAAACATACACCGAACCCTGAATGAACCAGTAGTGGGCAGGAACAGCACCACCAGGCTCTACAGTCCCTTTATACTTACCGCTGACATTGTAGCAGTCGTCGATAATGGTCTGCGTACTGTGTATGAAGTTACCCGATGTCTCCCATTCCACGTCGGCACCGGTATATGTGAAGTCGCGTCGGGTAATAGCATCGTCGTTCAGCGCTGTCAGGGTGTTGTGCTTGTGAAATTCATACGTACCAGTCTTATGTACGTTTTTGGCATATACGAATCCACCACCTATGCCAGGCTGCACGTTGATGAGGTCGAGTTCTATGACACCCGTGATGTAACCCCAGTCTTTCTCGTACAGGTCGTCGCCCGTGCTCAGTTCGGTAGTCAACTCCAGATAGACACCAGATGCCAGCGCCACCTTATTCTTACTGGTACCGTTGTTGCGCTTGCGGTCTTTAACGAAGCCCGCCTTCCAATCGTAGTAGGTCGCTTTGCCGTATTTCTTAGAAGCAACAGGAGTACTACCATTGTTGTATGCCTTTGAATCTGACTTGTAGTCAGGATTGGATTCGTTATTAGTCACACGAAAATCATTGCGAACATCATTCTCCGGCAGGAAGAACACGTCGCTGGTGAGGGCGCCTAAGTAGTTCACGATGCTGTAAATGCCGAAGTAGTTGCCATGCACCTTCTTGTCTTCATCTGATGCGTCATCTGTTCTCACAGACAGTTTCTGGTTGAGTGACACCTCACGCACACGGTTGATGGTGTAGTTGGTGTGATCGACAATCTCCGGCACACGGTCCTGTGCTCCCTGCATCACCATACGGCTACCGAAGACACCGCAGAAGTCAGCACGCTGGATGGTGTTCATCAGGCGACCGGCATAAACAGGAACGACACCGTTTTGCTCCCAATAATTGGGATTCGGATATTCCTCGGCCGTTTCCGAATTAGTAAGAAGAATATAGTCATCATCGACCTTGATACCTTCAAACAAAGTCAGCAGGTCGTCGATGGTCAGCGTAGAAGCCTTAGTGTGCTCGCCACCTTGTGGATAGTAGGTTGTTCCGTCCTTATCCGTACACTCCTTGATACACTTATACTTCAACTGATAGTAATCGGCCTCGCGGGGAGCAAGTGCTTCATACTCTGTATATGTAATCTCAGGGTCTAAACTATAATAGTCTGTACCATAGTTGGTGATGTTCAGTCCACGATAGCCGTCCACGAAGGTCAGGTTGCCATCACCATACAAACCACCCGTACGTCCTGTACCCAGCGTAATCAGGTCACGGTGATAGACATCGTGGATAGAGGCTGTAGCGTTACCGAACACCGTGGTGGTGTTGGCATACACGGTAGAAGAACCTGATGAGGTGTTACCACCGGCGAATACGGCATTGAAGATGTTGATACCCGAAAGATCCAATTTATCCCAGGCATCGTCGTTCTTGTTGCCTAATGTATGGAGGTACTCTGTAGGAACATAGTCGCCGACTTTATACTCTTTTCCATTATAACTAATCGTACCACTTTTGACACGGGCATGAGGCTCAATCAGCACCTTGCAGTCCTCGGTCAGCACAAATTGTCCTAAGTCCTTCACCCAGTTTTCATCACTTGCTGCCGGAGGAGTAGGTGATGGTACGTATGCCTCATCTCCTTTTTTATAAGCATAATAGTAACCCTCCTTTTCATTGTCGTAGCGTTCGCCGTCCTTGATACCTACATAGAGTTTACCGTCTTCCTCGTAGGCGCTATACACATAGCCGATATCGCCGCCACCGAAGACGTTACCATTCTCACGTGCCAACTCCTTCGCCGTGCCAATCGTACCACCGTGAACGTGTACCTCTGTCTGTCCGAAGACGTAACCATCGGAATAGAGCGTACCGCCCTCGCCGAGGTTGTTATATCCTCGACCGCCACCGAAGACATTACGGTGTACATTTCCCTCAAAGAGTTCAACATTTGCCTTACCAGCCTTATAGATGCCCTTCAGGGTACGAACGCTATTGTCAACGCCTGTTGCCTCGATGATGCCACGTCCTACAGCGGCAATCTCACCACCACCGAAAAGCGCGTTACGAACGTGGCCGCCATACATCTTCAGGTTGGTGACATCCACACTACTGTTGTCGATATAGCCTCCACCGAAGATACAGCCGCTATCGTACAGACGGTTGGTGCCGTCGCCCGACCACGTCTCGTCGTGCAACTTCTCCTGATAGTAGTCAGAACCTACATTTATATAATCGAGGTCGGTATCTGTTGTCGGTACGCTGTTGAAATGACGATAACCGATAAAGCCCTTGTTGAGTGTGATGTTGGTTGTACCGAATACGGCACCACCCTCACCACCACCGTAGGCATTACGCTCAATGGCTGGAATACCGTTGGTGAAACTGGTACCATCCAACTTACCGATGACGACGTTTGTCTCACCAAGGACATCGCCTGTTGTGGCAGCATCAATCGTTCCTTCGTGATAACCTACACTGCCTCTCCAGCCACCGCCATAGACGTTACGTGCCGTGCCGCCTTCGATATAGGCATTGGCAGAAGCGATGAATGGCTGGTCGAAGTCATCAGTTGTTATGTTATATTTGTTGTTTACCGAACCTACTGTTCCTGCGGCATAGAGGTCCTTAGTTACCCTACCACCCAGCAAGGCGATGTAGGTTGTTCCGTGAACATCGCCAGTATTGGGAACATTGGCATCACCCAGGCCACCACCGTATGCGTAGGCACCGCTGAGGCTACCGTTATACATATAGCCGCAGACATCAGCGCCTTGGTTGATGATCACGTTGGTGTTGTATTTCTTGCCGTTTCTGGCTTCTGCCAAATCATCATCCAAGCCGTTGTCAGTATAGCCAGCACCCAGAGAACGCTCAATGGCATGTGGTGCCTGAGGCTCCGTAGTTGTGGCCTTGTCTTCATCTGACAAAGTTTCCCACTCTGCGTGGGCAGTAGTGTATGTTGCGGTGGCTGCAGCATCCGCTTCCGCAGCCCAAGCATCCACAGACTTTTTGTTCATTACGCGCCCCAACTGACCGCCACCATATACCTCATACACACGAGCAGTGTTGTTCAGATTCACCTCCGTATATTGTGCCCAGGTGTCCTTACCATAACCGGCACCATAGACGGTAGCGTAGTATTCGTTAGCCTTGTCGTAATAGACAGGTGCATTGATGTTGACGTGACTGTAGAAAGTACGGCGGCAGTTGTTGTTGCCACCATAGATACCCGTACGGTAACCGCCTACGAGGGCATCGCTACTGTTCCAGTTGACGTTGGACTCATATACGTCGCAGCGATATTCGTTATACAGGCCGTAAGCACCACCGAAGATGGCCTCAGCACGGAATGTAGAGCCCTCAGGCACGTTGACCACCGTGCGACGGGTGACACCCTCCTGGTAACTGCCACCATAGACGGCCTTGAAATGACCACTCAGCAGATCGATGACGGCTGATGCCTTGTGTGCCGTGGCAGTGGCTGCTGCAGTGGCTTTTTCCACACCCATACCTACGCCGCCACTCTCACCGGCACCGAACACCTCGGTACCCTGATAGGTGGTCATGGTCTGCGGAACATCGATAAGGATATAACTGCTGTTCTGCATGAGGTCTTCCTCCTCTTCACCAAGGTAGCCCTGGCCGGCGCCATAGATTTGTTTGACGGTGTTGAGCGGGTTGTTGGTGTCGGTAGGACGGAAGTTGATGAAGGCATTCTCTAAGAAAGGCTTGTGATAGCCCTCTTTGGCGTGACCGCCTTCATCGAAGTATGCACGGTAGTGTTCATCCTTATAGTCATACACACCGTATGCGCCACCGAATATCTTCTCTACACGTCCCTGCACATATTCCATATAGGCTGAGGCGTCGAGCATATCGTCATTATATACCTTACCGCGAACGGCATCGTTGCGCAGACGGCTTTTGAAGTTGGCCGTTCCCAAAATCTTTCCACCGAGGTCGTTACCTCCATACACGAAGTCGCGAACGTATGGGAAACCGTTGGTGCCAATGTAAGTCTCTGTATGCCCGAGGATGTCAGCATTACATGCTCCGGCGAAGGAGTCGAAGATACGTCCGTTGCCCAAATTGATGATACAGTTGCCTGCCACGGGGCCTAAGAAGCCACCACCATATATGAACTCACACTCTGCGATGTCCTCCGTCATGTTGCCATGCCTTGATACACCGGCAATCGGGCCTTTCAGATTGATGTAGGTGCTGTTTCTCGCATCGTAGGTATAGTCTATCTTTCCTGTTGATTCATTATATTCTCCATTGCCGATACCGCCTTCCTCGCTGCCTCCGAATATCTGGAATACGTAGCCGCGATTCAGGTTGACGGTGGTAGAGCCCCATATCTCGGTGTTCACACCCTTACCGCCGCCAAACACGTTGAGTGCCTTACCCAGCACGTCCATACCCTGCTCGGAAAGGATGACGCCGCTGTGTCGTTCTTCAATCTGGTACTGGTCGTTGCCGTAGAGTTTGTCCTCACCTGATTCATCCTCAGCCACTTTGTCGAAAAGAATCTCGCGGTCAACGATAGAACTGTTGATGTTGATGACGACGTTACCGTTGACGACACCGCTGGTGTAGCAACCGCCATAGATGTTACCGCCATCGAAACGACGCTCTTTGTCTTCATTGGTACTTGTGGTTGGGTCACCTTCTGTCACAGGGGCAACGGGGAGACCTGTTGATGAACTGATGGTGTTCCAAATCAGTTCGGTATGAGCGTCGTTCCAACGCTTTGGTTGTATCTTAAGACCTGCAAAGTTCAACTCCAACTTGTCACCGATAGTTCCTGCTGGTGAACCTGCCGGTGCTGGATCAGGATTGCCCAGCAGACCGCCTTCATAGATGGCATTAAAACCAGGGTTAGGAGTCACAAAGGCATTGTTACAACCACCTACAACCCTGTTATATACAACCACCTTGTCTGTGAAGTTGATCGTCGTCTTACCCTCGGTTATCATACTACCCACGTTACCACCGCAGACGATGGAACCGAACATAGTGGAATAAGGTACGTAATCGGCAGCGTCGCCATTGGCTGTGCTCTCAAAGACAACCGAGGATTTCACCTTCATGGCGCAGCCTTCCATGTATTTGGCAAAGACGTCCTCGTCTTCCAAATTCATAGAATTGAATTTTGTACCGTCAGAAGCGATGTCGGTGCGTGCAAATGTGCGCAGCACACCTTCACCTCTGCCCTCGGAGTCTGCCTCATCGGTTTTAATCATGTTCGCGCCATTGTTGCCGAGGTACACGTTGTCAATGATGGCGTATGAACCAATCTTGATGTGCGTTTGGTTGCCAGAACTTGAGCCGGAAACATTCTCTCGCAGAGAGGCACTGTTGCCACCCACATAGAGACCGCCATCCACGATGGTAGGATTGTCTTCCGTACCTCTGACGAGGATAGACACCTTCTCTGCGTTAGGACGGATGAGGTTGAGGGCTGTGGCAGACTTGAGTTTCTCTTCAACACCTGTGGTGCCTGCTGCTGCAAGGATTTCAACAGGATTGTAGTAGAAGTCGCTCCAACGTGGATCATCCTTCAGGTCGGGATTGTCTGTATAAGCATAAGAGCCGTTGCCGCCACCATATACGTCGCCGTAGATATGGGTCATGATACCTACGGTATTGCCGGCATAGACGTTACCAGAGATATCGTTGCCGCCATAAACATTGTTGACGTGACCTGCCAGCACTCTGACACGAGCAGCATAACCTGCAGGGATGTTGTTCGGGTTATCATCAGCAGCCAATGCCACTTGGTTATAAGGCACAGGCCTGTCGTCATCGTTGTTGTACAAAGGCTTCACATCGGCCTTACGACAACCACCATAGACATTGTCAACCTTCATTCCTGCTCCTTCGATTTGCAACAGCAGACCTTCAGGGCTGGTCATACGCCCCTCGTTACCACCGCCATAGAGGTTGCGTACCTTGCCTTGTTGCAGGTTCCATCGGGGGCGGATAGCCATATCGGCCTTGTTGTTACCACCAAACAAGCGACCAATCTGGTAGGCATCACTGCTGGGATAGGAGAAGGTGGTGTTGATGCCCATCTTATCCTCGAAGCGGTCGTTGTTCAGCAACTCACCAACAGTACCCTTAGCGGGGTCAGTATTGGCATTGGGATTGCTTGTATCTACGATTTCATTGACCACCTTGCTCGGATTCTTCAGGGCGATAACGGTCCGCTCTGTAATGGTCGCATTGTTGCCGCCACCGTAGGCATATACGATGGAAGCGCCCAAGAGTTCGAGATAGGTCTTGCCAATGTCAGGCAATTGAGGTTGGTCATCATCCTCATAGACCTTAATCGGAGTATCATCCTTCGTCCATATTTCCCACTTACCAGACTCACTTACACTGGTATTCTTGACTGTATAGTCACCATTACTACCTCCGAAGAGTTGTCCGATATAGACTTTTTCGGCATCATCGGCTTCTGTTGTTACGGCTTCGTCGCCTGTGCCTGTGGTCTTCGTCTTGGTAGAGGTGCGCACAAAGACGTTCCAAGTGTTGTCAATATTATTCTTTCCTGTTCCGGTGCCTACTTCCGTCAGTTCTGTCGGGATAGCATCAGAGGCACCTATAGTTCCGGCGATGTCGTTGCCGCCATACGCCTTGTCAATAACGATATATTTTGAGGCATGCTCACCGTCGATGTGGAGGAATGCACTGCCTCCGACGTTAGCCTGACGGGCACCACCAAAGACCTGATGGATGTCACCGCCATAGATTAGCACCTCTGTCTTACCTCCTAAATCACCGGCATTACCACCGCCATAGACACTACCGGCAATGGTAACCTGTGCCTGAGCCTTCATCACGCCCAGGGACATCAGTAAACAAATGATGGTCTCTCTAACTCTCAACTTCTTATAACTCCTCATTCTTAATTCTTAATTCTTCGCTCGACCCAGAGGTCGCTTTCACCAAGCGTAGCGACTGAAAGAACTCTTAATTCTTAATTACCACGAAGGGCGGATCTTGTTGCGACAGATCGTAGAGGTACGAAGGGTCGATGGTTACCAAAAGGGTGCGTTCCTCGCCACGTTCCAGATCCTCCAACGGATATGCCAGATTGTTGGTGGCTGTTCGTTCAGGGGAAATCTTATTGCCTTTTTTATCGTAGATGTCATAGACTATCTCCAACGAAAGTTTGTCAAACAGGGTCGTGGCAGGAATGACGTAGCCGCTACATACTGTTGTGGAGGTCGTCGTCAGCGTCAACTCTTCATCTCTGATGGTCATTTCGTGTGTTCCGGTGCCAGCCGTGCTGTTATGTGCCACGCTGCTGATTCCCACACCCTTGGTGAGGGTGACGTCTACATTATAACTGCTGATGTCGGTCACCAGCAGTTTCATGCGCTTAATCTTGATGGTGCGCACGGCGTTATAGTCTTCGCCTACCTTCATGTTAAAGATGAGGTGGCTGTAAAGATGGTCGACGAGCAGGTTGATATAGTTCTCGCGCCGACTGTCGTAATCGAAACTGAAGGCTCCGCGAACGGCAGGTGTCTTGTCGCTCTCGTCAGCCGCCTGGCGTACACCCGCCACAATGCAATAGTCTTGGGTCGCTATTGGCGGCATTTGCTGGATATGGAGCACGGCACTATTGTCAGTCACGCCGGAAATGCTGGGTGCGAATACCTCGTCGTCAGGCATAAAGCCATAGAGGTTGTAGGTTCTTGTGCCCGACTTCAACTTCAGGTGTGTAGTCCATGCGTCCTCTCCCTCATATTCGATGAGTCCTTCTGTAGCCGTTGTTCCATGAGTCACGAATATCCTGATGTCACCATATTCCGGATCACCCGATAAGGCACGCAAGACACGTGATATCCTGAGAGAAGCGTCTTGCTCCAGCACCACAGGCTGCTCCTCTGCCGTGTCTTGGGAACAGGCAGCCAACAGCACCAAGGCTATCATGATGAGGAAATACTTGATATGCTTCATGTTACCAGTTATAGAATTCATAGTTCTTCTCCGTTGCCCTCCACGGAGTGGTGTCGACTACTACGACATGCAGTCGTGCCTTTGCCTGATAGGCATAGACCGTCCAGACATGGTTCCGCGAGAAACCGCCTTCGTCTATCATGGTGAAAGTCGCTCTCTGTTCCTCGCCGCTGCCAATCTGAAATTTAATCTCACCCTGCAGTTGCTCGTCGCTCTCGCGCAGGTAGTAATATTTCTGGGTGAGGTCTCCATTGGCTGCAGCCGTTTCAATCCTATCCTCATAGACTTCAGGAGTGGCTTCATCATATCCCCAGGCATAGATGGCAGGATTTTCGTTTTCTGCAATCTCTGTGACAGGTGCGCTCAGCAGGTTGGGCGTTGTGGCGTCGTAGCCTTCATCCGTCTTGATATGGCAGGTGTGGCGGTTATATGGCGGATCATCAGCCATAAAGATGTATTCTGCTATAGGCAACTTCCCTGTGTCCAGTTTAATGCTGTTAATCGTTAATGTCTCTCCGCCTGTCTGACGTGAGAAGACGAAGCGCAGTTTCGATACAGTACGTATCAGTTGCACTCTTGCTACCTGTCCACCATCGTCCAGTCGCAGTACTGGTGCCGTTCCTGTTACAGGTTGATTGCGAAGCACTCCCGACATGGGCAATCCGACGTTCGCAGGCACAATAGACACGGGATTTGTCAATCCGAATGGGTCGGCTGTCGTCTTCTGTATCAGAGCAGCCTCCAACTCATCCTGAGTCATCTGACCGTCGAGTTCCACGTGGCAGTTGCTGTTCGCCACATTGGCGGCGATATATACGTCCACATTCTCACGACTGGCTTCTTCCGTCTCTGCATACGTCTCGTCGATGGTCATCTGTATCAGTTGGTAAGGATTTGAACTGCTGAAACTGGACAGTTGGGTAGAAGCGTAATAACTCAGAAGGTCATGACTGCTGTGCCCGTACACCCATATCTGCAGGGAATAGACGGCCGACTCGTTGATAATCGGGTTTACATCACCATCATAAGCAGCACGCGTGGGCTGTGCCGGCTTAGGGGCATAGATATAGACATACAACTTGGTGGCCTCCGTTGGCTGAACGGGTATTTCTTCTTCATCTGAGGAGCACGCCGACAGACACAATAGTAGGAACAGCAACCAGAGAATCGGGCTGTCGCCTTGGCGTTGACAATTATGTCTGTTGATGTACTTCATACTTAAAAAATAATTTCCTCTGGGGTTGTAGATACCCATTTCGTTACCAGTTCTACGCCCAGTTCCAGTCGTGGCGACAGCAGGTTGGGCACAACATTGTAGGCTTTTGACAAGCCTGTTACTTTCAAATTGAGTGTGGTCGTGTGGTCTTGTGTGAACACACGGTTGGCATAATCGCCTGTTCCTTTTTTTTCTGGATCAACCTCAGCAACGAGGTAGAATTTTGTGCCCTTATACACGAAACCATCCAGACCCTCAAAGTCACTATCACTGTTGTTGACAAACTCCAGAACGACTGGTATTTTCTTATGGTCGTAAGTCTGTAGCACAAGGGTATTGGTCATCTGAGCAGCATCAGTTGATGAACTGAGGTATATTTTGGGCAACTGGTGATCATAGATATATTTCATGTCTGCCTCCGAATATGTCGGATAGGTAGTCGTTGGTGTAAAGTCGAAGCCTACAGGCAACTGTCCTCCCACAATGATGCCCGTCAGAGGGAAGTTCGTAGTTCCTACTTCGACACTATTGCCTTTGGCATCAGTGAGAGTTGCATTATTTGTAGGCTTCAGCATTATTTTCAGATGAGCCACCCCATACTGCAGAGGGTCAATGACAGCAACAGCCTTTGTACTTGAGGTGACTACTCCAAGGGAATGCTCGTAGGTTGCCAATACCGAACTCCAAGGCCGATCAAAGTACGATGTCCTACGGTTGTCGATGGATGAAGTGTTGATGCGGCTATTACCGTAATAATAAAGTTCTGCAGGATAGGCTATACGGTCAATACCGTTGATATCGGCAAATGCTGTATTGGATATCTCGGGCACGAATTTTTCCCCATCCCATCGGATGACTGCCGCTCCGTCGGGTAAGCCTATAGAGGCAGGGAAATTTCCCCAAGTGCCTGTTGTAGGTTCTAACTTGCCTGCATTTTCTTCTATCTTTGCAATGATAGCCGTGCGAATGGCAGCATCATCTCCACTCAGCGATAAGTCATTCAGCAATGTTTTCAGCCTTTGGGTATATGCCTTGATATTACCTGCTGAACCAGGCAAGATGTTTCCACTTGATTCCACCTCTGTCAGATTGAGGAAGTTCAGATACATCACTTTGAGTGTGTTGTTTGTAGCATCCTTCCATGTCTTATCATTAGCCTTGGCAGTAACTATTGCGGTCATATAGTTGGCAAGACTGGTTGCTACGTCATTGGCGACCTTTGGCGAGATGGATTCCAATTCAAAACGGATATTCTTCGGTGCCATATTGAGAGGGAATGTCTCAATAAGCGAGCCGTTGGCGGCTTTGTTCTCAGGCGTTAGCCGTGGAGCACGACCATAACTGAGGAATGAAGCCACGCCCGACATCAGCGTACAACTATTGAAATAGTAGTAGGGACGTGAACCTACGGGTTTCTCTTCACCTCCTAATACCTGGAACAGTTTTGGCATATCTGTTGCGGTAATCGTTCCTTCTACTGCAAAGGGAACGATTTTCTGTAACTCGATGCCACGATAAGGTTGACCATCATCTTGTACTACATCACTGCTCATACGCGTATCGGCAGTCGTTGTTGTCGTTACGGCATAAGCAAGAGTCACTGCTACAGATTCATCATTTTGAGTATCCTGTAGCAGCGAATGTTCCTCCTCGCACCCTGTCAGGGTTGCGCAAAGAAGCAAAAGCCGTAGTATATGATGGTTAAATTTCTTCAACTTTTACACCTATTTATATATATGCGCAAGCGCATACTTACACAAGATGCATATACTTGTGCATCTTCACATCATATTATTTGATAGTATAATATGTACGCGAGCGGACTCGCGATTAAAAAACATCTCTCCTCTCCCGCCGGAAGTGCTTTGTTAGCACGTTTCCGGCAGAAGAGCAGAGAAGTGTAATGATGAATTAGTTACCACCAAGGTCTGCGTCGAATGTCAGACCTGGTCTCCAATCGAGGTCAACGGACAGACCGAACGACAACTGGCTGGAACGCAGGTCAGGAATAGTGACGTAAGCGTTCTGCAGGCTCTTCGTGGTAGCGTCGTTAGTAATCTTGAAGTTTGCGGTAGTCATGTAGTCCTGAACAAAGACACGGGTGGTCTTGGTTGAAACGCCACTTGCATTAAGAGGCGGAATCTGGTAATACGAATCCCAGTTGGCAGCAGGAATTTCCTTACCTGTTGGATCAAGTTCAGCTACGAGGTAGAATGTCTGACCTTTGCGAATCAGATTGTCACGTCCCCAGAAGTCATCACCGTTGTTGACGAACTGAAGGGCTACGCGTACTTTGTTTTGTGTAGCTACAGTGGTATAGTTGTCAAACAGGAGAGTATAGTTAGGAGATGATGTGGCTCCGACTGTGGTTGGAACAGCGGTTCCTGCAGCAAGGCCTGTCACGCGGTTGTCATAAACCAGTTTGTCGAAGTCGGTGGTTGTAGGCAAGAACTGCCAGTCAACACTTGCAGGCTGACCTCCAACGATAACGCCTGTCCAAGTGAAGTCTATATTTGCAGGGTCGAATGTTAGGTTAGTTTCACCAGTGTTTAGTGCTGCCCTGTTGTCCTCAAATTCAGTTACACCTGTGCCAAGCTTGAAACCTACGGTAGTCTGCAGCATAGCCACACCGTAGTTCACGTTCTTTTTCATGGCTGTTGCACGGGTAGCAGACGTAACCGATGTTCCTGTCCAATCGGTGTCCCAACTGCCAGCAGCATCCCAGTTTGCAACACCGTTAGGATAGCCTGAAGAGGAAGTCTTTTCCTTGTTCGAGGTGCGCACGTCGCTGTTGCAGTAATACATCAACTCTGAAGGGTACATATAAGCGCTTGGGTCAGTTGTAGTTGCCTTGTTGAGCAGGCTGGTACCTGGAGTCTTGTGAGTAAATTTGTTATTTGTAGCATCATATGCGAGTTGCGCAGATCCCTCAGGTAAGGTGAAAGTTTCAATTGGGAAGTTAGCAAGTTCATCGAATACAACGGCATCCCAATTGGAATTCCAATTTGCACCCATAGATGTTTTGATACCACTGACAGCTTTAAAACCATCAATTGGAGTTGATGTAGTAGTAAAATAAGTGGTTATCTGAGTATTGATGGCCTCTGCAATATTTCGTGCCAGCCCTTCATAAGGAGATGTAGGTGTGGCAGCAACTACTTTGGTAGTAACAGCATATAAGTCCCTTACAGTAGTAAGCACAGCCTTTGAAGAACCGCCACGCAATTCGTTGGAACCATAAGATGTAAGAGTATGGAAAGCCTTGTAGAGAATTTCCTCCAGAGGTGTAAGTTCACGACCCTGAGTGTCCGGGTTCAAATCTTTCCAAGCGCAAGTTAAGGTGGCTGCACCCGTCCAATCTGGGAAGGTTGTTGTGTTGACTGTATAGGAACCTTGGGCACTGACAATTTGTGTCATTATTGCTGCCAGAAGTTCGGCAGTATATTTGAATCTATTAGCATCTGTAGTAGAAGCTACACGAGAATTAAGACCGAATGAGAAACCAGTTGCTGTTTTGCCCGAGACGTTGTAACTTACCTTACCTATTTCATTATAGTCAGGAGTGGAACTGCCTTTAATTGCCTTACCGTAGAACAGCATGGCGTCTGTGCCTGTAGGCATGGCAAGTTCCAGAATACGGTGAGAGTTGCCTCCGTTGTTGTCAAGCGAATTTGCGGCAGCCACCATTCCCAAATCATAGCGGCTGGCAGCTTCAGTAGCAGCAATAGTGCCATCAATGAAGCCTTTGCCACTGGTCGTGTAGGCAAAAACCAGGGTGTTGTCAATACCGCGGAAGTTCTCACCGCCAGCCTGTACGGTGGTGCCTCCAGAACGAGTCTGGGCGCTACTTGCAATGTTCAGCACAAACTGAGACTTGACAAGTCCGGTCTTTGCATCATAATTAGGATTGATGGTTTCGTTTCCTGAATCCAAACCGTCTTCCGACGAGCAGGCGGTGAAACCTAATGTGCCAACGAATGCTATAGCACTCAGTAAGGCGAATTGAAAATTTTTCTTCATCATACTTAAAAAAATTGATTATTACTATTTAATTTTAATCTCAAGGTTTTGGCGTTGTCGAATTGGGTCAACCGCTGGGCGGCTGTGGTTCTAATGCATACCTATTGAATTATTTTTGCAAAGGTACACATTAATTATATAAATAAACAAATATTTAGACAATTCTTTTCTTTCGATTTGTCCGAAGAATTTTATCACTTTGTCTGTGGTGTTAGGGTGAAAACATCAATTATTGCCCATTCCATCGAAAATAATCGGCTATGTGTGTGCGTTTTACAAGCGTAGAAGATTTAATTAAGGTTATCGGAAGAATCCGCAATGTTATCAGATGTTAACGTGGGGGGGGGGTAGCGGCGGCCTCGTTCAACTGTTTGCGATACTCGGAGGGCGTCATGTCGTAGATGGCCTTGAAGTTGCGGATGAACGTGGCAGAACTTTTGATGCCACACAGTTCGGCAATATACTCAAAGGTGTAGTTGGGGTGTTCCTTGATGAGTTTGGCTGCATACTCCATGCGTTTGATGTTGATGTAGCCAGACACGTTGGTGCCTGTTGTCCTGTTGATCAGTCCAGGCAGGGCATTCTTATCGACACCAAACAGGCGTATCAGGTCGTCGCGTCCAAAGTCGGGATTGGTGAACAGGCTTTCCTTCATGATGCGCTTGTCCACTTCCTTGAAGCGGCGCAACTCCTCGTCGGAGGTGTCATCAGCGGTTTCTCCTTCGCTTTTCTCAGCACGGTCGCCGTTCTGGATGACGAGGTCGCGGTAGTGCATCAGTCGGTTGATGGTGGCTACCATCCTATGGTTCTTCCTTCTGGTCATGAGTGTCTGATAGAGCATGAGGAGAATGAATACGACGAGTAGCACCACACAGGACACGATGATAATCAGGTGCACGTTTTTCCTGGCAATGGCTCGCTCGCTGTCTATCGCCTTATGTACCTCGACGGTCAGGTTGTTCAGCGAGCGTGCAGCCAGGGTGTCGGCAATTCTGCTTGTGCTGGCGTAGTATTCGGCAGCCCGTTGATAATCGCCCATATTATAATAGGTGTCGCCCAAGTCGCTCATCAGTCGCTGCATGTTGCGGCCTGTGGTGTCGCCATCCTCGCAGAGGTTCTTCTTCACGGTATTGAGGAACAGCATTACTTTGTCGTTCATCCCGCGAGCGCGGTAGTAACTCAGCACAGCGGTGCCACTAACGGGATCGATAACCGGAGTGATGCCGTATTTCACATAAATACTGTCGGCTTCGTCCAAGCGGCCCATTTTGGTTAGAATCTCCAGTCGGATTGTTTTAGCACGCATCAGATGGCGATGATACCAGTCGTCAGCATGAGAATCTTTCGACAACTCGATGTAACGATCCTGTTCGTCCGACATGCGCAGAGCCTCGCCGTAGTTGCCTTCGTTGCAATACAACTTGGCGAGAATGGCATAGAAGTTCACCAGTTCATGGTTCTTATGCTCAAAATTGGTACGCTTCATCATCTCCGTTGCATGAAGGCAAACTCGCATTCCCTCTTGTGTCTTACCAAGAATGTGAAGACGTTTGCCTTGCATCATCAGGGCCATCGCGGTATGTGCAGAGTCGCCATGTTCTTTGGCGAGCGTAAAGAGTCGATAGGAACTTTCCGGCATCTCTTTCCAGTGGCGCAACACGTCATGGGTGCGCATGATACGCTCCAAGAGTTGTAACTGCATGTTCACATCATCGGCCACAGCGGGAGCGTCGTAGGCTTGTTGGAAATATTCAAGTGCTTTTTTGTATTTTCCGACCATGCGGCACGAGTCTCCCTTCTCCATCAATTCTTGTGCCGAGGGTTGTGCTTGTACCCGCAAGGGTAGTATGGCAAAAGACAGCAATACTACGATATAGATGGCGGAAAGAAGCGCGTTCTTTCTGTCTTTCAGTGTATTAGGTGTTTTCTTACTAAGCATGGCTGCCGAATTATTATCAGTTTCCAATGCAAAAGTAATAATTTTGTCAGAAACTGACAAGAAATTTTACCTTTTTTAGCACAACAAAGGGAGAAGGAACATAAATCTACGTAAATCTAACATAAATCTTTCGTAGCGTAGGACATGTTATTATTTATGTATAATTTGTGTAGATTTATGTTCATAAAACAACTTCATGTATCTATTTTTGTCTGATTTTTGGAGATTTTTGTCCTTACTATGAGATATGTGCAGTATAGGTTTTTGTTATTGCTATGTTAGACCTATTTTTGCTCTCTGAGAATTTTCGTTTTGCCTATACATTCCTACATTTTCCTTGTAAGATGCTGATTGATAGGTGTTTGTGCGATGTATAGAGGTGCTTCACTATACATCGTCTATACATTCTCAGGCCTTTTTAGGTCAAAAAATGCCGTTTTTGGCCTAAAAGTAATGCCTGATTTGACTGGCAAGAAATATTGTTTCACCATTGTTCCAACATTGGAAACACTTTGTTTCTACCGTAGAAACAGTTTGTTTCTCCCGTAGAAACAACTTGTTTCGCTCGGAGGAACAAATAAGAAACAACTTGTCTATCAGATAGTTAAGTGGCAAAAATGCCCTAAATCACACGTTTTTCAGTCAAATCGTGTATAGACGCATCATTTTGTGTAGGCACTATACATCGTCTAAACGATTGTATATCAATATGATACAAAGAAAATGTAGGAATGTATAGGTAAATCGAATTTTCTGAGTGAGAAAATTTTTTCTACAATCACATAAATTTTTGATGTTAGGTTAATACGAACATAAATCTTCATAAATCTAACATAAATCAAAGTCGGTCGATAGGCAGGAAGAAGAACATAAATCTCTGGTAGGGAGATGGAACATAAATCTTCGTAAATCTAACATAAATCTTAGAAATTAGGCTACCGTATATTATTTATGTATGATTTGTGTAGATTTATGTTCCTTGATAGTCAGTATATTATTTATGTATGATTTACGTGGATTTATGTTCGTATATGAAAAAACAACGGACTTCACTACTTAGCGTGAAATCCGTTGTCCTGAAAAACTGTGATTATCTTATCGATTCCTGTTGCGACTTACTTCACCTCCTCGAAGTCGGCATCCTGGATGTCGTCCTGAGCGTTGCCAGTCGAAGACTGCTGTTGCTGCTGAGCCTGCTCGGCACCCGGCTGAGGACCAGCCTGCTGGTACATCTTCTGAGAGGCAGTCTGCATGACCTGATTCAGGTTGTTGATAGCAGCGTCGATGGCAGCCACGTCGCCGCTCTTGTGAGCATCCTTCAACTGCTGGACGGCAGCCTCGACATTGGCCTTGTCGGCACCCAGTTTGTCACCATTCTCGTTGAGGAAGGTCTCAGTCTGGAAAATCATCGAGTCGGCCTGGTTCATCTTGTCGATGCGCTCGCGCTCCTTCTTATCGTTCTCGGCATTGGCCTCGGCCTCAGCCTTCATGCGGTTGATCTCTTCCTGAGAGAGACCTGACGAAGCCTCGATGCGGATGGCCTGCTCCTTGCCGGTTGCCTTATCCTTGGCGCTGACCTTCACGATACCGTTGGCATCGATGTCGAAGGTCACCTCGATCTGAGGCACACCACGACGGGCGGGAGCGATGCCGGTGAGGTTGAACTGACCCAGGCTCTTGTTCTGCGAAGCCATAGGACGCTCGCCCTGCAGCACGTGGATGGTCACCTCGGTCTGGTTGTCGGCAGCGGTAGAGAATACCTGGCTCTGCTTGCAAGGAATGGTGGTGTTGGCATCGATCAGTTTGGTCATCACACCACCCAGGGTTTCGATACCCAGAGTCAGAGGAGTGACGTCGAGCAGCACGATGTCCTGACCAGTCTCCTGGTTGAGGATAGCACCCTGGATAGCAGCACCTACGGCCACCACCTCGTCTGGGTTCACACCCTTGCTGGGCTCCTTGCCGAAGTAGTTCTTCACGAGGGTCTGCACAGCGGGGATACGGCTTGAACCACCCACGAGGATCACCTCGTCGATATCAGCGGTAGAGATGCCTGCGTCGCGAACGGCATTCTGACAGGGCACCAAGCAAGCCTGAATCAGGTTGTGGGCCAACTGCTCGAACTTAGCACGTGTCAGGGTCTTCACCAAGTGCTTGGGAACACCACCCACGGGCATGATGTAAGGCAGGTTAATCTCTGTAGAAGTGGTGCTTGACAACTCGATCTTGGCCTTCTCGGCAGCCTCCTTCAGACGCTGCATAGCCATAGGATCGGTCTTCAGGTCGGCACCCTCGTCGTTCTTGAACTCCTGTACCAGCCAGTCGATGATCACCTGGTCGAAGTCATCACCACCCAGGTGGGTGTCACCATTGGTAGAGAGCACCTCGAACACACCACCACCGAAGTCGAGGATAGAGATATCGAAAGTACCACCACCGAGGTCGAACACGGCAATCTTCATATCCTTGTTGGTCTTGTCGATACCGTAGGCCAGGGCTGCTGCCGTAGGCTCGTTGACGATACGACGAACATTGAGGCCTGCAATCTGACCAGCCTCCTTGGTAGCCTGACGCTGAGAGTCAGAGAAGTAGGCAGGAACGGTGATGACAGCCTCTGTCACCTCCTGACCCAGATAGTCCTCAGCGGTCTTCTTCATCTTCTGAAGCACCATAGCCGAGATCTCCTGCGGGGTGTACTTGCGGCCATCGATGTCAACACGGGGGAAGCCGCCTTCGTTCACTACTGCGAATGGGACGCGTGCGATTTCCTTCTCGGTCTGCTGCCATGTCTCACCCATGAAGCGCTTGATAGAGTAAACGGTGTTCTTCGGGTTGGTGATAGCCTGACGCTTGGCGGGGTCGCCAATCTTACGCTCGCCACCCTCGACGAAACCTACTACGGAAGGCGTTGTACGCTTGCCTTCGCTGTTTGCAATCACAACGGGCTCGTTGCCTTCGAATACGGCAACACAACTGTTAGTTGTACCCAGGTCAATACCAATAATCTTTCCCATAATTGTATCTTTTTTTATTTGTTATTTACTAAAGTTTATCGCTGAACGAGTAGCAAAGCGTGTGCCAAAAATATAAAATATCACAATAAACGGCGATTTGTCGCGTCATTTTGTCATAAGTATGAAAAGTTTTTTCTATCTTTGCATCGTAAAAACATAATGCTGATGATGAAGAAACTGATGATTGCTGCCGCTGCAGCCCTGTTGGTGCTGACAATGCAGGCACAGGAAAGCAACAAGTATATTGTCAAGACGAAAGGAGCCGTGAAGACTGTCGTTGCCGAGCAGCCGGCAGAGGGCCAGACGGAGGAAAAGGCCAAAGAGGAGCCGCAGGACTTGCTGTCGCGCTACTTCCACTATGTCAGCCTGTGCGACTGGAAGGAGGGCATGCGCTTCATGGTGATTCCTGACAAGAAGGACATGGTCATCAAGACGTTTGCTGATGCTGCTACAGGACAAATGGTCAGCAGCCGCTCGCTGCGTCACAAGATTATGGTGTACAAAGGCCATGAGAATACGGGCGGCCTTCACGAGCATATCAACTTCGTTTGTGAGGATGACGGCAAGGCCTATTACTTCGAGGTGCCGACATTATCGTTCGACGACTACTGCTACGGTAAGTTGGGTGTGCCCACGCTGGCCTATCTGGGCGATGTGGACACGGCCATCGAGTTGTTCAAGGACAAGGTGCTGTTTACGACGGCTGAGGAGTACTACGTGGATACCGAGTTGGATGGCGACGGCTATAAGACCATTTTCGACGTGCCCGATGGTACTGAGGTGAAGGTGGTGGCCGTAGGTGTGGGTACGCGCAGTTTCCCTGTCAAGATTATTGTGGCCGACAGTAACGGTCGCGAGTTCTACCAGAATGTTGCCATCAGCCGTACTAATAGTGGTATGCGCGACGATGAGTTCGACATCAGCAACATGAAGTTTCACACCTTCAAGGGTGCCTTTGAACTGCCGGATGACAGTTTGGCAGCCAGTGGCGGCTACCGCAAATATGTAGGTAAGACGGTATTTACGCTCTACAATACAGAGATGATAGGGCAGAACGGCCAGCGCACTAGGGTGGCGCGCCTGTCAACCTTTGTCATCAAGGATGTCAAGCCCCAGCGAGGTTCGCACTATGTCAAAATGACACTCAAGGGTGAAAGTACTGGCAGGACATACACCAAGGAGGTGACATTTGTCAGTCAGAACGTGGCAGGCGACATTGCCGGACAGCGTGAGGACCTCTTTGATAATCTCTTTGCATGGGGCAATCCGCTGACGCTACCTGGTGTGCGTCAGGCCAATTTCGCTGATGTGCAGAAGAGCATCGTGCGTGCAGGCTTCACCGAGGGCGAGGTGAAACTGGCTCTGGGAGAACCAACCGGTCATGGCGAGGACGGGGGAATATATACGTGGGTTTACAACGAGCCGGGCCGTCCCTATGTCCGTGTGACTTTCGACAAGGCTACAAATAAGGTGAAGAACATCACTAGACAGAAGTAGCGCTTGGCAAAATAGAAAAGATTCCCAGTCACCTCGAGATGACTGGGAATCTTTTCGTTTTGGGAGATCACTACTGTTTGGCCAGTTTTTCCATGATCTTGGCCTCCAGTTCCTCGCAGAGTTCGGGGTTGTCCTTCAGCAGTTCCTTCACGGCATCGCGGCCCTGGCCCAGTTTGGAGTCTCCGTAAGAGAACCATGAGCCGCTCTTCTTGATGATATCATATTCGGTAGCCAGGTCGACAATCTCGCCAATCTTTGAGATGCCCTCGCCAAAGGTGATCTCGAACTCAGCCTTGCGGAAGGGTGGGGCAACCTTGTTCTTCACCACCTTGACACGCACCTGGTTGCCAATCACGTTGTCGCCGTCCTTGATGGAAGTCACCTTGCGGATGTCCAGACGGACAGAAGCATAGAACTTCAGGGCGTTGCCGCCTGTCGTGGTCTCAGGGTTGCCGAACATCACACCGATCTTCTCGCGAAGTTGGTTGATGAAGATACAGGTGGTGTTGGTCTTGGCGATGGTGGAGGTCAACTTGCGCAGGGCCTGGCTCATCAGACGGGCATGCAGACCTACGGCAGAGTCGCCCATGTCGCCCTCAATCTCCTTCTTAGGTGTCAGGGCTGCCACGGAGTCGATGATGATGATGTCGATGGCTGCCGAACGGATGAGTTGGTCGGCAATCTCCAGGGCCTGCTCACCATTGTCGGGCTGTGAGATATACAGGCTGTCAATATCCACACCCAGTTTCTGGGCATAGAAGCGGTCGAAGGCATGCTCGGCATCGATAAAGGCAGCAATGCCGCCTGCTTTCTGCGCCTCAGCGATGGCGTGAATGGCCAGTGTCGTCTTACCGCTTGACTCGGGACCGTAGATCTCGATGATGCGTCCCTTGGGATAGCCGCCAACACCGAGTGCGGCATTCAGGCCAATCGAACCTGTGGGGATGACTTCCACGTTCACTATTTTCTCTTCACCCATGCGCATGATGCTGCCTTTGCCGAAGTCTTTCTCAATCTTCGCCATAGCAGCCTGCAGGGCTTTCATCTTCTGCTGTTGCGGGGTCAACTGCTCCGCATTCTCTTCTTTTTTTGCCATAGTATTTTTTGTTTTTAATCGTTTTTTCGTTTAATCGTTTAATCGAATCATCGTCTAATCGAATCATCGTTTAATCGAATCATCGTTTAATCGATTTGTCGTTTTATCGATATCTCGATATTTCGATATTCCGAGATCCTGGCGCTAAAGTTCCAAATCCCCATCGTGAATCTCGTGCCAGGGCAGACCCTGCTTGTTGAGTTGCTCCATGAAGGGATCGGGATCGAACTCCTCCACGTTGTGAACGCCTGGGGTGTTCCAGAGGCCCTTGCAGAACATCATCGCACCAATCATGGCGGGCACACCGGTGGTGTAACTGACACCCTGCATACCCGTCTCCTCGTAAGCGGCACGGTGGCTACAGTTGTTGTAAACATAATAGGTGTGCTCCTTGCCATCGTTGCCGATACCACGGATGCGACAGCCAATAGAGGTCTGGCCTTCGTAGTTCTCGCCCAAATCCTGTGGGTTAGGCAATACGGCCTTCAGGAACTGCAAGGGAACGATCTTAACTTTGGCTGTTTGCTGTTGGCCGTTAGCAGTTGGCTCTGCCAGAGGTGCTTCATATACAATCTCGTCGATGCGGCTCATGCCAATGTTTTGGATGACCTCGAGGTGCTTCAGGTATTGCTGACCGAAGGTCATCCAGAAACGTGCACGCTTGATGGTGGGGTAGTTGATGACCAGGCTCTCAATCTCCTCGTGGTGCAACAGGTAACTGTCGCGAGGACCAATCTCGGGGTAGGTGAGGTCTTTGTGAATCTCCAGTGGCTCTGTCTCTACCCACTTGCCGTCTTCCCAATACAAGCCCTTCTGGGTAATCTCGCGGATATTGATTTCTGGATTGAAATTGGTGGCAAAGGCCTTGTGGTGGTCGCCAGCGTTACAGTCAACGATATCCAAGTACTGAATCTCCTTGAAATGATGCTTGGCAGCGTATGCGGTGAAGATAGAGGTCACGCCTGGGTCGAAACCGCAACCGAGGATGGCTGTCAGTCCAGCCTTTTCGAAGCGCTCGCGATAAGCCCACTGCCAAGAATACTCGAAGTGAGCCTCGTCCTTGGGCTCATAGTTAGCGGTATCCAGGTAGTTGCATCCGCAAGCCAAGCAGGCATCCATGATGGTCAGGTCCTGATAGGGCAGGGCCAGATTGATGACCAGTTCAGGCTTGTAGTCTGAGAAGAGGGCCTTCAGTTGCTCCACATCGTCGGCATCGACCTGTGCGGTCTTGATGTCCAACTTATAGCCAGCCTTGTGGATATCCTCTACTATCTTGTCGCACTTCACCTTACGGCGACTGGCGATCATAAACTCTGTAAACACGTCAGCATTCTGTGCTATCTTGAATGCTGCTACCGTTGCGACGCCTCCGGCGCCAATCATTAGCACTCTACTCATAGTTTTATGTCTTAGTTTTTAACCTTTAAACTCTTAAACTCTTAAACCCTTCAACCCTTATTCAGAATATTCACATCCACACGGTTGAAGGGGAACATGAAGCCGCGCTCCTTCAGCATCTGGTAGACGGTCTCGTTCAGATTGAAGTAGACTTCCCAATAGTCAGGCCCCTTGCACCACGAGCGGGTGATGACAGTCACGCCGCTGTCGCCCAGGCGAAGCAGTCCCAGCCACGGGGCAACCACGATGGGAGAGTCGCTGACGGGACCCTGGATCACCTTCGGGTGCTGTTGCAGGATGTCCATGATGGCATTCTTCACTTCCTCGAAGTCGGCACCGTATTCGAACTGGAACTCCAAGTCCACACGACGGTACAGTTCCTTCGACGAGTTCTTCATCGTGCCGCTGCTCAGCGTGCCGTTAGGTATCAGGATGATCTGGGCATCGCCCGTGCGGATGATGGTGTTGAAAATCTGAATCTCCTTCACCACGCCGGCATAGCCCTGTGCTTCGATGAAGTCGCCCACCTTGAACGGACGGAACAGCAGGATCATCACACCGCCAGCAAAATTCTGCAACGTGCCGCTCAGTGCCATGCCGACAGCCATGCCTGCCGATGCGAAGAGGGCGATGAACGACGAGGTCTCGATGCCCAGGATGCTGATGATGGCGATGATAAGCACGAACCACAGAAGCACGTTGATGATGCTGCTCAGGAAGGTATAGAGCGTAGGCTCAACCTTGCTGCGCTGTAGCAGTTTCGTGAACAGCCTGATGAGCCATTTGATGATATACCGTCCGATAAAATAGACGATGACGGCCAGTACAAGATTCTTGCACAGCGTCAGGCCCCATCCCCACAACTGTTCGTAGGGGATAGCAGAAATCATTTTCTCCAGAATCTCTTTCATATCTTCTTATTGTTCACTATTATGTCATTTCGTCCCATGACTTTTGTCACGACTCGGCAAAATCCGAACAAGTTCGGCTTTGACCTGCGGTGGCAGCGTATTATTTGCGGCGGCAGCAAATTATTCACTTTTCACTCTTCACTTTTCCCTTTTCACTCTTCACTTTTCCCTTTTCACTCTTCACTTTTCCCTCTAATCTCTTCTCCTCTAATTCCCAGCGCAGCCATCAGCGAGTATCCGAGAATCTCCTGACGGAAGTTTCCGCCTTGCTGGGGCGCCATGGCAAACACGGTGATGCGCTTGTCATCGTCATCCACCTGACGCAGCATCTCGCGTACCTTATTATATATATAGTCGTCAGGAATCACCATCACCCGTTTCACCTCCTTCTGGCTACAGCAGATCTGTAGTGTATCAAGCAGCAGGTCCTCCTTCGTCGCCAGTCCCTCAGTACTGATGGCACTGATGAGGAATTCGCCCAGAGGACCCTGGAAGGCCTTGCCGTTCAGGTCATCATAGTTGCCAGGCACGATGTTGTCCATACGTGTCCGCTCCTTGTCGTGGATAAGTGCTACCGTCGTCTGGTGGTCACCATTGCGCAGACCTCCGTCAAGGGCCACGCATTCTGTCCAACGGGCTAGGTCGGCCTGTGGTATCTGGCGTTCCAGCATTCGCTCGAAGTTTACTGTGAGGTCGAAAACTACCTTGTCCACAAAGTCGGCATCAGCGATAATGACATTTTCTGTCCATTGATTTTCATTCATAGGTGCAAAGGTACTAATTAGTAAGAACAATACAAAATAAAAACGGTTTTAATTTTTCCTTTATCGAGCGAAAATGCATCCGACTGCCTCTCATCGACCTTAGTCTCACGAATCGCTGCTTGATATAAATCAAGTGATAAATCAGTTTTTGGGGTGGAAAAATCAAAATGTGGTGTCAGTTACCGAAAATTAGGTATACCTTTGCACACGAATCATTCAATAACGTAATAATATGAAAAGTATACTGGAAGGTCGCGCAGCCCTGAAGGCTGAGATCGAGAAGATTGCAGAAGTTGCTGGCTATCTGTGGCAGAACGGATGGGCTGAGCGCAATGGCGGAAATATCACGGTGAACATCACGGAATATGTGGACGACGAGATACGTCAGATGCCTGCTATCAGCGACGTGAAACAGATTGGTGTGACACTTCCTGCCCTGAAGGGATGCTATTTCTACTGCAAGGGAACAGGCAAGCGTATGCGTGATTTGGCTCGCTGGCCGATGGATAACGGATCGGTGATCCGTATTCTGGACGACTGTGCTTCGTATGTCATCATTGCTGATAATCCAGTGATGCCGACAAGCGAACTTCCCAGCCACCTCACGGTGCATGCACATCAGATCGAGACCAACTCAGGATATAAGGCTACGGTTCACACCCATCCCATCGAACTGGTGGCAATGAGTCACAACCGTGAGTTCCTGGGCAAGGATGTGCTGACAAAAATCCTGTGGTCAATGATTCCTGAGACGAAGGCCTTCTGTCCGCTGGGACTGGGTATCGTGCCTTACACCCTGCCCGGCTCGAACGAACTGGCTGATGCCACGCTGAAGGAACTCGAGGAGTATGACGTGGTGATGTGGGAGAAACATGGCGTATTTGCCAAGGGCACAGACGTGATGGATGCCTTCGACCAGATTGATGTGCTCTCGAAGAGTGCCAAGATATATATCAACGCCAAGTGCATGGGCTTCGAGCCAGAGGGCATGAGCGATGAACAGATGAAAGAAATGACCAAAGCCTTCAACCTGCCACGCTAACACGTACAAAGAGAATTAAAAACAACTACTGACTATTATATATTGATTATGAAATGGAAGCCCCGACGCTGTGAAGCGTCGGGGCTTTTCTTTCTCATCGTTTCAAGAGAGACGTTGAACGCTTATTTCTCTTCTCCGAAGGCAATAACGGCACGGTTGTCATCGTTGCTGGCGAAAGGCTGCTCTGTGTCACCCTTGACCTCAATCCTCAGACGGTCAGCGGAAACACCCTTTGCGATGAGGGCATCCTTCACAGCGTTGGCACGCTTCTCAGAAATTCTGCGGTTCACGTTGGCATTGCCAGTCTTCTTGTCAGCATAGCCAGTCAGCAGGATGTTGGCGTTGGGGTTCTCGTTGGCCCACTTCACGATGTCGTCAATCTTAGAAGACTGCTCGGTCTTGATGTTGGCTTTACCCAGGTCGAAGAAGATGTTCTCGGTAATCTTCACAGGCTGCTTCACGACGGGCTTGGGCTCTGGCTTAGGCTCGGGTTTGGGCTCTGGTTTGGGTTCTGGCTTCGGCTCAGGAACGACAACAGGCTCTTCAACAACAGGAGCGGGCTCCACTTTCTTGGCCTTCTTGAAACCGAACTTGTAGGTCACACCAGCCATGGCATAGGGCCACCACTTGTTATGATCCGTCAGACCGTCGGTCTTCTGGCGGACATAGTTGGTACCACCCTCAACATTGATGCCCCAGTGCTTGGCTACATTGAACTCCACCTGGCCACCCACTTTCCAAGCGGTATTCCAGCGGTCACCACCGTCAACACTATGTGCATAGTTGTCAACCCATGCATGAGGAATGGCGAAGTTGAAGGGAGCACCGGCAATGGCAATCACGTTCACCACATTCTTCTTGTGGGGGAAGAAAACATTTGACAGATTGAACAGCATGTCGAGGTCGACGTTGCCAATCTTGCTCTTGTAGTCACCTACGGGTGTGTTGGCAGTCCAGGTACTTCCGTTGACCTGAAGACGCAGTCCGAAAACATCGGTGAAGTTGTAACCGATATTGAAAGCGGCCATTGGGCCCCACTTGCGGTCAACCCCTACACCATTGTAATTTCTCATGACTCCACCCTGAACACCAATAAAGGCATGCGGGTAGGCCTTCTCTTCCTGTGCGTTTACGTTAAACGCAAACAGTACTGCTACCAATGATAATAAAATCCTGTTCTTCATAACTATAGTTTAAAAGATTTAATGAATTTTAATCTGTTTGCAAAGATAATGCGTTTTTTCGAACAAACCAAATGTTTTGAACGAAAAAACGCATTTCCTTTGTAAAAAAATGTCTTTTACTTGTTGAGGCTATCAATAATCGTAGGCAGGAAGGTTGAGATGATCAGTACCACAATGCCTGCTATCAACACGCTGATAGTCTTACTGGAACAACCTTTCCACTCCTTGAGGATGATACCCCAAACATTCGAGAATACCACGTTGAGTGCCATGAGGATGCAGAACGACAGGACGAACATGGTGCCACCTTCTTCAAAGAAACTCTGTCCTAACGAGAGTCCGAAGAACTGTGAATACCACAGTGCACCAGCCAGGAGGCAGAACAGCAGATTGTTGCCCCATACGTTGCCTTTTTTGTAGTCGCCCCAAGTCTTGTTCTTCTGGTTCTGGTAGAAACAGTAGATGGCATTGGTGACAAATCCGCCCAGTGTGACGAGGAATGTGGCTGGGAGAGCGGCAAACATCTTGTCGGTTTCAGCAAACTTGATGTCGGCACCAAAGGTAAGACCCACGTTGAAACATCCACTCATAAAACCTGCAAGCAAGGCAATAGCCAGGCCCTTGGGGAAATTGAAGTCCTTGACGGCAGCCTTCTTCTCTTCCTCAGAGAGACCGGCTGACTTCATAGAACCTGCCACACCGATGATGGCGATACCCAGCAAGCAAACCACCACGCCTAGAATCACAGAGAACGTAAGTTTTGACAGGGGATCCTGCTCAGGGAAGAACACGTTGAGCAAAATGGGGCCCATGATGGTGCCCAATCCGGCACAGGTTCCCAGTGCGATGCTCTGGCCAAGGGCCACGCCCAGGTAGCGCATGGAGAGACCGAAGGTGAGGCCACCCACGCCCCAGAGCACACCGAAGAGAATGGTCATCCAGATGTTGAACGACTGCTCGGCAGTGAACAGTTCAAACAGCGAGTGTCCTTCCGGCACAGCCAGCAGGGCGCCCAAGAAAGGCAACAGCAGCCATGCGAACACACCCTGCACAATCCAGTATGATTCCCACGACCAGTCCTTGATCTTATTAATAGGTACGTAGCACGACGACTGGCAGAAGGCGCCAACCGCAATAATCAATAGTCCGATAACAATTTCCATGTTGCTTAGTAATGAATTAGTATTGTTTTGTTTGTTAATGAATAATTATTTCAGAATTCTCTTGTGCTTGTTGCTGATGACGATGCCACGAGCCTGATCGGTCTTCACCTCGCGTCCTTGCAGGTCGTAAAGGTGCTGGCCTTGACCTTCGTCACTGGTTGAGACCTGCACGTCGTCAATGGAAGTGGAAACATTAGGCGTCACCTCTATATAATCGAAGTCGGGCATCCATCCGCTTGCATTCGACAGGCGGATGACATTATTGCCAGGTTCCAGTGTGATGGAGACTTTTTTCTTTGCCACCTTATCCCAACCGCCAGAGTTCACGCTGTAGGTGTTTATCTTCTTGCCATTCACGCTGAGGGTGATATTACGGCTTTCACCGCTGATGTAGGCGATGGTGAGGTAATACTTACCACCCTCTTTGGAGTAGACATTACGCCATTGCAGGTCGTTCTTCTCTGATTGTCCTAAATAGCCAGCCTTGTAGCCGCCAGAGCAGAAGGATGCCTCTGCATACTGACATACGTTCCATTCTATCTCAGAATAGGCACTGCCATAACCTGTTTCGGCCTCGTAGCGTGTACGCTCCAGACGTGTCTCGGCCTCGGCCACGTAGATGCGGGTGCCGTGTTTGGGAACGGTGACTTCATAGGTTTCGTAAAATTTGCCCAGGTCTTTTTTGGCGAAAACGTCGCGTAGTGCTACGCTGTCAGCCAGGTCGATATCGCTGAACTTCAGCGTCACAGTCTTTTCTGCATCATTAGGATTGTAGATGGCAAAGGCGCGTTTGGTGTCGTTAGCCTTCTCAATGTCTTTTACCATGATGTAGCAGCCGTTTATCTTTGCTGCGAGATAGGCCTGCTGGTAGAGCGTGTCCTGGTTCAGGGCGATGAGTTCCTTGTTCTTCAGCAGGTTCAGGTTGGTGGTACTCAGATTCTTGATGTTGCATCCGATAAGCAGGGGTGAGTTCATGATGCACCACATGCCGAAGTGGGTCTTGGTCTCCTCGGTGGTGAGTGGCGTGCCCCAACTGACACCAACCTCAAGCATATCCATATCGTTGTAATGGCCCTTGCTGCAGTAGGCGCTCATATAAAGGTTTTGCGCCAGAATGTCCTTGACAGAATCCCAGGTAGGGGCGATGTCTTGTGTGGTGCGCCACGAGAAACCCGCATTCTCTGCCCATGTGCCAGGGTATGCCCAGCGGCAGATGTTCATACGCACATCGGTGCGCCCCGTGTTCTTGATGGCTGTGGCAATGTCGGTATAGCGCTGCTGCTCGCTCAGGTCCAGCCCGTCTTTATTATGAACGGGGTCGCCACCACAGAAGTCCACCTTGATGAAGTCGAAGCCCAGATCCTTGAAGAACATGTCACAGTCCTGCTGGTCGTGTTGGTAGAGCCCCACGCCTTCGCCTGTCTTGTCGTCACCATGATAACTGCCACAGGTGTTATAGCCACCGTCGCTGTAGATGCCGGCCTTCAATCCCTTTTCGTGGATATAGTCCACAACGGGTTGCAGTCCGTTGGGGAATCGGGTAGGGTGTATCTTCAATTGTCCTGTCTCAGCATCTCGTCCGCCAAAGTATCCATCGTCAATATTGATATGGTCATAACCAACATCATACAGTCCCTTTGAGACCATGGCATCGGCCTGCCCTTTGATGATAGACTCACTAATGTTCAAGGCAAACGTGTTCCATGAACTCCAGCCCATTGTCGGACCATCCTGTGCTGTCGCTGTTGTGACCATCATGGCTGCGAACAGCACAAAAGACATTATTTTCTTGCTCATCGTTTATGGCTTGGGTAATAATACTCCGTTTTGAACGGGTGCAAAATTACTAAATTTCTGACAATAAACGCTCCTTTCCTGTACATTATTTATATAAAAGAATGAATAAATGGGCTCTCGAGGTAAATCGGGAGCCCATTATGATGAATGAAATGGTGTTTAGCGCTTGCTGGTCACATCCTTCTCGTACTGCTGGATGCAGGCGATGAACTCCTCGCCAACGGGCACGTTGTTCTTCAGGTTGAAGTAGTCGAACACAGCACCGAACGGCATTGACTTGGCCTCTTCCAACAGGGCCAGGCGTTCGAAGTACTGACCGTTGTCCTCGTACTCACGCAACTTGGCCTTCGGCTCGAGCAGGGCCTGCAGGATGCACTTCTGGGTTGCGCGCGTACCTATAATATATGCACCGATACGGTTGATAGAGGCATCGAAGTAGTCGAGGCCAACGTGGGCACGATCGAGGGCGTCGCAGCGAACAAGTTCCTTGAACAGGTCGAGGGTCTGGTCGTTCATGATGGTGACATGGTCTGAGTCCCAACGTACTGGGCGGCTGACGTGCAGCATCAGTTCAGGCACGTACATCAGCAGGGTAGAGACGAAGTCGGAGACATTCTCGGTCTGCTCGTAGTGACCAGTGTCGAGGGTGTACATCTGCTTGCGGGTAGCACAGTAGGCTGTGTAGAAGTCGTGTGAGCCCACGGTGTAACTCTCCAGTCCGATGCCGAACAGTTTGGCCTCGAAGCAGTTCTTCACGCCATCGAGTTTCTCTTCCATGATCTCGTCGAGCGAGGCAGCCAGGATCTCACGATACTTCTGGCGCTGTACGGGCATGTCCTTCGAACCATCGTGTACCCAGATGTTCATGATACAGGGGTCGTTCTGAGCCTTACCCATGGCGTCGGCAATACGGCGGCAGCGCTTGGTGTGCTCAATCCAGAAGTCGCGGATGCCCTTGTCGGGGTTTGACAGCGAGAGGTCACCACTCTTCGGGTGAGAGAACGATGTAGAGTTGAAGTCGAGTTTCATGTTGTTGGCTTTCGCCCAGTCAATCCAACTCTGGAAGTGCTTCACTTCTACCTGGTCGCGGTCGACGAACTGTCCACCAAAGTCTCCATAGATCTCATGGAGGTTCAGACGGTGGTTACCTGCAAGCAGGGTCTTTACGAACTCGATGTCCTGACGTACCTCGTCGATGGTGCGAGCACGACCAGGATAGTTGCCTGTGGTCTGGATGCCGCCCGAGAGGGCTTCGTTGCGCTCGAAGCCGACAACATCGTCGGTCTGCCAGCAATGCAGGGAGATCTGCTGCTTCTGAAGGAGGTCAAGTACTGCGTCGGTATCGACACCAATGGCTGCATAGCGCTCTTTCGCTACGGCATACGCTTGTTCAATAAGATTAGCTTTCATAAGACGTAAATTTTAATTTATAACTTAAATAATGGTTGTTTTTGTTTTTGAACATAAATCTCCATGAATGAGACATAAATGCTTATTGTTTTGAACATAAATCTCCATGAATGAGACATAAATGCTTATTGTTTTGAACATAAATCTCCATGAATGAGACATAAATCTCCATGAATGAGACATAAATCTCCATGAATGAGACATAAATCTCCATGAATGAGACATAAATCTTTTTTATTTAAATCTTACATATTCATATTTATCAGATGAAGGATCGTAAATGTATCTTTCACAAACCAGCATTTTTGGTTGCCCGAAATTTATAAGGACTCCTGCATAAGAGTTGGTAATACGTAGGTAATTAAATAACTGTCCTCTGTGGTCGTTTGTTAATTCTGAAACAGCCTTCAACTCAACAATCAGGTCATCATAGCATACGAAATCAGCAATATATGTCTTTTTCAGTTGCTGCCCATGAAAGTTCATCGTAAGCGGTTTCTCACGTTCCCATGGAATCCCTTTTTCTGTGCAGACGATAGAAAGACATTCCTGATAGATGGGTTCGGAGAGTCCAAAGCCCAACTCATTGTACACATCCATTGCAGCACCAATGATTTTGTACATTTTGTCAAGACAACTCTTATTGTCTATCATCTGCAGAATATTTATGTTATATTTGTGAAGATTTATGTTCCTTTAAACGACTATTTATTCACGATAGATATGTATTTGTCGTAGGCGGCATCCCATGCCTGTTTGTCCTGCGGCTCGTACTTCACCATATCTGTTGAGGCAGCGATGATGGCACGCATCTGCCAGATGTCGTTGACCAGTCCGGCAGCCTTGGCTTGCAACAGGATGTTGCCAATGGCAGTTCCTTCCTGAGGACCGGCCAGCACGGTAGCACCTGTGGCGTTGGCCGTGAACTGGTTTAGGTATTTGTTCAGCGAGCCGCCACCGATGATGTGAAGCACATCGAGACGGAACGGGGCAAACTCCTGCATCCACTGGAATACCTGCTTGTAGCGGAGAGCCAGCGAGTCGAAGATGCAACGGCAGATTTCGGCAGGCGTCTCTGGTACGGGCTGGTTGGTGTCGAGACAATATTTCTGTATGGCACCTATCATGCTCGACGGGGCTGCAAAGGCAGGGTCGTCGGGGTTGATGATAGAGCGGAAGGGCTCCACCGTCATGGCCTGTCCCTGTAGTTCGGGGTGGGAGAGTTTGCGAACCTCTTCTGGCCATTCCAGACGGCAACGCTCATAGAGCCACATGCCACAGATGTTCTTGAGGAATCGTGTGGTTCCCTCGATGCCACCCTCGTTGGTGAAATTACGCTCATAACTCAAGTCGCTGATGATGGCATCCTTGGTCTCGATGCCCATCAGGCTCCAGGTGCCGCTGCTGAGGTAGGCGAACTTCTCGTCTTTTGCAGGCACGGCGGCTACAGCGGAGCCGGTATCATGACCAGCGACGGCGATAACTGGTACTGGACCCAGTCCCGTCAGACGCTGAACTTCGTCAGTCAGCACACCGATACAGGTACCAGGGTTGACCATCTTGCCGAACTTCGAACGTGTCAGTCCGATGCTTTCCAACAGGCGCTCGTCCAGTTGCTTGGTGCGTGGGTTGAGCAGTTGTGAGGTAGAGGCGATGGTGTATTCGCACACCTCATTACCTGTCAGCATCCACGATAGGGCATCGGGCACGAACAGAATCTTCTGGGCATTCTTGAAGGCCGAGTTGCCTTCACGCTTCATGGCGTAAAGTTGGAATATGCTGTTGAAGTTCAGGAACTGGATGCCGGTGATGTCGTAGACCTCACGCTGCGAAACGACACGACGCAGATAGTCGTCCATCGCATCGAAGGTAATAGGGTCGCGGTATGCGCGCGGATTCCTTAATATAGCACCGTCATCACCTATAAAGACGAAGTCGACGCCCCAGGTGTCGATGCCGATAGAGGTGATTTTCAGACCGCGCTGGGCAACCTCCCTCAATCCGCGTATGATCTCGAAATACAAGGCATAGATGTCCCAATAGTAGTGACCGCCCTGCTCAATGAGGTTGTTTGGGAAGCGCGTGACTTCTTCCAAGTCGAATTTGCCCTCATTGATGGTGCCGATAATCGTACGACCACTGGTGGCACCTAGGTCAACGGCAAAGAAAAACTTTTTGTTCTCCATATTTGTTTTAGTTCATTATGTTTTAGTCGTTGGATATTTTGTGCTTGCAAAGATACGGCAAAAAGGTGGCTTGTGCCATTGTTATTTGATTTTTTCTCTCTATTTTTTGTTTTTATGGGTAATATTCTTGTTTTGTATGGAATAATATTTGTACCTTTGCACCACTTTTTAGAAAGCAGTCTAAACTAATACAACAAGAAAATGACACTGACAGTATGGATTGTCGCAGTCTTCATACTTGGCTATTTCTTCATTGCCATTGAGAGTGTGACAAAGGTGAACAAGGCAGCCATTGCCTTGCTGATGTTTGTGGCGACATGGACATTGTTTATGTTCGCGCCCGAGATGTATTTGCCTGAGGCCATCGGCGAACTGAAGGCCCAGGTCGTGAGTAGTACAATTGAGCACCATTTGGGATCGACGGGGACGACGCTGTTTTTCCTGTTGGGTGCAATGACCATCGTGGAATTGGTGGACCAGAATGGTGGATTCAACTTCGTGCGCGATGTGATGCAGACCAAGTCGAAACGGGCCTTGCTATGGCGTATCGCCTTCATGACCTTCATCCTTTCGGCTATTCTGGACAACCTGACGACATCGATTGTGATGATCATGATTCTGCGTAAGTTGGTGGCCGAGAAAACGGACCGTATCATCTATGCCTCCCTGGTCATCATCTCAGCCAACAGCGGTGGTGCCTTTTCACCCATTGGTGATGTGACTACCATCATGCTTTGGAACAAGGGTGTCATCACAGCCCTGGGTGTCATTATGGAGATTTTCATCCCCTCGCTCGTATCGATGCTCATTCCTGCCTATATCCTTTCGCTAATGCTGAAGGGCAGTCTGGAGCCAGTGAAGGAAACAACGGTGCTCGAGGAGAGTGACGGTCTGTCTGCTGCCCAGCGCAAAATCATTTTCTTCTTGGGCGTAGGCGGTCTGATATTTGTACCTATCTTCAAGACCATCACGCATCTACCGCCATTTGTGGGCATCCTGTTGGTGCTTGGCGTGCTATGGACGGTGACAGAGGTCTTTTATATACGCATCCATCAGGAGCAGGAAGACACGGCCAACAACACGAATACCCAGAAGCGCGTGTCGAAGATGCTGTCGCGTATCGATATGGATACCATCCTCTTCTTCCTTGGCATCCTCATGGCTGTAGGCTGTCTGGAGACCATTGGCGTGCTGACTCAGTTGGGTATGGGCCTGAACGAGTGGTCGGGTGGCAACCACTATCTGGTGACGGGTATCATCGGCGTGCTGTCGTCTATCGTTGACAATGTGCCTTTGGTGGCAGGCTGTATGGGCATGTATGAAGTTCCTACGCCCGAGATGTTGGCTGCTAATCCAGAATTGATAGACTTCTACTACGACGGCATCTTCTGGCAGTTGCTGGCCTATTGTGCAGGTGTGGGTGGATCGATGCTCATCATCGGTTCGGCTGCTGGCGTTGTCGTGATGGGCTTGGAGAAGATCACCTTCGGCTGGTATATGAAGCATATCACGTGGATTGCCTTTGTCGGTTATCTGGCAGGTATCGGCTGCTACTGGCTTGAAAAGACATTCCTGTTTTAATTGAGAACAGGTAGTAGAAAAAAAGAAGTGAGGGGCATGACCTCTCACTTCTTCTTTTTATCCTCTTAGGTCGCTGGGCTTGCGTCCCGTCTTGGCCTTGAACTTTGCCGAGAAATAGTCGGGCGATTCGAAGTTAAGACGATAGGCTATCTCCTTGACACTCATATCGGTGGTCGTGAGCAGTTCTTTGGCACGCTGCAACTTCAGGTCCTGTTGGTAGATAGCGGGCGAAAGACCAGTGTGCTCCTTGAACAGTTTGCGGAAGTTGCTGTAACTGACACCCAATTCCTCGGCTACTTGCTGGATGGTGAGCGAGACTTCGAGGGACTCGCGGATGCGCAGTCGGGCACGGTTGATGAGATCGACGTGTGCCTGGTTCCTGCTCTTCAGTTCGATGTTGCGCTCTAACGAGTACATCATTCCAATCAGGTGGTTGACGATGCCTGCCATCATCTGTTGTGAGTAGGCTGCTTCTTCCTGTGCAGCATTGAAGGCCGCACGGTAGAGTGCAATGATTTCTGCAGAATAGCCTACGTGGTAGATGGGCTTGGTGGGGGAGAGGAAGTTTGCCCGTACGCGGTCGTCCATATTCTCTCCCTTGAATCCGATCCAGTATTTCTTCCAGCCACGAGGGCCAGTGGGGTGGTAACTATGCCACTCGCCAGGAAAGAGCAGGAAGAAATCACCTTCGTGCAGGGGTGCCTCAGGCACGTTACGGCTATGGAAGATGCCATCACCTTCGATAATGTACAGTAATTGGTATTCGGGCAGGATGCGCCCCTTCTCCAATTCAAAGTAATAGCCGTCGGCATGTCCGCGAGTCGGGTAGGGGTCGTCAGCCCCAATTTCCTCATATCCGATTGTCGTCACGGTGAGGCCCCACAGGGCATCACGTTCGCTGGCAAGCATATATTTGCTGGTTTGCATAGGCGTTTATGGTTAGGTGTCAGTTATTGTATGTCGTAAGTTGTTCACAGGGAATCCATATCCAGAACGTAGAGCCGTGCCCAAGGCCTTCGCTGTTGACGCCAATCTGTCCGTTGCATCGTTCAGCGATGGACTGGCAGATGCTGAGTCCGAGGCCCGTGCCCTGCACGAAGTCGTTGAGTTTGACGAACCGTTCAAAGATACTGTCCTGCTTGTCTTTCGGAATGCCGGTTCCTGTATCTTCACAGTACATGTATATGCCGTAGCGCTTACCCTCCTTGGGGTCTTGCTGGTAGCGATAGCCTATCTTGATGTGTCCCTCGCTAGTATATTTGACGGCATTGGTCACGAAGTTGGTGATTACCTGCTGCATGCGTCCCTTGTCGATGCTGGTATGGAATGACTCGTAGGGGTTTTCTGCGATGAACTGTACGCTGGGGGCTTCCACGCGCTGAGCCAGCGTGTCGCACATGTCGTTGAAGGCTTGTGAGAAGTCTATGTGCTCTGGCGAGATAGCCTGAGCGGCCTGTTTGATGTCTGACACTTCCAGAATGTCGTTGATGAGTCGAAGCAGCATGTCGCAGTTGTTGCGGATGATGCGGACGAACTCCTGACGGTCTTCATCCGTTTCCACCGTATTAATAAGGTCGCTGAATCCCACGATAGCGTTCAGGGGTGTACGTATCTCGTGGGTCATGTTGGCCAGGAAGGCACTCTTCTTCTTGCCAGAGTCCTGGGCGTCCTGTGTCTCACGCTTAAGCCGTTCCTGCACCTCCATCAGATGAGTGATGTCACGCATCACACCGAAATGTCCTGTGAAACGTCCTTGCTTGTCGTGGATGGGCATGCCAGCGATGACATACCAGCCAGGCTCGTCGCTGATGGCTGTATAGGAGAAATGGTGAATCATGGAGAGGTTGTGGTGATGATCCGCATAGTTGTCCATGAACTTGCGCGAAGCCTCTTTCTCGTCCCCACAAAGCGTATCGATGTAATCATCGAAGGTGATGGATACGTCTATCTCGCTCAGTCTTGTGGAGAAGGTGATGGTGCGGGTGTCTATGTTGCTGGTCCAGACAAACATTTTGCTGTTGGTGAGCAGATAGTGCAGTTCGTCTTCGTATCTGGAGATCTGCTTGTTGGTTTTGGCCAACTCCTTGACATGCTGTCTTTGGCTCAGATACATCTCACGCTCTTCTGTGATGTCGCGTGCTGAAAAAGCGTGATAGACCACTTGTCCCTGATCGTCCCTGATACTCCTTATCTTATATTCGATATATTTATCCAAGCCGGCTTCTGGATATGCCATCTTCTGACAAACGTGGAAGACATCGTTGTTCTCTGGGTCGAAGTCGGTATCGAAGCCAGGCAGGTGGAAGAAGCAGGTGTTCCTGAAGAACTTCTCCCCCTGTTCGTCGAATTCGCAGAGTTCGCGCATCTTTTGGTTCAAGTCCAATAGCATGCCATCCTTGCTGTATAACGACATGGCGACGAGCGACGTGTTGAATATCTGCTGATACCTCTGTCGGTTGTTTTCCAGTTCCTCTGTCCCCAAATCCGTAGAAACCAGCGAGTCCTTGTTGTCAATGTTCTTTTGGAGCCGTCTGTTGAGCCACCATAGGATGCCTGTTGCAATGGCAAGGACCAGTGCAACGGCGACGAGGATGATGGTTGTGAGGGATTCGGTGATCATATTGCTTTCTTTCTGTCTATTTCAATAGCCTTGCAGGGTATGGTGATCCATACCGTAGTTCCTTTCTTCAGTTTTGATCTGATGCTGATGCTGCCGCCCATCTTCGTCGTCAAGGCCTGACAGATGGGCAGTCCGAGCCCCGTACCGCCAGTCTTGTCTGACGAGAAGCGGTCGAACAGGTGCTTCTGGGTTTCTGTACTGATACCAGAACCCGTGTCTTCAATGGCCACCACCAGTTTGTTGTTCATGTATTCATAGCGTGCAGTCACGCCGCCTTCGTCAGTATGTTGGGCAGCATTGGTGGTGATCTGTGCTATGATGTTGCTCAGATGAGGGGCATCAATGATGACGACCAGATGGTGATAGTTGTTCTCTACGATGTAGTTGACGCCTTCTTTCTTGTGCTTTAGCCATCCGTTCTCACAGAAACTGCCGAAGAGCCCGGCAATGTCGGCTGGCTGCTCATTGATCTCAATCATGTCGGCATCGATTCGCGAGAGGAACAGGATGTCATTGATGAGGTTGAGCAGGTGCGTAGAGTTCTGTTTGATCTGTTCGATGAACATGCTTTCCTCCTCAGGGTCGTTGCTGTATTCGAGCAGTTCGGCAAAACCCACGACGGATGTGAGGGGTATGCGGATTTCGTAACTCATGTTGTGCAGGAACACGTTCTTCACATGCTCCACCTCCTGAGCCTTCTTGCTCTCATTGGCCAGTTGATGTTCCTTTGACACAATCTCGCTCTCATCGCGGCAGAGCCCGAAATAGCCCTCCACCTGACCGTCCTCGTCGAAGGTGGGGTGTAGCAGCAGGTGCAGATGGAGGGGCAGGCCGTCTTTCTGTCGAACGATGGTACGCAGATGGATGTCGATAGGCTTTTGGACGAGGTTGTCCATGTTGTTCAGGGCTCTCATGGCCTTGCGCTTCGAAGGCTCGTCGAGCAGCGTCATACATCGTGACTGCGTCAATGTGAACAGGACCGTGTCGCTCTCCTTGAAGATGGTCAGGGTGTGGTCTTTTGGAGAGTAGAAGGCCAGTCTGACGCCTCCCACCTGCAACACATAGTTGATGTTGTGGATATAGGTCTGCAGATTCTCATTGGCTTGGGCCAGTTCCTTGCCGCTTGCGGTGAGTTGGTGGGCAAAGTGTACCGCTTCTGATACATCTCGGCCTGTATGGAAGAAACCTATCAGTTGCTGCTCCTTGTTGCGAATGGGCACCACTTGCTGTTCGTAGTACATGCCGTCAGGGGTGTCAGGGAGACGGGTGGCATAGAAATACTCAAAGTCACTCCTGCTTTCTGGCCCCAGCACCTCATCGATGGTGTATTCGCCGTTGGTCAACCCTTCTTTCGTTTTGTGGAAAGTGTCACAGGCCTCTTGGTTCAGGTTTCTGAGTACACCGTCTGCATCGGAATAGAGCATGTCAGACAAGGCCGTGTTGAAAATGGTCTTGTAGCGTAACAGCATGTCTTCCTCCTGTTGCTTGAATTCTCTGGTGCACTTCTCTTTCAGCCGCTGGGCTATCCTTTTTCTCTTCAGATAACTCATGGCCAAATAAGTCAATGCTGCAATCAGGGCGAAATCGATGATGGCTGTCAAAACGATAATCATGGTGCAAAGATACGAATAATTTTTAATTCTTTGTCACCAAAATGAAATTTATTCGGCATAAAAGTAGATATTTCGTGATTATTTCCTACCTTTGCAGCCAAAATTTAAAACTTATCAAGCAATGAAAGAGAATTTGAGCCGTGAAACCCTGTGCGTGCAGGCAGGGTGGGAACCTAAAAACGGAGAGTCGCGTGTGCTCCCTATTTACCAGAGCACCACGTTCAAGTATGATAACACAGAAGAGATGGCCGACCTGTTCGACCTGAAGAAGGAGGGCTATTTTTATACTCGTCTGCAGAACCCCACCAACGATGCCGTGGCGCGCAAGATAGCAGCCCTAGAAGGCGGCGTGGGAGCCATGTTGACATCCAGTGGCCAGGCAGCCAATTTCTATGCCGTGTTCAATATCTGTGAGTCTGGCGATCATTTCGTGACCTCGAACGAGATATATGGCGGCACTTACAACCTCTTTGGCGTGACGCTGAAGAAACTGGGCATCGAGTGCACGTTTGTCAATCCTGAGGCATCGGAAGAGGAAATCTCTGCCGCTTTCCGTCCCAACACGAAGGCACTCTTTGGCGAGACCATCTCAAACCCTGGCTGTAAGGTGCTTGACATCGAGAAGTTTGCCCGCATCGCCCATCAGCATGGTGTTCCCCTTATCGTGGACAATACTTTCCCCACACCCGTCAACTGTCGTCCTTTCGAGTGGGGCGCTGACATCGTGACACATTCTACGACGAAATATATGGATGGTCACGCTACGCAAGTGGGAGGCTGTATCGTGGACAGCGGCAATTTCGACTGGGATGCCCATGCTGAGAAGTTCCCAGGCCTCTGCACGCCTGATGAGTCCTACCACGGACTGACCTACACGAAGAAGTTTGGCAAGATGGCATACATGACAAAACTCACGGCCCAACTGATGCGTGACCTGGGTAGCATTCCCTCGCCTCATAATGCCTTCCTGCTGAACATTGGCCTGGAGACACTCCATCTGCGCATGCAGCGTCATTGTGAGAATGCCCAGCGCATAGCAGAATTCTTGCAGGCTGACAGTCGTGTGGCATGGGTACATTATAGTGGTCTGCCAGGCGATGAGAGTCACCAACTGGCCCAGAAATATATGCCAAACGGCTCTTGTGGCGTTATTGCCTTCGGACTGAAGGGAACGCGCGAGACGGCTATCCGCTTCATGGATTCCCTGCAACTCATCTGCATTGTCACCCATGTGGCCGATGCCCGCACCTGTGTGCTCCATCCCGCCAGTCATACCCATCGTCAGTTGAGCGACGAACAACTGCTTGAGGCAGGTGTGGCACCAGACCTGATTCGTCTTTCTGTGGGCATCGAGAATGTTGATGATCTGCTGGCCGACATCCGTCAGGCTTTGGACAAATTGTAACTTTTTGAGAAAAAATTCTTCTTTTTGTTGTTTATTTCAAATAAAAGCACTAAATTTGTCAGCAGAAACTTAAAACATGACATTATGATAGACGTAAAAGAGACATTAAGAAGTGCGGAAGAACGCATGGAGATGGCAGCCATGTTTCTTGAGGAAGAACTCAACCGTATTCGTGCCGGACGTGCCAATGTGGCCATCCTCGATGGCGTTCGTGTAGAATCTTATGGCAGTAGGGTGCCCCTCAACCAGGTGGCAACCGTCAACTGTCCTGATGCCCGTACCATCGCCATCAAGCCTTGGGACAAGAAGCAGATTCGCGACATTGAGAAGGCCATCATGGATAGCGATGTAGGCATCACGCCTGAGAACAATGGTGAGGTGATTCGCCTGGCTATCCCTCAGCCCACGGAGGAGCGCCGTCGTGACTTGGTGAAGCAATGCAACAAGATTGCTGAGAAAGCCAAGGTCGAGGTGCGCAATGTGCGTGGCGATATCAAGGATAAACTGAAGAAGGCCATTAAGGATGGTCTCAGCGAGGACAACGAGAAGGATGCCGAACTGGAACTTCAGAAACTCCACGACAAGTATATCAAGAAACTTGACGAACTGATTGAGGCCAAGAACAAGGAGATTATGACGGTTTAAAGGAATAGGTAATAGTGAAAAGTGAATAATTTGCTACCGCTCCTCAGTTACATGTTTAGATGCGGCAGCAAATTTTTCACTATTCACTATTCACTTTTACCTTAATATATGAAGGGACTCGTCATTAGGAATACAGGCAGTTGGTACACCGTCCGTACGGACGATGGCCAACTGCTTGAGTGTAAGGTGAAGGGTAACTTCCGCCTGAAGGGCATCCGTTCCACCAACCCCGTTGCCGTGGGCGACAGGGTTTCTGTGGTTTGTCAGGAGCCAACAGCCAATAGCCAACAGCAAACAGCCTTCATAACAGAGATAGAGGATCGCCGTAACTATATCATCCGCAAGAGTATCAACCTCTCGAAGCAGAGTCATATCATTGCGGCTAACGTGGACCAGGCATTTCTTATTGTTACGGTGACTAATCCTCAGACCTCTACCACCTTTATCGATCGTTTCCTGGCTTCGGCTGAGGCCTATCGCGTGCCTGTAGTCCTGGTGTTCAACAAGACCGATCTGCTCGATGAAGACCTGTTACGCTACCAGCAGGCGATGGTCACCCTCTACGAGACCATCGGCTATGAATGTCGTCAGGTATCGGCTGAGACGGGTGTGGGGATAGAAGAACTGCGCCCTTTGCTCGATGGCAAGATCACATTGCTCAGTGGCAATAGTGGGGTGGGTAAGTCGACCCTCATCAACTGTTTGGTGCCTAGTGCCAATCTGCGCACGGCGGAAATCAGCGATGCCCATAATATGGGTATGCATACCACCACGTTTAGCGAGATGATACCCATTGACCATTCACCATTGACCATTGACCATTTACCATTCTTGGACGAGCCAAGCGGCAGAGCCGAGCGGACCATTGACCATTCTGCTGCGCAAACGGAGGCGGTAGGTAATAATGGTCAATGTTCCGCTCGGCCGAAGGACGCTTGCTACCAACGGGACGCAAGAATGGTCAATGGTCAATGTAGTTACCTCATCGACACCCCAGGTATCAAGGGCTTTGGCACCTTCGATATGGAACCTGAGGAGATAACGGGTTATTTCAAGGATATCTTCCACTTCTCAAAAGACTGCCGTTTCTCTAATTGCACTCATACCCACGAGCCTGGCTGTGCTGTGATAAAGGCAGTAGAGGAACATTATATCGCAGAGAGCCGCTATCAGTCGTACCTCTCGATGCTTGGTGATAAAGAGGAGGGGAAATATCGCGAGGCGCAATAGAAGGGAAAAGTGAATAGTGAAAAGTGAATAGTGAATAGTGAAAAATTTCTTTCAGTCGCTTTGCTTGGTAAATATTTCTGTGATTTCTGTGCTTTCTTGCGTCCCTTCGGTAGCAAGCGAGCGGAGCTCGAGCGCTGTGTGACAATATTATTATTCGTATGACATCATAAGTATCTGTATGACAAAGGAAATAACGTCTTTGAGTGAATCTGGACTTGAGGTGTTTGGTCGCCTGACTGAAGCCCAGTTGCGCAATGCGCTCGACCCAGAGAAGGGCATCTTCATAGCAGAGAGCCCCAAGGTCATACGTGTGGCGCTCGATGCAGGCTACGAGCCGCTCTCTTTACTCTGTGAACGACGTCATATCACAGGCGATGCTGCAGATATCATTGCCCGTTGTGGCGATATTCCTGTCTATACGGGCGACCGTGAGTTGCTGGCCCAACTGACGGGCTACACCCTGACGCGTGGCGTGCTTTGTGCCATGCGCCGTCCGCTGGCCAGACCCTTGCAGGAAGTGCTCAAGGATACGCGTCGCGTGGTGGTCATCGATGGGGTAGTGGATACCACGAATATCGGTGCTATCTTCCGTTCGGCAGCAGCCCTGGGCATCGAGGCAGTACTGCTCACGCGAAACTCCTGTGACCCTTTGAACCGTCGTGCCGTGCGTGTGTCTATGGGCTCCGTGTTCCTCGTGCCTTGGACGTGGCTCGACAGTTATGAGGACCTGAAGGCGCTGGGCTTCAAGACCGTGGCGATGGCCCTGACGGATAACTCTATTTCACTCGATGACCCTGTGCTCAAGCAAGAGCCCCGTTTGGCTATCGTGATGGGTACCGAGGGCGACGGACTGCCCAAGGAGACGATAGCATCTACCGACTATGTGGTGCGCATCCCAATGGCTCATGGTGTTGACTCCCTCAATGTGGCTGCCGCTGCTGCCGTTGCCTTTTGGGAACTGGGAAAACGCCCAGAATAATACAGAAAAGCATTTTTTCTTTTCTTTTTTTTTGAGAATATCAGAAATATTTACTATCTTTGTTGCGAAAACAAAGCCTATCGTTTATTGGGAGCAGTCCTGATATACCAATAGATACTATTAACCAAAAAGAAAACTGCTATGACTGCTATTATTTCTGCTATCCCAATCTTGCTGCTCATCGTACTGATGATGGGATTCAAGGTCTCTGGCTACAGGAGTGCTATCGTTACGCTTATTGTCACCGTTGTCTTGGCTTTATTCGCTGTGCCCGTCATGGGTATCATGCCAGAGAAATATGCTGAGACGTCCATCTATGACGTCACGCTATGGTCTGTGGTGGAGGGCCTGCTCAAGGCGTGCTTCCCCATTATCCTCATCATCATCTTTGCCATCTTCAGTTATAACATTCTTTGTGAGACCAAGGAGATAGAGACCATCAAGACGCAGTTTATCCAGATGACCTCTGACAAGGGCTTGCTGGTACTCCTGCTGACGTGGGGCCTGGGTGGCGTGCTCGAAGGTATGGCAGGCTTTGGCACGGCAGTGGCTATACCTGCAGCCATCCTGATCAGTCTTGGTTTCAAGCCGATGTTCTCGGCTGTGATCTGTCTTGTTGCCAATACGGTGGCGGTGGGCTTTGGTGCTGTGGGACTGCCTGCTACAACGCTGGCCAACCAGGTGACGGCCAGTGGTGCGGCTACGCCAGAGGAACTCTGTGAAGTGGCCACCTTTATTATCCTGCAACTGTCGCTGATGTTTTATATCACGCCGTTCCTGATCCTGATGCTGACCGACCACAAGAAGATACTGAAGAATATCGGTATTGCGCTGTTTGTAGGCACCTGTTCTATCATTGTTCAGTTCTGCTGTGCCCATTTCATTGGTCCTGAGACGCCCGCTATCCTTGGTTCTGTGGCAGCCATCTGCGCCATGCTGATTTACAACAGACTGTTCTTGCACAACCCTGCCAGTAAAGATGCGGTTCATGTCGAGAAGCAATCGTTTGGTATGCTCAAGTCGCTCAAGGCCTGGAGCGTCTATGGCCTGATCATCTTCTTCATCCTGATATCGAGTAAGATAGTGCCGCCTGTCAACGAACTGCTGAATCAGAGTCTGGTGACGAAGTTCGATATCCCCGTCATTGGCAATGCCTTTAAGTTTGGCTGGCTCTCCAATGCTGGTCTGATGATATTCCTTGGAGCCGTGATTGGCGGCATGATACAGGGCTTGAGTTTCAGGAAACTGATGGTGATGTTGGCAAAGACCACCGTCGCTCTGCATAAAACGGTGGTCACCATCTGCTGTCTGGTGGCGATGGCGATGCTGATGAACAATACTGGTATGACCAACGATATTGCGAAGGGACTGGTGGCGCTGACGGGTTCGTTGTTCCCCTTCTTCGCCCCGCTCATTGGTTCTATCGGCACTTTTGTGACAGGCTCGGCCACGAATGCCAATATCCTCTTTGGCAAACTGCAGGCCACGGCTGCCAGCGACCTCGGCTTGGTGAATCAAGGCACGTTCTTTGGTGTCAGTGGCAGCGAGACCAACTGGCTTGCTGCAGCCAACTGTGCTGGCTCTGAGGGTGGAAAACTGCTGTCGCCACAGTCTATCGCTATTGCTACGGCTGCCTGTAACATGGAGGGCAAGGATGGCGATATAATGCGTAAGACGATGCCGTTTGCCATCTTCTGGATTCTGATGAACGGATTGATGGTGTTCCTGGGATTACACGTGATTTAAGGGTAAAGGGAATAGTGAAAAGTGAAAAATTTGCTACCGCCATGAATATAAATGAATTTTTAAGCGAACTCAGACGGATATTGCCGTCTGACCGCATCTATACCGATGTGCTCCGTACCCTTGGCTGGGGAACGGATGCCAGTTTCTATCGCCAGATTCCAAAGGTCGTCATTCGTAGTGACGGCGAGGAGGAAGTCAGCAAGATTGTGCGCCTGTGTCGCAAATACCAGTTGCCCTTCACCTTCCGTGCTGCTGGTACGTCGCTTTCAGGTCAGAGTTGTACGGACTCTGTGCTGATTGTGGCAGGAAAGCATTGGGAGAAGTGGGTAATGGCTTCTTCCGAGGGAGAGGCTATCCGTCTGCAGCCAGGTATCGTGGGCGCTCGCGTCAATGCGATACTGAAGCCCTACGGACGGGTGTTTCCGCCCGATCCTGCAAGCATCGGAAGTGCGATGGTGGGTGGCATCGTGGTGAACAACGCATCGGGCATGAACTGTGGCGTACATGCTAACAGCGACCGCATGCTCATCTCTGCACGCCTCATTCTGGCTGATGGTACCATCCTCGATACGGGCGATGCCGACAGCCGTGAGCAGTTTGCCCGTTCGCATCCTGAATTTCTGGAGAAGATTGTAGCCCTGCGCGACAAGGTGCGAGCCGACAAGGAACTCTCTGAGCGTATCCGCAAGAAATACAGCATCAAGAACGTGACGGGCCTTAACCTGCGCCCGCTGGTGGCTTATGACGACCCGTTCGACATCATTGCCCATTCCATCGTAGGCAGCGAGGGCACGCTGGCCTTCCTCTCAGAGGTGACGATGCGCACGCTGAAGGACTATCCTTTCAAGGCTTCAGCAATGGTCTATTTCCTCACGATGAAGGAGAGTTGCGAGGCTGTGGTGGCTATGAAGAAACTGCAGGCTGGCAAGGAAGACCTTGAGATGAGTGCTGAGAACCTGATGGTGAAGAGTGCCGAGATGCTGGACTACAAGTCGCTCAGTTCGGTTGACGACCCCGTATTCCTGCAGTACAAGGCCGATGTGGATGCTGGTCTCATCGCGGGTGTGGAGCCTGGCGATTATCATGACCTCACGGCTATCCTCACCGAGACGAAGGGCATCACCCACGAGCAGTTGGTCGAGAAGATTGCTGCCATCAAGGCCTGTCTGGCAGAGTTTAAGTTGTACGTCCCTGCTGAGTTTACTGAAGATCCTGCCATCTATGGCAAGTACTGGGCCATCCGCTCAGGCATCTTCCCCAGCGTGGGTGGCACGCGTCCTGTGGGCACATCGTGTCTCATCGAGGATGTGGCATTCCCCATCGAGAGCCTGCCAGAAGCCACGGTCAGACTGCAGAAACTGATTGCCGACCACGGCTATGATGATGCCTGCATCTACGGCCATGCCTTCGAGGGTAACTACCATTTCATCCTGAACCAGAGTTTTGCCGACGAGCACGAGGTGGCCCGCTATGCCAAGATGATGCGCGACGTGGCCAAACTCGTGGTCGAGGACTACGACGGTTCGCTGAAGGCCGAGCATGGCACGGGCCGCAACATGGCTCCGTTTGTGAAGTATGAGTGGGGCGAGAAGGCCTATGAGGCGATGAAGGAACTGAAGGCCATCTTCGATCCTGATGGGCTCCTGAACCGTGGTGTCATCTTCAATGATGATCCCGACTGCTTCATCAAGTGCCTGAAACCCTTGCCTGAACTCGATTTCGATTATGCCAGCGTGCCCGATGGCGGCCGTCATCTGATGGATCCTGCGCTCTCTACTGCCAAGGAGACCATCGAGCAGGTGAAGCGTGCCAATAAGTGCATAGAGTGTGGCTTCTGCGAGGTCAACTGTATGTCGTGTGGCCTCACCCTCTCTTCGAGGATGCGCATTGCCGTGCAGCGTGAAATTCGTGCTTTAGGGGCCGCTGTCCGTGCGTCCGGCGGTTCCCCCGCTGGAATGGCAGCCGCAGCGCGCCTTGCCACGCTGAAGAAACTGTACAAATACTATGGCGACCAGACCTGTGCTACCGATGGCCTCTGTGCCACCTCTTGTCCGATGAAGATCAATACGGGCGAACTCACCCACCTGATTCGTCAGATGGACATGAACGAGAGTCCAATGGGCTATCGTGTCGGCGAGTTTGCCGCTAACCATTTGGCAGGCATCAAGAGTGGTCTGCGTGTGGTCCTGGACGTGGCCCATACTGCCCATGTCACCCTTGGTCCGACGCTGATGACGGATATCTGTCGCACGATGAACAAGATGGGACTGCCCCTTTGGAACACGGCTATGCCGCAAAAGAAGCGCCAGCCCAAGAAGAGCGACCTCACGCAGTTCATCATCGAGAAGAGCCTCACCTCAAAGGAGAATGGTACGGCGGAAGCAAATAATGGTCAATGTTCCGCTCGGCCGAAGGACGCTTGCTACCAACGGGACGCAAGAATGGTCAATGGTCAATGTCAGAAGGTAGTCTACTTCCCATCCTGCATCAACCAGACCATGGGCTTGTCCAAGGAGGCGAAGGTGAAGCACACCCTGGTCGACGAGATTATCCAACTCATGGCGAAAGCCGGCTTCGAGGTAATCTTCCCTGAAGGCATGGAGCGTATGTGCTGCGGACAGATATGGGAGTCGAAGGGCATGCTCGACATTGCCGACCGCAAGAGTGCCGAACTCGAAGCCGCCCTGTGGAAGGCCTCTGAGCAGGGCCGCTATCCTGTGCTCTGCGCCCAGAGCCCCTGTCTCCACCGCATGAAGCGGGTGATGAAGAGCATGAAGTTGTACGAGCCTGCCGAGTTTATCATGACCTATCTCATAGACCGGCTCGACTTCCATCCTATCGACCGTCCTGTCGCCCTGCATATCACCTGTTCTACGCGTCAGATGGGTGTCGATAAGGATATGATAGCCCTTGCCAAACTCTGCTCTAACCATGTGTTCCTGCCCGAAGGCGTGGGCTGTTGTGGCTTTGCGGGCGACCGTGGCTTCACCTTCCCCGAGTTGAACAAGTATGGCCTGCGCAAGTTGCGTCCGCAGATAGAGGCTAACCACATCGAGGTGGGCTATTCCAATAGTCGCACCTGCGAGATTGGCCTAGAGTCGAACACGGGCATCCCGTACATGAGCATTGTCTATCTGGTCAACGAGTGCACCACGGCGAAGAAGTGATCATACCTATCACTTCTCAACTCTCAGTTTTCCGTACGCGAATGCCTTCCATCCTCCGTCCGAATGCCTCCTATCCTCCGTCCGAATGCTTCCTTACCCCCCAAAGGAAGCATTCGGACGATTGTTGCAAAGCATCCGTACGGGTCGTAGAAGGCATTCGGACGACCCGTCCGAGGCATTCCGATGGGAAACGAAAGTGATGGTGTTCGATTAAGAAACGAAGGCGTTTTTAAGAAACGAATTTGCCTAATTATATCTAATTTGATCCACGAATTGATTTTAATATAAACATTAAAAAAATTAGGTTCAATTAGGAAAATTCGTTTCCAAGAAAAAAGGTGATTAACAAACATATAATTATCATGTAATGGACCATGTAATTTCTCATATAA